>NZ_JBFAHM010000003.1:610535-618017 GCF_040654195.1 Hamadaea sp. NPDC050747
AATCTGGTTACGCGTCCTATAGTTGGCCAAATTGCCCCCCTACAACCCTGATCCAGCGACCAAAGCGGCCAGCGCCCGAAGCGGCCAGCGCCCAAAGCGGCCGGCGCCCAAAGCGGCCAGCGCCCAAAGCGGCCAGCGCCCAAAGCGGCCAGCGCCCAAAGCCGCAGATGCGGAAAAGAGCGGCTCCCGTCAGGGGGCCGCTCTTTTCGTGGTCAGCGTCAGGCCGGAATACCGGTACGCGTCCGCCGCATGCTCAGCACGTACTCCACCAGGCCGATCAGCACCTGCTTGGTGGACTCCCGGCCGCGGGCGTCGCACGGCAGCACCGGAACCTCCGGGGAGATCGCGAGCGCGTCGCGAACGTCCTGCTCGGAGTGGTACTGCGTGCCGTCGAAGCAGTTGATCGCGACGACGTACGGCAGCTTGCGGTGCTCGAAGAAGTCGATCGCCGCGAAGCAGTCGGCCAACCGCCGGGTGTCGACGAGGACGACCGCACCGATCGCACCCCGCACCAGCTCGTCCCACATGAACCAGAACCGGGTCTGGCCGGGCGTACCGAACAGGTACAGGATCAGGTCGCGGTCGATCGAGATCCGGCCGAAGTCCATCGCGACCGTGGTCGTCGTCTTGCCCGGCACCTGCCGGGTGTCGTCGACCCCGACGCCCGCAGACGTCATGATCGCTTCGGTGGTCAGCGGGGTGATCTCCGATACCGAGCCGACCAGCGTGGTCTTGCCCACGCCGAAGCCACCGGCGATGACGATCTTCGCCGAGGTCACCCGTCCCGCGTTAGGACGGTGCGACATTTCAGAGCCTCCGAAGTCCACTCAGCACCCTCTCCAGCAACTCAGTGCCTACTGCGTCATTGGTCTCGAACGAGGTCGGCTCATAGACCGCGACGAGGCCATCCGCGGCCATATCAGCGATGAGAACCCGCGCCACGCCGAGCGGCAGCTGCATCCGCGCCGCGATCTCGGCCAGCGACTGCAGGCGGCCGTCGCACAGTGAGGCGATGTGCTGGTGTTCCCGGCCCGCGCCTTTGGTCGACTGTGCCGACCGGCCTCGCATGGTCGTCTCCACCAGCGCTTCGATCGCGATTTCCAGCCTGGGCCGGGTGCGACCTCGGGTAACGGCGTACGGCCGAACCAGCGCACCGGTCGGTTCTTCGCGTTCAACCATCTAGCCGTTCACCCCCTTCCAAACCCGCTGTGGACCCTCCACGGCGGGTTGGTACCGCTCGCGTGTTCAGTTAGTTGAGCATGCCCGCCGCCGCCCGCGGCGCCGGCGTGAGCGCGTCGCCCACCCGGTCCACCAGCAGCGCCATCTCGTAACCGACCTGGCCGACGTCGCAACTGCGCGCGGCGAGAACGGCGAACGACGAACCGTCCGAAATGGACATCAGGAACAGGAACCCGTTGTCCATCTCCACGACGGTCTGGAGGACAGCCCCGCCCTCGAAGCACCGAGCGGCGCCCTGGGTCAGGCTGACCAGGCCGGAGGAGATCGCCGCCAGCTGGTCGGCTCGGTCCCGCGGCAGGTCACGTGACGACGCCAGGAGCAGGCCGTCGGCGGAGACTGCGACCGCGTGGGCGACTCCGGGGACGCGATCCGCGAAGTTGGCCAGAAGCCAACCCAGATCCTGCGTTGATGTCATGCCTCATGCTCCTTGCCACCTTGCCGCCCGTTCGGGTGCGAACCAGCGGTCGAGTCATCGTCTTTCTGCTGCGTACGGCCTCGCTGCACACCGCGGTGGTATGCGGAGAGCAGGCCGCGAACACCCTCGGGCGTACGCCGCTCCAGCGTCGTGCCGCCCTTGTCCACACCACCGGGGACCAGCTGCGCCATCGGAACCCGCTTGGGCAGGCCGGAGCCGGTCACCTCGCTCGCGTCCTCGTTCGTCGCGGACGCGGCGGCCGTGGCGGCCTTCCAGCCGTCGTCGGCGATCGTCTGCCAGCTCGGCGCGTACGGCGCCGGAACCGTGTAGCCCGAGGGCCGGTCGTTGCTCCCCATGCCTGCACTACCCGCCATCGTGCTCGAACGCTGTTGCTCCGCTCCGTCCCGCGAGCCCCCGCCGGCAACCGTCGGATACTGCCCCGTGGCCTGCTCGGTCGCGGGAACGGTGGCGTACTGCCCGGCCGCCGTCTCCGCGGTGATCCGGGGGAACTGCGCCGTCGCCGAGGCGTCGGCGGCGTCGGCCAGCTCACCGGCGGCCGGCTTGCGCGTCCGGAACCAGGCCGACTCCAGCTCACGGAAGATCGGCAGTTCCATCGTCTCGTCGGCCGGCGGCACCTGCCGTTCCGGCATGGCCGGAGCGGGCGGCACGTACGCGAGGGTCGGCCGCGGCTCCGCCTGGGCCGCCGGAACGGCCGGGTAGTCCGGCGTCCGCTCGGTCGGGCGCTGCGGCAGCGCCTCGCCGATGGACGGCGTGACCGGGATGTTGGGCGTCGTCGGCATGGTGACCGGCGGCCAGACCGGCAGCGACGGAGCCGTCGGCGTGGCGCTCCCCGGTCCACTGACCGGGGTCGAACTGACCGGAGCCGAGCTGACCGGGCTGGAGCTGACCGGTACGCCGCTGACGGGGTAGCCGCTGACCGGAGCACCGCTGACCGGGTAGCCGCTGACCGGGACGCTGCTGATCGGCGGCGTACCCGTCGTCGGCATCGCCTCGGGCGAGGTCGGCATCTGGCGCGGGATGCCCACGCCGTCGGACATCAGCTCACCGTCGACCGTCCAGTTCTCCTGCGGACGGCGGGTCGGCAGTGGATCGTGGTCGGGCGCGCCGGAGCCGTTGACCGGGGCGGCCGAGCGGCCGTTGGCCCCGGTGAGGTCGGACCACGCGGGCATCGAGCGGCCGTTGACCGGCTCGGGCATCGGCGGGACGACCGGAGCGGACGGAGCTTCGAACACCCGCGGCGGGGGCTGCTCGTACGCCGGGCGACCGGCCGGCCCGGGGCGCTGCGGCGGCGTCTGCCGCTGCACCGGCCCGCTCTCCAGCGCCAGCGGCTGGGCGAACGGCGACCGCGGCGGCGTCTGGGCCGGCTGTGGCTGCGGGGTGACGGGTCGGCTCGGGGCCTGGCCCCGGCCGGAGAGCGCCCGCGGCACGAGCACCGACTGCGGCAGCGTCACGTCGGCGATGGTGCCCCGGTCGGTGGCCGGCCGCAGCTCGGTCTTGACGCCGTGGCGGGCGGCGAGCCGCGCGACCACGACGAGGCCCATCATCCGGGAGACCGCCACGTCGACCATGGGCGGCGTCGCGAGCCGCTCGTTGATGTCGGCCAGCATCTCGTTGGAGATGCCGATGCCCTGGTCCTCGACGTAGAGGACGGCGCGGTCGCCGACCCGCCGCGCCTCGACCATGACGATCGAGTCCGGCGGCGAGAACGCGGTCGCGTTGTCGAACAGCTCGGCGACGAGGTGGACGAGGTCGTTGACGGCGTGCGAGGCGACCTCGATGTCCCGGTCGACCGTGCCGAACTCGATGCGGGTGTAGTGCTCGACCTCGGACTGCGCGGCGCGGAGCACGTCCACGAGGGACGCCGGGTCACGCTGGACCCGGGTCGAGTCGGCGCCGGCGAGCACCAGGAGGTTCTCGTCGTTACGGCGCATTCGGGTGGCCAGGTGGTCGAGCTGGAACAGCTCGGCCAGGCGGTCCGGGTCCTCCTCGCCGCGTTCGAGCCGGTCGAGGTGGCCGATGAGCCGGTCGACCAGGATCTGCGAACGACGGGCCAGGTTGACGAACATCGTCGCGACCGAGGACCGCAGGGCGGCCTGCTCGGCCGCGGTACGCACGGCTTCCAGGTGGACGGCGTTGAACGCCTCGGTCACCTGACCGAACTCGTCGGAGCTGCGGACCGGCAGCGGATCGGCGATCTGGGTCGCGACCTGGGCCGGGGACAGCTGCGCGGAGATCGAGGGGTCCCGCAGCCGGGCGACCGCCTGGGGCAGCCCGTACTGGGCGACGTTGAGCGCGCCGTGGCGCAGTTCGCGCAGCGAGCGGGCCATCGAGCGGGCGACGAGCCAGGCGAACAGAATCGCCAGGATGAGCGCGCCGAGCAGCAGACCGGTCTGGACGAGGACCTGCCGGGTGACGTTGTCACGCACGCGGGTCGCCTCGGCCGCCGCGTCGGCGTCGACCTTCTCCTCGACCTTGCGGACGAGGTCGGCCGCCTCCGAGTGCGACTGGTCCCAGTTCTGGGCGGTGAACGCCAAGGTGGACATCTGGGTCGAGCTCATCGATTCGATCAGACCCTGGTCGAGGCTGACCTCACGGAACGCCCGGCCGCTGGTGCGCGTGGTCCAGACTTCGAACTCATCGGCCGTCGCGAGCAGCTTGAACGCGTTGAACGCCTGCTCGGAGCCCATCAGGGTGGCGATGTAGTCGTCTTTCCACTGGGTCGTCATGTTGCCGCTGGCGAACGCGTTGAGAATGACGATCCGCTTCTGCGCCTGATATTCCTTGTACTTCGCGAGCTGCGCGCCGGCCTGCATGCGCTCGGACAGCGCGGTGTCGCCGGCCAGCCGGGCGGTGTAGTCCCGCAACTGGTTCAGGTCACCGATGATCGAGCTGTAGGTGGACGCGACGTCACTCGACACGGACTTGGCGTTCTTCGTGCTGTCCCGGACCGGGCCGAGCGCCTGCAGACCCTGCGTGACATTCTCCAGGGTCGCGGTGAACTTGGCCGGCAGACCGTCGGTCGACAGCGACTGCACCTGCTGGAGGTAGTCGTCCTTGGCCTTGTCCGTCGCCGAGATGACCTGGTCGAGCGCGCTCAACGCCGTCTGGCGGGCGGCCTTGTCGGTGCCGGCGCCCAGCGCCATGACCGCCTTGGCCCGCTCCTCCTGCAGCTCGTGGGTGAGTTCCCCGGCCTCGGTGTTGAGGTTGGCGAAGGTACGCGCGCGGTCCGCCAGCTCGACCGTATCCATCTGGCCGACGAGACCGTTGACACCGACGACGATGGTGGCCAGCGTGGGCACCACCATGATGAGACCCAGTTTGGCCCAGATGGGCATGTCCCGGAGTCGACCCGCCGGTCGACGGAGACGCGAAAGGACCGAACTCTCCGATCCTGGCCGCTTGCTCACGTCACCGTCCTTCCCACAACGGGCCGCCTTCGGCCCGCAGCGCTCGCTGGCCCCGCACACGCTACCCACAGTCGTGGGCGATCCGCCACGCCGTTGCTCAGCAATCAACTGCCGACCGCGTTAAGGCCGACCCCCGAGATTCCATCACGTTGGGCGATAAAGCAAAAGGCCAGCCTGCCCCAGTTCCCACAACTGGGGAGAAACATCAGGACACTTGGGTAATACCGCGCTGGCGACATCCCACCAAAAGTCACTGACGGTGACTACGCGGTTCCGATCAGCTTCGCGTACGCCGGCTTGATGACGTCGTTGATGATGGCCAGCCGCTCGTCGAACGGGATGAACGCGCTCTTCATCGCGTTGATGGTGAACCATTGCAGCTCCGGCCAGCCGTAGCCGAAGGCCTCCACCAGCAGCGCCATCTCCCGGCTCATCGACGTGCCGCTCATGAGCCGGTTGTCGGTGTTGACGGTGACCCGGAAGCGCAGATCCCGTAGGAGGCCGATCGGGTGCTCGGCGATCGACGCGGCGGCGCCGGTCTGCACGTTCGAGGATGGACAGAGTTCCAGCGGAATCCGCTTATCTCGGACATAAGCCGCCAAGCGCCCGAGCTGCCGGCGTCCGGGTTCCCCGGTGATGTCGTCGACGATCCGCACCCCGTGCCCGAGCCGGTCGGCGCCGCACCACTGAATGGCCTGCCAGATGGAGGGCAGGCCGAAGGCCTCGCCGGCGTGGATGGTGAAGTGAAAATTCTCACGCTGTAGATATTCGAAAGCATCGAGGTGACGAGTGGGCGGGTAGCCCGCCTCGGCGCCGGCGATGTCGAAGCCGACCACCCCGGCGTCCCGGTAGGCCACTGCCAGCTCGGCGATCTCCATCGACCGGGCGGCGTGCCGCATCGCCGTCAGCAGGCAGCCGATCCGGATGGTCCGGTCCTGCGCGGCGGCCTGCGCGGTGCCCTCGGCGAACCCCTCCAGCACCGCCTCGACCACCTCGGCCAGCGTCAGCCCGTTCTCCAGGTGCTGCTCGGGGGCGTACCGGACCTCGGCGTAGACCACGCCGTCCAGGGCCAGGTCGAGGGCGCACTCGGCGGCCACCCGGCGCAGCGCCGCCTTGGTCTGCATGACCGCCACGGTGTGCCCGAAGGTCTCCAGGTAGCGCTCCAGCGAACCGGAGTCGGCGGCGGCGGAGAACCAGCGCCCGAGCGCGTCCGGATCCGTCTCCGGCAGCTCGTGGCCGATCTCGGCGGCCAGCTCGACGATGGTCGCGGGACGCAGGCCGCCGTCGAGGTGGTCGTGGAGCAGGGCCTTCGGGGCGTTGACGAGCTCGGCGTAGCTGGGTGCGACCATGTGATGACGATATCGGAGACCGCATGATCACATCCGTTCTGGCCGCCCTGCGCTGCCCCGTCTGCCAGGAGACGCTCCAGCCCGCGGACGGCTCGCTGCGCTGCCCGCGCGGCCACAGCTTCGACCGCGCCCGGCAGGGCTACGTCCACCTCGGCGCGGGGCGCAAGCTGCCCGAGGGCGACACGGCTGAGATGGTCGCCGCCCGGTCCGCGTTCCTCCAGGCCGGTCACTACCAAGGGGTACGCACAGCGGTGGCGCGCCTCGTTCCCCCGTCGGCGACGCTGATCGCCGACATCGGCGCGGGCACCGGCTACTACCTGGCCGGGGCGCTGGACGCCGCGCCGGAGGCCGCCGGGATCGCCCTTGACGTGGCCAAACCCGCGTTGCGCCGGGCGGCTCGCGTACATCCCCGGGCCGAAGCCGTGCTCGCCGACGTGTGGGCCGGGCTGCCGCTGGCCGACGGGTGCCTCGACGTCCTGCTGAACGTTTTCGCGCCCCGCAACGGGGCGGAGTTCCGCCGTGTCCTGCGCCCGGACGGCCGCCTGGTGGTCGTCACGCCGCTGCCGCAGCACCTCGCCGAGCTGCGGGACCGCTACGGCCTGCTCGACGTCGACCCGGACAAGGCCGAGCGGCTGGCCGCCACCCTGCGGGAGTTCGACCTGGTGGAGGCGGAAGAGCTGACGTTCTCGCTCCAGCTGACCCCAGAAGAGGTACGCGCCCTGGTCGGGATGGGTCCCAACGCCTTCCATTCGGCCGCGCCGGACGCCGACGCCGTCACCACGGTCACCGCCGCCGTCCGCGTCGCCGCCTACGCCCTAGCCGACCGTTAGCGCTGGATCAGGGTTCCGGGTCGAATCTTGGCTCAAGATTCGACCGCGAACCCTGATCCAGCGCCATGCGTCCAGCGCCATGCGTCCAGCGCCATGCGTCCAGCGCCATGCGTCAGCGACAAGGGGTTAGACATCCCATGCGGCTGGACTGTCAAGCGGCGAGTTGTTGGTCTTGCTGGTTGCTGGTCCAGGCGGTGGCTTCGTCGTAGGGCGTGCTGGTC
>NZ_JBFAHM010000004.1:0-600061 GCF_040654195.1 Hamadaea sp. NPDC050747
CGCGGGTGCACCGGCCACCGTCAAGCTTCGGCTGACGTCGAATCATGGGCCAAGATTCGACCCGGATCCCTGATCCAGCGCCGAAGGGGCCGGAGGCGCGGAGGGCGCCGAAGGGGCGGAGGGAGCCGAAGGGGCGGAGGGCGCCGAAGGGGCCGCAGGGCCGGACGGCGCCGGAGGCGCGGAGGGCGCGGGGTGGGACGAGGGCGCGGCGGCGGTCAGGCCCAGGACGAGGGCCCAGGTCGGGAAGACGAACCAGAGCGCCGCCCCGACCGCGCCGCCGGCCACCCAGGCCCAGGAGACGTCGGTGACCATCGTCACCAGGGTGCCGGCGAGGAAGGCGGCCAGGGCAACCGGGAGCCCGATGAGGAGGATCCGGCTCAGGGTGCGTACGACGCCGCCCAGGGGCAGTCCGGCGAACCCGGCCCACAGCATCGACGCGATCGAGGCGGCGGAGACGAACCCGACCTGGGTCTCGAACGGCATCGCCCCGGTCACCAGCAGCAACTGGAACACCACAACGGTCGCGGCGGCGACCGCACCGACGATCGTCCACACTCGACGGGTGCTGAGCAGGAACACCACCGGTAGCAACGCGGCGTACTGGACGATGACCAGGCAGTCGTTGGCGAAGCCGAGCCAGGTGTCGCGCGGCGTGCCGGTCCACGGCTGCGCCACCACGTAGAAGAGCACCAGGAGGACGTCGGCCAGGAGGCCGATCACGCCGCTGATGATCGCGAACCAGCGCATCGCCGGCACCTCACTCCGGTTCGTTGCCGCTGGCCGGGCCGAGCACGTACGGGGTGGTGTACCCCGCGTACATCAGGTGCGCGAGCAGGCCGTCAGCGGCATGTTTCAGGTTATGACAGTGGTCGGCCCAGATGCCGGGATTGTCGGCCACGAAGGCGATCTCGTACGTCTCCCCGTCGCCGACGTTGAGCGAGTCGATCCACCACGGGCTGCCGGTCGCGCGTACGCCGTCGCGGCTGAGCACCACCGCGTGATGGCCGTGCAGGTGCATCGGATGCACCTCGCCGCTGCGGTTCACGATCGTCATCCGGACGACGTCGCCTTCGTGGACGACGTACATCGGGACGTCCGGGAACAACCGGCCGTTGACGGTCCAGAACATTCCGGGGCGGCCGTCGACGAAGCCCGGGCGGCGGCCGATCTCGTAGCGGAACGTCCGGTCCGGCCGGTCCGGATCGAAGCCCAGCGCGGCCGGGGCACCGTAGGAGAGCAGATCGACTGCCGTCCTCGGCTGCGGAGCCGGTGGAACGTCGCCGGAGCCGAGGACGACCGACAGCGGCCCGCCGAGCTGGACGCGTACGGGTGTGGCCGGCATGGTGAGGAGCAGGTCGACCCGGCCGCCCGCGGTGAGCAGCACGGAGACGTCCCGGACGTCGCCGGGTTCGTGCAGGTCGGTCCCGTCGACGGCGGCGATCCGGAACGGCGCGCCGGTCACCCACACCGACATCGGGCCGTTGTCCGTGTTGATCACCCGCACCCGGACGGTCTGCCCGGTGTGGGCGGCCACTCGCAGATCGGTGGGGGATCCGTTGATCGTGTGCGTGCCGCCGTAGAGGTGGGCCGTCGCCACCGTGTCTACATCGGATGGCTGAGCGGGCAGCACGACAAGCGCTCCGAACAGGCCACGCGCCACCTGTTCGTGCGAGACCTGGACCAGAACGTCCCCGGCTCCGGCGCCACGAATCGGTACACGTGCTCGCCACCGGGGCGTACCGCGTCCTGGGTGACGCCCGCGACGCCGTCCTCGGCGTTCGGCACGTCGACGCCGTGCCAGTGCAGGGTCACACCGCCGGTCACGTCCGCGTTCACCAGGCGTACCTGGACCAGCTGCCCGGCCCGGGCGAAGATCGCCGGGCCGGGCGTCGTGCCGTTCACCGTGTACCGGTCGCCGTCCTGGCGCGCGGTGAGCGTCACCGTCACGTCCGCGGGCCGGTTCCGGTCCGCGACCAGCTCGGTGATCGACCTCGCGCCGTGTGCGGGGTGGTCGCCGCCCGCCGCGCCGCCCAGCTCCACGTGCCCCATGCTCATGAGGGAGTACGCGTCGGGCAGCAGACTGTCCTGCCACCACCATCCCACCGGACCGAGCACGAGCAGGGTGGCGGCGACGGCGATCAGCGGGCGGGCCTTCCTCATGACGCGACGGCGTCCTTCGTCGCCGGGACGTCGGCCGCCCCGGTGTCTCGGCCCACCCGGCGAGCGGTGTAGAGCGCGGTGGCGAACAACAACAACGCGTTGCCACCGTGGATCATGCCAGCGATCGGCAGGTGCGCGTACCCGAGCATCGCCTGGATCGCGACGAGGACCAGGACGGCGGCCCCGAACCACACGCCCTTGGGCACTTTGGCGAAGAACGACGAGATCAGCAACAGCAGAGCGACGAGCGGGATGAGCATCCCGCCGTTGATGCCGTGCACGATGATCCCGACGACCTCGGGGAACGGCAGCGGCCCGTCGCTTTCCATCACGGACTTGTCGAACACGCCGCCGCCGTCCACCCAACTCCCCAGGCCGGCCACCATCCACGCGATCGACATCGCCTGGACGACGACGAGCCCGGCGACGGCGTACGCGAGGACTTTGTAGACGGTTCTCATGGTCTTCCCCCTCGGATCTGACAGCGCCGCCGCGGTGTAGAGGCCGAGTCCCACGGCTCCGGAGACGATCGCGGCGTACCAGGGCACGCCGAGGTCTGCGGCCGGGTAGGCCAGCTGCGCCACGGTGGCGACGGTGAGGACCGCGGCGGAGATCCCGAGCAGGGTCAGCGCCACGGCCGCCGGGCGTACGCCGCCGCGCCGGGCGACACGGCGGTAGCCGACGGCGGCCGTGGCCACCACCAGCCAAGCCGCGACGCATCCGGCGACACCGGTCCAGCCCGAATTCATGCCGTCAGCGTCGGCCGGGCGGCGTCCCGATGTCACGGGACGATGTCCCGGGCGGCCCAGGAATCTGCGCCGGCCGACCGCTACCCGCCGAGGCCCGCCTCCCGGGCCTTGATCACGGCGCCGGAACGGTCGGCGACGTGCAGTTTCGTGATCACGTTCGAGACGTGGTTGCGGACCGTCTTGCCGCTGACCCCGAGCCGCCGGGCGATGGCGGTGTTGTCCATGCCCCGGGCGAGCAACCCGAGCACCTCATGCTCGCGTTCGGTGAGCTGGGGAAACGGCGACGTCGAGGCGGCCTTGGCGAAGTGACCGAGCAGTTTCGCCGCGATGCCAGCCCCGAACACCGCCTCGCCGCGGGCCACCGCCCGGACCGCCGAGACGATCTCCTCCGGACCGGAGCCCTTCAACGCATACCCGTACGCTCCCGCCCGCAGCGCGGCCAGGACGTTCTCGTCGTCGTCGTACATGGTCAGGATCAGCGCCCGGGTCGCCAGCCCCTGCGAGCGCAGCGCCGCCGTGACGGTGAGCCCGTCGCCGTCGGGCATGTTCACGTCGAGCACGGCGACGTCGGGTTGCCGCGCGACGGCCTCCCGCAGAGCCTCCGCGCCGGTCGCGCAGACGGCGACGACGGCGAGGTCCTCCTCGGCGGCCAGGAGCGCGCTCAGCCCCGACACGAACATCGGATGGTCGTCGGCGACCAGCACCCGGATCATCCGGTCCTCCCGTCAGACGGCGGTAATCGGCAGGTGTGCGTGCACCCGGGTGCCGCCACCGGTTCCACCGGCGCCACCGGTGCCTGAGCCTATCGAGACTTCGCCGCCGACCTCGGCGGCGCGCTCACGCATCGACCGCAGGCCGACGCCGGCCGCCTTCGCCGGATCGATGCCCCGGCCGTCGTCGGACACGGTGACCTCGACGGACTCCGGTCGCAGCGTTATCCCGACCACACACTTCGTCGCGCCCGAATGGCGTACCACATTGGTCATGGCCTCCACCGCGATGCGGTAGGCCGCCGTCTCGACCGCGGCCGGAAGCGGACCCGGTGCGCCGTCGCCGCTCACCGAGATCGTGACCTCGCCCGCGAGCGTGGCGGCGCGCGAGCGGACAGCCCCCACCAGGCCCAGCTCGTCCAAGGCGGGCGGACGCAGCGCCTCGACCAGGCGGCGCACGTCGCCCAGCGAGGCAGTGGCCTCGGTGGCGATCTCCGTGAGCGCGGCATGCGCGGCCGAATCCTCCGGTACGCCGCGCGCCGCCAGCCCGGCCTTCAGCCCGATCGCCGCCAGCGTCGGCCCGAGCCCGTCGTGGAGATCTCGCCGGAGCCGCCGGCGTTCGTCCTCTCTGGACGCGACGACCTCGGCCCGCGACCGCACCAGATCGTCGTGCAGCCGGACGGCCTGCACCGCCGGTCCGGCCTGCTGCGCGAGCGAGCCGAGCAACGACAGGTCGACGGGGTCGAGCGGATCGTCGCGGCCCCGCGCCGACACGCGCAACCGGCCGACGGTCTGACCCTGGTAGTGCACCGGTTCGGTGTGGATCGACTCGGCCGCCTTCGCCGGGCCGTGCTCGGCCGCGACGGCGAACCCGCCCGCGCCGTCGGCCAGATCGATCGCGGCATATGGGACGCGCAGCGACCGCGCCACCGTCTCCACCAGCGCGGGCAGCACGTCGGCCGGCAGCAGCACCGCCTGGAGTCGCGTGCCGAGACGATCGAGGGCACCGGCTGGATCATGCCTGTCGCCGTACATCATCTTGTCGACGGCTCGTTGAGCGGCCGCCCGCAACGGGGCCAACGCCAATGCCGCCCCGGCCGCGGCCAGCGCCGCCGCGACCGAGCCGGACAGCCGCAGGACGCTGGCGAGCAGGCCGACGGCGAGCGCGTACCCGGCGACCAGGACGGCCACCGTCGAGGCGTAGACGAGCGATCGGTTCGCCAGCCGTTCGATGTCGAACAGTCGATGCCGCCGTAACGCCACGCCGATCCCGGCGACGAACGGCAGGCCGGACAATCCGAGCGCGCCCCAGGGCAGGGCCGGATGCCCAGTGACCACCTGCGGCAGGTGCCAGCCGACGATGCCCAGCACAGCCGTGAGCACGCCGCCACCGCCGAGCCAGCGCAGCCGCCCGCGCATCGGGGCGCTCGTGCGGCGGTAGCACACGACCCAGGAGATCACCGCCGCGACCAGCGAGAGTCCGGCCACCGTGGTCTCTCCGGTGTGGATCCAGGCCAGGGCGCGCAACGGATTGCTCTCGGCCAGTCCGGCGACCAGGCTGAGCGCCAGCATCACGGCAAGGGGTACGGCGTAGGCGAGCCCGACCGTGCGACGAGAACCCCAGGGGTGGTCCCGGGTGAAGGTCAGCGAGAAGGCGAGCAACGCGCCCCAGGCGATCGAGTACGCCCCGACGGCGTTGAGGTGGAACAGCCAGAACTGCGGCCCGCCCAGCGCCAGCGACAGCACCGGCAGCCCGGCGACCACGACGGCGGTGCTGCCGAGCAGCCCGGCCGCGAGCACCAGCAACGGCCCGGTCGAGCGCTCCTCGGGACGGCGTACGTAGAGGGCGACGGCCAGCGCCGCCAGCGTCAGGACGAAGACGAGATTGCCCCAGGCCTGCTCGGCCAGCGGCCCGATCTGGGGCCGGGTGACCGTGACCTGCTCGGTCCGCCCGGCGACGTCGTAGGGGAGTGCGGCGCCGAGGGCGGGACGTTCGACCGTGCCGAGTCCCTCGTTCAGCGCCCGCCCGTCGATCCCGACGACCAGATCCCCCGTCCGCAGGATCGTCCCGCCCGGGTCGGGGACCTCCACGACGACCCCGTCCGGGCGCAAGGCGGACCAGCCGAGCGGCACCACGGAGCCGTCGCCGGGGGAGTCGAGCCGTGCGGCCACCCCGACGACGCCCAGCACCGCGAGGGCGATCGCCACGACCGCCGGAGCTTTGCGCGACACGTGCTCATCATCGCTGATGCGGGCGATTCGCGAAGGAGGGTGACCGGGGCGCCGACGATGCCGGTTTGTCCCGCGCCCCGGTCACACTGGGTCCGCGACCCGCCTGTTTGCAGCAGAAGCGGGCGCTCGATGGAGCCTGTCGGGGAGGACAGACGGACCGACCGCGTCCAGCGCACCTACCCGCACCGACGCGAGTCCCAGCCTAGAAGCGGCGGCCGCCGAAGATCAGCCGCGTGACAGGACTGTCATCTGCTGCCCGGCGGGGTGGCGGGCACCCGCAGCGTGACCGTCGTCCCCGTCGGGGGCTCGTGCGTCAGGCGTATGTCGCCGCCCCAGCCCGCCACGACGGTCCGGGCCATCACCAGCCCCAGACTCGTGCCGGTGCCCGGTCCGCCCGGCGTCGGCCCGGGACCGCTGTCGGTGACCGTGATCGTCCACGCCACGTCGTCGGCCTCGCCCCGGACTGCGATGCGGTCGCCGGGGCCGGTGAACTTGACCGCGTTGTCCAGCAGGCAGTCCAGCACCGCCTCCAACCGGTCGCGGTTGGCGACCACCGTTCCGGCGGAGCACGCCCAGGACCACTCCCGGTCGGCGGCCGGCGTCCAGCGCCGGACGATCCGGGTCACCTCGGCCGGAAGGTCCAGCGCCTCCGGGACGTACGCGCCGTCGGCGTCGATCAGCGTCACCAGCCGCTGCGTGATCCGGGCGAGTTTGTCCAGCTCGGCCAGCACGGTGTCGGAGTCCTCGCGAGTCCCCGGATCGGCGTGCCGGTCGGCGATCAACTCGGTGAAGCCCCGCGCCACCGTGATCGGCGTACGCAGCTCGTGGGCGACCTGCCGCATCAGATGCTGCCGGGCCTCGGCGACCTGACGATCCCGGTCGGCGGAGTCGGCCAGCGCCAGCAACGCCAGGTGGCGGCGGCGGACCAGGGCGGCGGTCACGGCGATCAAGGCGACGCTGAGCGGGACCTCGAGCGTCTCCAGCCACTCGATCCGGCCGCCCGCCGCATGGCTGACGAGGATCGCGCCGGTCGCGGCGGCGGTCACGCCCACCATGACGGCGAGCTCGACCGGGCGCCACCGGGTGAAGCCGTAGAGCAGCGACAGCCCGATCCACATCAGGTGGAACGGAATCGTCGCGGTGCCCGGGAGCAGCCACATCGCGGTGGCGCAGACGGCCGCGCCCACGAGCCAGACGAACCGCAGCGGCCAGCCCAGCCGGAACGACTCGGGCAGCTTGTGCTTGGGCAGCTTGTTCTTGGGCGGCTTGTGCTTGGGCGGCTTGTCCGCGGACGGCTTGTTACGGAGTGGCGAAGCGATAGCCGACATGGCGTACGGTCTCGATCCGGTCGGGGTGGTCCAGCTTGGCGCGCAACCGGCGGACGGTCACGTCGACGACGTTGCTGCCGGGGTCGAAGGTCATCCCCCAGACGGCGTGCAGCAACTCCGACCGGTCGCAGGCCCGGCCGTCGGCCTCCATCAGATGCCGCAGCAGCAGGAACTCGCGATAGCTCAGCGCCGTCCAGCGCCCGTCCACCGCCACCCGATGCAGCGCCAGATCCAGGCAGATCGGGCCGATGACCACCGAGTCGGCGGCCGGTCCCGGCGCCCGGTCCCGCAGCCGGGCGCGTACCCGGGCGAGCAGCTCCGCCAGCGCGAACGGCTTGCCGACGAAATCGGCCGCGCCCGCCTCCAGGCAGGCGACCCGGGTGCCGACCTCGGGCACCGCCGACAACACGATGACCCGCTGATACGGCCGCTGCCGCATCAGCTCGGCCAGCACCGCCGACCCGTGCAACCCGGGAAGCATCAGGTCGAGCAGAACCAGGTCGAAGTCCTCGCCGGTGGCGTACCGGAGGCCCTCCTCGCCGGTGACGGCCCGCTCGACTACGTGCCCGTCCCGGTTCAGGGCACGCGCGATCAGCCGCGCGACGCCGTCGTCATCCTCGATGAGGAGCAGGCGCGCGGTCCGGGCGGGGGCCGCCTCCGGTGGGGCGGGGGTGGTCGTGACGATTCCTCATGATGGCACGCGACCCGCCGAGGTCAAGATTCCGTTCCCCCTCCGGAAGACGAGAACCGACGAAAGGAGCGTGATGGCTGTGGACGACGCCGACGACTGCCCGCGCTCGACCCGGCCTGAGCCGGCCGCCGTTGTCGGTGCCCGGCACTAAGGTGATCGCCGTGCCCCGACTGGAGTTCAGCGGGCCGGACCTCGGCCGGGTCCGGTTCGCGATCATGCCGTTCCAGGAGACGCTCAAGGCCGCCCGGGGGCTCGGGCTGCCGGTCGCGCCGGCCGGGCTGGCGGGGTGGCGGCACACGGCGTTGTCCCGGCTGCCCGCCGCGGCCCGCCCGGCGCTCGCGTTGTGCGGAGCCCATCCGCGACACCTGCCGGACTTCCTGACCCCGCAGCCGCCGTCGGGCGGGCAGCTCACCTTCGACGACGAACTGGCGGCCGCCCTGGCCGACCCCGGGCTCCCCGTCGAGGACGACACCCAGGCGTTCCGCTCCGTTCTGCGTACCCCTTCGCGAGTGGTGGAGGACCTGCTGGCCGAGCCGGACCGCGGACGGCGGGCCCTCACCGCCTCGTTCGTCGCGCTGCATCGCGCGGTGCTGGCGGCGGACTGGCCGCGGTTGCACGCGCAGCTCGCCGCGGACGTGGCCGAGCGGGCGCGGACGGCGGCCCAGCACGGCGTCGAGGCGATGCTGGCCGGGCTGGCGCCGGGGCTGGTGCGTTGGTCCCACCCCTTCCTCGAGTACGCAGGTCCGCCCGCGCCCGATCACCGGCTCGCCGGTCGTGGCCTCGTGCTGGTGCCGAGCATGTTCCTCACCGACGCCGTGCATCGGCAGCTCAACGACCGGCAGCAGCCGATGCTGTTCTATCCGGCCCGGACCGCCCTCGGGTTCTGGCGGGACGATCGGGCGGCGGACGGCCGGCTCGCCGGGCCGGTGGGCGGGGCGCGGGCGCGCATCCTGCGGCTGCTGGCCGCGCGACCGCGGGGGACGAGTGAACTGGCCGCGGAGCTGGGTGTCGCGCCGTCGACCGCGTCGGAGCAGCTGGCCGCGTTGCGGCGGGCCGGGCTGGTGACGACGACCCGGTCCGGGCGGCAAGCGTGTCATGAGCCGACCGCGCTGGCCTGGTCCTTGTTGGACGTCTACATCGGATGATCAGGCGACCGCGATCGCCTCGATCTCCAGCAGCCACTCCTCGGCGTAGATGTCGGCGATGATGATCGTCACCGCCGGACGGTGATCGCCCAATACCTCTTCGCGAATCCGGCCGTTGATTGTTCGGTACGCCCGGTCGGCGAGGAAGATCCGCACACTGGCGAGGTTGGCGACCCCCATGTCGGCCTCGGCCAGGACGGCGAGGACGTTGCGCCAGGTCAGCCGGCACTGATCGGCGAAGTCCGGTGGGACCGGTTCGTGGCGATCCCACGGCACCTGGCCGCTGACGAACACGGTCCGGCGTACGCCGGAGACGAGAGTGCCGTGTGTGTAGGTTCCGGTCGCCTCGGGCAGGACCGGCGGATCGAGCGCCTGGATCGAGTAGGTCATGGCGGTGAACCGTACGGACCGTCCCTCGTCCGGACGAACGCTTCGGTCGGGGACCGAAACGCCGCCTGTACTTTTTGTGAGATATGCGGCGCTTTGCGAGTATGCCGGACTAGCGTGAACCGTGGCGAGACATCGTCCACGTGGCGAGTGTCCGATCGCGACACCGCGCAAACGGCTCCATACGGCCGACAGACGTCATGACGGTGTATCTCCACAATCAACTAGCCCCGATACATCCTGGGAGTTGCCATGAAGATCGAGTACCTCTGGAAGACCGTGTGGTCCGGCGGCGGGGGCTGCCCGGCCCTCTACCGCACCGACGGCGGATACGTCGTGCAGGGGGTCAAGCTCGACGACGCCACCCGCGCCGCCCTGCGTGACCTGGCCGCCGACGAGGACGCTGTGTACGTTCCGGCCGACGTTCTTGATCGGCTCCGCGAAGTCGCCTGACTACACGACGTAACCCGAAGCGGTGCCTTTACCGCTGGACGGGCATCGTCGGGACTTAGCGGCCTACCGTGAAACGGCGGCACTTCGGGGTCGCACTTTCAGGGGGCGGTACGGGGGACGGCTCTCGGCTGCCATGTTTCGCCAAGTCGACGAAGTAGACGATGACCACCCTCACCGAACGGCAGCGGGAAACCGGGATGCTGGCGGAAGCGCTCAGGGCGCTCCGCCGGCGTACCGGCTTGTCCGGGAAAGACTTCGCCGCCCAGCTCGGATGGCACGCCTCCCGGGTGAGCCGGATCGAGCACGGCCGCCAGATCCCCACCGCCGCCGACCTGCACGCCTGGTCGGCCCTGTGTCAGGTCAGCCGGTCCGAGTCGGCCGAGCTGGCCGGCCTGTTGCGCCGGGCCGAAGCGGAACACCGCGACTGGCGTCGCCGGATGCGCCAAGGCCAGAACTCGGTCCAGGCCGACTACAACCAGCTCGTCGAACGGTCGGCGTCGGTACGCCATTTCGAGGTCGCCTGGGTGCCCGGGCTCGTGCAGACCGCCGCGTACGCCCGGCGGGTGTTCCGCGAGCAGGTCGAGCTGCACGGGCTGGAGGTCCACGACGAGGAGGCCGCCGTCCAGACCCGGCTGGCCCGGGGCCGGCAGCTCTACAACCCGGCGAAACGATTCGAGTTCCTGCTCGCCGAGCCGGTGCTGCGCTGGCGTACCTGCCCGCCGGAGGTGCTCCGGGACCAGCTGGCGGCGCTCCGGGAGATCCTCGCGCTGCCCAACGTCCGCTTCGGGGTGCTGCCGTTGGACCGGCCGATCGCGACCACCCCGCAGAACGGCTTCCAGATCTACGACGCGGTCACCGTCGTCGAGACCTTCAGTGGCGAGATCTTCTTCTCCAACGGCGCCACCGCGTTGTACGCCCGCACGCTCGACCGGCTCTGGGCCGACGCGCTGGTCGGAGCGGACCTCGACGCGCTGCTCACCGCCTCGATCACCTCGCTAGAGTGAGCCTGTACCGGTCTTGGTTGCCGGTGTTCGGCTCTCTTGGGAGGCACAGTGCCGATTCGCGCAGTACGCGGGGCGACCCAGCTGGACGTCGACGAGCGGGAACACCTGCTGGACCGGGTCGCCGAACTCGTCAAGGAGGTCCTGCACAGCAACGACCTCGACACCGAGGACCTGATCAGCGCGATCTTCACGGCCACGCCGGACATCCACTCCGAGTTCCCGGCGTACGCCGCCCGCCTGATGGGGATGTCGGACGTCCCGCTCATCTGCGCCCAGGAACTCGACATCGCCGGGGCGATGCCCCGGGTGATCCGGTTGATGGCCCACGTCGACACCGACCTGCCGCGTGATCGCATCACGCACGTGTACCTGCACGGGGCGGCCGCGCTGCGGCGAGACCTCACACACGTGCACGCCGTGCCGGACTAGCCCGCTACGGCTTGCGACCGTCGTGACGCGTCACGACGGTCGGGTGATGCCGAGCGGCGGGCGCTTCGGGTGGACGCTGAAGTAGGTCAGCCCGTCCGGTCCGGCGACGACGGCCCGCTGAGACCCGCGGGGGAGCCAGACCAGCGCGCCGGGCGCCAGCTCGAGCGTCTGACCGTCGCTGTCGAGGTGGCCGCCCCCGGCGAGGACGTGGATGAGCACGTCGAGGTCGGGTCCCTGGTGAGCGGCGATGCGGTCGCCGGCTGGCAGATGGATGATGTTCGCGTCGAGATGCCGCGGTTCCGCCGTGACGCGCCAGACGGCTCCGGCCGTGTCCGCGTTCGCGACGATGGCGGTGGCGTCGCCGATGAGGCGGGGCTGATCGGTCACGATGTCCAGGCTAGCGGGCCGGTCCTCGGTGAACGCACATGATCAGGGTCATTTCCATGCCGCCATGACAGCATGGAAATGACCCTGATCACGAAAGCGTCCTAGTCGGAGTCGCCGGCGGCGTCGAGCGCGCCCTCGACCGGGAACAGGATCGGGCTGAGGAGGTATCGCGCCCGTTCGGCGGTCGGCTCCATGGCCAACCGGGGCAGGATGGCCCGGCGCAGGTCCTCGACGAGCCCGTCCAGTTCGGCGGGCGTCAGCCAGACCATGTGCTGCCGGTAGCCGACCATGTCCTTCGCCGGGTCGGCGTCCGGCCGGTCCAGGTACGCGGTGAACTCGGCGATCAACGCCGCCATCGCGTCGGCGAAGGTCTGACGATGTTCGTGCGGCGCGACCGGCGTGGCCGTCTCGCGGTCCATCAGCTCATGGTCCCACAGCCGACCCGGGTCGCGGGCCAACGCCGAGATCGACGCGGGAGTCAGGTGACGCTCAGTCCAGGTCGTTGAGGCCGAGCAGGCCGTCCGGCGTACGCGGGGCCACGGGCACCGGCTCGGGCGCCTTGGCCACCGGTGTCGGGGCGGCCGGGGCCGGGGCGACCTGGGCCGGCACGACGGGCTGCTTGCCCCGCTGCTTGCCGCCCTGTGCCGGGGCCTGCGACTGCGCGGCGGTCTGGGGCGGCAGCGCGGTCTCCGCGCCGACTCCGAGGACGCGGAGCTGGCCCTGCATGAAGGTGACGAGCCGGTCGCGGTAGTTGCGCTCGAACTGCTTGAGCCCGTCGATCTCCTGCTGCAGTGCCGTGCTCTCGGCTTCGAGACTGCCCACGATCTCCTCGTAGCGCTGCTGCCCCTCGCGGACGAGATCATCGGCCTGCGCCCGGGCACTGTTGAGCGTCTCGTCGGCGGCGAGGCGGGCGTCGGACAGCGTCTTGTCGGCCTCCCGCTGCAGGGCGTCGGCCTGCGAACGGGCGTCCCGCCCGATGCGCTCGGCTTCGCCGCGCGCCTCGCTGAGCGTCTTCTCGGCCTCCCGGTGCAAGACGTTGGCTCCCGCCCGCGCCTCGCCGAGGATGTCCTCGGCCTGGGCGTGCGCCTCGGCGCGGATCCGGTCGGCTTCCCGCTGGGCGTTGGCGAGGTGTTCGTCGGCGGTCCGACGGGCGAGGACGAGCACCTGGAGGGCCTGCCTTTCGGCGTCGGAGTCGTGGGTGGCCGGATCGGCGGCCGGCCCGGTCGCCGCGGGCAGGCCGCCCGGGGAACCGCCGGGTGCGCCGCCCGGGATCGGGGGCAGCTCATCGGCGGTGGGCGGGGGCGCGAACAGACCCTTGACGCGACCCTTCAGCCGGTTCTCGGTCATCAGTGCCCCTCTCCTCGGACGGTGAAAACTTGATCATGGTACGGCCGGAGTTCCCTGGGCGTGGACCGGCCTGGGAAAGTATGGCGTGAAACCGGGCTAGGAGATAGCCCCGCGAAGAACGCCCGGATACGCCCGAGTCGTCGGCCCGCCCGTACGGGTGACAGCAGCTCAGCCCGCGGCTGGGGTCAGTCCGAGCTGGTCGATCGCCTCGCCGGCGAGCTGATCGGGAGTCTGCGACAGGTCGAGCACGAGCCCGTGCTCGTCGGCCTTCAGGGGCTCGAGGGCGGCGTACTGCGACTCGAGGAGGCTGGCCGGCATGTAGTGCCCGGCCCGGTGGGCCAGCCGGAGCTGGATGACCTGCATCGGCCCGTCGAGGTGCACGAAGGCGAGGTCGGGGGCGCCACTGCGAAGGATGTCGCGGTAGCTGCGGCGTAGCGCCGAACAGGCCAGCACGGTCGAGACGCCGAGCCGGTCCTGATGAGCCAGCCACCAGGCGAGACGGTTGAGCCAGGGAATCCGGTCCGCGTCGTTGAGCGGCACACCGCGCCGCATGCGGTCGACGTTCTCCTCGGAGTGGTAGTCGTCGGCGTCGGCGAAGAGGAAACCGGTGCGCTCGGCGATCAGCCGGGCGACGGTCGACTTGCCGCAGCCGGACACGCCCATGACGACTACGTGTCGTGCTGGGTTCGCCCGTGCGCTGTCCATCGGGACGAGCGTACCGAACGCGTGGCCGGGTCCGCCGCGCTACCGCCCGACCAGCAGACGGACCGGCGCGGTCGCGGTCCGCGGCGCCAGCGGCCCGGTCACCGACCCCAGGACGCTCGCGGTCCGCGCGCCGGTGCAGGCCGGCAGGGTGCCCGCGAGGCCGTGCGCGGTCAGCCACCCGATCAGCGCGAACAGCAGCGCCTCTTTCACATCAGCGGGTACGCCCAGCGCATCCGACGTCGTCACCACGGCCGGTCCCACCAATTCGGTGAGCCGGTCCATCAGATAGGCGTTGCGTACGCCGCCGCCGGAGACGACGATCGAGGCGAGGCCGTGTTCGGCGACCTCGGTGGCGATCGTGACGGCGGTCAGCTCGGTCAGCGTGGCGAGCAGGTCGGCCGGGCTCGCGTCGGTCTGCGGCAGATAGCCGGGATGGAACAGTTCCTTGCCGGTCGACTTCGGCGGCCGCCGGTCGTAGTACGGGTCCTGCAGCAGGTCGCCGAGGAGTCCGGGCAGCACCCGCCCGCTCCGGGCCAGCTCGCCGTTCTCGTCGTACGCCCGCCCGGTCAGCCGCAGCGCAGCCGCGTCGAGCAGGGCGTTGCCCGGCCCCGTGTCGTACGCCAGCCCCTTGGCCGGGACGGTCAGGTTGGCGATCCCGCCGACGTTGAGAGCGCCCGCCGAGGGCCGGTCGGCCAGCAGCAGGGTGTCGAGGATCGCGACCAGGGGAGCGCCCTGACCGCCGGCGGCGATGTCGCGGGCACGGACGTCGGAGACGACGGGCAGCCCCGTGCGCTCGGCGATCCAGGCCGGCTGGCCGAGCTGGAGGGTGCCGAGCGCCTGTCCGCCGTCGACCCAATGGAACAGGGTCTGCCCGTGCGAGCAGACCAGCTCCGGCTTCTCGTCCTGATAGGACTCGGCGACGGCGGCGAACTCCTGGCCGATCCAGGTGTCGAGCCGGCACACCGCGCCGAGGTCGACCCGGTTCGGCGGCAGCGCCGCCCGGATCGCGTCGCGAGTGCGCTCGCTGTAGGGAACGGCGCCGGTGCGGACCAGGCGGGCGTGCAACTGAGGACCGTCGGACTCGAACTCGACCAGGGCCGCGTCGATCCCGTCGTACGAGGTCCCCGAGCTGAGCCCGAGGACCCTCATCCGCGTACCGCTCCCGCGGTGAGGCCGCGGGCGAGGTTCCGCTGGACGAACATGAAGAAGATCGCGACCGGCGCGGCGATGATGGTCGCGCCCGCCATCAGCGGCCCGAACGAGGTCCCCTCGGTGGTGACGAAGTGGCTCAGCCACAGCGGCAGCGTGTACTTCTCGGGACTGCTGATGAGGAAGTACGTGAGCAGATACTCGTTCCAGGCCAGGATCATCGTGAAGATCGACGTCGCGACGAGCCCGGGGACGATGAGCGGCAGCGTGACCCGCCGGAATGCCTGGACCTGGGAGCAGCCGTCGATCATCGCCGCCTCCTCCAGCTCCGACGGCACCCCGAGGACGAAGCCGCGCAGCGCCCACACCGCGAACGGCAACGCGAACGCCAGGTACGCGATGACGAGGCCGGGCACGGCGTCGGTCAGCTGCAGCGCGCCCAGGGAGGCGTCCTGGATCTCCGTGAGGGTCAGGAAGATCGGGATGACCAGGGCGATCGACGGCACCATCTTCATGATGAGGATCGAGATGAGGAAGGTACGCCGCCCGAAGAACCGGAACCGGGCGACCGCCACGGCGGCGGCGAACGCGACCGCCATCGCCAGCAGGACGGTGAGCACGGTCGCGATGGCGCTGTTGCCGGCCGCCTGCCAGAACGTGTCGTCCCCGAAGACCTCGGCGAAGTTGCGCCCGGTCGGGTGCAGCGGGATGAACTGCGGGGTCGCGGAGTACATGTCCCGGCCGGACTTGAACGCCGTCGACACCATCCAGTAGATCGGGAACGCCCACACCACCGCGATCACCAGGCCGAGCGCGGAGTATCCGACGCGGACCGCTCGTCTCATTCGGCTTCTCCCGTCTTGATCAGCTGACGCAGGTAGAAGACGCTCACCACGAGCAGGAGCAGCACCGTCACGACGGCCACCGCCGAGGCGTACCCGTATTCGTGGCCCTGATAGGCCTGCATGTACGCGTAGATGGCCAGCGTCTGGTAGTCGGGCGAGGGCGCGCCGTTGCGCAGGATGTAGATCTGGTTGAAGACGCTGAAGTCCCAGATGACCGACAACGCGGTGACGATGACGAGCACCGGCCGGATCGAGGGGAGGGTGATGCCGAAGAAGACCTGCCGTCCGCCGGCGCCGTCGAGCCGGGCCGCTTCGACCAGTTCGGCGGGGACCTGGGTGAGCGCGGCGTACGTGGTGACCGTGATGAACGGGACGGCGCCCCAGACGACGATGAGCGTCGCGACCGCGAGTCCTTGTTTGGCGTCGGTGTACCAGTTGTGCTGGCCGAGCCCGAGGACGTAGTTGAGGATGCCGAAGTTCTGCTCGGTCATCCAGGCGAAGATCTGCGTCGACACGAAGGTCGGCACCGCCCACGCCATGATCAGGGAGAACGTCATCACCCCCCGCACCCAGCCGTGGACGCGTTCCATCAGCAGGGCCAGGCCGACCCCGACGCCCATGGACAGGCCCACCATGACGACGGTCAGCACGAGGGTGCGGACGACGACCGTCCAGAAGACCGGGTCACTGAGGATGCGGGTGTAGTTCTTGAGGCCGACGAAGGGCGGGCCGGCGTCGCTGAAGATCTGGGCGACGCCCCACTGCTGGAACGACAGGACGATCACCCGGATCAGCGGGAAGCCGATCACCGCCAGCGACACCGCCAGCGCGGGCAGGATGAGCAGGTAGGGCAGGCGCGGGCGCGATCGGCGGGCGCGGGTCGCGCTCGGCCTCGGCGCCGGAAGCGGCCGGGCGACGGCCGGTTCGTCGAGAGTGGACACGGCTCCTCCTGGCGAGCGGACGGCGGTGCGTACGGCGATCCGGGCGGGCGGCGGCACTCCGCCCACCCGGATCGTCGGGCTCAGCTAGGTCAGCTGGCGTTGAGGGTAGTCTCGATCGCCTTGTCCGCGGCGGCCGTGATGTCCTCGATGCTGCCCTTGTTCGTGGCGATGTCCACGAACATGTTCAGCACCGTCTTGTTCTTCTCGACCTGGGCCCAGTTCTTCGCGGCGGGCAGCGTCCAGGTGCTGGACAGGGTGTCGACGTACCCCTTCATCAGCGGGTCGTTGGTCACGATCGTCGTGGTGTTGGCCATGAAGCCACCGTCGACGAACATCTGCTGGACGGCCGGCGCGGTGTACGCCTTGATCCAGGCCTTCGCCCAGTCCTTGTGCTTGCCCTTGGCCGGGATCGCGAGGTCGGAGCCGCCCATGAAGGCCGGCATCGCGCTGCCCGCCTTGGTCGGGCTCGGCATGACGAACGAGCCGATCTGGTCCTTGAGCTTCGCGTCGCCGTCCTTGCCGAAGACCTTCTTCATCTGGCCGCTGGTGTCGTAGAACATGGCGGCCTTGCCCGCGACCATCGTGCTGAACGCGGTGAGGTCGTTGATGGTGCGGTCGCCGTGATAGCCGGCGTCCATCAGCGCCTTCCAGGTCTTCAGGCCGGCCACCGACTCGGGGGAGGAGAAGGTGGCGTCCCACTTGCCGTCCGCGCCCTGCTTGGCGACCTGGCCGCCGGCGTCGTAGATGAACGGCATGGCGCCGTACTGGTGCTGACCGGGCAGGAAGAACGCCGAGAAGGTCGGGTCGGCCTTGTGCTTGTCCGACAGCTTCTGGACGGCCGTCATGAGCTCGGCCCAGGTGGTCGGCGGGGTGGTGACGCCGGCGTCGGCGAGGATGTCCTTGCGGTAGATCACCGCGCGGAGGCCGCCGTAGTAGGGCACGCCGTACAGCTTGCCCTGGTAGGTCGCCGAGTCCTGGAGCGCCTTGACCCAGGTGCCGGAGTTGGCGAACTGGTCCTTGTCGGCGGTCAGGTCGGCGAACGCGCCGTTGCCCATGTACAGGCCCATCTCGGTGGTGCCCAGCTCGATCACGTCGGGCGAGGTGCCACCCTGCGCGGCGGCGTCGAACTTGGTGAGGTGATCCGCCCACGCCTGGTAGGCCACGGTCACCTTGACGTTCGGGTACTCCTTGTTGAACTCCGCGGTGGCGGTCTCGACGGCCTTCGGCCACAGGGTCTGCGCGTCGACCTGGAGCCAGACGGTCAGGTCGCCCTTGGCGTCCTTGCCGCTGCCGGAGTCCTCCTTGCTGCCGCATGCCGCTGCGGCGAACAATGTGGCTGCCGCCACCGCCGCTGCGATGATCCTTCTCTGCATTCCATCCTCCCTGGACAGGTGGCGGTACCTGGATGCTGTCGGATGCTGCTGGACAATCGGTGGAGATGACTGAACCGTGCTGGACCGCTACGCTGGCAGAAACCTCCGCCCTCGTCAATGTGGGTGAAGGAAATCGTCATTAACCAGTTACGAACCGCGGGTTACAGGAGGTGGCGCGGTGACGACCACACCAGTCCGGCCGGAGAATCTGGTCGCCGCGGTCCGCGCGGTGCTGCCCTCGCTGACGCCGTCGGGCCGCCGGATCGCCGAGCTGATTCTGCACGACCCGGCGATGGTCGCCGCGCACACGATAACCGAGTTGAGCGCCGTGTCGGGGGTCAGCGAAGCGACGATCGTGCGTACGGCACGGTCGCTCGGCTTCGCGGGATATCCGCCGCTGCGGCTGGCGCTGGCCGCCGCGGCGGCGCACACGGAGGAGGGCGACCGGCTCGTCCCCGGTGACCTCGGCCCGGACGATCCACTGTCCGACGTGATCACCAAGGTCACCCGGGCCGAGACCGAGGCGCTGGCCGACACCGGCCGGCAGCTCACGCCGGAGCAGCTGGCGCCGGTGGTCGACGCGATCGCCAAGGCGCGCCGGGTCGACGTGTACGGCGTCGCCGCCTCCGGCCTGGTCGCGGCCGACATGGCGCAGAAGCTGCTGCGCATAGGCATCCTGAGTCACGCCTTCTCCGACGCCCATCTCGCGCTGACCAGCTCGGCGCTGCTGCGTACGGGGGATGTGGCGGTCGGGGTGTCCACCTCCGGCGAGACGCCGGACGTCCTCGAACCGATCCGGCGGGCGGCCGCCGCCGGGGCGTACACGGTGGCCATCACCAACAATCCGCGGTCCACTCTGGCCGCCGCGGCCGCGTTGACGCTGGTCTCCGCGGGCCGGGAGACGGCGTTCCGGCCGGCCGCGCTGGCCAGCCGGATCAGCCAGCTGCTGGTGGTCGACTGCATCTTCGTCGGGGTCGCCCAGCGCACCTTCGAGACGTCGCAACCGGCGATACAGGACACCCGCGACGCGGTCAACCGGTTCGTCGCCGACTCCCGGGCGCGGCGACGCCGCTGAATGTGACCCGCCCGTTGCGTACGCCATCGATACTGGACAGTGCACAAGGTCTTAGGCCAGATCCGCATCGTGGGCGAGAGGGGAACCGGCATGGGCGACGGCGATCGGCAGGGGCGCCGCTGGCGCGGCGGCGGCGGGGGCTGCGGCACCGGCGGCGGTTATTTCATCGGGTTCATCGGCGCGGCGGTCTACTACATCCAGCAGGCCGACGGGTTCTGGGAAGGCGTGGTGGGCGTCCTCAAGGCCATGGTGTGGCCCGCGTTCCTGGTCTACGAGGTGCTGAAGTTCGTCAGCGCCTGAGCGGCTGGACCATTACGACCGAGGAGTGACCCGCGGCCTCGGCCGCGGGTCACTCCTCGGTCTGCGTGGCGAAGTCGGCCACGAGCCGGGGGAGCAGGCGAGCCAGGGCGGCCCGGTCGGCCACCGGCCAGCTCCTGGTGGCGTCGGCGACCACGCCCCGGCGGAAGTCCTGGATCCGGCGCAGGGCGGCGTCGCCCGCCTGGGTCAGCACCAGCAGCGACCGCCGCCCGTCGCGTTGATCGGCCTGTCGCCGGATCAGCGACGCGTCCAGAGCCAGCGCGGCCAACCGGCTCGCCCGGGGCTGGTCGACGTCCAGCACCGCCGCCGCCTCGCCGACGGTCAGGGTCTCGTCCCGATCGGCGGCGGCGGCGATGGCGTCGAGCAGCTCGAACACGGAATCGGGCAGCCGTCCGGTCGCGTCCTCGCGGTCCCCGGTGCGCGCGGACAACCGGGCCAGTGCCCGCCGCTTCTGCGCCCGGCGGAGCGCCACCAGTGCGCCTTCGATCGCCGCCACCTGCTCGTCCGCGGTGAGCTTGTCAGCCATGGCACTCCGATGCATACTCGAAGACAATTAGTTGTCATCATACATGTTTCTGGGGGCAGGCACATGAACGCGTCCAAGCCGATCGGCTATTGGCTCCGGCATCTTCACAATCTCCTCGAGGAGCACCTGGACCGGACCCTCGCCGACGACTCCGCCGGTCGGTCGGTCACCCGCCGCCAGTGGCAGCTGCTCGCCACGCTCAGCCGCGGTCCGCGTACAAGTGAGGAGCTGGCCGCGGCGCTCGCTCCGTTCTGGACCGGCGCGGCGGAAGACCCCCGGGCGGCGATCGCCGACCTCGCGGAGCGAGGCTGGATGCGGACCGACGGCGACATGATCAGTCTGAACGAGACCGGCCGCGAGCTGCACGCGCAGCTGGCCACGCGGGTGGAGCAGGCCCGCGCCGTCGTACTCGGCGACCTGACGCCCGAGGACTACCACCAGACCCTGCGCTCGCTTCAGGTCATGGCGGCGAACGTCGCGACGGCCCTGGGCAATCCGGCCCAAACGCCGTCGCCGGTGTCCTAGCGTGGGAGGCATGGCAGCCAAGGCTTTGGTGAACTCGCTGACCCGGGCGCAGCAGGATCTGCTGCGCGAGACCGATCGCGACAACCTCGCGCTGCTCGACGAGGACGGCCTGGTCGAGCTGCACACCCGGATCCGGCGCGCCCGGGACAAGCACGTCGGCCTGTATCGGCGGGAGGCGGCGTCGAAGGTCGCCACCGTCGGCGGCCGGGGCAAGGCGCACGCGAAGAACACCCGCAACCGGGAGACGGCCGAGGTGTTCGAGGACGCGCTTGCCCGGGTCAGCCGGGCGCTCGCCGCCGCCGCGCGGGCCAGCGCCAACGCGCTGCGCGCCGAACGACTCGCGATGGCGCGTGCGGCTCGCTCGGCACCGGCCGTGCCGGCCGGCTCGCGGCGCCCACCGGCCAAACGCGGTACGCCGAGCCAGCGCCGCCGCCCGGCGCCCGACCAGCCCGTGCTGAGCAAACAGCACGCGTCGACGCGGGCGATGGGCGCGCGACGGCAGGCTCGCCGCGACAGCCGTTAGTGCTTCGCCGCCGGTGTTCGGCGCAGCAGCGACAGCGCGGAGACGATGGCCCAGGTGCCCTCCAGCAGGAGGAAACCCCAGGACCGTTGATCCAGCGCGATCACGGCGAGCACGCCGGAACCGGCGAGGTTGAGCAGGAGATAGGTCCGGGAGCGCAGGTCGAGCCGACCGGCTTGCGCGGCGGCGAAGGCGGCCAGGATCAGCAGCGATCCGCCGACTTCGATGAAATCAAGAAGAGTCATGGCGTCTGCGCGCCGTCTTCGCGGGGCCGGGTACGGCGTGCTCTCGTCCGGGGCGTCGCGGAGCGCGAGCGCCGTGATCGAGGATAGCTCACGGATGCGGCGCGCAGGTCCGGCGTACGTAGCTCTCCTGCCAGGGCAGCTCGTAGGGGTCGTGGTCGCCGGTGAACGAGTAGTCCGTCGGCGCGTCGGGATTCGGCATCGAGTCCGGCACGACGTAGACGGTCTGCACGCCCCAGGGGCGGTGGATGCGGACCGGCAGCGGCCAGTCGCCGCGGACGTAGTCGCGGCAGTCGGCGACGGCGTACTCCACATGCAAGGTGGTGACTTCGCCGGGCTGCACCGTCTTGGGCTCCGCCCATGCGTCGAGCAGCGTCAGCGCCTCACCTTCCCGCCCGACCCCCTCGATCGTGATCGGCACGCGGCCGTCGTTGCGGACCCCGAAGGTCACGTCGAACCGCATCGGGCTCAGCGTCGCCGAGGCCGAGTAGCTGCCGTCGGGGGTCAGCGGGTCGGTGAGCGTCCGCCAGCCGACGACGACCGTGCCGGCGGCGAGCGCCACGACGGCAAGGCTCGCCAGGAGCAGCCGGAACGCCCGGCGGCTCAGGCGCCCGGCGTCGCGGTCGAGGGTCTGCCACACCTCGTCGGGGAGCGTCATGCTGTGCAATGTAGCAAGACATTGCTACATTGGGGAGGTGACTCCATGGTGGATCATCCCGGCCTTCCTCGTCGCGCTGCCCGCCCTCGCGGCTGCCTATCACGCGTACGGGCCGATCAGCCGGTCGCGGCTGACGGCGTTCGCCCGCCGGCACGAACTGCCGATCACGACGGCCAACGGCGATCGGGTGATCCGCTACCTCGCGGTGACCCGCCGATGGCGCAGCGCCGGACTGATCGCGGGCTGGGCAATCGCGTTCGCCGTCGAGCTGCCGCAAGGCCGGTTCTCCTTCAACCCGCTGGTGCTCTTCGCGGGCTGGTTCGCCGGTGCGCTGGCGGCCGAGATTCACCTCGCGGTCGGCGTGCACGGCCGCCGTCGCGTGGCATCCCTCGTCCCGCGTACGCCGAAACGCTATGTGAGCACGGTCGTCTGGGGTCTGCTGCCGGTCGGCGCGCTCGCCGGGATCGCAGCGCTGCCCGGGGCCGTCGTCGACCGGACGCTGACCGCCGCGACGGTCGCCTGGGTCGCCCTCGCGCTGGGCATCGTCATCGTGGTCGCCCTGGTACGCCGCAAGGTGCTGCTGCGGGCGCAGCCGGTCGATCCGGCGGACGTGGTCCAGGCCGACGATGCGATCCGAACCCGGTCGCTGCACGTGCTCAGCGCGGGCGGTTTCGCCCTGGCGGCGTACTGCGGGCTGGCCGCGTTGGCGACGCGTGGCGCCGCCGAGGCCGGGGTCGCGACCGCCGCCGGACTGGCCGTGCTGGCGGTCGGCATCACCGCCGCCCGCGGCCGGGGACCCGCCTCGCGGCCGGCCGTATGATCGTCGAGGTCGACACCGGCAGCGCCGTCCCGGTGTACGAGCAGATCCGCGCCCAGCTCGCCACGATGATCGAGACCGGGCTGCTGCCGGCCGGCCGCCAACTGCCACCCGTCCGGCAGCTCGCCGCCGACCTGGGTTTGGCGGTCAACACCGCCGCGCGGGCGTACCGGGAACTGGAGGCGGCCGGACTGGTGACCAGCCGCGTACGCCACGGCACCGTCGTCGCGGACCGGTCGACGCTCAGCCCGACGCAGATCGCCGACCGGCTGCGCGACGCCGCCGCCGAGTACGCCGCGATCGCGCGGCGGCTGGGCGTGCCGGCCGAGCGGGCTGAAGCCGTGGTGCGCAGTGCGCTTCAGGCCAGGACGACGGGCACGCCCGCGTAGGCGGCGTACCGCTGGAAGGCCTCGTCCACGGCGGCGCGTTGACTGCCGGTGAGGGAGACCGTGAGCGACAGCGACGCCGTGAGCTGTTTCGCGGACGCGGTCCGCCGCCACGAACCGATCAACCGGCCGTCGAGGATCAGCGGATGGACGACCAGGTTGGCCCCGAAGCCCGCCAGTCGCCGGCTCTCCGAGTACGCCACCACGTACTCGTCGTAGACCTGCAGGGCGTGCGCCTCCGGGGAGGGCACGGGCGACGACTCGTCGGCGGACGCGTACCAATAGGTCGTTCCATCGCAGGTGACGCTGGACAGGTCCGCGCCGGCCAGGTCGAGGCCCCGGCGGATTCGCGCTACGGGAAGGCTCGACCACCAAGCGAAGTCCTTGACCGTCGCCGGGCCGTGGCCGGTGAAGTAGCGCCGGGTCAGCTCGGCGAGCCCGTCGTCGGCCGACCGGCCGGGAGTCGCCGGTACGCGTTCGCTGACCAGTGCGTACGTGTGCTGCTTGCCGCGCATCGGGCCGCTGCAGACTATGCCTTCGAGTTCCGTGTCGATCACGAGGTACGCCAGCCGGTTGCCGGTCGGGTCGGCGATTCCGGCGGCGGCCAGCGCCCGGCCCAGCTCGGGACGGGTCAGGTGGTTCCCGCCGCCGAGGATGTCCTGAATGAGCGGCCGGGTCTTGGCGGTGGTCGCCTCGTCCACGCCGAGCTGCCGATAGTAGTACGCGTTGAGCTGGTGGACCCGGGGCGCGGCGACGGCCTGCAGCCACACCAGGTCCTCGGCCGCCACGAAGTGCCACGTCGGGCGCAGCGCGTGCACTCGCACGATCCGGCCGGAGTCCACGGCGGCCTGCATCGCGGCTTCGTCCACACCGGAACTGCGCTGCGCCACCGACCACTTCGCGACCGCGTACTCCTGGGCCTGGACGGCGCCGAGACGGCGGACCACCGCGACCGGATCGGGCAGCGGCTCACCGGTCAGCCGCTGGTTGCGCAGGCGTCGTTCGACGATCTCCCGCTCGTCCACCACCGCATCCTATGCGGTCGACCCGGACGCACCGCCGGTTCAGCGCACCGCCGGTCAGCCCAGCGCCGGTCCGTTCAGCCGCCGGTCAGGTCAGCGCTGGGCAGCCCAGCCGCCGGGCGGCTCAGCGTACGGTCGCGGGCGTCGGCACCGGGTCCGGGCGCGCGACGTCGAAGGTGGACGGACGACGGCGGGCCAGCGCGGTCGCGGCGGCCAGCACGAGCAGCGCTGAGAGGCTCATCGCGGCGCCGGCCCACAGCGTGGCGGCGTACCCGAGACCGGCGGTGATCGTGACGCCGCCCAGCCACGCCCCGAGCGCGTTGCCGACGTTGAAGGCCGCGATGTTGGAGCCGGACGCCAGCGTCGGGGCCTGGCCCGCGTACTTCATGATCCGCATCTGGAGGCCGGGCGCGGTCGCGAAGCCGAACGCCCCCATCAGGAACAGCGCGATCACGGTCAGGACCTGGTTCGACGCCGTCATCGCGAAGACCGCCATCACCGCGGTCAGTCCGGCGAGGACGACCGCGAGCGTACGCGGGATCGACCGGTCGGCGCCCCGGCCGCCCAGCGAGTTGCCGACGAACAGACCGGCGCCGAACAGGACCAGCAGCCACGGCACCGTCGCGGTGGCGAAGCCGCTGACCGCCGTCAGCGTGTACGCGATGTAGGTGAACGCCCCGAACATGCCGCCGAAGCCGAGCACCGTCATCAGCAGCGAGAACCAGACCTGCGGTTCGGTGAAGGCGCGCAGCTCGTGCCGCAGCCCGGCGGAGCCGCTGGTCGACGTGTGCGCCGGGACCAGGGCCGCCACCCCGATCAGGGCGACGACGCCGATGCCGGTGATCGCCCAGAAGGTGGCCCGCCAGCCGAGCTGCTGGCCGAGGAAGGTGCCGAACGGTACGCCGAGCACGTTGGCGGCGGTCAGCCCGGTGAACATCATCGCGATCGCGCCCGCCCGACGGGACGGCTCGACCAGCCCGGCCGCGACGACCGATCCGATGCCGAAGAACGCGCCGTGACTGAGTGCGGCCAGAACCCGGCCCGCCATCATCACCTCGTACGTCCCGGCCAGCGCCGAGGTCAGGTTGCCCGCGATGAACAACGCCATCAGCCCGATGAGGACCTGTTTGCGGCCGAACCGGGTGACCGCGGCGGTGAGCCCGATCGCCCCGACCGCCACCGCCAGGGCGTACCCGGAGATCAGCCAGCCCGCGACCGACTCGGTCACCCGGAAATCGGCGGCCACCTCCGGCAGCAGACCCATGATCACGAACTCGGTCAGGCCGATGCCGAACCCGCCGATGGCGAGCGCGAGCAGGCCGAGAGGCATCTTGCGCATGAACCGATAGTTGCACGCGCCGTATATCCGCGCAAGCGTGCTCCTGCTCACTGGTACTATCGAGGCATGGGGATCGGCGATGACGCCGTAGAGATCCGAGCACAGGGCTGGCGTACGCTCGCCGCGCTGCACGGGCTCATCGACACGGCGCTGGAGAAGGCGCTCCAGACCCGGCACAACCTGTCGGTGGTGGAGTTCACCGTGCTGGACGCGCTGTCGCGCCAGGACGGCTGGCACATGCGCATGCAGCAGCTGTCCCGGGCGGCGGCGCTGTCGAGCAGTGCGACGACCCGGCTGGTGAACCGGCTGGAGGAGCGCGGGCTGCTGACTCGCGTGTTGTGCCAGGACGACCGCCGGGGCATCTACACCGAACTGACCCCTCAGGGGTCGAAACTGCTCGACCAGGCGCGGCCGACGCACGACGACGTCCTCGCGGGCGCCCTGGCCGACGCCGAGCGCCTGCCCGAACTGGCGCCGCTGGTCGGCGCCCTGCACCGGCTGCCCGCGCAGGACGCCGTGCGCGCCTAGGCGGCGCTCTCCTCGGGTTCGTGCACGAGCAGCACGATCTCTCCGGTCGCCGCCTTCTGGATCTTCTCGCCGGTCTCCACTTCGTAGACCAGGCCCAGCACCAGCTCGGTGAAGCCACGCGGGCGCGGGCGATGCCCGGTCAGCGTGGCCGAGAGGCGTACGCGTGACCCGACCGGCACGGCGGCGCGCAGCTTCAGCTCCCGCAGTCCCTGGTTGACCATCATGTCGATGCCGTCGATGACGAACACCTCGCCGATCAGCGACGGCGCCAGCGAGATCGTCAGGAAGCCGTGCGCGATGGTGCCGCCGTACGGCCCGGCCGCCGCCCGCTCCGGGTCGACGTGGATCCACTGGTGGTCCCAGGTCGCGTCGGCGAACAGGTCGACCTGCTTCTGCGTGATCTCGTGCCAGGAGCTGGTGCCGAGCGGTTCGCCGAGCTGGGCGGCGAGGTCGCGGACGTGGATGGTCTGGGTCATCGGCTGATCCTACGGCCCGGCTCACCACGGTCGGCGTGTGGTTCCCCGGCCGTGGCGATCAGTTCCTGGTGTACCAGAGTCGTGCGGTCACCGACATCAGGATGACCGCGACGATGACGGCGATCAGCGCGCCCGCCGTGACGGCGAGCAACGGCATCACGCACCACATCGCGAAGCACACGAATAGCGGCCAGCGACCGGGTGGCGGCTCACCCCGGGACAGGGCGACCGCCAGCCGGGGACTGCTGGCTTCCAGATTCCGTTCGATCTCGGCGAGCTGACGTCGCTCCTCGCTGGTGAGCACCGCGAACTCCCTCCGGGGTGACCGTGCGTTGCCGCGACATACCCGCATCGGGGCGTACGCACACCCCGCGTGGTCAGCTCGGCACAGTCGGCGGGATCAGCCGGTGATACGGAATACCAACGGTTGTGGCGTCAACTCTCCCGACGGCGTACGCACCGCGACGGTCGCCGCGTGCGAACCACCGCTGGTGGGCAGCGGCCACACCGGGTCCGCCCCGTCGACCACATGCCGTTCGCCGTCGTACTGCACGGCGTACCCGATGGTGTAGGGGTGGCGGCTGGTGAACCGCGTGGCCGCAGTGCCGCCGCGGACGTCGACGCTGATCCCGATCTCCGCGAGGTCGGGGTAGACGTCCTGGGGCGAGCCGACGAGCAGCTGGCTGGGCCGCAGCTCGTGCTGGAAGTGCGGGACGAACGGCGGTTGGGCCCAGGTCGCGCCGGTCGTGCTGACCTGGTGGAAGTAGGTGAACCACCAAGCCGCGACGTCCGGCCTCATCGGACCGTCGGCCGCGAGCAGCGCGGGCTGCCGGCCGTCGGCGAGGGCGGCCTGAAGCTCCAGTGTGGAGAGAGGGGCGACGTCGAAGCTCCAGTAGGCGCCGTTCTGGCCGTCGAGCACGACCCACTGCCCGAAGTCGTCGATCCAGGCCTCGCTGACCACGTGGCCCTTGCCCCATCCGGCGTGGAAGTCCCGCTGTCGCAGGCTGAGCCGCCGTGCCGGGATGCCGGATGCGTTGAGGGCGTGGGACAGCACGGTGCTGTACTCGACACAGGCGAACCGCAGCCCGTCCTCGTCGACGTGCCGCAGAACGTCGACGGCGTCCTCGTCGGCACCGACGTGGTCGTTGGCGTGTTCCCAGCGGTCCGTCACCCAGTGGAGCAGCGTGACCGCCCGTTCCCAGGAGGAGCCCGACAGCTCCGGCAACAGTGGGCGGAGCTGTTCCTCCCGCTCGGGCGTCGTGCGGAACAACTCCAGCGGCAGTTTCGGCGTCAGCGACGGCCACACGACGATCTCGAGCGGCGCGGGCGGCAGGTTCGCGGTCAGCTTGGCCTGCAATTGCGGCCAGTCGGGCTCCGCCCCGAACGCTCGCTCGAGTTCGCCGTCGAACAACTCGGGCTGGAAGAACCCGCCGTCCAGCGCCTCGAACAGGAAGTCCCGGGCCTCGTCCGCGCGTCCCAGGCGGGCGGCGGCGATCGCGCACCCCGGCGCCCACATGCGCCCCCAATGCTCGTCGGTACGCAGTCGCGGCACGAGCAGGAGAAGGCCTTCGTCGTCCTCGGCGCGCATCAGGTCCTCGGCCTGTACGCGAAGCTGCACACCGTCGGTCATGGGCGTCATTCTGCCGCGTCGGCGGCTTCCTTCGCCGCCCCGGCGGCCGCGGCCCCGGCGCGCGCGTTTGGCGGCGCCGGCCCGCGCGCTTCGGGGCACCAGCCCGGGGTTCGGCGGTGCCAGGGCGCTACGGCGTTGATCTTGGCGAGAAAGGTTGCTGGAGCGACCCTGACTTGCCTAGATCAACTCTTCGGCGCAGTGTCGTAGCCGCGGACGGTCGCGGCGAGCGCGTCCAGCCACAGCCGTCGCGCCCGAGCCGGATCGCCGAGGAATCCCTTGAGCTCCAGCGAGGCGAGGCCGTGGACGAGCGCCCACAGGTGGCGGCCGACGTCGACCGGTTCGTGGTCGCCGAGCCGGCCGGAGGCGGCGGCGCGGCGCAGCGTACGCAGCACCCGGTCGAAGCTGCGGTAGTAGAGCGCCTGGGTGTCGTGGTCGAGGTCGACGCCCTCGCCGAGGTAGATGCCGTAGACGTGCGGGCGTTCGAGGGCGGCGGCCCGGTAGGCGAGCACCAGCTCGGGCAGCTCGTCGAGGGGCTCGTCCTGCTCGGGGACCGCCTCGTGATGACGCCGCATCGTCTCGGCCGCCTCCTGGGCGAGGGCGGTCAGCAGGCCGTTCTTGTCGCCGAACAGGCTGTAGACGGCCCGGGTGCTGGTCCCGGCCTCGTCGGCCACCCGCCGGACGCTGATCGCCGCCGGTCCCTCGCTGTGCAGCGTCGCGGCGGCCGCGGTCAGCAACGCCTCCCGGGTCTGATCGCCGTGTTCCTTCGGTCGTCCCACGCTCGACAGGATAGCGCAACGGTGTTACGTTACGTCGTAACGAAACAGTGTCACGAAACTCTGCCGTGAACGGGGAGGGGTCATGAAGTACGACGTCGTGATCGTGGGGACGCGGGTGGCCGGGGCGGCGACCGCGCTGCTGCTCGCCCGGCAAGGCGTACGCGTGCTCGCGGTGGATCGGGCGCGCGCCGGGACCGACACGCTGTCCACCCACCAGATCCAGCTGCCGGGCGGCGCTCGGCTGAAGCAGTGGGGTCTGCTCGACCGGGTCATCGCGACGGGCTGCCCGCCCGCGTCCTCGGTCCGGTTCGACAGCGGGTACGCCGTGCTCACCGGCGACTATCCGGAGACGGGCGGGGTCGGCGCCGTCTACAGCCCCCGGCGTACGCTGCTCGACCGCCTGCTGCAGGAGGCGGCGGCCGAAGCGGGCGCCATCGTGCGCGACGGCTTCGTCATCGAAGGTGTGCGTACTGGGCGGGACGGGCGGGTCGTCGGCCTCCGGGGTGCGGCCAAGGGCGGCGTCGCCGAGGACATCGAAGCCGACCTGGTCATCGGGGCGGACGGCAAGCACTCCACCGTCGCCCAGGCCGTCGGCGCGGCGACCTATCTCGACCGGGGTGCCACGGCGGCGGCGTGTTACGCGTACTTCGCGGGGCTGCCCGTCTCCGGCGGCGAGGTCTACATCCGGCCCGACCGCATGGTCGGGCTGTGGCCGACCAACGGCGGGCTCACCATCGTCTTCCTCTCCGTTCCGGCGCCCCGGTTCGCCGCGATGCGCTCCGATCTGGACAGTGCCTTCCGGGAACTGGTCGGCGGAGTCGCCGACCTCGGCCCTCGGCTGGCCGCGGCGACCCAGGCGGAACGCCTACGCGCCACACCGGATCTGCCGAACCGGTTCCGTATGCCGCACGGGCCGGGCTGGGCGCTGGTGGGCGACGCCGGCGTCGTCATGGATCCGTGCACCGGCCTCGGCATCGGACACGCCTTGCACGATGCCGAGCTGTTCAGCGAAGCCGTCGTCTCCGGCGACTTCGCCCGGGCGCACCGGGTGCGCGACGCGTACCGCCGGCCGGTCTTCGACTTGACGACGCGGCTGGCGGCGCATCGGCCGGACCCGACCGGCGCCGTGCTGTTCCCGGCGATCGCCCGCGATCCCCGCGTCGTCACGGAGTTCCTGGGCGTCCTGACCGGGATCACGCCGCCGGACCGGTTCTTCCGGCCCGGACGGCTGCGCCACATCGTCGGCTGGCGTGGACTCGGCCGCCTCGCCCGTACGCGCCTCACCGGCGACCGGGCGGTCGTCGACGCGTAGTCGATCACCTGCTTGCGAGATCGATCAGGGCGCCGCGGACACGACACCACCACCCACCCGCCCACACGATTCCACCAAGATCACGACCGATGGTTCATGATCGCGCGGAAAGAGGGGTGGGGAGGAGCGGGGTGGGGGTCAGGTGAGGGTTAGCAGGTTGCGGGCTTTGACTGCCTTCAGGGCCAGCGTCCGGTAGCCGACCGACTCGAAGAGCACCGTGATCCGGTCCTCCTCTTCGCGCATGACGATGCCGGCGCCCCATTCGGCATGGCGTACGCGGGATTGCACGGCGAAGCCGGTGTCCAGCCCGGCCTTGTCCTCGGCCGTCCCGGCGGTGCAGGTGTCGCAGTTGCCGCACAACGCGTCCAGCTCCTCGCCGAAGTAGCCGAGGAGGAACTGGCGACGGCAGTCTTCGGTCTCGGCGTATCCGCGCATCATCTCGACCCGGGTCAGCTCGATCGTGCGCATCTGCTCGGCTTCGGCGGCGGCTGCTTCGACGGCGTCGGCGACGCTCACCGACTCCATCCATTCCAGACCGTCGGCGGTGGTGAGGACGGCCAGCGCCTCCTGCAGCAGGTTGACGGAGCGGGTCACGCGCGCCCGGCTGATGTCGAGCGCCTCGGCGACGTCGTCGAGCTTGATCGGCCCGTCCGCCTCGCGGATGGCCTTGGCGACCTGTCCGATCAGGTCGAGGTCGACCTTGCCCGAGGTGAAGAACCGGGGCAGCCGGAGGTCTTCGGGGCGGAAGTACAGCACGGCGGTCGCCGCCTGCCCGTCGCGACCGGCCCGGCCGATCTGCTGGTAGTACGAGTCGAGCGACTCGGCCGGCGCGGCGTGCAGGACGAACCGCACGTCCGGCTTGTCGATGCCCATCCCGAAGGCGGAGGTCGCCACCACGATCGCCCGGTCGGAGTGCAGGAAGGCGTCGTGCACCTCGGCGCGTTCGGCCGCCGACAGCCCGGCGTGGTAGGCGTACGCCTCTTCACCGGCCTCGCGCAGCGCCTCGGCGTACTCCTCGGTCTCGCCGCGGGTCTGCACGTAGAGCAGGCCGGGCGGGTCGAGGGCGACGACCCGGTCGACGATCTCGCGCCGCTTCTCCCGTTCGGTGACCTCCCGCGACACCTCGAGCCGGATGTTGGGCCGGTCGAAGCCCTTGACCAACTCGACCGCGTCGCGCATGGCGAGCCGGTCGAGGATGTCGGCGCGCACCGGCGGCGACGCGGTCGCGGTGAGCGCGACGACCGTCGGGTGGCCGAGCCGTTCGATGACCTCGCCGAGGCGCAGGTAGTCCGGCCGGAAGTCGTGGCCCCAGGAGGAGACGCAGTGCGCCTCGTCCACCACGAACAGCGAGGGCTTCGCCTCGGCCAGTTCGGCGACGACCTCGTCCTTGGCGAGCTGTTCGGGCGCGAGGAACAGGAATTCGGCGGCGCCGGTCTGGAGCGCCTCGAACGAGGCGTCGTTGGCGCGCTCGGACCGGGACGAGTTCACCACGTGCGCGTCCGGCCCGCCGCGTCCGAGCAGCCCCTTGACCTGGTCGCGTTGCAGCGCGATGAGCGGGGACACGACGATCGTCGGCCCGCCGACCAGCACCGCCGGCACCTGGTAGATCGCCGACTTGCCCGAGCCGGTCGGCGAGACCACCAGCGTGTCGCGGCCCGCCACCACGTGCTCCATCGCCTCCGCCTGCGCTGGGCGCAGGCTCTCCCAGCCGAAGGTGGTCCGGGCTACCTCGCTCAGTCGCTTCAGGGTCTCGCTCATCGCAGCATCCTCGCACGCGAAATCCAGTTGCCGGTCCGCGGTGGTCCCTGTTTTGCTCAGCTCGTACGCACAGCGCAGCGACCACGTGAAGTGGCTTGAGGTTGGGAGATCCGATGCGAGGACGTTCTCTGCTCCGTCCGATTCCCGCCTACGCAGAGGACTTCTCGCTTCGTGTCTACTGTTCGTCCAACTTTGAATCTCGGGATCCTGGCGCATGTCGACGCCGGTAAGACGAGCCTGACTGAGCGGCTGCTGCTGGCGGCCGGGGTGATCGACGTGTTGGGGAGCGTCGACGCCGGTAGTACGCAGACTGATTCGCTGGAGCTGGAACGGCGCCGGGGGATCACGATCAAGTCGGCGGTGGTGTCGTTCGTGGTGGACGGCACGGTCGTGAATTTGATCGATACTCCGGGGCATCCGGATTTCATCGCCGAGGTCGAGCGGGTGCTGGGTGTGCTCGACGGGGTGGTGCTGGTGGTGTCGGCGGTCGAGGGTGTGCAGGCGCAGACCCGGGTGTTGTTCCGCACGGTGCGCCGGTTGGGGTTGCCGGTGGTGGTGTTCGTGAACAAGACCGACCGGGCGGGTGCGGATGTGCCGCGGGTGCTGGCGCAGATCCGGTCGCGGTTGAGTCCGGCGCTGGTGCCGATGCCGGTCGACGTGTCGTCGGCGGCTGATGTGTTGTCCCGGCATGACGACGGTGTGTTGGCGTCGTTTGTGGATGGCACGCTGACGGAGGCGGGGATCCTGTCGTCGTTGCGGGTGTTGTCGCGGGCGGGTGTGGTGCAGGCGGCGTACGCGGGGTCGGCGATCACCGGTGACGGGGTGGATGTGCTGTTGCGGGGGTTGCCGGGGTTGTTGCCGTCGCGGTGTGCGCCGGTGGACGGTCCGGTGTCGGGGGTGGTGTTCAAGGTCGAGCGCGGTGTGAACGGGGAGAAGATCGCGTACACGCAGGTCTTGTCCGGGAGTCTGCGGGTGCGTGACCGGATACCGGTACGTGGGGTCGAGGCGAAGGTGACCGCGATCCAGGTGTTCGACGACGGCGCCGCAGTCCCGCGGACGTCGGCCGAGGCCGGGCGGATCGCGAAGGTCTGGGGACTGACCGACGTCCGCATCGGCGACGCGATCGGCGAGTATCGCGCGACGACCGGTCATCTGTTCGCGCCGCCGACCCTGGAGACGGTTGTCGTGCCCGGCGCGGCCGACCGGACGGCGGTCCACACCGCGCTCGCGCAGCTCGCCGAGCAGGACCCGTTGATCAACCTCCGCCAGGACGACGTCCGCGGCGAGTTGTATCTGTCGCTCTACGGCGAGGTGCAGAAGGAGGTCATCCAGACCACCCTGACCGAGCAGTACGGCGTCGACGTGGCGTTCCGGGAGACCACGATGATCTGCGCCGAGCGGGTCACCGGAGTCGGCGCGGCGGTCGAGCACATCTACCGGAATCCGTTCCTGGCGACCGTCGGGCTACGGGTCGAACCGGGTACGCCCGGCAGCGGCCTGACGTTCCGGCTGGACGTGCCGGTCGAGTCGATGCCGCTGTTCCTCTACAAAAGCGTCGACGTCTTCCGCGACGCCGTGGAGGAGACCGTACGTGAGACGCTCCAGCAAGGTCTGCGCGGCTGGCGGGTGGAGGACTGCGTGGTCACGTTGACCGACTGCGACTACAACTCGCCCGGTACGACGCCCGGGGACTACCGCAAGCTGGTGCCGCTCGTGCTCATGGACGCGTTGCGGCAGGCGGACACGGTCGTGTGCGAACCGGTCCACCGGCTCACGATGGAGGGCCCCGCCGACGTGCTCAGCGCGGTCCTGCGGCTGCTCGCCCAGCACGGTGCGACGCCGTACGCGCCGGCCACGGCCGGGACGGTGTTCGAGCTGACCGCCGACGTCCCGGCGGCCGAGGTGCACGCGGTCCAGCAGCGGCTGCCCGCGTTGACCCGGGGCGAGGGAGTGCTCCAAGCGGAGTTCGATCACTACCGCCCGGTTCGCGGGCCGGCTCCGGAGCGGCCGCGTACCGACTTGAATCCGTTGCACCGCAAGGAGTATCTGCTGCACGTGCTACGCCGGGTCTGAGCCTCAGCCGTCGAGGGTCGCCGCCAGTTCGGCGTTGTGCGCCGCGAACCCGGTCCACTGCGCCGGGGTCGCGGCGACCCGGGCGGCCGCGGCGGCGGCCGTGCACGGGCGGGCCTGCCAGCCGGTGAGCCGCCCGGCCCGGATCTCGAAGCGCACCAGCCGCCCGGCGGCCCAGCCGTGGAAGTCCAGGTCGCCGTCGGCGAATCCGGTCGCGCGCTGGGTCGCCACCACCCAGTCGACCGCCTCGATCTCGGTCTGCACCCGCCCAGCGTGCTCGTACGCCGTTCGCCGGGCGGCCTCGTCCCGCCGCGCGATCAGCTCCGTCTTGAGGCAGTGGACGGCGTCGGGATCGCGGCGCAGCACTCCGGCCAGTGCGGCGGCGAGCTGCTCCCGCGACTGGGGCGTCACGTCGCGTACGCGGGCGAACTCCCGTTCGGCGGCGGTGAGCCGGTCGGCGGCGTACGGGAGCGGGAAGACCCGGTGCAGTCCGGCGACGGCGGCGCGGACCTTCGTCCCGCCGAGATACGGCCCGAAGCCGTCCGCGGCCGGGGCGTACGCCACGCTCAGCCCCGGAGCCGTCGCCGACACGTCCAGCCGCAGCCAGACCGGGGTCTCCTGGCCGCCGGCCGTCCGGTTCCACGGGGTCAGCCGCCGTTCGAGCACGTTGCGCTCCAGCCAGGCCGCCTCGTGCTCGGACGCGCAGACGACCGCCTCCACCCGGGCGACCCGGGGCATCATCCGCCGCAGGTGCGGCCGGTCGTCCAGTTCGGACCAGTACGACAGCGCCCGGCGCCGCAGGTTGACCGCCCGCCCGACGTACAGCGCCCGGCCGCGTTCGTCGCGGAACCGGTAGACGCCCGGTTCTGCGGGCAGACGCGCGGCTGCTCCACGGGGATCGGCTGGGGGCACCGGCTAATAATCGCTGCCGCCGGCCCGATTCGCCAGGAGGCAGATGTACAGGATGACGATCAGCACACCCAGGCCGATCGCCCACAGCGTCCAGGTCTTGGCGCGTTCGGTCCGTTCCTCGGCCAGCCCATGGTCGCCGCGGCTGTTGGCGTCCATCGCCATCGCCGAGAAGACGATGCCGACGATGCCGAGCGGGGTGCAGCAGAACAGGGTGGCCGCGATGGACAGGCCGAGCCACAACCCCGGCGAGCTGTCGCCGCGGTAGGAAGGGCGGCCGTAGGGATCGGTCATGACCACTGTGTAGCAAAGCCGCGCCAATCCCGCCGACCCGTCAGAGCCGGGCCGCCCGGCCGTTGAGGTAGCGTTGCTGCTGGAGGTTGCGCGCGCGATCGGCGGCGTCGCGGTAGGCCTGCCGGGCCTCGTCCCGCCGACCGGCCCGCTCCAGCAGGTGGGCGCGGACGGCGTACAGGCGATGGTCGTCGCGTGTGCGGGCATCGGTGGCCAGCGGTTCGAGGAGGTCGAGCCCGGTCTGCGGCCCGTGCACCATGGCCGCCGCCACGGCGTGGTTCAACGCCACCATCGGGTTGTCGGCCAGCCGCAGCAGCACCTCGTACAACGCGAGGATCTGCGGCCAGTCGGTCTGTTCGGCGGTCGGCGCCTCGTCGTGCAGCGCGGCGATCGCGGCTTGCAGCTGGTAGGGGCCGACCGGCCCGCGCGGCAGGGTCGCGGTGATCAGGGCGACGCCTTCGGCGATCAGGTCCGCGTCCCAGCGGCCGCGGTCCTGCTCAGCCATCGGCACCAGGGCTCCGTCCCGGCTGGTACGCGCAGCGCGGCGAGCGTCGGTCAGCACCATGAGCGCCAGCAACCCGGCGACCTCGGATTCGCCGGGGAGCAGCCGGTGCAGCATCCGGGTCAGCCGGATCGCTTCAGCGGTCAGTTCCACTCGGTGCACTGCGGGACCGGACGTCGTCGCGTACCCCTCGGTGAACACGAGGTAGAGCGTGTGCAGCACGGCGGCGAGCCGCTGGTCGCGGTCGGCCGGCGAGGGCAGCGCGAACGGCTGGCCGCTCGTGGCGACGGTCTGTTTGGCCCGGGTGATCCGCCGCGTCATGGTGTCCTCGGGGACGAGGAAGGCACGGGCGATCTCGGCCGTGGTCAGGCCGCCCACAGCGCGCAGTGTGAGCGCGATCTGGGAAGCGGGCGTGAGTGACGGGTGGCAGCACAGGAACAGCAGGACGAGGGTGTCGTCCTCGGCGGGGCCACCGGATTGCGCGTTCGTGCCCGCCGTCAGCAGCACGTACCGTTCCTCGCGGGCGCGCCGCGCCTGCTCGCTGCGGACCAGGTCGGTGAGTCTGCGGGCGGCGACCGCGATGAGCCAGCCTCGCGGATTGTCCGGCAGCCCGTCGGTGGGCCAGCTCGTCGCGGCGGCCAGCAGCGCCTCCTGGACGGCGTCCTCGGCGAGGTCGAAGTGGCCGAACCGGCGCACCACCGCGCCGAGAACCCGCGGCGCCAGGTCCCGCAGCAGGTCCTCGGTCGGCGTCATGGCGCTGGCGGCGGCCGGTGGCGTCACAGATCCAGCTCGTCGCGCCCGTCGGCGATCGGCCGGACGTCGGCGTACCCGTTGGCCCAGACGTCACCGGGGCTAGGGCAGGCCGACAGCTTGGCGGCGATCTCGGTGGCCCGGTCGAAGCCGTCGCAGTCGACGATCCACCAGCCCGCGAGCACCTCTTCGGTCTCCGCGTAGGGGCCGTCGGTCACCACCGGGACCCCGTTCTCCAGCCCGCGTACGCGACGGGTGTGCACCGGGGCGACGAGCGCCTTGGTGTCGACGAGTTCGCCGGACTCGGCCAGCTCGCGGTTGAAGTTCTCCATGAACTGGTACATCGGCGCCCAGTCCTCGGGGGCGTAGTCGCCCTTGCCGCTCATCAGGTCGTAGTCCGCCTGCGAGCCGAACGTCAGGATCATGTACTTCATCGTGGTCTCCTTCTGCGAACGATCCTTTCACCTGGGACGTCGGAGCCGGGGGACCTGACCGGACATGGTCCGGCGATCAATTCTCCGCGATCGCGTCGTTCTCCCGGGCGCGAGCGGCCCGGCGTGCCACGGCGACGAGGAAGCCGAGGGCCGGTAGCACCAGAAGGCCGACGCAGAGCGGCGTAGCGAGATTCAGCGGGTTGAGCGAGGCGAGCGCGTACGCCCGGCTCGGCCCGGTCAGGGCGAGCTGCCGCCGGCCGGACTCCGGGATGACGACCTCCCACTCGAAGCGGCTGTCCGGGCGCGGGTCGACGACCTGCCAGTCGGTGCCGACGAACGCTCCGGTCACCGGGCCGTGCGCCGTCCCGAACAGCGACGGCCAGTGCCCGTCACAGCGGGAGTGCTGCTGTTCCAGCCGGTCGTAGGTGACGTGGCAGTGGTCGAGGGTCACGGCGCCGACGCCCGGCAGCCCGAGCAGCACGGCGAGCAGACCCGTGCCGACAGCGGCCGCGATCACGACGGCGCGGGGAGCGAACCTTCTCATGACGGGTAGAGGCGCGCCGCCGGGCCGGACGTTGCCGGTCGTCGGCCGGGGCCGCTGGACGTTGCCTCGGACAACTTATTCAGAAATCTGAATGTGGCATTGACGCGGGCATCGTGCGGCCATAAACATTCAGGAAAGTTTCCTAAAAGTTTTAGGAGGGCTCATGCGCACCAGACGCCTGATGGGCGCGCTGCTCACCGCGGGAATCGTGGCCACCGCCCTGGTCGCGACGGCGCCCGCCGCGTACGCCGCGGCCGGCCTGACCGCGACGTTCTCGGCGGCCAACAACGGTTCCTGGTATCTCGACAAGTACGTCGTCGCCAACCCCACGGCGGCGGCGATCACCGGCTGGTCCCTGGAGTTCGACCTGCCGTCGGGGGCCACCCTCGGCAACGTCTACAACGGAGTCGCGAGCCAGTCCGGTTCGCACGTCACGATCGTCAACGCGCACTACAACGGGACGGTGGCCGCCGGGGCGACGACCGAGCCGTACAGCCCGTGGTGGGTGGCGTACGGGTCGGGGGCGGCTCCGCTGAACTGCCGGATCAACGGCAACAAGTGCGACGGCAGCGCCGACCGCGCCCCCGGTACGCCCACCGGCCTGACCGTCACCGGGCGGACGACCAAGACGGCGTCGCTGTCGTGGACCGCCGCGGCCGCCACCGACTTCCCGATCGCGGGCTACGACGTGCTCTCCGGTTCGACCGTCGTGGCCTCCAGCACCACCACCAGCGCGGTGGTGACCGGGTTGACCCCCAACACCGCCTATTCGCTGAGCGTCCGGGCCAAGGACACCCGCGGCAACCTGTCGGCCGCGAGCACACCGGTGAGCGTGACGACGCTGAACCCGGCCGACGACACCACCGCGCCGACGGCGCCGAGCGGGCTGCGCTCGACCGCGAAGAGTTCGACGACGGTGAGCCTGGCCTGGACCGGCAGCACGGACGCCAGCGGCATCGCCGGGTACGACGTCTACACCGGCACGACACTGCGGGCCAGCGTTACCGGCACGAGTGCGACCGTGTCCGGGCTTTCGCCGCTGACGGCGTACGCGTTCACGGTGAAGGCCCGCGACACCTACGACAACGTGTCGGCGGCGAGCAACTCCGTGAGCGTGACGACCGACGACGTGATCGGCTCCGGCCAGTACGCCAAGGTCGGCTACTTCGTCCAGTGGGGCATCTACGGCCGCCAGTACTTCGTCCGCAACCTGGACACCAGCGGCTCGGCGGCGAAACTCACCCACATCAACTACGCCTTCGCCAACATCGACCCGGTGAACCTCACCTGCCTGCAGGGCGTCACCAAGGGCGTGACCAGCAACCCGCAGGATCCCGACCAGGGCACCGGCGCAGGTGACGCGGACGCCGACTACGGCCGCCCGATGTCGGCGTCGCAGTCGGTGGACGGGGTCGCCGACACCGGCTGGGAGCCGTTGCGCGGCAACTTCAACCAGCTCAAGAAGCTCAAGGCGAAGTACCCGAACCTCAAGGTGCTCATCTCGATCGGCGGCTGGACCTACTCCAAGTACTTCTCCGACGTCGCGGCGACCCCGGCGAGCCGGCAGAAGTTCGTCCAGTCCTGCCTCGACATCTACCTCAAGGGCAACCTGCCCGCGTACAACGGGGCGGGCGGCCCGGGCACCGCGGCCGGCATCTTCGACGGCATCGACCTGGACTGGGAGTGGCCCGGCGCGGAGGGGCACGCGGGCAATCACGTGAGCCCCGCGGACAGGGCGAACAACACACTGCTGCTGGCGGAGTTCCGGCGGCAGATGGACACGCTGACCGTCACCACCGGCAAGCGGTACCTGCTCACCGCCTTCACCCCGGCGGACCCGGCGAAGATCGCGGCGGGCTGGGACATCGGCCCGGCCGGGGTGTTCAGCTCGCTGGACTTCGCCAACGTGCAGGGCTACGACTTCCACGGCGCCGGGTCGGACAACTCGTGGGAGCCGAACCGCACCGGCCACCAGGCGAACCTCTACCGCGACACGCAGGACCCGTACGCCTTCGAGTTCAGCGTGAACCTCGCGATCCAGAGCTATCTGGACGCCGGGATCAGCCCCCGCAAGCTGACCTTCGGCCTGCCGTTCTACGGCCGGGGCTGGCAGGGCGTGGCCGCCGGGAGCGTCAACGGCGAGTGGCAGTCGGCCACAGGTGCCGCGCCCGGCCAGTTCGCCGAGGAGGCCGGCACCCGCGGCTACTCGAACCTGATCGCGGGCGTGCCGGGCTGCACGGTGTACCACGACACCCAGTCGGTGTCGACGTACTGCTACACGGGAGCCAACGGGCAGTGGTGGTCCTTCGACGACACCTGGTCGATCGGGCAGAAGATGGCCTGGCTGAAGAGTAAGGGCCTGCTCGGCACGATGATCTGGGAGATGTCGGGCGACACCGCCTCCGGCACCCTGATGGCGGCGGTCAGTTCCGGCCTCTGATCCCGTCATGATCATTGCGTCAGCCATGCTGCTTCAACGGGCATTTCGCCGCGCGAAACGGCATGGCTGGCGCGATGATCACGGGAAGGCCGGTACTACGCTGGGCACATGATCACTCTGGCGGACATCATCGCCGCCCGGCGGCGCATCGAGGGCCGGATCCGGCGTACGCCCGTCTTCGAGGCGGCGCCGGAGCTGGTCTTCAAGCTCGAATACCTCCAGCACACGGGTTCGTTCAAGGCCCGGGGCGCGCTGAACAACGTGCTGGCAGCCCAGGAACGGGGTGATCTCGGTCCGGCTGGGGTGATCGCGGCGTCCGGCGGCAACGCCGGGCTGGCCGTCGCGTGGGCTGCGGCGCAGGTCGGCGTACCGGCCGAGATCCACGTCCCGGCGAACGCGCCGGCCGTCAAGGTGAAGCGGCTCCAGGCGCTCGGGGCGACCGTGGTGCAGACGGGCACCGAGTACAGCCACGCCCTGGCCGCCTCGGCCGAACGCGCCACGCAGACCGGCGCGTTCGTGTGTCACGCGTACGACCAGCCCGAGATGGTCGCCGGAGCGGGCACCATCGCCCTGGAACTCCTTGCGGACACCACGGTGGACACCGTGCTCGTGGCGGTCGGCGGGGGTGGGCTCGTCGGCGGGATCGCGGCCGCCCTGGATGACACCCCGGTACGCGTAGTGGGCGTCGAACCCGTCGCGGCGCCCAGCCTGCATACCGCTCTCGACCGGGGTGGCCCGGTGGACGTCGAGGTCGGTGGCTACGCCGCCGACTCCCTCGGGGCACGCCGCGCCGGCCGGATCGCGTACGCCGTCGCCGAACGCACGGCGATGGTCAGTGCCCTCGTGGCGGACGCGGCGATCCGGGAGGCCCGGCAGCGGCTGTGGGACGAGTGGCGGATCGTCGCCGAACCCGGGGCGGCCGCGGCGTACGCCGGGCTGACCGCGTACCGGCCCGAGCCGGGCGAACGGGTGGCCGTCATCGTGTGCGGGGCGAACACCGACCCGAGTGACCTGGTCTAGCCCTGACCGCCGTCGGCGGGCACGATCAGGGTCTTTCCGCGGAGCCGACCGGCTTCGGCGTCGGCGTGCGCCGCGGCGAGCTCGGCGAGCGGCCGGACGCCGGCGACGTCCACGGCGACCACTCCGGCGTCGACCAGCCGGACGAGGTCGGCCAGCTGCTCCGGGTCTCGCCGCATCACGAACTGCTCACTGCGTACGCCGTCGGCCGCCACCTCGGTGGTGATGGAGACGATCACGCCGCCCGGCCGGACGAGCCCGGCGACCGCGGCTCCCGAATCGGGGACCAGGTGCAGCAGCACGTCGACCGGTTCGGCGACGGCGTCGGCGACGGGTCCCGCGGTGTAGTCGACGATCTCGTGCGCGCCGAAGCGGCGTACGGCGTCGGCGCTGCGGGCGGAGGCGGTGGCGAGCACATGCCCGCCCGCGTGCCGGGCGAGCTGCACGGCCAATCCGCCTACGCCGCCGCCCGCCCCGTTGATGAGGACCCGGTGTCCTGGCCGGATCCGCGCGCGGTCGATCGCCTGCCACGCGGTCAGCCCCGCGATCGGCAGCGCGGCGGCGTCTCTCAGCGGGATGCGCTGTGGGGCGCGTACCAGGAGCTCGGCGGGGGCGACGGCGTACTCGGCGGCTGCGCCGCCGTCGAGCTGACCGATGACGGGGTCGCCCGGCGCCAGCCCGCGCACGCCCGGTCCGACTGCCGTGATCGTGCCCGCGACATCCCAGCCCAGCGTGTACGGCAGCGTGACCGGGAGGATCTCGGTGAGCCAGCCGGACCGGAGCCCGATCTCGGAGGGGTTGACGGAGGTGGCGGCGACCTCGAGGAGGACTTCGCCAGGTCCGGGGACCGGGCGGGCGACGTCGTCGAGGCGGATCACGGACGGGTCGCCGAAGGCGTGGATTCTCGCGGCTTGCATGTCCTCGACGCTAGGCGAACCTTCGCGAGACGATCTATGGGACGCAGTCCCGAAAACTTAAGCAATCGTCTCGTGCGAGAGTGTGCCCGTGGACGTGCTCAGCGACGTGATCAGCGTGATGCGGACGGGCCGGCCCCGGTCGGCGCAGGTAACCTGGCACGCGCCGTGGGCGCAGCGGTTCGCCGGCGTGCCGGGCTCGGCCGGGTTCCAGATCATCCTGAGTGGACCGTGCACGCTGGTCGAGCCCGGGCCGGTGGTGCTGGCTCCCGGTGACGTCCTGCTCCTGCCGCACGGGCGCGGGCTCACCCTCGCCGACAACGCGTCGACGCCGGTGACCGTGCCGGAGTGCGAATCCACCGGGCCGCCCGGTGAGCGCGGCGCCGTCGCCGTGGTGGGCGAGCCGAGCGGTCCGGGCGCTCCGGCGACGGTGACGCTGTGCGGGGCGTACGAGCTGGATCGGGCGCTGACGCATCCGTTCCTGCTGAGCCTGCCGGAGCTGATCCATCTTCCGGCGCACCTCGGCCGGCACCCCGAGCTGCGTACGGTGGTCGACCTGCTCGCGGCCGAGCTGGCCGCGCCCCGGCTCGGCGGCGACGCGGCGGTCCGGGCACTGCTGGACACGTTGCTGCTGCTCATCCTGCGCAGCTGGGTCGACGACGCCGCGCCGGACACCCGGACCGGCTGGGCCGCCGCGTTGCGCGATCCCGCGACGGTGGCCGCGCTGGACGCCGTCCATCGCGATCCGGCCCGGCCGTGGACGGTCGCCGCGCTGGCCGCCGAGGCCGGGCTGTCCCGGGCGCCGTTCGCCCGCCGGTTCGCCGAACTGACCGGGCGGCCGCCGCTGGCGTACCTGACGTGGTGGCGGATGACGCTGGCGGCCAGGCTGCTCCGGCAGACCGACGCCCCGCTGCACGCGATCGCCCGGCGGGTCGGCTACGGCTCCGAGTACGCCTTCACCGCCGCGTTCAAACGCCAGTACGCGTCGCCGCCGGGCCGGTACCGCCGGTCGGGTTAGCCGAAGATCCGGGCCCGGTCGAGGACGCAGACCGCTTCGGTTCGGTCCTCCACCGCGGCATCGCGTTCGTAGCGGAACCCGGCTTTGAGCAGCGCCCGGATCGACTGCTCGTTGGCCGCGTCCGGGGAGGCGAGCACCCGGGGCGCGGCCGGGGCGACGTCGCGGGCGTACGCCCAGATCGCCTGGGGGCCGACGCCCCGCCCGACGAGGGCGGGGTCGCCGAGGAGGTAGTCGATCGCGACGGCGTCGTCGTCGCCCACGGCCTCCGCGTACGCCGGATAGTCGGCGGTCCGGTAGTGCTGGAAGATCCCGGCCGGGACGTCGTCGACGAGCAGCACCTGCACCTGCACGGGGCTGTTGCCGTCGACGCGGGGGCCGTATTTGCGCTCGATCGAGGCCAGGTCGTCGGGCCGGTGCCGCCACCAGTGGGCGACGTGCGGCTCGGCGAGCCAGCCGAGCAGGGCCGGGAAGTCGGCCCGAGTCAGCGGCCGGAACGCCAGGCGGGGCAGCGGTACGCCGGACCCGCGGCGGAAGTTGTCGGCGACCGACTCGGGGGCGAGCCGGGCGAGCGCGACGTCGCGGGCGAGCCACTCGAAGCGGTCGTGCTCGGGGTCGATCATGACGACGGCCGCGGCCGGGTCGACCTCGGCGGCGAAGACCGCCCAGCCGCCGGACAGGTCGACCGGGCGCAGGTCCAGTCCGAGCAGCCCGGCTTCCTCGGCGAGTTCCCGGACTGCGCCGGTCAGCACCGGTTCGCCCGGGTGCCGGGCGCCGGACGGCGAGGTCCAGGCCCAGTCGCCTTCGTAGTCCGGGCCTTCGTGGCTGCGGTGCAGGAGCAGGAACTGCGCCCCGTCCGGGCCGGGACGGCGGACCACGACGCCCGAGCCGCGCGGGTTGTCGGGCGCGATCGGCAGCCCGTCCCACGTGGTTTCGAGCTCTGGCTCCGGCGCACCCTCCGGCTCGGTCGCGACATCCGTCTCTTCGGTCACCCGACGACCCTACCGGTCGGTGCATCTGTGCCGGGCTCCGCGCCGATACGATTGGATCATGGGGATCGACCCGGGCCTGAGCGGTGTGCCGGAGACCGCGCTGTGGACGCTCTATCACCGCGTACGCGAGGCTCGGCGGCCGGACACCGTGCTGCCCGATCCGATGGCGGTGCATCTGATCGAGCAGTTCGACTATCCGTTCGAAACCCGGTTCGGCGTGGGTTTCCCGGTGCAGCCGCAGATCATGGCACTGCGGGCGCGGACCTTCGACGACGAGGTGCGCCGGTTTCTCGGCGATCATCCGGGCGGGCAGGTCGTCGCGCTGGGCGAAGGGCTGGAGACGACCTATTGGCGGGTCGGCGATCCGCAGGTCCGCTGGCTGACCGTCGATCTGCCGCCCATGGTGGAGTTGCGCCGGCGGCTGCTGCCGCAGGAGGACCGGCAGCGGCTGTGGGCCGGGTCCGCGCTGGATCCGGCCTGGCTGGACGAGGTCGACCCGTCGCGGGGCGTGCTGGTGACCGCCCAGGGGCTGATGATGTATCTGCAGCCCGCTGAGGCGGAGGGACTGATCGCCACCGTCGCGGAGCGGTTCCCCGGCGGGCGGATGATCTTCGACGCGATTACGCCGGCGATCGATCAGCAGGTCGTCCGCCACATCCGCGGCCGTAGCGCGTTCGAGCCGCCGCCGCTGCACTGGTTCGTCAGCCCGCAGGACCTGCCCCGGCTGCGCGCGCTGTCACCGGCGATCTCCGGCGTACGCGAGGTGCAGCCCCGGGTCGGCCGCGGTCTCGCGGGCTGGCTGGCGCCCCGGCTGAAGCGCATCCCCGGCCTGAGCCGCCGCCGGCCCATGATTCTCGTGGTGGACTTCTGAGGGACTTGACCCTCACGTAACGGGAGGCGGCAGGCTGGTCCGTGGAAGGAGGGGAGAGGCCATGAGCTATTCCGTGGGCCGGGTCGCCGAGCTGGCCGGCGTCACCGTACGCACGCTGCATCACTACGACGAGATCGGGCTGCTGACGCCGGGCGGCCGGACGAGCGCCGGGTACCGCCGCTACGACGACGCCGACCTGGACCGCCTGCAGCGGATCCTGCTCTACCGGGAGCTCGGGTTCACCCTCGAGGAGATCGCCGTCATTCTCGACGACCCGGAGGCGGACGCGGCCGAGCATCTGCGCCGCCAGCACCGGTTGCTGACCGACCGGATCGCCCGGCTGCGGGAGATGGTGGCGGCGGTCGAATACGTGTTGGAGGCACAGAAGGTGGGCATCAACCTCACGCCGGAGGAGAAGTTCGAGGTGTTCGGGGAGTTCGACCCCGACCGGTACGCCGAGGAGGCCGAGCAGCGCTGGGGCGGCACCGACGCGTACGCCGAGTCGGCGCGGCGGACCCAGCGGTACACCAAGGACGACTGGCAGCGGATTCAGCAGGAGTCCGCCGAGCTGCTGGAGCGCTTCGTCGCCGCGTACGACGCGGGGGTGCCGGCCGACAGCGAGGACGGCATGGCGCTGGCGGAGGAGCATCGGCAGCAGATCACGAAGTTCTACTACGACTGCACGTTCGAGATCCACACCGGGCTGGCCGAGCTGTACCTGGCCGACGAGCGGTTCACCGCGACCTACGACGGGCACCGGCCGGGCCTGGCCCGGTATGTGCACGACGCCATCGTGGCGAACGCGATCACCCGCGCCTGACCCCCGGCGGGCGTGGAGTTCACTCATGCCGGACGCATTGAGAAATTGATGCATTTATTGCTAGCGTCGGCCGGGTAACCGCCACGAGGGGGTCGTGATGACCATGGCCGACCGGTCGCCTGTCTCGTTTCCGTTCGCCGAACCGCCGTCGCTGTACCACCCCTCGCCCGAGCTGGGCGAGCTGCGGGAAGAGCAGCCGGTGGCGCCGGTCGTCTTCCCCGACGGCGCCACCGCCTGGCTCGTCACCCGGCACGCCGACGTACGCCAGGTGCTCACCGATCCGCGTTTCTCCCGGGCGCAGGCCGTCGCGGGCGCGGTCGAATCCGGACTGGGCCGGTTGGCGAGCGAGTCCATCATCGGCATGGATCCGCCCGAGCACACCCGGTTGCGGCGGCTCGTCGCCGGCGCGTTCACCGCCCGGCGGGTGGAGCAGCTGCGGCCCCGGGTGGTGTCCATCGTCGACGATCTGCTGCTCGCCCTGCGGAAGCTGCCGCAACCCGCCGACCTGGTGCACAACTTCAGCCTGGCGTTGCCCGTACGCGTCATCTGCGAGCTGCTCGGCGTGCCGGAGTCCGATCAGTATCGGTTCCACGGCTGGTCCGACTCCGTGATGGGCGACCGCAGCCGCGACCCGGCGATCATCTCGGCCGCCTTCGAGAGCCTGCAGGGCTACCTGTCCGAGCTGATCGCCGACAAGCGCAGGCATCCGGCCGACGACCTGATGACCGCCCTCATCAACGCCCGCGACAACAGCGATCGGCTGTCCGAAGCCGAACTGGTCAATCTCGGCGTGTCGCTGCTCATCGGCGGGCACGAGACGACGGCCAACCAGATCGTGATGATGCTCCTGACCCTGCGGGCGCACCCGGAACAGTGGGCGGCACTCCAGGCCGACCCGTCACTGGTCCCGGCCGCGGTCGAGGAACTGATGCGCTTCACGCAACTCGGCGCGGGCGGTGGCGGCATCGCGCGGGTTACCACCGAGCCGGTGGAGTTGTCCGGCGTCACCATCCCGGCGGGGCAGGCCGTGCTGCCCGCACTCGCCTCCGCCAACCGTGATCCGCGCGTCTTCGCCGACCCGGACACCCTCGACCTCGACCGCGGCGACTCGCACGGGCACCTCGGGTTCGGGGCCGGCGTACACCACTGCCTGGGGGCGCAGCTGGCGCGCATGGAGCTGCAGGAAGCCCTGGCGGGAATCCTGCGCAACCTGCCCGGCTTCCAGATCACGACGGACGACGGCGACATCGCCTTCAAGCCGACGATGATCGTGCGGTCGGTCGCCACCCTCCCCGTCCGGTGGGACGCGTGATGTGGACTGTCCGCGTCGACCGGTCGCAATGCATCGGCTCGGCCATGTGCGTCGGCGTCGCCCGCGACCGGTTCAAGCTCGACGCGGACGACCGCTCGGTGCCGGTGACGTCGCCGATCGAGCCGGACGAACGCGTCCGCGACGCGGCGGCCAACTGCCCGATGGAGGCGATCGAGCTGCGCGACGCCACGACGGGGGAGTTGATCGACCCCTACGCCTGAGCGTCGCTCGGGTAGCGTGCGGCGGGTGATCGACACCTACTCGCTGCCGCCCGGCCCGCCCGACATCATGCCCGAGGGCATAGCCGGCCACGGGGACGTCTTCTACGTCTCCAGCGCCCGGCACGGCGCCCTCTACCGCGGCCGCCTCGGCGAGCCCACGCTGGAGCTGTGGCAACCGGCCGGCGCCGACGGGCGTACACAGGCGCTCGGGCTCACGGTCGACCCGCTCGGGCGCCTGCTGGTCTGCGGCTGGGAGACCGGCCACCTGTTCGCGTACGACACGGCCACCGGCGTGCTGTCCGCGCGGGTCACGGTCGACGCGCCGGTCGCCGGCCTCAACGACGTCTGCGTCCTCGACGGGTACGCCTATGTGACCGACTCGAAACGGCCGGTGATCTGGCGGCTGGCCGTCGACGGGGAGGTGGGACCGGCCGAGGAGTTCGTCGACCTCGGCCCGTTCGGCGCGCCCGACGCGGCGGACTGCTTCCTCAACGGCATCGTCCCCGGGCCCACGCCCGGCACGCTGATCGTCTGCGACCAGGCGGAGGAGGTGCTGTGGCGGGTCGACACCGTCACGGGCACCGCCGAACGGGTGGATCTCGGGGGAGCGCACCTCGCCGGGGACGGCCTGGTCTGGGTCGACGACGTCCTGTACGCCTGCGACAACTCCGAGGCCGACGGCGTCATCCGGATGTGGCTCACCGCGCTGGCGCTGTCCGGCGACGGGCGTACGGGCAAGGTGGTCCAGCGGTGGGAGCGGCCGGTGGCGGACACTCCGACCACGGCGGCGTACCTCGACGGGCGCTTGCTGCTGGTGAACTCGCAGATGTTCGCCGAGCGCAGCGGCTATCCGGTCCGGCAGCCGTTCACGGTCAGCGCGCTGACCCCACCGCACATCTGATGTCCTAGGACGCCGTAGAGGGAGTGACGCATGCTGCCCGAAGGACCACACCGGATCACGGTCAACGACGTCGAGCATTGGGTCCGGATCGAGGGGAGCGACGCCCCGGGCCGGCCGGTGGTCTTCGTCCACGGCGGACCGGGGGCGAACGCCGCGATCCTGGAGCAGACTGTCGGCCCGTATCTGGCCGCGTCGCATCCGGTCGTCTACTACGACCAGCGGGGCTGTGGCCGGTCCGGGCCGGCGCCGGGCTATTCGACCGACGACCTCGTGTCCGACCTGGACGGTCTGGTGGAAGCGCTCGGTTTGGCGCCGGTGACGTTGGCCGGGTTCTCGTTCGGCGGGCAGGTGGCCGCGGAGTACGCGGTGCGCCATCCCGATCGCGTGGACCGGCTGATCCTGGTCGCCCCGTTGATCCAGGGCCCGCTGCGGTGGGACAACCGGCTCGCGGCGATGGACGCGGTGGCCGATCCGGTGTTCCGTCAGCGGCTCCGGGCCGCCGCGCCGTCCGTGGAGTTCACCCTCGGCCATCACGCCTTCGGTGAGCTGGCCGAGTTGTGGGCGGCGATGGACGAGCCGACGGGTGCGCGGTTCTCGTTGCACGATCCGGCGACGCGCCGCCCGCCGGGGCTGCCGGAGGAGGAGGGGCTCGCGCGGAACGTGGCGTTCTCCCAGGCTTTGCTAGCCGAGCGGCGCGATGCTCCGCTGCTGGACGACCTGGCGGACGTGGACGTGCCGACACTCGTCATCGTCGGGCTCTACGACCGCAACGTCGGAGTGGACGCCTGCCGGGACGTCGTGGACCGCATGCCGGACGCGCGATTGGCGGTCATGCTGCGCAGCGCGCACGCTCCGATCGAGGAGCCCGAGGCGTACGCCGCTGCGATGACCGCATTTCTAGTGTCCTAGGACGTCCTACGCGGTGTGATGCCACGTAGACCTATTAGCAGGAGCGCCTTCGGCGCACCGACTCAAAGGGGCCGCCCTTGTCGATCTTGAATTCGACGCATCGGTTCGCCGTCACCGGCGACGTGCTGGTCAAGCGGTACGCCTCGTGGGATCGCGGCGAGCACCTGCGGGAGTGGACGGTGCTGTCGGCGTTGGCCGTCGCGGCACCGGATCTGGTGCCGTGTCCGGTCGAGTCCGGGGTGGACGCCGTACCGCCGTGGCTGTCGATGAGGGTGCTGCCCGGCGAACCGTTGTCGGGGCGGCTCGACGGCGTACGCCTCGACGCGCTGGAGGTGGCGTTGCGCCGGTTGTGGTCGGTTCCGGTCGGGTCGTTACCGCTGCGGCGGTTCGATCCGGCGTACTGCTGCGATGAGGTGCGCCGCCGGTTGGCGGGGTCGGCGCGTCCGGGCGGGGTCGCCGGGGACGCGTTCGACGTGGCGCTCGGCGTGCCGCCGCTGCCGGTGGTGTCGCCGTCGGTGGTCGGGCATGGGGATCCGAATCTGGCGAACTACCTGTGGGACGGCGTACGCGTCCGGGTGGTGGACTTCGAGGACGCGGGCGCGTCGGATGTGGCGTACGAGCTGGCGACGTTGGTGGAGCATCTGTCGGCGCGTGAGGTGGACGCGGACCTGTTCTGCGCGCGGTTCGCCGATCTGGGGCTGGATGCCGGGCGGTTGCGGCTGGCGCGGGTGTGGTGGGCGGCGTTCTGGCTGCATCTGCTGCTGCCGGGTGGGCCGGCGGCGCGCCGGAATCCGCCCGGAACGCTGGAGGCTCAGGCGCTGCGGCTGCTCGCGTTGGCCGGCTGAGTGCCGAGTCCCGCGTGGTATGCGCGCGCTGTCAGCACGATCTCCTCGGGCGGTGTGCGGGTGTCGTCGTATGCCAGGACGTGCTTGGGCTGGTTGCGCAGGGTCCATTCGATGGCCGGGCCGGTGAGGTGGACGCCGAGTACGTCGTGCCACGGCACGGGTCGCCGGAAGCGGCCGAAGCGGATGCCCTCGTCGGTGAGGCGGATGGGCATCGGAGCGCGGCGGCGTCCGGCGCGGCGTCGGCGGGTGGCCGAGTCGATCAGGTGGAAGGCGGCGTAGGCGAGCGCGCTGAGGACGAGAGTCGGCACAGCGCGGGCGGGTTCCAGGGACCGGCCGGTGTGGCGGGCGAGGAGGTAGCCGAGCGGTGCGGCGATGGGTATCGCGGCGAGGACGACTGGCAGGGTGCGGAAGTGGCGGCGGATCGTGTGCGGTTCGGGCCAGGCCGGTGTGGGGGTCTGCTGGATCAGCGCGCGGAGGTTCGGTGTCTCGGCGGTCTCCGGTGGGTTGTGGTGGCGGCGTAGCAGCAGCCCGCTGAGGCCGGCGCCGGCGAAGAACGCCGTGACGCCGAGGACGGCGCTGATGATGATGGGCGCGTCGGCGGCTCCGGCGTCGTGGATGGATCCGCCGAGCAGGAACAGGGCAGCTGCCGCGGCGCCCCATCCGAGGGCGGTCAGCCACACGGTGACCCGCAGGTGGCGCTGGCCCAGAAGTCGGGAGCCGCGGGCGGCGGTGATGATGGCTGCGGCGACGGCGGGGTCGGGGTGGGCTTTGCCGTGTGCGGCGAGCCAGAGGGCTTCGGTCCGGGTGGCCGCGGGCAGCGCGGACCAGGCTGGGTCTGCGGCCGGTGGCATGGGCTGAGGTTAGCGGGTCAGCGCAATTCGCGGCGGATGACGAGTTTGAGGGCGGACCAGACGTCGTCGACGGCGGCGACTTTGACGTCGACGAGGCCGGTGGGCAGGGCGATGTCGCGGATGGCGGCTTCGGTGAGGTCGGTGGGTTCGGCGAGGCCTTTCTTGACGGCGGCTTGTTTGGGCCAGCAGACCCAGTAGGCGGCGTCGGGGGCCATCGCTGTGCGTACTCGGGGGAGGTCGTCGAGCAGCGCGGCGCGGGTGGTGACGAAGGTGAGGATGACGTCGAGCGGGCCGTGCAGGGTGGTGCGGGCGGTGGCGCCGAGGTCGAGGGTGAGGCCGGCGGGCCGATGGAGGACCGCCAGCCGGGTTGTCGGGGTGATGCCGAGTTTGCGGGGCAGGGGAGTGCCGGAGTAGCCGCTCATTCCGATCGCACGGTCAGCAGGAGTTTGCCGGTGGTACGCCGTCCTTCGAGGTCTTCGTGGGCGCGTCGGGCTTGGCTGAGCGGGTATCGCTGGGAGACCTGGATGCGTAGTTGCCCGCCGGCGATCCAGCTGAACAGGTCGTGGGCGCGGCCGAGGAGTTCGTCGCGGTCGGCGACGTAGTGGGCGAGGGTGGGCCGGGTGACGAACAGGGAGCCGAGGCCAGACAGGCGTTGCAGGTCGAACGGTGGTACCGGGCCGCTGGCCGCGCCGAAGAGGGCGATCAGCGCGCGGGGGCGTACGCATTGCAGGTCGCCTTCGAAGGTGGACGCTCCGACGCCGTCGTAGACGATGTCGACGCCGCGGCCGCCGGTCAGTTCTTTGACCTGTTCCGGGAAGGGTGTCTGGTCGTAGCGGATCACGTCGTCGGCGCCGGCTTGGCGGGCGAGTTTCTCCTTCTCCTCGGTGGACACGGTGCCGATGACCCGGCCGCCTTGGAGTTTGATCAGCTGGGTGAGGAGCAGTCCCATGCCGCCGGCGGCGGCGTGCACGAGGACTTGGTCGCCGGGGCGAACGGCGTACGTGGAGTGGGTCAGGTAGTGCGCGGTCAGTCCTTGCAGCATCGCGGCGGCGGCGAGGTCGAGGTCCACCCCGGACGGCACGTGCACCAGCATTTTCTCCGGTACGACGGCCAGTTCGGCGTAGCTGCCGGGCACCGAGCACCAGGCGACCCGGTCGCCGGGGGCCACGTGGGTCACGCCGTCGCCGACTTCGGCGACGATGCCGGCGCCTTCGGATCCGGGGACGAGCGGCAGCGGCAGCGGGTAGCGGCCTTCGCGGTGGTAGACGTCGATGAAGTTCACTCCGGCGGTGGCGACTCGCACGAGCGCCTGCCCGGGGCCGGGCCGCGGGTCGGGGCGTTCGGTGTAGGTGAGGGCCTCGGGACCGCCGGGGGCGTCGACGACAATCGCATGCATTCCCTCACCCTAGTGCGGGCGGGAGCCGGTGGCGCGGTGGTCAGGCCAGGCCCGGCAGGTAGGGCGGCAGGGCGGCGCCGGGGGCGAGGCGCTGGTATTGCGGCGAGTCGACGAAGCGGGCCAGCACGTAGCCGGAGGCCAGGGTGAAGGCCCGCCCGGACAGGATCTCCTCGCCGGGCAGGAACACCTTGTGCACCCGGGTGGGTTCGGGTAGTTCCCCGGCGGGGGTGATCTCGACGACCTGGGCCACGTCTTCGGGGGTGGCGTGGGTGCGCCCGCAGAACGCGACGGTCAGCACGGGGTGGCCGGGGGCGTATCCGGACCAGAACAGTTCCAGGTCGCCGTCGACGGGGACGTGGGCGACCTGGGCCGCGACGCGGGCGCCCGCCGTGGCCGGGTCCTCCCCGGCCTCGACGCGCGCGTGTGGCAGGCTCCACCGGTTGGGCCGGTCGGCGGCCTGGTCGTCGTGCAGGTGCACGAGGATCCGGCCCTGGAAGTCGACCAGGGCCACCAGCGCGATGCGGGCTGTCATGGGTCTAGTCTGCCTCGCCCGATCAAGCCGTGCCGTCCGCACCGGTGAGCGGCTGCGGCCGTCAGCCCATCCAGTTCATCTTGTCGGGGTCGGGTCCGATGCGGCCGTCGGCGTCGAGCCCGTCGATCGCGGCCATGTCCGGGGCGGACAGTTCGAAGCCGAACACGTCGAGGTTTTCGGCGATCCGGGATGGGGTGACCGACTTCGGGATGACGATGTTGCCGAGTTGCAGGTGCCAGCGCAGCACGACTTGGGCCGGCGTACGGCCGTGCGTGTCGGCGATCTTGGCCAGGACGGGGTCGTCGAGCAGTCCCTTGCCCTGCCCGAGGGGGCTCCACGCCTCGGTCGCGATGCCGTGCTCGGCGTGGTACGCCCGCAGCGCCGCCTGGTTGAACCGCGGGTGCAGTTCGATCTGGTTGACGGCGGGGACGACGCCGCTGTCGTCGATGACGCGGGTCAGGTTGGCCTGGGTGAAGTTGGAGACGCCGATCGCGCGTACGCGGCCGGCTTCCTGCAGCTCGACGAGGGTCCGCCAGGCCTCGGTGTACTTGTCCTGCCGCGGAACCGGCCAGTGGATCAGGTAGAGGTCCAGATAGTCCAGGCCGAGCTTGTCCAGGCTGGCGTCGAAGGCGCGCAGCACCTTGTCGTGGTCGTGGTCGTCGTTCCACAGTTTGGTGGTGATGAACAGTTCGTCGCGGGCGATCCCGGACTCGGCGATCGCCCGGCCGACGCCTTCCTCGTTGAAGTACAGCTTGGCGGTGTCGATGCTGCGGTAGCCGGCCCGCAGTGCGGTGGCGACCGCGTCGTGGGCCTGTTGGTCGGGCACCTGCCAGACGCCGAAACCGAGCTGCGGCATGACGACGCCGTTGTTCAACGTGACTGTCTGCATGCTCCCGATGATTCCACTTGCCCGGCGGCGGGATCGGGACAACGCTGCGGAGTGTGACCATCATCCGGGCGTACGCCCTCGAGAGGGATGCCGAGGGCGTCGCCGCGCTCGCCGGCGAGGTGTGGCATCGGCCGGTGCCCGTGCAGGACATCCTGGAGCAGGAGCGGACCGCCCCGGCCGGGCGGATCGCGGTGCAGCTGGTCGCCGAGTCCGGCGGCGTGGTCGCGTATGGGAACGCGATCTGGGATCCGGCGAACCCGGCCGGGTTGTTCCAGGTCGACGTCGTCGTGACGGCCGGACGTCGGCGTCGGGGGCTCGGCTCGGCGCTGCTGACCCGGGTGGAGCGGTTCGCCGTCGAGCACGGCGCGACCCGGCTCGGCGCGGTCGTGCCCGGGTTCGACGAGGACACCGGTACGGCTTTCGCCGCACGTCACGGGTATCGGGTAGTGCGCCGGGCGTATCACTCCTATTTGACGGTGGCCGACGTGGACCCGGGGCTGCTGGCGGAGCCGGACCCGCCGGGCGTCGAGGTGACGACGCTGGCCGCGCTGGGCGACGGTGAGCAGGCCCGGCGGGCGTTGTGGGACGTGCACGAGCGGACGGTGCCGGACATGCCGGGGTCGCGGACCGCGGCCCGGCGGCCGTACGCGGACTTCGCCGAGGCGGTGCTGGGGCGGCGGTGGTTCCGGGCGGACGGCGCGTTCCTCGCGTTCGCCGGCGGTGCGGCGGTGGGTTTGGCGATCGTGTCGTTCCAGCCGGAGAGCGACTCGATGAACCACACGTTCACCGGGGTGCTGCCGGAATGGCGTGGCCGTGGTGTGGCGTCGGCGCTGAAACGGGCCACGATCCGGTACGCGCGGCAGGTGGGGGTGGCGACGATGCGGGCGGGCAACGACGCGGCGAACGCGCCGATGCTGGCGATCAACGCACGGTTCGGCTATCAGCGGCGCGGCGGTCACGTCCGGCTCGAAAAGACTGTCCCGCCTTCTCCGCCGGATGCCGTCCCGCCGATCATGAACTGATGGCCGTGATCGGCCGGTGTGTCGTGTCCGGGGCGTCCTGATCGATTCCCGGGCGCCTTGATCAGCGAGCGGGCTGGGCCGCGGCCGGCGTGGCTGCCGGCGTCGTGGCTGGGCTCGGCTGGTCGGTGGCCGGCAGGACCGCGTCGAGCAGGCCGGGGAAGCGTTCGGCGACCTCGCCGGCGCGCAGCCGGACGTATTTACTGGTGCCTTCGCGGCGGGTGGTGGTCAGGCCCGCTTCGCGGAGCACCTTGAGGTGGTGTGAGCGGGTGGCTTTCGGCATGTCGGGGAACAGGTGGCCGCAGGCGTACTCGTGGCCGCCGGACAGCGTCGCCACGATCTGCAGGCGGATCGGGTCGGACAGGGCGAACAGCACGGCGGTGACCGGTACTTCGGTCAGGGCCGGCTCGTCGGGGTTCACGGCGGAAGTCACGTGATCGTCCTCACCACGTCATTGGTTCGACTTTTCTCGAACAAGCTCCTAGGCTCAGCTTGTTCGGATCTTGTCGAACAATACCTGGCTTGGAAGGGGACCGCCATGGGCCGCGCCGCCGCCCTCACCTCCGTACTCATCTGGGGCGTCCAGTTCAGCGTGCTCGCCGCCGCGCTGCGGCGACTGGACGCGTACCACTTCAGCAGTCTGCGGTTCGCGCTCGGAGCGCTGGTCGTCGCCCTGGTGCTGGTCTGGCGGGAAGGCCGCGGCGCGCTGCGCTACGAAGGCCGCCTGCTCGCCGCCACCGGCTACGGCGCGGCCGGGTTCGCCGCGTTCAGCATCCTGCTCATCGTCGCGCTCGGCTACACGTCGCCGCAGAACGTCGCCCTGGTCGCGGCCACCTCGCCGATCCTCACTCAGCTGCTGCGCTGGGTCCTGGACGGCGTACGCCCCCACCCGGCGATCCTCGCCCTGGCCGTGGCCGCCCTCGCCGGTCTGGCCCTAGTCATCACGAAGGGACAGCTCGGCGGATTCGGCGCGTTCGGCCTCGGCGACCTGATGGCGCTGGGCGCGGCGCTCGGCTGGTCGATCTTCACCTACGGCGCGGGGAAGTTCCCCGGCTGGAGCCCGCTGCGCTACACCACCCTGACCATGATCGGCGGCGCGGGCGTGACGATCGCGGTGACGGTGATCGCCGACCTCACCGGCCTGGCCCACCTGCCGGCGATCTCCGCGGTGTGGGCGGTCACCCCGCACCTGGTCTACGTCGCCGTCATCGGCTCGGTCCTGGCCGCTGGAGTGTGGACGGTGGCCGTACGCTCGCTGGGCGCCACCACAGCGGTCCTGTTCATGAACCTCGTGCCGATCATCGCGCTGCTCGTGGCGGTGGCGACCGGCGCCCGGCTGAGCGCGGTCGAACTGCTCGGCGCGGCGATCACCGTGGCGGCGCTGCTCGGCGCGGCCGCTGTCCACCGGAGGGTGACCGCCACCGCCGCCCGGGCCGCAGGCTCGGCCTCCACGCCGGCTGTTTCGGTCCCGGCGTCGGTTGTTTCGGTCCCGGCGTCGGCCGCGCAGGTCCCGGTACGCTCCGAGGCATGACCATCCCAGGCTTGTCCTTCGGCTCGGCTGCCCGCCTCTACGACACGATCCGGCCCACCTATCCGCAGACGGCGATCACCTGGGCGCTGCGCCCGGTGCTCGGCGAGCGGCCGGTGCGGGTGCTGGATCTGGGGGCGGGCACCGGGCTGCTGTCCGGCGTACTGGTGGCTGCCGGGCACGAGGTGGTCGCGGTCGAACCGGACGACCAGATGCGGGCGGTGGCCGCCGGGAACCTGCCCGGCGTCGAAGTGCTGTCCGGCAGCGCGGAGCAGATCCCGCTGCCGGACGCGTCCGTCGACGCGGTCGTCGTCGGGCAGGCGTACCACTGGTTCACGCCCGAGCGGGCGCTGCCGGAGATCCGCCGGGTGCTGCGCGCAGAAGGCGTGTTCGCTCCGATGTGGAACATCCGCGACGAGCGTACGCCGTGGGTGGCGGCGTTCTCCGAGGTCGTCGGCCAGGAAGGCTGGGGCTTGGACGAAGGCTGGCCGTATGGGGCGGTCGAACCGTGGTTCACCACGCCGGAGCTCGGCATGTTCGAGCACACGGTGCCGATCCCACCGGCGGCGCTGGTCGACCTGGCCCGGTCGCGCTCCTACTACCTGACCGCCGACGCCGACGAGCAGGCGCGGCTGGACCGGGACCTCGCCACGCTGGCCGATACGCACCCGGACCTGGCCGGGCGGGACGTCGTCGACATGCCCTACCGGACGTGCGTATACCGGATGCGGCCCGCCTGACTCTGTCGCAGTCGGGTGGGCGCGTCGCGATCGGGTGAGGCCGTCGCGTTATCGGGTCGGGCCGTCGCGATCGGGTCGGGCCGTCGCGATCGGGTCGGGCCGTCGCGATCGGGTCGGGCCGTCGCGTTATCCCGGATAACGCGGCTTATCGCTCGCGTGAAGGGGACGTTTTCCCGGATAACGTGAGACGGCCCCAACGTGAGACGGCCCCAACGCGAGATGGGTTGGCAACGCGAGACCACCCCAACGCGACACGGGTCACACCCTGTCCCAGGTGACGGGCTCCCGCAGGTCACGCCGCGAGCGGGAGCACCTCCGCGCCGGCCAGCTCGGCGAGCAGTTTGCCCGGCACGAGCAGCTTGCCGCGCCGGCGTCCGCTGCCGATCACGACCCACGGCGTACCGGCGACGGCGGCGTCGACGAGCACCGGCCACGACGCGGGCAGGCCGATCGGGGTGATGCCGCCGTACTCCATGCCGGTCTGCTCGACGGCGTCGTCCATCGGCGCGAACGACGCCTTGCGCGCGTCGAGCCGTTTGCGGATCACCCCGTTGACGTCGGCCCGGGTGCTGGCCAGCACGACACACGCCGCCATCGTGGTGTTCTCACCGCGCCGCCCGGCCACCACGACACAGTTCGCCGACTGCTCCGGCGGCACGGCGTACACCTCGCCGAACACGGCGGTGTCGGCGTTGGCCGGGTCGGTGTCGACCACGAGCACCGACCCGGCGTGCTCCCAGCCGGACAGGGCCGCGGCCACCGGCGGGGCGAGCAGGTCCAGGCGCTCGGCCGCGGGCCAGGCCGCGTCGAAGCGGCCGATGGGCGTGTCAGTCATCCCGCCAGCATACGAACGCCCGCCGCCGGGCTGCGTGACGGCGTGGTCCCGGCCGGGAAACGCTGGGGCGTCGGCGGATACGCGTAGGCTGGCAGCCGATGGCGACCTGTCTGTTCTGCGAGATCGCCGCCGGTCGGCAACCGGCGGCCGTTGTGTACGCCGACGATCTGGTGACGGCGTTCCTGGACATCCGCCCGTTGTTTCCCGGGCACACGCTGGTCGTGCCGAAGGAGCACATCGCGGTGCTGGCCGACCTGCCCGCGCCGGACGTCGGCCCGTACTTCGCGCAGGTGCAGCGGATCGCGGTCGCGGTGCAGTCGGCGATGGGCGGGCAGGGCAGTTTCGTGGCCGTCAACAATGTGGTGTCGCAGAGCGTCCCGCATCTGCACACGCATGTCGTGCCGCGGACCAAGGGCGACGGGCTGCGCGGATTCTTCTGGCCCCGCGCCAAGTACGCCTCGTCGCAGGAGGCCGACGACGTGGCAGCCAAGATCCGCGCGGCCCTCTAGGCAAGCCGCCGCGAAGAAGACGAGCCGTCCGCTAAGGCGAGCGGTAGACGGTCGAGCTACGGCGTACGGTCATCCCGGCGCGTTCGTAGACGCCGAGCGCCCCGGTGTCGGAGTGGGTCCACACGACGCAGGAGCGCCGCCCGGCCGCGTGGCACGCGGCGAAGCAGGCCCGCAGCAGCGCCTGGGCCAGGCCCCGGCCCCGGTGGTCGGCGCGTACGGCGAGGCGTTCGATGTAGCCGTCGGCGATGCCGGGCAGGTCCAGCGCGAGCAGCACGCCGACGATCTGACCGCCGGCGGTCGCGATGACCGATCGCGCCGGGTCGAACGTATCCCGCCCGACCGTCAGCATCGCCCATTCCTCGTAGGACTTGCGCCGCTGCTGCCACTCGTCGAAGGCGTCTTCGAGCACCGTGTACGCGTCGTGCTCGTCGCCGGGCTGGAACGGCCGCAGGGCGATCCCGTCCGGGGCGTCCGGCGCGGGCGGCTCGTCGAACGCGATCGCCAACTGCCAGGAGGTCACCATGGGCGTCCAGCCGTGCGAGCGCAGCAGCCGGGTGGCGGCGTGGTCGCCGTCGGGGACGGTCTGGCTGATCACCGCCGCACCGGCGCGGAGTTCGATCCAGTCGAGCAGCCCGGTCCCGATGCCCCGGCCCCGGTGTGCGGGGTGGACGTCGGCGTCGCTGCGGCGGTTCACCCAGGCCCACGCGGCGACCGTGCCGTCCGGGCCGGTCACCAGCACCGTGTCGCTGGCCGGGTCGAGCCCGGGCCGGCCCAGCACCGCCCGGATCTCGTCGGCGTCGCTCTCGGCATACCCGAGCAGCTGCCGTTCGCAGGCCTGGATCAGCGCGTGCAGCGCGGCGATGTCGCGGGCCTGGACGGGACGGGTGGTGTAGCCGGGCGGAAGGACAAGATCAGTCACCGGCCGAGTCTAGGCGGCCGTCAACTGGGCAGGCCGGCCGCGACCCGCAACCAGAAGTCCACGTCGGACGGGCCGTGGTGGCGGATCGCCCAGTCGACCAGCCGCAGGCTCATGTGCGCCCAGTACGCCCGCAGCCGGTCCGGAGCGAGCGCGGCCAGCCGCTCGTCGAGCATGGGCAGCAGCGCCGGGCTGCGCAGCGCCACGTCGAAGCGCAGCGTCACCAGGTCCAGCGCACGGTCGCCGCGCCCGGCGCCGTCCCAGTCCACGACGCCGGTGAGCGTCCCATCGCCGAACAGCGTGTTTCCAGGATGGAAGTCGAGGTGCACCAGGTCGTCGCCGTCGGCGACGTCGCGGTCCTCCCCGGCCTCGCGTACGCGGCGCAGCAGCGCCCGGGTTCGCCCGTCGTAGGCCGCGAGGGTTTCGTGAACGCAGAACCCGGGACCGCTGCGCCGCAGGAACAACTCCAGCTCACTGCCGGCTCGAGCGTTCGGGCCGGCCGGCATGAGCCCGGCGAACAGGTCGTGGACGGCGAGCAGCTGGCCGAGCGCGTCGGCGTCCAAGCTCGCCGGTGGTACGCCGGGCAGCAGCTCCTGCACGACGTACGGGCCGGCGCACAGCAGATACTCGGGGGCGGGAATGCCGGCGGCGCGGGCGATCGGGATCAGCTGTGCGGTGGCGGCCCGGCCGCTGGACAGCACCGATCGGGTGCCGTCGGGCCAGCGCACGTACGCCGCCCCGACCTCACCGCCCGCGCATGGGCCGTCGTAGCGCAGCCGGACCCCGGTGTGTTCGGCGATGGCGCCGATCGCGGCGTACGGGTCGAGGCGGCGCACCGGGTCGGTCACGGCGCGCAGCGTAACGCTAGGCCCGGTGACGGGTGAAGCGGATAATCCGGGCATGGACCTCAGCGCGTTCTACGGCGTCGTGTCGGGCATCAACTTCACCCTGCTCGGCCTGTGGTGGGTCGCGGTCCGGGAGCGGCCCGAGGTCGGGGTCGGCACCGCCGCCGGACGGAAGATGGCTTACCTGGTCGCGTTGCAGTTCCTGATCCCGGGCACGATGGCGTTGCTGTCGCAGGTCGCGCCGGACGAACCCGGGCTGTGGCGGGCGTCGTTCACCATCGCCGGTGTGGCCGGGGCGTACGGCAGTGTGCTGCTGGGCCGGTCGCTGACGCGGGTGCCGGGGCAGGCGCTCGTCGCGGGCCTGATCCGCTGGGGGTCGGGCCTGCTGTATGCGGCCGTCGCGGTGCTCGCCGCGATACCGGGGCTGACCGCCGGTCTGACCTTGTCGGCGTTGCAGGTCGAGGCGGTGCTGCTGTGCCTGCTGGTGTTCCTCGGTGTGCACGCCGCGTGGGTGGTCGCGATGGTCCCCAAGGAAACCTGAGTCCGGTGCGGTAGGCTCCGCCGCCGTGAGCCTCACCGATCTCTGGGACCGTTTCACCGCCGTCCAGGCGCCTCCGGCGTCCGGCCTCATCCTGGCGACCGCGGTCGCGGCGCTCGCGGCGGTGCTCGTCCCCGCGGTGTGGCGGCTGGCCCGGAACCTGATCACGATCACCCACGAGGGCGGGCACGCGCTCGTCGCGGTGCTCACCGGGCGGCAGTTGCGCGGGATCCGGCTGCACTCGGACACGTCCGGGCTGACGCTGGCCCGGGGCAAGCCGCGCGGACTCGGGATGATCCTCACCTTGTCGGCCGGATATCTGATGCCGTCGCTGCTCGGGCTGGCGGCCGCGGCGGTGCTCGCGACGGGCCGGGTGACTCTGCTGCTGTGGGCGGCGCTGATCCTGCTGTTTCTGGTGCTGCTGCTCATCCGTAACTGGTTCGGGCTGCTGTCGGTGACCGTGACCGGTGCGGTGGTGTTCGCGGTGTCCTACTACGCCGCCGAGGCGACCCAGGCCGCGATCACCTACGTCGCGGTGTGGTTCCTGCTGATCGGCGGGGTCAAACCGGTCCTGGAACTGCGCGGCCGCCGCCGTCGCGGGCGGACCGGCTCCGACCCCGATCAGCTGGCCCGGATCACCGGCGTGCCGGCCGGCGTGTGGATCGCCGTCTTCTCGGTCGCCAACCTCGCCTGCCTCGCGTACGGGGGTTATCTTCTCGTCCAAGACTGGGTTATGTAGACGCCGGGTTTCGATTACCGTACGCGAGGTGATGATCCCCTTCACCTACGCCTTCGACGGCTACTGCGGATGGTGCTACGGGTTCGCCCCCGCGTTGCACAAGTTCGCGCGCGACAACGCCGACCGGGTCAGCATCCGCGTGCTGTCGGCCGGCATGCGCGTCGGCGACCGCATCAAACCGTTCAGCGCCCTGCGGTTCACGACCACCTCCAACGAGAAGGTGACCGAAGCCCTCGGCGCGGTCTTCGGCCCCGGCTACCGCGCGCTGGTCGACGAAGGCAGCTTCGCGATGGACTCGCACGGCCCCGCGTACGGGCTGATCGCGCTCAGCCTCCAGGCCCCGGAGCGGGCACTGGAGTTCGCCGGGGCGATGCAGTCCGCGTTCTTCCTCGACGGGCACTCACTGTCCGACCCCGACACCTACTACGCGCTCGCCGAACGGTTCGGCCTCGACCCCGACCAGGTGGTCGCCGCGCTCGGCCGCCCCGAGGTCCAGGAACGCGCTCTGCGGGAGATGCGGGAGGTACGCGACCTCGGCGTGCCCGGCTACCCGACGCTGCTGATCCACCTGCCCGGTCAGGCTCCGCAGATCTTCGGCGCCGAGGAGATGAGCGGCGACGAGCTGACCGCCGAGTTGACCAAGGTGCTCGCCGAGAACGGCCTGGGCTGATACTGGATCACGTGACCGATCCGCTGCTCACGGCGGCGTACGCGGCGTACGGGTGGAGCCCGGAGGTGACCGTCGCCCCCGGGCCACGCGGCGCGCTCGGCCGGATCTGGCGAGTACGCACCCCGGCCGGTCAGTACGCGCTCAAGCACTCCTTCGAGACCCCGCCGGACGGGCGGCTGCAAGCCGAGCTGCACCTGACCCGGCGGGCCGCCGACGCCGGCGTACGCGTTCCCGCGACCCACCCCGCCGCCGACGGGCGCCTGCAGGTGCCCGCGCCGGGCGGCGGGGTGCTACGGCTCTACGACTGGGTGGACCTGCGCCCGATCGACCCCGCCGCGGCGGACACCCCGGAAAGGCTGGGGGAGTTGCTGGCCCGCCTGCACTCCTGCGCGCCCGCCGCCGGCCAGCAGGAGCCGTGGTACCACCAGGCGCCCGACGCGGCACAGTTCGCGGCCTTCACCGATCAGCCCTGGTCGGCGCGGCTCGACCGGCTGCTTACCGACCTGCCGCAGCTGACCGGCGCGCTGACCCCACCAGATCCGGCGGCGCTGCGGGTGTGCCATCGCGACCTGCATCCGGAGAACGTCCAAGCCGGACCGGACGGCGACCTGGTGGTGCTCGACTGGGATCAGCTCGGCCCGGCCGACCCCGCCCGCGAGCTGGTCCAGACTCTGTACGCCTGGTTCACCATCGACGCCGACGACGCTGCGACCGACGCCTCGAACAACGTCTCGAACAGCGTCTCGAACAGCGTCTCGAACAGCGTCTCGAACGGTGTCGAGGCAGGTGCCGGGGACGCGCCGGTCGGAGATTCGGCGTACCGCCGGGCCGAGGACCGGATGGCCGCCTGCTACGCGGCCTACGTGGACGCCGGGGGACCGGGACGCGTCACCGGGCCGGGCGACTACACGATGCTGCTGGCCGACCGGCTGAACTTCCTGCTGCACCAGGCCCGTATCGCCGCCGACCCAGGAACCTCCGCCGACGACCGGGCCTGGGCCGAACTGGAGATCGACGAGACGTTGCGGCTGCTGCCCACCCCGGAGCAGCTGCGCGTCAGCCCCGCGCGTATCGGGCGAACGCGTCCCGCAGCACCCGGCCCACCTCCGGATGACCCGCGCCGTGCTCAGCCGGGCCGACGATGACCAGCTCCGCGTCGGTCCAGCGCTGCGCCAGCCGGTACGCCACATCCGGCGGCCCGCTCACGTCGGCGCGCCCGGTCACCAGCACACCGGGGATCCCGTTCAGCTTCACCGCGTCGGACAGTAGCTGCCCGTCCGGCAGGAACCCGGCGTTGGCCCAGTAGTGCGTGACGAGCCGGGCGAACTGCAGCCGGAACCTCGGATCGGCGTACCGGGGATCGGGTGACGGGCCGGACAGCACCGCCACATGCGTGTCCTCCCACGCGCACCACTGCTCGGCCGCCGCCGCCCGCACCGCCGGATCCGGATCGCTCAGCAGCCGGGCGTACGCCGCCGCCAGGTTCCCGTCGCGCTCGGCGGCCGGCACATGCCCGGCGAACCGATCCCACTCGGCCGGGAACAACCGCCCCATCCGACGGGTCACCCAGTCGACCTCGGCCGCCGTCGTCGTCACCACACTGAACAGCACCAGCTCCGACACCCGCGCCGGATGCGCCTCGGCGTACGCCAACCCGAGCGTCGACCCCCACGAGCCGCCGAACACCAGCCACCGGTCGACGCCCAGATGCTCCCGCAGCCGCTCGACGTCGCCGACCAGATGCGCGGTCGTGTTCGCCGCCAGCGACGTGTCATGGTCGGCCACGTTCGGGGTGCTACGCCCGCAGCCCCGCTGATCGAACAGCACCACCCGATACCGGTCGAGGTCGAAGTGCCGCGCCCAGGAGGGACCCGAACCCGAGCCCGGCCCGCCGTGCAGGCACACCGCCGGCTTGCCCTCGGGATTGCCGAGCACCTCCCAGTAGAGCCGGTTGCCGTCGCCGACGTCGAGCATCCCCATGCGCACCCCCTCCAAGATTTAACAGCACTGTTATATCATGGCGCCATCTGCCTAGTGGTGTTAGGTTAAAACCTAGAGCTACTAGGGAGATGTCATGAGCCTGCACCACCAGATCCAGACCTACCTCGACCACCTCATCACCACCGGCCGCGAAACCGGCCTCCAAGTCACCGCCTACCACCACGGAAACCTTCTCACCGACGCCGTCGCCGGCCACGCCGACCACCAGGGGAGAGCAGTCACCCCCGACACCCCGTTCTTCGCCTTCTCCATCGGCAAAGGCCTCACCGGCGCCGCCATCCACCTCCTCGCCGACCGCGGCCACCTCGACGACGACCTCCGCCTCGCCGACGTCTGGCCCGAATTCGCCCAGCACGGCAAAGACACCATCACCCTCCGCCACGTACTGACCCACAGCGCCGGACTACCCACCGTCCCCGCCGACACCACCGCCGAACACCTCGCCGACTGGAACCACATGTGCGACCTGCTCGCCGACGCCCAGCCGATCTGGGAACCCGGCACCCGCCACGGCTACCACGCCTGGACCTACGGCTACCTCGCCGGCGAAACCGTCCGCCGCGCCACCGGCCGCACCCTCAGCGACATCCTCGACACCGACATCGCCACACCCCTCGGCGTACCCGGCGAACTACGCTTCGGCGTACCCGACAGCGACCTGCCCCGCCTCGCCGTCCTCGAAGACCACGGCTGGACCGCAGCCTTCACCCAACTCAGCACCTACGCACCCAACGTCGCCGCCGCCGCACCACCCGGCGTACGCCCCGACGCCACCCTCGGCAACCAACCCACCATCCAGCGCGCCGACATCCCCGCCGTCGGCACCGTCACCGCCCGAGCCGCCGCCCGCCTCTACAGCGCCCTGCTCACCGGCGAACTCATCTCACCCGACCGGCTGAAGACCGCCACCACCACCGCCGTCACCGGACCCGACTGGACCTTCGGCGGACCCAGCGCCTTCACCCTCGGCTTCGGCGTCATCGACGACACCTGGATCGGCTACGACGGCAGCGGCGGCAGCATCGCCGCCATGGCACCCGCCCACGGCATCGCCCTCGCCGCCACCAAAAACGCACTGTCCTACGGCGACGACGACCCCATGGACACCATCCGCCGCATGGTCCTCGACGCCGTCACCGGATAACGCCGACACCGGCTACCCGGGCAACAATCACTCCGGCCCGGTCAAGAACGGAACCACCACTGCCAGGAACTCCGCCAAAGCCTCCCGATGAATGTGATGCCCCACCGGAATCTCCACCACCCGCGCATCCGCCAACCGGCCGGCCGCCACCGCGAACAACTCCTGCGGCACATGACTGGCCGCCCCACCCGCCAGCAACAACACCCGCGCCGACACCAGGCCCAGCCGATCCCACCACGCCGGATCCGGATCAGCCAGCTGACCCATCACCGCGACCAGCGCCTCCCACGCGAACGGCAACTCCTCCTCGGGCGGGGGACCCAGCGGACCACCCCGCAGATCCCCAGCCCGAGGCGGCGGACTGTCCTCGATCACCAACCGCCGCACCCGACCCGGCCGCTCCTGCGCCACCAGCCACGACACCGTCCCACCCAGCGAATGCCCGATCACATCCACCGCGTCGGCGCCCAGCACGTCCAGCAACCCGAGCACGTCGTCCCGCATCAGCTCGAACGAGTACGCCCCCGGCCGATCACTGTCCCCATAACCCCGCAGATCCACCGCGTACACCCGATGCGACCCCGCGAACGCCGGAGCCACCGAATCCCACGACGACCTCGTCGACCCACCCGAATGCAACAACAGCAACGGCCTCGCCCCAGGCGCACCCGACACCTCAACCGCCAGCCGCACCCCGTTCACCGTGAAGAACTCCACCGCACCTCCCGGCGTACAAGCTAACCGGACGAACGGAACCGCGCCGCCCCCACAAGCTCGTCCACGACGGACCACGCGACCACCGCAGCCGGATCAGCGGGGGAGACCGGCATGAACTCCGCGACCCCCGCACCCACCACATCACCCTCCGACACCAGACCACGCAGCGCGCCCGTCAACCGAGCCGCCGACAACCCACCCGCCGCCGGGAAACCCACCGACCCGAACACCGACGGATCCAGCACATCCAGATCGACATGGACATAGACCCGCCGCGAACCCACCACCGACACCACCTCCTCCGGCGGCACGATCGCGATCCCCGCCCGCTCGACGAACTCCACCTCACCCGGATCCAGCTCCCGCGCACCCACCAGCACCACCTGATCCGGCCGCAACGGACGCTCCGGCACCAACCCCGCCGGACCCTCACCCAGCAACGTCCGCAACACCATCCCGTGGAACGCCCCCGACGGCGACGACTCCGGCGTATTCAGATCCGCGTGCGCGTCGAACCACACCACCATCAGGTCGTCGAACCGCGCCGACGCCGCCGAGACAGGGGAGAGGTCCACCGAACAGTCCCCGCCCACCGTCACCACGAACCGCCCCGCCAGCTCCGCGACCGCCTTCGACACCCGCGCGGCCACCTGCTCCACAGCAGACCAGACTGGTACGCCGTCCGGCACCTCGACGAACGTATGTTCCAACGCAGGGAACCGCCCGGCGATCAACCCAGCACCGGCAGCCAACCGGCGCGCATCACGCCGTGACGAACCCTGCCACTGTGGAACCACCAGCAGCGCATCCCGCCGGGCGTCTTCAGTGCGGGGCTGCCGGCCGGCCAGGAACCTTCCTAGGACATCCACGTCGAGGTGCACGAGGGGCCGACCGTCCCAGATGGACTCCGGCCCGGCGAACTCCAACGCCAGACCCTCACCGAGCACCAAGTCATCCGCCGACGCCGACGTCTCGGCCAGAAACACGAACCGCTCGACATCCCGCCCCGGCAAGACGTCATACGCGAAGAACTCGAACGGCCCCACCGGCCGCAGACCCGTCTCCTCGAACAACTCGCGGCGCGCAGCTTCCTCCGGCGACTCGCCGGGCTCGATGACACCCCCCGGCAACGCCCACAGGTCCGGGAACGCCGCCTTGTCCGGCGCCCGGAGTTGCAGCAGAACCCGGCCGGCCGGGTCGACGAGAAGAACGACCGCGATCTGGATCATGCGCAGACCCTAGCGGGAGCCTCCGACAGTCCCCGGCGGCCCTTTTGGGCGTGTTTGACCCTAGGCCTACCCCTCACCAGGGGCGTTTCGGCGCTCTACGGCGATCTGAGGGCGTTTTAGCAGGTCAGATGGCATATTGGAGATCAACTCGGGTGGTCAGCGGCCCGGTCGGGCCCGGTCGCTCGGATCTCGTCCGGTTCGGCGGCCGACTTCGGGGTGCCCGCGAGAGATCACCGGTGGAGGAGCGAGCTCTCGGCGAGACGGATGCGTACCCCGACGTTCGGGAGTCGGGCATCTGCCGTTCCGTGATCGTGATCTTGGAGTCGAATTATTGGTTCCCGCCCCCGTCGGTCCGGTCGGTTCACCGTTTCTTCTGCGCGCCCATAACGGTCATTATGGGCGGCCTAAATCCGAGCGGGTTTCCACGTTCAGACCGGATTTCTGGATATCTGGATTAGGAATATCAGTAATCCCGTAATTCATAACCGGACAGGCCGAAACATGTGGGCCGGGTTTCCCCGCGTACGCGGACCGGAATCGCTCCCTCTCGGCCCGCACCAACATGATCAACTAACGGGTGGCGATAATCGGCCGATGCTGCTCGTGATGAGTCGGGGGGTGTCGGCCGCCGGGCGCCTCTCCCCCGCTGCTGATCTTGGTTAGCATGCCGGTCGTGGAGGTTGTGCGGGTCGGGGCGGACGAGTTCGCCGTCGTCGTGGACGGGTTGGCGGACCTGCTGGTGGACGCGGTGGCCGGTGGTGCGTCGATGGGGTTTCTGCTGCCGTTCGGGCTGGTGGAGGCGCGTACGTGGTGGTCGGGTGTGGAGCCGTCGGTGGCGGCTGGGCGTACGGCGCTGTGGGTCGCGCGGGACGCGTCCGGGGTTGTGGGGACCGTGCAGCTGAGGCTGGAGCTGGAGTATCCGAACGGGCGTCATCGGGCCGAGGTCGCGAAGTTCATGGTGGCGTCGCGGGCTCGGGGTCGTGGGATCGGCCGGGCGTTGCTGGCCGCGGTGGAGGCGGCGGCTGCGGGGCTGGGGGTGTCGTTGCTGGTGCTGGACACGGAGACGGCCAGCCCGGCGGAGGGGTTGTATCGGTCGGCGGGGTGGATGGAGCTCGGTGTGATGCCGGGGCATTCGGCGGATCCGTGGGGTGTGCTGCGGCCGACGACGTTCTTCTACAAGCAGCTGTGACGCCGCCCGCGCGACGGGGGTACGCGCGGGCGGCGGGTCTGTGGTGGGCTGGTCAGCCGGCGTTGCCGAAGGCGGTGACGGCGTGGGCTTTGCCGAGCGGGTTGCGGATGGTGACGATCCAGTACTCGCCGGTCGCGGTGAATTGGGCGCTGTAGACCCAGTGGGGTTCCCCGGTGAGGGTGAGGGTGTAGCCGGCGGGTGGGGCGTCGGCGACGACGGAGTCCACGACGCTCTGGGAGGACAGGGCGAGCATGCGGGGCTTGTTGTGGTTGACGAAGGCGTCGAGGTATTCGCGGGCGTACTTCTCGGCGTCGGTGTAGTAGACGGTGACGTCGAGGCGTACTTCGGTGATGGCGTGGTCGGTGGCGTCGTTGCGGGTGCGGATGATCAGGTCGGAGCCGAGTTTGTTGCGGTAGGTGCAGTAGGTGGCGCCGGCAGCGCCGTCGCAGGTGGCTTTGGTCCAGGTCATGTCGAGTTTCGGGGTGCCGATCTTGGTGACCTGGGTGTAGGCGGCGTCGGTGGTGAGGTTTTTCAGCTTGGTGGTGTCGCAGGTGAGCCAGGCTTTCATGAACTGCAGGGCGGTTCCGTCGCCGCCGGTGACGGTGCCGGTCATGGCGCAGGCGGTGGTGGTCGCTGCGGTCGACGGTTGCGGGGAGGCCTCGGTGGTGGTGGTCGCGGCGGGGCCGACGGTGGTGTTGGCCGAGGGTGCGGCGCTGGGTTCGTCGGTGCTCTGGCAGCCGGCCAGGAGGGCGAGGCCGGCGAGCAGTGCGGCGGCGGTCGCGGTGAGGCGCATCGGGGTTCTCCGTCGGTGAGGTCGGTGGCTCAGGTGACCTCACGGTAGGGAGTCGGCGGGTGGTGGGCCATCGGGGGCGGTACGGATCTTTGCCGCCGTCCGGTGGGTCCGTACCGTCGTGCGTACCGGGTGGTCGGGCGGGCCGGTGGGTTCGGGGCGGGCCAGGTGGCGGGCGAGGTATTGGCCGGTGAGGCTGCCGGGCTGGCGGGTCAGGTGGTCGGGTGTGCCGGCCGCGACGAGGGTGCAGTGGCGGAGTTAGCGGACCTTGCGGGTCGTACGCGCGACGATGTCCTCGTATTCGGGGTGCTTGTCGAGCCAGCCGTGGATGAAGGGGCAGATCGGCACGACCGTGCGGCCTTTGGCGCGGGCGTCGTCGAGGACGGCGCGGGCGAGCGTGGAGCCGACGCCCTTGCCCTCGTACTCGGGGATCACCTCGGTGTGGGTGTAGGCGATGATCGCCCCGGTGAGCTGGTAGGTGACGAATCCGGCGAGGTCGTCGCCGTCGCGGGCTTCGAATCGTTCGCGTTCGGGCACGTCGGTCACGGTGAGTTGCATGCGTTCAGCCTAATTCGGTCGCCGGGCGGTATGCGGCGGACCTACGCTGCGCGGCATGACGGTGCGGTGGACGCAGGTGACCGAGCAGGATGCTGCCGCGTGGGCGGGGCTGTGCGCGCGGGCGGAGGAGGTCGACAAGACCGGGGAGAATTACGACGCGGAGGATCTGGCGGAGGAACTCGCCGATCCCCTGGTGTCGCTGGAGCACGGGACGTTGGCCGGATGGGACGGTGACGTGCTCGTCGCGGTCGGTGTGCTGCGGAACCGGGCGACGGCCAATCCGGTGAACCGCGTGTACTTCGACGGCGTGGTGGATCCGGCGTACCGGCGGCAGGGGCTGGGCCGGCGGTTGACGGAGTGGGCGATCGAGACGACGCCGGCGGTGTCCCGGTCAAGGTTCCCGGACGCGCCGATGGAGCTGCACGCTTCGGTGCACGAGCACAACACGGTCAAGGCCGGGTTGCTGACCGAGTCGGGGTTCGCTCCGCAGCGCTGGTTCTTCACGATGCAGCGGCCGTTGGACGGCGAGCTGCCCGAGCCGGTGTGGCCCGACGGCGTACGCGTGGAGGGGTTCGACCACGCGCGGCATGATCTGGCGGCGTTGCGCGTACGCAACGAGTCGTTCGCCGATCACTGGGGCAGTTCGCCGCAGGATGAGGAGTCGTGGCGGCAGTGGTACACGGGCACGCGCGCGTTCGTGCCGGAGCTGTCCTACGTGGCGTTGGCGGGTTCCGGCGACGGGGCCGGCGACGAGATGGTGGCGTTCCTGCTGACGCAGTTCTTCGAGGCGGATCAGGTCGTGACGGGTCGCCGCGAGGCGTGGATCTCGACGATCGGTACGCTGCGCGCGCATCGGCGGCGGGGGCTGGCGTCGGCGTTGATCGCGACGTGTCTGCGGGCGGCGGCCGCGCAGGGCTACGACCGGGCGGCGCTCGGGGTGGACGCCGACAATCCGACGGGTGCGCTGGGCGTCTACGAGGCGGCCGGGTTCACGGTGGACCGCCGGCACGTCACCTACGTGCGGGAGTTCCCGTTGCGTTGATCATTGGGTTCCCGGTTCCGGGACACCGGCGAGACCACGACGGTTGATTCCATGATCACAAGGATGGATCAGCGGAGGTCGGTGAGGGGGACGGTCGGGTCGGCGAGTCTGCCCAGGTCGACGCGTTCGCCTCGATAGCCGGCGCGGACGAGGTCTTGGATCGGGTCGACGACGTCCCAGACGTTGGCGTTCATCCCGGCCAGGACCCGTCCGCCGGACACCCAGAAGGCGAGGAACTCCGGCGCGGTGCCGTCGGGTCTGATCGCGAGATCGCCCCGGACGACGATCTGGTCGTAGCCGTGCAACGGCACGTACCCGGAGTACTCCATGCTCAGGTCGTACTGGTCGGAGAAGAAGTACGGCACCGGGTCGTAGGGCTCGTTGCGGTCGAGGATGGACTTGGCTGCGGCGGGTCCGCCGTTGAGGGCGTTGGCCCAGTGCTCGACCCGCAGGCGGGCACCCACGAGGTGGCTGTTCCAGGCGGCGACGTCGCCGCAGGCGAAGATGTCGGGATCGCTGGTGCGCAGATGCGCGTCGACCGCGACACCGTTGTCGATCTCCAGGCCGCAGGCCTCGGCGAGTTCGGTCGCGGGCCGGATCCCGACGCCGACCACGACCAGGTCGGCGGGGATCTCGGTACCGTCGGTGAGCACGACGTCGGTGATCTGGCCGTCGAGGCCGCCGAATTCGCGCACTCCGGAGTCGAGGTGGAACTCGACGCCGTGCCCGGCGTGCAGGTCGCGGTAGAGGCCGCCCAGCTCGTCGCCCAGGACACGGCGCAACGGCAGCGTCTCGGTCTCGATCACGGCCACCGTGCAGCCGTGCTCGCGGGCGGCCGCGGTCACCTCCAGGCCGATCCACCCGGCTCCGACCACCACGACCTGGGTGCCCGGCTTGAGGTCCGCGCGCAACTGGTCCGCTTCAGGAAGGGTACGCAGATAGCGGACCCCGGAGTTCTCCCCGCCGGGCACGTCGAGACTGCGTACCCGGGAGCCGGTCGCGAGCAGCAGCCGGTCGTAGGGCACGGATTGGCCGTCGGCGAGCGACACGGTGTGCCCAGTGCGGTCGATCGCCACCACCCGGGTGCCCAGCCGCAGGTCGATGCGCTGGTCGACGTACCAGGCCTCGTCGTGGACCTGCCCGCCGTCGCGGGGATCCTTGCCGAGCAGGTAGCCCTTGGACAGCGGAGGCCGTTCGTACGGAAGTTCGGACTCCTCCCCGATCAGCACGACCCGGCCGGTGAACCCTTCGGCGCGCAGCGTCTCGGCGGCTTTGGCACCGGCCAGGGACGCGCCGACGATGACGACGGACTCCATGGGGTCGAGTCTTCCACCGGTGGCGGCCGGGCGCAGCCAGGACGGGCGGCGCGCCACAATGAGTTGTGCGATTCCGGCCGGTGACCTTCGACAGGCTCGTGGCGGAGGTGGCTGAGCGTGTCGTCGCCTTGGACCCCGGGCAGGCCCCGTGGCCCCGGGTGGCGATCGACGGCGCTCCCCCGGCCGAACCGCAGACGCTGGCCGACGCGCTGGTGGCGCCGTTGCGCGTACGCGGGCGGCCGGTGGTGCGGGTGCGGGCCGAGGACTTCCTGCGGCCCGCGTCGCTGCGGTTCGAGCACGGCCGGACCGATCCCGACGCGTACTACGACGACTGGCTCGACACCGGCGGACTGCTGCGAGAAGTGCTCGAACCGCTCGATCCGGGTGGGACGGGCCGTGTGCTGCCGTCGCTGTGGAATCCGGTGACCGACCGGGCTACCCGGGCCCAGTACGTGACGGTGCCGCCCGGTGGGGTGGTCGTCGTCGACGGCGCGCTGCTGCTGGGCCGGTGGCTGCCGTTCGACTTCACCGTCCACCTGCAGCAGTCCCCCGCGGCGTTGGCCCGCCGGACGGCCGACGCCGACCGGTGGCGGCTTCCGGCGTACCAGCGATATGAGCAGGAGGTGGACCCGCAGACGGCCGCGGACCTGGTGGTGCGGGTGGAGGATCCGCGACGCCCGGCGGTGCTGGAGTGAGGCGCGCGGTCCTGGGACTGACCGCGGCGGGCCTGGCCGGTGCGCTGGTGCTGCGCGGTGAGCCGTTGCCGCTGGACCGGTGGTCGCTGGAGGCGCTGGCCGGGCAGCGGGGTCCGGTGGGGACGGCCGTCGCCGGCGCGGTGGCGTTGCTCGGCTCGGGCATGCTGCTGTATCCGCTGCTGGCGGCGCTGGTGTTCGTCCGCGGTACGCGGGCCGTGCTCGCGGTGGCGTTGCTGGCCGCCGCCCAGCTGGGGCACGACGTGCTGCTGGCCGGGGTGCCGCTGGAACGGCCGGACCCCGGGTTGCGGCTGGCGGCGGCGTCCGGGGCGGCGACCGCGTCCGGGCATGCGATGACCGCGGTCGTGGGCTGGGGGCTGCTGCTGACCGTGCTGGGCGTGCCCCGCCGGTGGGTGTACGCGGCGGCGGGGCTGGCCGGGGTGCTCGTCGGCGCGGCCCGCGCCTACCTCGCCGTGCACTGGCTGTCCGACGTGGTCGCCGGTCTGTTGCTCGGGCTCGCGGCGCTGACCGTCTCGCGGTGGGTCCTCGACCGCCCGTGGCCGGCGCTGCGCCGCCCGGCGTGGGATTGGAAGTGGCTGCTGACCGCGGGCGCGGCGGTGTTCGCGCTGGCCCCGATCGTGTGGACCGCACCGGATCAGCGGATGAAAGACCTCCTCGTGTACGCCGGATCGGCGGCGGCCGCCGGTTCCGGGACCGACGTGTACGCCTATCGGACGCCGTTCGGGATGCCGTTCACCTATCCCCCGTTCGCGGCGATCCTGGTCGAGCCGCTGTCGCGGGTGCCGCTGGGGCTGCTGCAGGTGCTGTGGGCGCTCGGCACGGTCGCGCTGCTGATCCCGCTCGCACAGGTCGCCCTCGAACCCGTCGTACGCCGCGTGGGCCTGCCGGTCACGGTGGCGTTGCTGCTGATCAGCTCCCCAGTACGCAGCCATCTGCGGTTCGGCCAGGTCGGCGTGCTCCTGGTGCTGCTGGTGGCGCTGGACCTGCTACGCCCTGGTATTTCCCGGCGTTGGCAAGGGTGGGGGGTCGGGCTGGCGGCGGCGGTGAAACTGACCCCGGCGGTGTACGTGCCGTGGATGTTCGTGACTGCTCCGCTGCGGCGGCGAGGACTGTCGACCGTCCTGTGGGCAGGCGGCGCGACCCTGGTCGGGCTGCTGTTGATGTGGCCGAGTTCGCCGTCCTATCTGCTGCGGGCGGCGTGGGACACCGACCGGTTCGGCGACAACGCCTGGCCCGGCAACCAATCCATACGCGGAGCGCTGCTGCGGGCCGGACTGTCGCCGTTGTGGCTCGTCTGCGCGCTGATCCTGCTGGTCCTGGCAACGTGGGGTGCGCGGCGGCTGGAACTGCGCGGCGACCGGCTCGGGGCGGTGGGCGTCCTGGCGGCGCTGGCCGTCGCGGTGTCGCCGATCAGCTGGGTACACCACCTCGTATGGCTGGCCCTGCCGATCGCGGCCCTCGTCCACTCCGGCCGCACCCGGCTCGCGGCGGTCTGGTACGCGCTGCTCGTCGTGAGCCTGCCCAGCATCGGATCCACGCTGGACGCCCGATGGCCGGTGCTTCATCCACTGTGGGCGTTGATCGTGGACGCTCAGGGGTTGACCGCTGTCGCGGCGGTGGTGCTGCTTCCTTTTCTGCTGCGCTCGCCCCCGCCAGCGGGGGTGCCGGTGCAGCGGGCGGACATTCCTCCCGCCGACGCGTCTCCGGCCGTCTCCCGTACGCCTGCCTAGATCGTGGCGGCTCGTCGCGCTGGCGGCGCAGACGCGCGGTCGGGGGTCCCCTCCGCGCCCGCGTCCGCGCCGCCGCTGCCCCGCAGGCGGCTCATCGGTGGAACGTCACGTACGTCTCGGGCTTCCGGATAGGTCGACAGCGTTCCACCGACGAATCATGCACCGGACCATGACGGCGCTCGACGCCAGGGTTCCGGCGACGGACCGGGCACCGAGTCATGACGCGGCGCCAGGTGATGATCTCCGGAGGCTGACGCACCTATCCCAGGCGCCGTGAGGTACCTGAGCATCCGGAGATCACTGCGCCCACGCGGCCAGCGAGCCCCCGCGAGCGCCGCCAAGGCGGGAAGGCGGGCCGGTGCACAGCCGGAGATCACCGCGCCCACGCCGCGCCCACGCGGCCGGCGGGCCGGGTCAGAGGCGGGACAGCAGTTCTTGGGCCTGGGCCTGTTCGCGGTGGTACCGGCCCGGCCGGGCGGCCACGAGGCCTTTGTACAGTGCGACGGCTTCGGCGGCGGGCGTACGGGCGTCGGCGGGTTGCCCGGCGGCGACCAGGGACGCGCCGAGCGCCCACAGCGCCCGTGCCCGCTGACCGTCGTCGGTGCCGGTCAAGGAACAGGCCTCCTGGGCGGCGGTCACCGCGTCGGCGGGCCGGTCCAGGGCGGTCAGCATCTCGGCGGTGGCGGTGAGGGTGTCGGCGAGCCAGGCCCGGCCGCGGTGCGGCTCGCGGGCGGCGGCCGCGCGAGCCAGGCCGAGCGCGTCGCGCAGCGGGGCCTCGGCCAGCGGCGTACGCCCCAACGCCAGCAGGCAGCGGCCGAGCACGGTCAGAGTCACGCAGTGGCGGAACGAGTGCCCGTCGAATCCCCGGGCGCCGTGCGCGACTGCTTCGTTGACGGCCGCGAGCGCTTCCTCGTCGCGTCCGGCGGCCAGCAGGATCGCGGCGTGATCTGTGCCCGCCGCGGCGAGTTCGGCCGGGTCGGCGGTACGCAGCAACCCGGTCGCCTCGGCCGCGGCGGCCAGGGCTTCGGCCTCCCGGCCGATCTCGTGGAAGTGGCGGGCCTCGGCGGCCAGGGCGAGCCCGAGCCGGCGGGCGTACGCGGCCGGGCGGTCGCCGGACAGGTCGCGCAGCAGCGGGACGATGCGGCCGTCGAGGCGCAGTGCTTCGTCGATGTGCCCGCGGTCGGCTTCGGCGGCGGCGGTCGCAATGAGCGCGTCGGCCAGCATGGGCCGGTAGCGGGCCGGGTCGGCGTCGGCGCGTTCGGCCAGCACCGCCTGGGCGGCGGTCAGGTGCACGAGGGCGTCCTCCGGCCGGCCCGCCGTGCGCAGGTCTTCGGCGTACGCGATGGCGAGACCGGCGACGCGGACCCGCAACCCGGCCGAGGTCGGCGGTGTCCCCGCGGCCGTCCACGCCTCGAGGGCCTGCCGTCCGATCTCGACGGCGCGGTCGATCTCCGCCGAGCGGTCGGCGGCGGTCTGCCCGGCGACGGTGGTGTCCACAGCGGAGCCCAGCGCGAGCCGGGCGCGCTGGTAGAGCTCGGCGGACGAGCGCAAGGCGCGCCAACGGTCACGGCGCAGCAGGTGCAGGAGGATGCCGAGTACGCCGAGGGCGCACAGCGCCACCCCGGCGACGAGTACCACGCGCGCCACGAATTGCCCTCCCCAGCAGGACGTGTCGGCAGAGTACCCGGAGTGTGCCGGGAGCGGCGAGCGACGCCCACGATCTTGGTGAAAGGCGTCCTAAGTACCCTATTGGGTTATAGAGACTTTCGCACTGAATGTCCGATAATGGCGAAGTGGCCTCAACCCCTTGGAGGTGACGACCATGGACGCCATCGGCGGACTCCTCGGTGCCATCGGTGCCCTGCTCAGCGGCCTGCTCGGAATCCTGTTCCCGATCAGCCCGCCCAACCTTCCCGTGACGCCGCCAAGCGTGCCAGGCGTGCCCGGCGCACCCAGCCTCCCCGTGACGCCGCCGGGTCTCCCGGTGGACCCCGGAGCGCCGAGCCTGCCGGTCACCCCGCCAAGCCTGCCCGCAGACCCCGGTCTTCCCGTGGACCCGAGCCTGCCGGTGGACCCGAGTCTGCCCGTCAGCCCCAGCGTTCCGCCGCTGCCCGGCTCGCAACGCTAGCGCCCCGCCCTCGCCCAGCCCTCATCGCGCGCCACCCTCGGCCGCGCCGGTAAGGGACCAGATCACGGTTAGGCCTGGAATCTTGGCCGCCGGAAGCCACCAGATCCCTGATCTGCCGCGAAACGCAGCCGCGAGACGCCGCAGCGAGACGCAGCCGCGAAAGCGCCGCCAAACGAGCGCCGCCAAACGAGCGCCGCCGAAGAGCGCTAGGCGAGCAGCGCGATCACCGCCACAAGAGGAAAGAATCCCTGCATGAGGGCGGCCCGCGCCATCCGCCGTTCGCCGGCGACGAGGACGATCGCCGCGCCGAGCATGCAGGCGCAGGCGAAGCCGGTCAGCGTACGCCCGGCGGTGCCGGACACGAACACGCCGGCGATCGCCCCGATCCCGAGGAACAGGTTGTAGAAGCCCTGGTTGAACGCCCACGGACGGACGGCGTCCACGTCGGACGCGGCCGTGCGGAACCGGCGATGCACCTCCGGGCGGCGGAACAGCAGCGATTCCATCGCGAAGATGAGCACGTGGAGCAGGCCCGCGAGGACCGCGGCGAGGACGGCCACGAGATTCATGCCGTCAGTATCGCCCGCCTGTGGATCAGCGTGTCACCATCGGAGGATGCAGAGCAGCAACCCGGCGTTGGCGAAGTTGTCCGAGACTTCGGCGTCCAACGCGTACGGCGAACCCGGCTGGTATCAGCCCGGCGCGGGCGGCACCGCGACCTACCCCGGTGTGGTCACCAGCGCGCGTACCGGTCTGATGACGGTCGACGGTGTCATCGGCCGCACGCTCGCCTTGATGGCGATGCTGACGCTGGCCGCAGCGGCCGCCTGGATCTGGGTCCCTCAGGAGTTCACCGGCGTCGCGGTGTTCGGCAGCGCGATCGTCGCCTTGATCGTGGGCCTGATCGTCAGCTTCCGCCAGTCGACCAGCCCGGTCCTGATCGGGGCGTACGCGCTGCTCGAAGGCGCGGCGCTAGGCATGATCAGCGAGTGGTTCAACACGGTCTACCCGGGCATCGCCGCCCAGGCGGTGGCGGCGACCATCGGCATCTTCTTCGTGATGCTGATCCTCTACCGGTTCCGCGTCATCCGGGCCACCCCGCGGTTCACCAAGGGCCTGATGGGCGCGCTGATCGCCGCGGTGATCCTGATGCTGGGCAACTGGGTGCTGGCCCTGTTCGGGGTGAACACCGGGCTGCGGGAGGCCGGGCCGATCGGCATCATCTTCAGCCTCGCGATGATCGTCATCGGGGCGCTGACCTTCATCCTCGACTTCGACCAGGTCGAGCAGGGCGTCCGGCACGGGCTCCCGGCCCGCTTCGGCTGGTTCGCCGCCTTCGGCATCATCCTCGGGCTGGTCTGGGTCTACCTGGAGGTGCTGCGGCTGCTCAGCTACCTGCGCGGCCGGGACTAGGCCGGCATCCGCTTCTTCTTGCGGTTCTCGCGAACGATCCTCTGGGCGTCCGGGTCGTCGAGCGCGGCCGGCCGCGCTCCGGGTCGGCCGGCCAGCGGTCGAGATCCGCGAGGTCCGCGACGTCGGCGGGGGCCTGGGCGAGCGTCAGGTTCGCCCGTGGTCCCGGCAATCCCGAGCTGGTACGCAGAAAGCTGTCCCGGTCGGCGCAGCTCCCCGGTGAGCGTTCCGGGCTGGGCACCGTCCCATTCTGATCTCCGCGCACCGGTCCTGTCGGCGTACCGGCCTAAGATGAGCGCGTGTCGCGTAAGGGCTGGCTGCTGTTCGCCGCGTTGGGCATCATCTGGGGCGTTCCCTACCTGTTCATCAAGATCGCCGTCGGTGGGTTGACCCCGGCGTCGGTGGTGTTCTGGCGCTGCGCCATCGCCGCCCTGATCCTGCTGCCGATCGCGATCGCCCGGGGTCAGCTGCGGGCGCTGCTGCCCCATTGGAAGGCGCTGCTGGCGTTCACCGCGGCGGAGATCGCCGTGCCGTGGTTCCTGCTGACCTCCGCCGAGCAGCGGTTGAGCAGTTCGCTGGCCGGGCTGCTGATCGCCGGGGTGCCGCTGGTGGCGGCCCTGCTCGGCTGGGCCACCGGCGGTGAGCGCCTCGGTCCCCGGCGCATTCTGGGTCTGGGCGTCGGCCTGGCGGGGGTGGCCGCCCTCGTCGGGCTCGACCTGTCCGCCGACGACACGTGGGCCCTGGTGCAGATGGCGATCGTCGTCATCGGCTACGCCGTCGGCCCCTTCATCCTCAACCGGCAGCTCAAAGGCGTACCGGGGCTGGCCGTGATGGCGGTGTCGCTGGCGCTGTCGGCGATCGTGTACGCCCCGGCCGGGATCATGCAGCACCCCGCCGAGCTGCCCGGGGCCGACGTGATCGTCGCGGTCCTCGTGCTCGCCGTGCTGTGCACCGCCGTCGCGCTGACCGTGTTCAACGCGCTCATCGCCGAGGTCGGCCCGGTCCGGGGACCGGTCATCACCTACATCAACCCGGCCGTCGCGGTGATCCTCGGCGTCCTCGTGCTCGGTGAGCCGTTCACCGCCGGGATCGGGCTCGGGTTCGCGCTGGTGCTGGCCGGTTCGGTGCTGGCGACCCAGCGGGCGGCCGACAAGAAGGCCCCGGCGCCCGGCCCGGCGGAGGCCGCCGGCGTCGAGCCGGTAGCGTCCCGGAAGTGACTTCGCTCCAGCTTTCCGTCGCCGGCGACACTCAGGTCGGCAACCGCTATCCGGCCAACTTCGACGTGCTCGCCGTGGCGGGCGACCCCGGCGACCGCACCGTCCTCGTGGTCGCCGACGGGATGGGGTCCGGCCGGGGCAGCGCCTTCGCTGGGCGTACCACTGCGGACACCTTCCTGGAGGTGACGCGGACCGGGCCGCCGAGCGCGGACCTGATGCGGGCGGCGGTCGCCGAGTGCCAGCGGCGCGTGATCGACGGCGGGCGGGCCTGGCCGGAGCTGACCGGCTGTACGCTGACCGCCCTGGTCGTCGACGGCGAGCAGGCCTGGATCACGCAGGTCGGCGACTCGCGCTGCTACCGGTGGCGCAACGGGTTGCTGGAGCAGCTGACGGTCGACCACACCGAGGCCTGGCTGGGCGCGGTCAACGGCTGGTGGCCGCACGACTCGCCGCAGGCCCACACCGCCCGCTACCACCTGCTGCGCTACATCGGGCACCCGGACGCCCCCGAGCCGGACGTGCTGAACGTGGCCCTGCGCCCGGGCGACGTGCTGTGCCTGTGCACCGACGGCATCGGCGAGGAGGTGTCCTACCGGAAGCTGGCGCAGGTGCTCGGCTCCGGCTCGACGCCGGCCGAGATGTGCACGTCGTTGCTGGCCGAGGCGCTGGCGACCGGTGGGAACGACAACGCGACCGTGGCCGTCGTCAAAGTCGCCTAGGCGCGCGGTATGCGCGGAGATAGTATGACGGTATGCCCGCGAAGCGTGTGACGATCACGGTGCCGGAGGATGTCGCCCGGCTGATCGAAAACGTCGACAACGTGTCCGCCTACTTCACCGCCGCCGCCCGCGCCTCCGACCGCAGGATGCGGACCGAAGCGCTGCTGCGCCGGGCGGTGGGCGACAACGTCGACCCCGCGGTTCAGGCCCGGGTGCGGGCCAACATCGAGCGGCAGCGCGCCGCGAACGCCGCCGCCCGTGCTCAGCGGGAGGTCCGCGAAGCACAGAAGGCGCTGGAGGAGGCCGAAGCACGGGTCGCCGCGCTCGACGCCCACCCGCGGGGGAACGCCGCATGACGGTCCGGGCGGTCCTCGACACCTCGGCGATGCTCGCCTACGCGAGCGTCGACCAGGCCATCCCCGTGTCGGAGTTCGTCCGGTCGGTCATGGAGGAGAACGAGGCGATCGGCGACGACCCCGACAACGTCGAGGCGTGGGCCGAGATCAGCCAGGTCGGCATCCCCACCTCGACCTTCATCGCCGCCTACGCGCAGGCCGATTCCTTCGGCCGGAACCTGCTCGCCGACCTCGCCTCGGACCTCGCCGTCGCCGAGGAACTCCAGGACGTCGAACGGTCGACGTTCGTGTTCCTGCCGCTCGCCGGCGTCGGCGACATCCTCGAGGCCAGCGAGCTGGAGCACCAGTGGCCGGGGCGTGGGGAGGCCATCCACCACGCGTTGCGCCTGAACGCCGAGCTGGCCACCTTCGATCCGCCCAAGCAACCCATCCCCCGGCTGCAACTCACCGATCTCTCGATGACCTGGGACGACTAGGCGTTCTCGGCCGCCCGGTCCAGCAACGCCCGCCGCTCGGACTCGCTGTGGGTCCGGGCGGCCGCTTCGCGGAACAGGTCCGCCGCCCGTTCCCGGTCGCCCTCACGGGCGGTGAGGTCGGCCTCGGCCGCCCAGGCGAGCGGATAGTCGTCCAGAGCACCCCCGGCGCGGGCCAGCGCGAGCAGTTCGAGGCCAGCGGCCGGGCCGAAGGCGTACCCGTGGGCGACCGCCCGGTTGAGTTCGATGACCGGACTGGGCTGGCGGCCTACGAGGCGGTCGTAGCAGCCGGCGATCGTGGCCCAATCGGTGCGTTCCGGCGACGGCGCGGTCGCGTGACAGGCCGCGATCTGGGCCTGGAGCGCGTACGGGCCGTCACCGGGCAGGTCACGCAGCAACGCGGCCGCCTCCTCGATGGCGCTGTGGTCCCAGCGGGTGCGGTCCTGCTTGTCGAGCGTGACGAGGTTGCCGTCGGCGTCGCGGCGCGCCGCCCGGCGGGAATGCTGCAACAGCAGCAGCGCCAGCAACGCGGTGGCCTCCGGCTGCTGCGGCATGAGCTGGGCGAGCAGCCGGGCCAGCCGGATCGCCTCGGTGGCGAACGCCGGTTCCCCGTCGGCGTTGTAGCCGTGGGTGAACAGCAGGTACAGCACGGCCAGGACGCCGGGCAGCCGCTCGGTCAGCGCCGGGCCTTCGGGGACGGCGTACGGGATGCCCGCGTCGGCGATCTTCGCCTTGGCCCGGGTCAGCCGCCGGGTCATGGTCGACTCACTGGTCAGCAACGCGCGGGCGATGTCGGCCGTCGGCACGGCGCAGATCGTGCGCAGGGTCAGCGCCACCCGGGCCTCCAGCGCCAGCGCCGGATGGCAGCAGGTGAAGATCAGCCGCAGCCGGTCGTCGACGACCTCGTCGGGTGGCTGCGGATCGCCGGTCGCGGCGGTCAGCGCCAGCACAGCCAGGTCGCGGAGCTTGCGGCGTTCCACGGTCGCCCGGCGTACGGTGTCCAGCGCCCGGTTACGGGCCACGGTCATCAGCCACGCCCCCGGATTGCCGGGTACGCCGTCGGCCGGCCACCGTTCGAGCGCCGTCGCCAGCGCGTCCTGGGCGCTGTCCTCCGCCAGGGTCCAGTCCCCGGTGATCCGGATCAGCGCCGCGACGATCCGGGGGTATGCGTCGGCCGCCGCCTCGGCCGCGGCGCCCCGAGCCGCCGCGGCCGAAGACTGCGTCATCACTGCCGAGCCGTCCTCATCGAGCCCGTCCGCATCGAGCCGTCACTGCTCGAAGTCGGCGAACGGGCGGATCTCGATCCGGCCGCCGCGGGCCATCGGGTGCGTACGCGCGACTTCGATGGCCTCGTCGAGGTCGGCGCATTCGATCAGGTCATAGCCGACGATCAGCTCCTTGGTCTCCGTGAACGGGCCGTCGGAGATCAGCAGCTGGCCGTTGCGTACGCGGACCGTGGTCGCCGCGCTGGCCGGGGCGAGGACGTGCCCCTGCAGGCGGCGGCCCTTGGCGTCGTTGGTGGCCACCCACTCGTCGATGTCGGGCTCGTTGGTCGTGTCGGGATCGGGGTCGCCGTCGACGCAGACGAACATCATGTACTTCATGTCAACTCCTCTGTTGCCGAATGTTGCCTTCACCGGAGATGACGATCAACGGGCGGCCGACCGGACAACCACGGGGAAGAAAATCTCGGCGAATCAGCGCTCGCCGGGGAACACCACCCCGACCTGGCCGCGTACGCCGTCGAGCAGGCCCATCACGTCGAGGGTGTCCTGCCAGCTGACCAGCGGACTCTCCTGCAGTCCTTCGCGCAGGCAGCGCATCACCTCGACCGCCTCGTGCACCATCCCGCGGGCGGTGAACGGCACGCGGATCGTCTGCGGGTCGGTGCCCGCCCGGTGCAGGGTGAACGACTCGGGCCGGAAGAACAGCGAGTCCAGCACGATCCGGCCGCGGCTGCCCGACACCGCCGCGCGTACCGGGCTGTCGGCGGTGATGCCGCAGGTCAGAGCGGCCAGCGCCCCCTGGTGCGGGCCGTGCGCGTACCCGAACAGCATCCCGGTGTTGGCGTCGGTGCCCTCCGGGTTCAGCGAAGACCACGCGGTCACCGACGACGGGAGGCCGAGCACCGCGTGGGCGAAGGTCACCGGGTAGACGCCGAGGTCGAGCAGCGCGCCGCCGCCCTGCTGGGGATCGCGCAGGCGGTGGTCGGCGGCGAACGGCCCGGCCAGGTGGAAGTCGGCGTGCACCGTGCTGATCTCACCGATCGCGCCGTCGGCCAGCATTTCCAGCATCCGGCGGAACGCCGGGTTGGTCCGCATCCACATCGCCTCCATGAGGAAGACGCCGCGGTCGCGGGCCAGGTCGATCAACGCCTGGGCCTGGCCGAGGTTCAGGGTGAACGCCTTCTCACACAGCACGTTCTTGCCCGCGCGCAGCATCAGCTCGGCCGCCGGGAAGTGCGCGTTGTGGGTGTTGGCCACGTAGACGACGTCGACGTCGGGGTCTTCGGCCAGCTCCTGCCAGCTGCCGTGGGCGCGCGGGATGTCGAACCGGTCGGCGAACGCGCGGGCGCTGGCGTGGCTGCGGGAGCCGACTGCCACGACGTCGGCGTCGGGCAGCGTACGCAGGTCTTCGGTGAACGTGGCGGCGATGCCGCCGGTGGCGAGGACACCCCACCTGATCTTGTCGGCCATGCGCTCCATCTAACCGGGTCGGCGTACGCCGGATAAGCTCGGCCCGTGCTGGCGACCAAGATCCAGGAAACGTGTCACCTGACCGGGGAGTTCCGGCTGCGCTCCGGCCGGGTCGCGACCGAGTACTTCGACAAGTACCGGTTCGAGGCCGACCCGGTGCTGCTCGACGAGGTCGGGGCGGGCCTGGCCGGGCTGGTCCCGGCGTACGCGGAGGTGCTGGCCGGGCTGGAGATGGGCGGCATCGCGGTCGTCACCGCGCTCGGGCGGCACACCGGGCTGCCGTGCGCGTTCGTCCGCAAGGCCGCCAAGGAGTACGGCACCCGGCGGCTCGCCGAGGGCGCCGAGCTGGCCGGTCGGCGCGTCGTGATCGTCGAGGACGTCGTCACCTCCGGCGGCCAGATCGTGATCTCGACCCGGCAGCTACGCGACCTCGGCGCGATCGTCGACACCGCGCTGTGCGTCATCGACCGGCAGGAAGGCGGCGCCGAGGCGCTGGCCGAAGACGGGATCACCCTGCGGGCGCTGCTGACCCGGGCCGACCTGGAGGCCGCCCGGTCAGCTGGGTGAGGCAGGTGACGGGCGGTCGCCGATCCGCAGGATCAGCTCGCCCGACCCGGACTCGTTGACGACGCGTACGGTCCAGCAGCCCGCGGCCGGGAAGTCGAGCCCGACGCCGAACTCGCCGCCGGGCTTGTCGAACGTGCTGCCGCCGTGCCACTCCGGCCCCCATTCCGGGGTGATCTGCTGCTGACCGGGAGCGTCGGCGGTGACCGTCACCTGCTGCCCGCCCGTGAGGCGTACGACGATCTTCAAGGTCTGCCCGGCGACCAAGGTCCGCTGCGTCGCGAACAACATCACCCACATCTCCACCCCCCGCCCGTACGCCTGGCGTACGAGTGGATCGGCAGCGGCCGTCGCGGGACAGGCGGCGACCGGCCCGATCACGCCGGCGGACGACGCGGCGGGAACGGCGGTCGGAGCAGGGGCCGGGGTGCCGGTGCAGCCGGCGGCGAACAGGACCACGGTCAGCAGGGCGCGTCTCATGCGAAGTGGACACCGCTCGGCGCCGCGAGGTTCCTCAGCACGTTGTGAGCATCTCACCGAGCGTGGCCGCCTCGGGCGGCGTGACGCTCAGCGCGTACCGGCTCTTGGCGGTGACGTAGCGGCGCGCGTAGTCGCACCAGGCCTCGCGGCGCGCCGGATTCCAATGGTCCGGCGTCTGGCTGCGCTTGTCCTGATTGGCCGTCTTGTCGGCGGCGAGCAGGTTGTCGACATCGTTGGCGAAGGCGCGACGCCGATCGAGCGGCCAGGACCACGCTCCGGCCCGCCAGGCGGCGGCGACCGCCACCACGTGGTCGATCTCGATCTCGGACGCGCGGCTGCGATCGTAGGGCAAGGTCTTGCCCGTGTACGGATCGCGCAGCACCCCGGACAGCACGACACAAGGGTTGCCCGTGCTGAGCCGTACCCCGGTCAGGTCGCGCCGCAGCACGTCGTCACGGGTGTCGCAGCCGTTGTGGCCGCCGGGGGCGTCGGTGTCGTCGGTCCACAGCGGATCGCCGAACGACTCCCGGGTGTAGCTGTCCCAGTGGGACTGGGCGGCCCGGGGCAGCTTGGCCAGCAGTGCGTGCGCCGCGTCCTTGGCCGCCACGCCACCGGACGGAACAGACGCCCCAGCCGACGCGGTCGCGGTCGCGGTGGAAGGGTCGTCGAGATGCCCCTGATCCCACCACCAGGCGACCGCCGCCGCGACGAGCAGCAGCAGGACCAGCGTGACGAGCTCCCCCCGATAACGCTTCATCAACCCTCACCATAGGGTGTCCGGGTGAAGTCGGAGCGCCTGATCGCGTTGCTGTTCACGCTGCAAGCGCGGCGTAGCGCCACCGCCGGGCAGCTGGCCGCGATCCTGGAGGTCTCCGAGCGAACGATTCTCCGCGACGTGGCAGCGCTGCAGGCCGCGGGCGTTCCGCTCTACTCCGAACCGGGGCGCGGTGGCGGCATCCGGCTGCTCGACGGATGGCGTACGCGGCTGGACGGGCTCACCGGACCGGAGGCGGCTGCGCTGTTCGTCAGCGGCGTCCCGGCCGCGCTGGCCGATCTCGGGCTGGCCGGTGCGGCGACCACCGCGCAGGCCAAGCTGCTGGCGACGTTGCCGGACGACGCCCGCGAACGCGCCCGGGACCTGGGTGAACGGTTCCACCTGGACGCGCCCGGCTGGTTCCACCGCGACGAGCCACTGCCCCACCTCGCCGACGTGGCGACCGCCGTCTTCGACCGGCAACGGCTGCGGATCAGCTACGAGCGCGGCCGGCAGCTCGTCCACCGGACCGTCGACCCGCTCGGGCTCGTCCTCAAAGCCGGTGTCTGGTACGCCGTCGCCGCCGTCAGTACCGGTGACCTGCGCACCTACCGAGTAGCCCGGATCCGCTCGGTCGATCGGATCGGCGAGCAGTTCGAGCGCCCGGACGGATTCGTGCTCGCGGAGTACTGGGCTCAGTCGGCCGCGGAGTTCGACCGCAGCATCCTGCACGCCACCGTCCGGATCAGAGTGCCGGTCCGGGTGCTGCCGGACCTGGCCCGCCATCTTGGCCGCACCTCGGTGGAAGAGCTGGGCGCGGTCGGCCCGCCCGACGCGGACGGCTGGGTTGAGGCGGAGGTGCTGGTCGAGACGCTGCACATCGCCCAGCATCAGCTGATCGCGCTGGCCCCCGATGTGGAGGTCCTCGATCCGCCGGAGCTGCGGGCGGCACTGGCCGAGGTCGGCCGGAAGCTCGCCGCCCGCAACTCCGTTGGGAACGCCGCCGGTTAACGCCACTTAGCGTCGTCGATCACTTCCTGGCTCTCCAGGTCGTTGACGGCGGCGTACGCCCAGAAGTCGGGCCGGGTGCCGTCGGTGTCGACGACGGCGTACTCCTTGGCCAGCCGGCCGCTGCTGAGGGTCTGCCCGGCGAACCGGGCGGCGTCGGGATCGGCGGCCAGCGCGGCGACGCCCCGGCCCAGGTACGCAGGCGACTCCGACAACGAGAAGTGCGGATTGTCCGGGCCGGCGGCGTCCCGCCAGGTGGCCTCGGTGACGCCGAAATGGTCCAGCATCGCCTCGGACCGCAGGAATCCCGGCGTCACCCCGACCGCCACACAGCCGACCTTCGCCAGTTCCTCGCCCTGCGCCATCGCGATGCGGTTGATCGACGCCTTCACGAGGTCGTAGAAGAACTCACCCCGGTACGCCCGGTTGAACTCGGCGGTGCCGTCGGTGACCTCGATCAGCAGCCCGCCCGGCCGGGCACTCAGCAGTCCGAGCGCGTAATGGCTGGTGATGATGTGCGTACGCAGGCCGAGGTCCAGCATGCGCAGGCCCTTGCCGAGGTCGTGCTCCCACAGTGGCTTGTCCCATTCGGAGAACGGGTCGCCGCCCCAGATGTCGTTGACGAGCACGTCGAGACGGCCCTGCTCGTCGCGTATGCGGGCGACCAGCGCCTCGACCTGCTCGGGGACGAGATGGTCGACTTCGACGGCGTACGCCGTGCCGCCCGCTGCGGTGATCAGCTCGGCGGTCTCTTCGATCGTCTCCGGGCGGCTCATCTCCGACTGCTTCACACGGGTGGTGCGTCCGGTGGCGTACACGGTGGCTCCGGCCAGCCCGAGGTGCACCGCGATGGCCCGCCCGCAGCCACGGGTCGCACCCGCCACCAGGACGACCCGGCCTTTCAAGGGTGTGTTCATACCGGCCAGCGTCCCCGCCAAACCGGACAACCACCGTCAGGTTTGGCGGGGAGATCACGCTGCCGGTCAGGCGACCGGCGTCCGCTCCCGCACCGGGGTCCGCGCGACCGGCTGAGCCTTGCGGCCGCGCCAGACCCGCCACAGCATCCGCGGCGACATCAGCTGCTGCGGGCTGATCAGGAAGTTGACCGCCTTGAGGAAGGTCCGCCCGACGAACGGGTCGGCCTGCGCCGCGACGTGCACCTTCGACAGGTACGCGTTGAGCAGCTTGACCCGGCCGGTCCGCCGGCCCGGCACGTGCGGGAACCGCAGATCGCCGGAGACGGTGATGTCCCACGGCGTGTCCACGATGGCGGTCACGCCCGCGAAGTAGCGCTTGGTCAGCCCGGCGGTCCCCGAGCGCAGGCACTGGCCGAGCCACTGCGCCGCCATCGCGGCCGTCGTCATGCCCTGCCCGTACGCCGGGTTGAAGCAGCACAGCGAGTCGCCGAGGGCCAGGTAACCCTCCGGAAGCCGCTCGCAGCGCTCATAGCGGCGACGGGCGCTGGGGCCGATGCGGAACCGGGTCGGTTCGGTCAGCGGCTCGGCAGTGGCCAGCAGCCGGGCCAGTTCGGGCCCGTCGAGCCGGGCGGCGAACGCCTCGAATCCGGGGCCGTCCGACGGCGGGATGTCGTCGTTGACCCCCATCAACGTGACGATCCAGCGGTCGCCTTCGGCGGCGAGCGTGCCGGTGCTCGTCGGGTTGGCCGGGTGGTGGCCGACGACGATCGCGGCGTAGTCCTGGGCGGCCGGGTCACGGCGGTACTCCCGGGTGACGTAGACCAGACCGGCCTTGACCGTGTCCTCCGGCGGGGCGGCGTACCCGTGCTCGGTCAGCCAGGCTGGACCGCGGTTGCTGCGCCCGGTGGCGTCCACGACCACGTCGGCCGGCAGGATCTCGTCCTGGGTGCGTACGCCAGTGACCCGGCCGTCGGCGACGGTCAGCCCGTCGACGGCGACCCCGGACCGGATCTCGACCTTGGGCAGCGCGGCGACCCGGCTGCGGATGTACGCCTCCAGCGTCGGGCGGCTCACGCACAGCGCGGTCATGTCCGACGGGGCACGCAGCATCCGGCGGCCGTCGTTGTACCAGACCACGTCGGCGTGGGTGTCGGCGGTGACCGCGCCCCGGGCGACGAGATCGGCGGTGAAGCCGGGCAGCAGGTCGTCGAGGATCGCGCGGCCCTTGTCGAGCAGCCCGTGCGCGTGCCGGCTCTGCGGTACGCCCTTGCGGTGGACCGCCGGCTCGAACGCTCGAGCCGGGAGTGCGGACGAAGAGCCGGTGCCCAGTGGCACCGCCGCCATCGGAAGCTCGTCGCGGTCGAGGATCAGGACGTGGTCGAACGTGTCGGCGAGGACTCGCGCGGCCAGCAGGCCCGCGACGCTCCCGCCGACGACGATCGCCCGGCCGGTCCCGGCGGAAGAGTCGGTGCCGGCGGAAGAGTTAGCGGAATGACTGGAGGGGTGCATCGTGAACTCCTGGAAGCGCTTGTGGCGTAACGGATTGGCGAAAGTTAGCCAGCCGCGAGGCATCCAGGGAAAGGAATATGGCGTCAGGTGATAGACAATGTGCAGTGCGCCACAGTGGACAGGCAGTCATCAATGCCACGGAATCGGGCGTACCGCAGAGTGCCGTGACGCTTTCACGACATCGCCGCTCATCCCTGTGAAGGAGTCACCGTTCCGTCGATCGGGTCACCCGACTCGAGGTACACCGTCGCCCCCGCCGCCCGCGCCCGCACCGCCGCGGCGACCCGCTTGGTCAGGATCGGCGGCAGCAACCCGGCCGTCTCGTTGACCTCGTCGTCCACCCGGCAGAACCGATAGCCGCGCAGCTCCTCCGGCTGCAGCCGGATGGCGGCCACGTCGGCCTCGGTGAGCACCCCGCCGTCGAACACGAACGCCATCAGGTCGATCGTCCGGCGACCCCGGGGCGGCGACCAGTCGACGACCAGCAGCCGGCCCAGCGCCCGGTCCAACCCCAGCTCCTCGAGAACCTCGCGGTGCGCCCCGGCCAGCGGCGGCTCGTTGCGCTCGACCACGCCGCCCGGAATCTCCCAGTGGTCCTTGTAGGACGGCTCGACGATCAGCACCCGGCCGGCCTCGTCGAAGAAGACCGCGCCCGAACCGAGGATCTTGTGCGGCAACGACCGGTAGTGCTCGGCCGACGCGCGGCGTACCGGCAGCTGATGCTGGACCTCGCGGCCGTAGGCGACGAACCCGGCCCGGCGCAGGATCGGGCTCGACGTGCCGATACGCGCCTTCACGAGGGCGAATCTCGCGCCGAGCGCGGCGGCCTGGGCGAGCCGGACCGCCAGCAGCGCCCGGTACGCCCCCCGCCCGCGCGCGTCGGCGAGCACACCGCCGCCCCAGAGCTTGGCGACGCCGCCGTCGACGGTGAGCCCGGCCGAGCCGACCGGCCGCCCGTCGATCCGGGCCAGATACCGGAAGACCGTCCGATCCGGACCGGCCGCCACCTGCGTGGCCAGCTCAGCGGCTTCGGCGTCGGCGAACTCCGGCGACGGCAAAGGCTGGCCGAACGCGGCCGAAGCGACCGCGTACGCCTCCGCGAGCTGCTCGGGCGTGTCCACCCGCTCCACCGTCACATCGGCCGGGACGGCCAGCTCCGGCAGTCCCCCACTCAGGTCGTACGCACTGATGTCGTGCTCGCCGACGATCTCGCTGCCCCGCCGGGTCAGCTCGTCGCCCAGGTCGGCCGGGACGGTCGCCGGATGGACGGAGAACACGACGGCGTCGCCGCCGTTGACGCCGGTCAGCCGCAGCGCCTGGGTCACCAGCCGGGCCGGGTCGTCGCCGTACGCCCGCTGGACGGTTCCCTTGCCCTCATGGACGGCCACGGTCACGTCGTCGCTGCTCGCGACGATCGCGTCGTACGGCGTCCACACCCAGGCCGCCGCGGCGGCGAGGGCCTCGTCGCGCAGCTCGTGTTCTCCCATGAGCGTGCATGCTGCCACAGCGGACGGTCGTCTGGTGGCATCGCCGATCTTTCGCCGCCTCCGGTCGCCGGTGTACTCTCGCCGCACCCCGCCTCCCCCAGGAGCCGCCCGTGCCCCCCATCCACTCGCGGCGCCTCGTCCCGGCGCTGCTCGGTGCGGTCGTCGCCGCGCTGCTGCTGACCGGCTGCACCGGCGGCCCGCAGGCGGCCTCGCCCGGCGTGACCGAGCCGGGCTCGCCGACGCCGGAGATCAGCAGCCCCGTGCCGTCCCCGTCGCCGGCCGAGACCCCGTCGCCGATGCCGACGCCGTCACCGACCCGCAAGCCGTCGCCCAAGCCGAGCCCGACCAGGTCGCGTACCGAGTCGGGGGCGTTGTCCTGCAAGTCCACGGTGCCGCTGGTCCGCTCGCAGGCCACCGGGCACGGCCCGGCCGGCTCGGTCAGCGTCACGGGTACGCAGAACGTGGCGCTCACCTTCGACGACGGCCCGGACCCGATCAACACCCCGAAGATGCTGGACATGCTCAAGCAGTGCGGGGTGAAGGCGACGTTCTGCCTGGTCGGCTTCCGGGCCCGGGACCATCCCGACCTCGTGCGCCGGATCGTCGCCGAAGGACACACGGTGTGCAACCACTCGTGGCAGCACCTGCTGGACCTGGCCGCCGACAAGCGGACCGACGCGTACATCAAGCGGGATCTGGAGCACACCAACGAGGTCATCCACGCGGCCGCGCCGGACGCGAAGATCCGCTACTTCCGGGCGCCGGGCGGTAACTTCACGACCCGGCTGGTGCAGATCGCCAAGGATCTCGGCATGACCTCGATCTACTGGTCGCTGGATCCCCGCGACTGGGAGAGCAGCAAGTACGGCACCGGCTCGTCGATGACCAACCACGTCATCAGCGCGGTCGAAAGCGGCGTACGCCCCGGGTCGATCGTGCTGTCGCACGACAACGGCAAGCCGACCACCATCGCGGCGTACCGGGTGCTGCTGCCCTGGCTCAAGGCCAGGTTCCGGCTGATCGCACTGCCGACCGAGACCTGATCACCCGAAGCCGGGCACGATTAGGGGGACGCCCGCGTCCGGACGTCCCCCTGGGTGTCTCGATCAGTAGCCGCTGTTGCTCATCGACGACAGGATCGTGCCGCAGCAGCAGCACAGGATGATCAGCGCCGGCAGGCCGAGGCCGAGGATCAGCGCAAGGGTCTTGTTCGGCGACTCCACGGGGGTGGTGCCGATCGCGCCCGCGCCGAAGGCCCATGGCGGCGACGCGTAGAAGACCTGCGCCTCACCGTAGCTGTTGTCGACGACGATGCTGGCCTCGCCGACCTTCCACAGGTACGGGATCCAGATGGTGATGTGGTGCTGCCCCGGCGCGGCCGGGATCGCGTTGTCGCCCCACTGCAGCCGGTGCTGCTGGCCGTCGATGACCAGCCACGGCTTGAAGAAGGCGAACATGAACGCCAGCCAGAAGTACTTGGTCGAGATCCGAATCATGAGCGCACACCCTAGTGCATCAATGCGAACCGGTGTCACGTGCGTGTCACGCATCTGCGAAATCCCTGGCACAAGCGGTTTTCCGGGCTCTATAACGGTCAGGTGATCAAGTATCCGCGGACGCCCCACCTGGCCGGATCGCGTCTGCAGCCCGGCGACCACGACCTCGCGCAGGCGCCGTTCGACGCCGTACGCGGCCGGCATCTGGTCGTCGAGGAGAAGCTCGACGGTGCCAACGCCGGGATCAGTTTCGACGCCGGCGGCCGCCTGCTGCTGCAGTCGCGGGGCCACTACCTGACCGGCGGTCCCCGCGAGAAGCAGTTCGCCCCGCTGAAGTCGTGGGCGGCGACCGTCGCCGACCGGCTGCGCCCGGTGCTCGGCGACCGGTTCGTGCTCTACGGCGAATGGCTGTACGCCAAGCACACCGTCTTCTACGACGCGCTGCCGCACTACTTCTGCGAATTCGATGTGTTCGATGTGCGTACCAGCGAGTTCTTGAGCACGCCACGCCGCCGCGAGATGCTCGCGGGTCTGCCGGTGACGAGCGTGCCGGTGCTGCGCGAAGGCCGCTTCACCACGGCGGCTGAGCTGACCGCGCTGGTCGGGCCGTCGACCTGCCGGACCGCCGCGTGGCGCGAGAATCTGCGCGCGGCCGCGGCGGAGGCCGGGACCGACACCGATCGGGTCGTCGCGGAGACCGACCGCGCCGACGAGATGGAAGGCCTCTACCTCAAGGTTGAGGAGGACGGCCGGGTGGTCGAACGCTACAAGTGGGTGCGCGCGAGCTTCCTGACCGCCGTCTTGGACTCCGGCACCCATTGGGCCGACCGCCCGATCGTGCCCAACCGGCTCGCCGACCCGGAGGCGCTCTATGCCCATCTTTGACGAACTCTGCCCGCGCGGACCGGAATGGACCGTCGACTGGCCGCGACTGCGCACGGCGTTCGCGTGGCTGCGCCGCCTCGAAGGCGTCGAGCAGGACCCGCGCCACCACGCGGAGGGCGACGTCGCCACCCACACGCGGCTGGCGGCCGAGGCGCTCGCCGCCCTGCCATCGTGGCGCGCGCTCGATCCGGACCATCGGGTACGCCTGTTCGCGGCGGTCCTGCTCCACGACGTCGCGAAACCATTCTGTACGCAGACCGAGGCCGACGGGTCGGTGACGGCGCACGGGCATTCCCGGCGCGGTGAGTTGCTGGCGCGGCGGATCCTGTGGGAGCTGGACGCTCCGCTCGGGTTCCGGGAACAGGTGGCGGCGCTCGTGCGGCACCACCAGATCCCGTTCTGGGCGCTGGAGCGCGACGACGTGGAACAGATCGTGCTGCGCGTCTCGATCACCGCGCGCAACGACGACCTGGCGATGCTGGCGACCGCCGACATCCTCGGCCGGGTGTGCACGGACGCGTCCTCGGTGCTCGACAACATCGAGCTGTTCCGGGAGTACTGCGCCGACCTCGGGGTGCTGGACCGGCCGTGGCCGTTCGCCAACGACCACTCCCGCTACGGCTACTTCGCGACCCCCGGGCGTGATCCGCGCTGGGCGGCGTACGACGACACGACCTTCACCGTGACGGTGATGTCCGGGCTGCCCGGCGTCGGCAAGGACACCTACCTTGCGGGCCTGGACCTGCCGGTGATCAGCCTCGACGCGCTGCGTGCTTCGTTAGGCGTCCGGGCTTCTTCTCCGCAAGGCCCCGTGCTCGCGGCGGCCCGATCGGCGGCGCGAACGCTGCTGCGGACGCGGACCCCGTTCGTGTGGAACGCGACCAACGTGTCCCGCCAGGTACGCCAGCAGATCATCTCGCTCGCCGCCGGCTACGGCGCCCGCGTCCACGTCGTGTCGCTCGAAGCCCCGCCCGGCGCCATTTCGGCGCGCAACTCCGCGCGTACGTCGCCGGTGCCGGCCGCCGCCGTCGAGCGCATGATCGGCCGCTGGGAGACCCCGGATCTGACCGAGGCCCACGCCGTGTCCTGGATCGACACCCGGGTCTGACGGCGGTGCCGGACCGGCCGTCCTGTCGGCCCTGGACGGTATCTTGGGGATCATGGAGATCGTCCCCCGGTTCTCGCCCCCGGCGTCGACCTCGAAGCAGAGCTCCGGCGCGCTCATGCACCCCGTGCAGGAGTACACCGACTTCACCGAGGCCTGGCTGCGCAACCGGCGGCTGTCGGAGCACACCCGCGACGCCTACCGGCGGGACGTCACCTCCTTCCTGGCCTGGTGCGGCGAGCACGACATCGATCCCCGGTCGGTTAAGTTCACGCACGTCAACGAGTACGCCCGCGCGCTGGAGGCGACCGTCGACCCGCGTACCGGCAAGCCGCTCGCGCCGACGACGATCGCCCGGAAGCTGTCCGGCCTGTCCAGTTGGTACGACTTCCTGCTCAAACTGGAGGCGGTCACCGCCAACCCGGTCGGCGGCGCGGACCGGCCGCACGTCAGCCGTGACCACTCGACCACGATCGGGATGAGCCCGGCCGAGGTCGACGCCATCCTGCGGGCCGCCCGAGAGGACGGCGTCCGGGCGTACGCCATCATCGCGTTGCTCGCCGACCTGGGGCTACGCGTCAGCGAAGTGTGCGGACTCGACCTCGACGACCTCGGTCACGAACGCGGGCACCGGACCATCCGGTTCGTCGGCAAGGGCGGCCGTCCCCGCCGCCGGGCGCTGGCCCCGGGCACGGCGTCCGCCCTCGACGCGTACCTGGAAGCGCGGGCCGAGCTGGCCGGGGTCGCCGTCGAGGAACTGACCGGGCCGGTGTTCGTCACCGCCACCGGCGCGCCCGTTGACCGGCACGCCGTCAAACGACTCATCCCGCAGCTGGCCAAGCGCGCCGGGATCCCCAGCGCCGAGCACCTGTCGCCGCACTCGCTGCGGCACGCGTTCGCGACGACGGCCCGGGCCGAAGGCGTACCGCTGGAAGACGTGCAGGACGCCATGGGTCACGCCGACCCGCGGACGACCCGTCGCTACGACCGTGACCGGCACAACCTCGACCGCGACCCCTCGTACGCCATCTGGGCCGCCCGCGCCCGCCGCTCGTCGCCTTCGGAGCCCGCGTCGCCGGAAGACACATGATCAGGGTCATTTCCCTGTCGCCATGGCAACGGGGAAATGACCCTGATCATGAAATCGCCTCGGGTGTGGCTGTGTAACCGGCAGAGCTGCGTAACCGGTGGGGTGGCCGCCGGATCTGGCTTCGGGCGGCCACCCCACTCGGCGGCTACTCCTTCGGCAACGCGAACTCCACCAGATCCCGGTAACGCTGAACGGCCTGCCGCAGCCGTTCAGTGTCGCCTTCGCCGTCCTCCCACTCGGACAGGGCACGCTTACGCTCCGCCAGCGCCGCCGTCAGGCCCTCCAGCGCCTCGTCGGCGAGCGCCTGCGCATCCCGGGCCGCCGCCGCGGGATCGTCGACGAACCGCACCTGGACCTCGTGCCAGCGCCGCCGCAGATCCTCGGCCGCCGCCGCGTCCCACACGCCGGCCACGACCGGCAGCGGAGCCGCTGCTGCTGCCACGGGTGCCGCCGCGGTGGCTTCTTCCACCGCGTCGTCTGCCGTGTCGCCTGTCCCGTCGGCGACCGGCTCCACGTCGTGGCTTGCCGCCACCACAGCGTCTTCAGCCGCCACGTCACCGGCTTCTACGTCTTCGGCTTTGGCGTCGCCCGCATCGGCGGGCTCATCCGCCGATCCCTCGAAATGCCCCGCCTCGGCGAACGCGTCAGCGCCCGCGACCGCATCGGCGTCGTCTGCCTCGGCGACCGGGCCGCTGGCTTTGTCATCCGCCACGTCGGCGGGTTCATCGGCCGAGCCTTCGTAATGGCCAGCCTCAGTCGTCGCGTCAGCCTCTGCAGACGGATCGGCGTCGTCCGTCTCGGTCAGCGCGTCAGCCTCCGCCACCGAATCGGCAGCGCTGGCTTCGGCGTCCGCGGCGGCGGGGCCGTCGTCCTCGGTGATCGCGCCCGGCGACTCCGCCAGATCGGCCGCGTCAACCGTCTCGGCTGCATCCTCGTGTTCTGTCGCGCTTTCCGCCACGTCGTCTCCGACCACGTCGTCTCGGTCTTCGTCGTCCGCCGCGGAAACGTCAGTAGGCTCGTCAGCGGGTTCGTCAGCGGGTTCGTCGGCGACGCCGTCCAGGTCCGCCGCCTCAGCGACCGGCTCGTCCTCCGACGTTTCCGCAACCGCGTCGGCGGGGGGTTCCGCGTCGAGCGTGTCGTCCTGAGCGGACTCAGTCTCGTCGGCTGCTTCAGCGACCGGCTCGGCGTCGTCCGCCGACTCGTCGTCGCCGGGCGCATCCGTGTCGCCGGCGGTGTCGGCGAGCCCGTCACCGTCGTCTTCGTCGTCTTCGTCGTCCGCTGCGAGCGACGCCGGGTCGGCCTCGGCGACCGGCTCGTCGTCCGCGGTCTCGTCCCCGGGTGACTCGTCCGCTTCGGCGGAGTCCGCCTCCGCGACCGGATCATCCACATCGGATTCACCGTCGAGGGACTCACTGTCGACGGCGTCGCCGGGTTCCCGCTGTGCGGGCACCACCAACCGCTGCTCGTCGACCTCCGGGTCGGCGTCCGAAGCAGCGACGTGGTTGTCGATGTCGGCGGCGAAGTCGTCGATGACCTGCGGCTCCTCCTCCGGGCGACCCGAAGGTGCCAGCGGCCCCCGGATCTGGTCTGACTGCATAAGCTTTCCCCTTTCAGGCCGCGTCGATGGACGCGGTGAACTCATGCCGCGTCGTGGTACGCGGCGAACGGTGGGCCGCGTCGTGGGAGGCGCGGCGCGTCATGGCCGCGGAGCCGGGCGACCTTCGGCGGTCGGCTGCGGCCGTTGAGGTGGTACGGGCTCCTCGCCGAGCAGGTCGGCGACGAGCTCGCGATACTGCACTACCGCCTGCCGAAGCTCCTCGACGGACGCCTCATGGCGGCGGGCGCGCTCGCTGATCTCGTGAGCCCGCCGGTAGGCCGAAAGCGTTCGGGCATGGTCGACGGACAGCTGCGCGACCTGGTCGTCGTAATCTCCGGTCGGGTACCCGATCTCACCCACGAGCCGGGTCACGACCTCGTCGGCGGCGCCGACGGCGTCCTCGGGCGCGTCGACGAATCGCGCCTGGACCTCCTGCCATTCATCAGCGTATCTGCTCCGGGCCTCCGGCGTCAGTGGCCGAAGGTCGAGCTCGGCGTGCCGACGCTGCCGTTCGAGCAATTCCTTCTCGGCCGCCGCCTTGCTGTCGTGCTCGGTGACCAGCCGTTCGTATTCGTCGCCGAAGGTCGCCTGCAGTTTCCGGCTGCGCTGGATCCGGATCCCGACGACGACGGCCGCCACGACGATGGCGGCGACCACGAGCAACAGGATGACTTGTGCCGGTGACATGGCCTCTCCTTTCCGGGCGGGCCTCGCATACCCGATGGCCAGAGTTTTCAATCTGGGTGTGCGGCGGCGTCCGGACCGGCGCATGCTGTGGGCATGACCGACCAGACGAGGGTGGCGCGAGCGTTCGCCGGCATCGCCCGCTGCGTCCTGGCGGAATCGCCGGCGGCTGAGGTACTTCAGGTCTTCGCCGACAGTTGCGCTTCGGCGGTGGGGGTGCCGTCGATCGGGGTGAGCGTCGGGCCGGACGGCGACTGCCCGCCCGTCGTGGTCGCGTCCGACGAACGTGCGCATGTCTTGGAGGACTTGGTTTCCGGCGACGGGCCGACCCCGGCCGGCTACGTCCGCGGGCGTGGGCGGCCGCTGGTCAACACGCGGCTCCTGCCGCACGACGGCCGTTGGCCGGCCGTGGCCGAGAATGCGTTGGCCGTCGGCGTCGGGCTGGTCACCGTGCTGCCCTTGCGCGACGGTGACGACGTTCTGGGCACCATCACCTTGTACTGCGACGACTGGGTCGGCTTGGACGCGTCGCGGATCGAGATCGCCGAAGCGCTGGCCGTCACCGCGACGGCGGTTCTGATCGAAGCCCGTCGCCGGGACGCCTCCGCGGCCCGCGCCCGCCGGTTGAGCGAGGCGCTGGACCAGCGCGTCCGGGTGGAGCAGACGATCGGCCGGTTGGCCGAACGCTGGCAGGTCACGCCGGACGAGGCATACCACCGGATGCGGCTGGACGCCGAGGATCGAGGCGTGCCGGTCGACGCTCTGCTGAGGGAGGCGGCGTCCGCGGATCGGGGCTGACCGTATGAGTCCCCGTGACCAGCTTCGCGCCGCGATCCTGCTCGCCACCGCGATGGCCGAGCACGAACGGCAGTGCGCCGAACGATCGCAGCGGTTCGCCGAGCGGCACGAACGCCTCCTCGCCGCCGGCGCGTCCGAGCATCGTGACCTGCACGAACGGATGGTGACCGTCAACCGCGGGTCGGTCGACCGTCACCTTGCCGCCCGGCGCATCCATCTGGCTCACGCCGAGCGCTTACGGAAATGGCGGCTCGATCAGACGCCCGGCGCGGAGCCGCTCCTGTCCGCCATGGCGGAGATCGTCGGTGCGCCTGCCGCACTGACCCTCGTCGGACGCAACCTCGCCCAGGCGTACGCCTCCGCCTCCGATCGGATCGCCGAAGCGGCACAGGATCTGGAGTTGATGCTCAGCGAGGGACCCATGACCGACGCGGTTCGCGCCGGAGCGCCGGTCGTCGCCGAGGTGACCAGCGAATCCGACGCGCTGCGCTGGCCGCTCTACCTGCCGGCGCTGGCCGATCTCGGCGTACGGGAGGTCATCGCGGTGCCGGTCGGGTCCCGCTGGTCCTGTCTGGGCGCGCTCGCCGTGTTCGGTCCCGGGCACGCCGCCGCCACCGTCCGCCGACTGGGCCAGGTCGCCGATGCGCTGACCCAGTCGGTGCTGCTGGCCTCGGACGGCAGCGGCGGTTTTCCCTATCTGACCTTCTTCGACGTCGACGCCGGCCGCAGCACGCTCCACCAGGCGGTCGGCATGCTCTGCGAACGTCTGGGCTGCGACCCGGCCGACGCGCTGGCCCTGCTGCGCGCCCGGGCCTTCGCCGCCGGGCTGGCCGTCGAGACGGTTGCGGCCGGCGTGGTCCGGCGCGAGATCACACTGGACTGACCTCGCCTTGCGGCAAGGCCAGCTCCGGCCCGGCCCAGCGACGGCGCAGCCATCGGTCGTGCGAGGCGATGACGACCGCGCCGGGCGCGGTGCCCAGCGCCTGTTCCAGCTCGTCGGCCAGGGCCAGCGAGATGTGGTTGGTCGGCTCGTCCAGCAGCAGCAGATGCGGAGGTCGCACCAGCAGCAGGGCGAGCGCCACCCGCCGTCGCTGCCCCACGCTCAGCGCGCCCACCGGCCGGTCGAGATCACGCGGCGCCACGAGGCCCAGCTCCACGAGCGGCACCGCCGGGCCGCCCGACTCATACATCTCCCGAGGCGTACGCGTGAAGTCGGGCCACTCGTCGTCCTGCGCCAGCATGGCAGTACGCAGGCCGCGCCGGCGTAGGACGGTGCCTTCCCCGGCGTCGAGCCGGCCGGCGAGCACACTGAGCAACGTGGACTTTCCGCTGCCGTTCGCGCCGGTGATCAGCAGCCGCCCCGAGGCGTCCAGGTCGAGCCGGTCGAGCCGGACGCGTCCGGGCACGTGCAGACCGCGTACGGCGAGCACCGGGCCGTCCTCGGTAGCCGCCGACGCTGTCAACGCCGGAGCCCGGAACTCCAACGGTGCCGGCGGTTTGCGGATCTGCTCCCGTTCCAGCACCGCCAGGCGCTGCTGCGCGTTGCGTACGCGCCGGGAGACCACGGCCTCGATCGCGCGGGCCTTGGCGAAGGCGATGTTCTTGTCGCCGTCACGGGGCGCGCGCCCGGGGTGGCCGATCTGCCGCGCGGTCACGCGGACGGTGTGCCGCAGCAGGTTGATCTCGTCCTGCTGGGCGAGGAACGCCTGTTCCCAGCGGGCTCGCTCGGCTCGTTTCGCGCCGAGATAGTCGCTGTAGGTGCCGCGGTAGCGGGTCGGGCCGCGCCGGCCGGTCATGTGCTGCGCCGGGTCGAGGTCGACGATGTCGGTGCAGACCTCGTCGAGGAACACCCGGTCGTGGCTGGCCACCACGACGACGCCGGGTAGCGCTCGCAGCCGTTCCTCGACGAACGCGACCGCCTCGTCGTCGAGGTGGTTGGTCGGCTCGTCGAGCAGCAACGCCGACGGCTGCCGGACCAGGAGCGCGGCGAGCGCGACCCGGGACCGCTGGCCGCCCGACATCTCCCCGAGCCTCCGGTCGCGGCCGAGCGCGGCCAGGCCGAGCCCGTGGAGCACTTCGTCGGCGCGGCGGTCGGCGTCCCAGGCGCCGATCTCCTCGGCCCGGGTCAGCGCCTCCCCGTAGACGGCGACCGCGTCCGGGTCGTCGGCCGCCCGCTGGGCGGACTCCTCCAGTAGGGCCAGGACGGCCCGGCTCTCGGCCAGCGCTTCGGCGATCACGTCGCCGACCGTGTCCGTGGCGACGAACGGCAGCTCCTGGTGGAGCAGACCGAGATCCGGCGGCCGGACGATCTCGCCGGCGTCCGGGGTGTCCACTCCGGCCAGCAGCCGTAGCAGGGTCGACTTCCCGGCGCCGTTCTCGCCGACCAGGCCGATGCGCTGGCCGGGCGACGCGGTCAGGTGTACGCCGTCGAGCACGGCCCGGGGGCCGTAGAACTTCACAAGGTCACGAGCGACCAGAAAGGGATTCGCAGGCAAGAAAAGACACCACCGAAAGGGTCTGAAGGATGCCCGCCGGGTGTCGTCACCTCGGGCGCGGGCAGGTCGGTGGTGTCACAGCTCCATAGTGCGATCAGGCTAGCACGCTTCCGGGACGCGAGGAACGCCCCGGAAGCGTGCGGCAGGTCACCCTGCCTCAGCCTTTGCCGCCGGACGACGGCTTGCAGGTGAGGTTGATCGGCGTGCCGGCCGGGACGGCGGTGCCCGCCTTCGGCGTCTGCGCGGTCACGACGTACCCGTCCAGCGCGGTCACCACGTTGCCGGCCGGGTCCTTGCAGGTGATCGTCGAGAATCCGGCGTCGGTGAGGATCTGCTGCGCCGACGACCCCTTCTCCCCCACGACGTCCGGGACGGTGATCGTCACCGTGGACGGGCTGACCGACGGGGAGGGCGACGGCACGGTGCTGGCGCTGACCGTCGGAGTGGCACTCGCTCCGCCGGGCACCGCCGTCGCGGACGACGAGGCGGAGGCGGCAGCGGTCGGCGACGCGGGCGCTCCCGGCGTCGTGACGGCCACACTGGGCGACGGGGTGGCCGACGTCGACCCGGTGCCGTCGTCGCGGTTGCCCCAGTAGACGAATCCGGCCACGCAGCACAGCAGGAGAAGGAGCAGCAGGAGCAGCCACAGCCACCATGGGCGGCGCTTCTTCTCCGGCGTACCGGACGGGGGCGGTGGGGCGGCGGGCGGGGTGCTCGCCGGTCCCGACGAGGCCGGTTCGCTCGGTGCCGGCGTCTCGGTGGCTGGCGGCTCCGTCGCGGGCTGGTCCGCGGCCGGCGGCTCCGTCGCGGGCTGGTCCGCGGCCGGGGGTTCCGTCGCCGGTGGTTCGGTCGGCGGTTCGCTCGCCGACGGCCGGTACGCCGGGGCAGCCGGTGGTTCGGCGGCGAAGGCCTGCTCGGTCGGGGCGTCCGCCGGTGTTACGGCGTCGGCCTCCGGTGGGGCGTCGGACGACGCGGCGGCGCCACCGGCCGCAGCGGCTTCCGCAGCCGCGGCGGCTGCGGCGGCTGCCGCCCGGCGACGCCAGTTGATGTACCGGCCGCGCTCATCGCGCGGCGGGTTCGCTCGGGTGTCGAGCGGGAGGTCGGCGGCCTCGTTGTCAGACACTGACGCCTCTCAAGTCCGGGGGGAACTCAGGGATTTCCATCGGACATCGTGAGGTTCGCCGCGCTTTCCGGCACTCGCCCGCAAGGTGCGTGATTCGCGCCGAACGGTCAGCGTACGGGGGTGGAGGCTGTCCACTGGGGAGGGCGTACGCCACAAGTGCGGGCGAAGCCGGACGACACCGATAGCATCGGGACATGACCGATCCTGATCTCCATGCCCGGGCGCTGGCTGCCGAGGCCGCCGCGAACAACGACGCGACCGGCTGGTTCGAGCGCCTGTACGCCGAGGCCGAGGCCGGCGAAGCGGCCGTGCCGTGGGACACGAGGGTGCCGCACCCGCTGCTCGTCGACTGGGCCGACGCGGTGGGCCTGCACGGGCACGGCGAACCGGCGCTGGTGATCGGCTGCGGATACGGCGACGACGCGGAGTTCGCGGCCGCCCGGGGGTTCGGCGTCACGGCGTTCGACGTCTCGCCGAGCGCCGTCGCGGGCGTACGCGCCCGGTTCCCCGAGTCGACGGTCGACTATGTCGCCGCCGACCTCTTCGAACTGCCGAGCGCGTGGCGTCAGGCGTACCAGCTGGTCATCGAGATCTTCACCGTGCAAGCGCTACCGGAACGCCTGCGGGAGGCGGCCGTCGCCGCGATCTGCGAGACCGTCGCGCCGGGCGGACGGCTGATCGTGATCCAGCGTCAGCGGCCGGACGGGCCGGCCCCGGAAGGCCCGCCGTGGCCGCTGACCCGCGCGGACATCGACTTGTTCACCGCGAACGGCTTGGCGGCGGTGCAGGTGGAGTTACTGCCGGACGCCAGTGGCAACGGCGCGCGGTGGCGTGCGGAGTTCCGGCGCCCCGCGTCCTGACCTCTTCCCCGCTCGTCGCAGGACGCTCGTCGCGGATTTCTCGTCGCAGGATGCGGGATAACGCGGCTTTGGCTCGCGCCGAGGGGACGTTATCCGGCATCCTGCGACGGGCAGCCGGACACGGAAGCCCGACCAAGCGCCCGATCAAGCCCGGCGCGCTGGACCCAGTCGCCGCAGCAGCAGGTAGGCCTCACACCCGAGGCAGAGCCCGAAGGCGGCGTTGAGGAACGCCGCGATCAGCGCGAACGCGGTCGCGACGAGGCCGACCGCGGTCGCGCCGGTCAGGAAACCGAGGGCGGCAACGGTGGCGAAGACGAAGCCGACCGCTTGCGCGAACCGTACCGGTTCGGCCGGCTCGACCTCGCGCGGCGGGCCGAGCCGGGGCGCGACCAGGACGCGGAAGAGCACGCCGTAGGGGGCGTGCCGGGCGCTGAGCGCGCCGACGGCGAACACGACCGCCTGAGCGGCGGCGAGCCAGCCGCTCCGGGTGAGCGCGATCACGATGAGTACCACCGTGGTCACCATCGCCGCGAAACGGGGGCCACGGACGTCGAGCTGCATGAACGCCAAGTTACCGGGCAGTTGTGAACTCGCCGAGAACCGCGGCGACCGCTCCCATCAGCTGGGCACGGGTCGGCTGCCCGCTGGCCCGGCGGACGATGTTCCCGCCGGCGTCGACGAGCAGCACCGTCGGCGTACGCATGATGCCCAGCTCGCGGACGGCGTCGAGGTGCGACTCGGCGTCGACCTCGACGTGGCGTACGCCGTCGACGGTCTTCGCCGCCTGCTCGCACAGCACCCGGGTCGCCCGGCACGGGGCGCAGAACGCTGAGGAGAACTGGAGCAAAGTCAGCGGCGTGCCCGGCTGCCAGCCGAGTTCCCGCAGCATCGGCGCCTCCCCCGGAGCCTGGGATGTGAATCGGCCGTTGCGCCGCTTCCACGCGACGCCGATCGCGCTCGCGGCGGCGAGGGCGACGACGACGGTAAACAAGCTGACCAACGGCACCGCTCAACGGTAGCTTCCCGGTGTGAACGAATTGCGGCCGGAAGACTGGGCGACGACGGAACTCACAGCCCGCGGGATCAGCGTGCACGAGGTCACGTGGCCCCACCGATATCCCTGGTCCCAAGTGGCCAAGATCACCACCGACGCCGGGGACATGTGGCTCAAGCTGAACCTGGCCGACACGGTGTTCGAGGCGGGCCTGCTGCGCCTGCTCGGGACGCTGGTCCCGGCGCACGTCGTGGTGCCGCTCGCGGTCGACGCCGTACGCGGCTGGTCGCTGAGCCCGGACGGCGGTGTCACCCTGCGGGCGACCGAGGACGGCAAGTTCCGGATCGAGGTGTGGGAGCAGATGCTCGGCGAGTACGCCGACCTCCAGCGCAGCCTCACCCCGCACGTGGCCGACGTGCTCGCCGTCGGTACGCCCGACCTGCGTCCGCACCGGCTGCCGGAGCTGTTCGACCTGCTGCTGGACGAGCCCCTCGTCCGGGCGAACGTCGCCGATCAGCTCGACGCGCTGGCGGCCGTGCGGCCGGTCGTGGTCCGGGCGGCCGAGGAGCTCGCAGCGTCCGGGATCGCCCCGACGCTGCAGCACGACGACCTGCACGACGCGAACGTGCTCGTCCGGGGCGACAAACACGCCTTCTTCGACTGGGGCGACGCGAGCGTGGCGCACCCGTTCGGGACGCTGCTGGTGACGTTGCGCGTCGCCGCCCGCAAGGCCGAGGTCGAGGAGGGCGACCCGTTGCTGGCCCGGCTGCGGGACGCGTACCTGGAGGCGTGGACGGGTGAGCATGCCCGCGCGGACCTGGTCCGGTGGGCCGACGCCGCGCTGACCGTGACGAAGATCAGCCGCGCGATGTCCTATCGGCGGTCGCTGCAGGACGCTGAGGAGAAGGTGCTCGCCGAGTACGGCGAAGGCGTGTGGGGCTGGTTCGCCGAGCTGCTCGAACCCAACCCGATCTGACCCCCGACACGCCGCCCGGGCGACACCAGTCGGGCGCGTCTGCCAGGAGTGCGCTGGATCAGGGTTCTCGGTCGAATCTTGGCCCAAGATTCGACCCGGAACCCTGATCCAGCGCGCAAGGCAGGCCAGCGCGCAAGCGGGCGAAAGGCCGGCGCGCGGGTTGAAGCTAGCGGCCGGTGAGGCGCGAGACGGCCGGCCGGATCGCCCCACTGGTCTCGGCGAGCGCCTGCCGGGCGGCGTCGACGTCGGCGAGCTGGTGGTCGGGCGCGGCCAGCAGCATGAGCAGCGCCACCGACGGGTCGTCGCCGGATTCGGCCAGCGCTTCGGCGGCGAGGTCGCCGTCGACGTGCGCGGCGGCCGACAGCGTCCACACCGCACGCCGGCGCAGCTTGGCGTTGGTCGGCACGGCGCAGACCATCAGGTTGCCGTAGGTCCGCCCGTACTGGATCATCAGCGCGGTCGAGAACGTGTTGAGGATCAGCTTCGCCGCGGTGGCCGCCTTCATCCGGGTCGAGCCGGTGATGATCTCCGGGCCGGTGTCGGCGGCGATGAAGATGTCGGCGTGTTCGGCCAGCGACGCCTGCGGGTTCGACGTGATCAGCCCGGTGGTCGCGCCCAGCTTGCGGGCTTGCCGCAGCGCCCCGCCGACGTAGGGGGTACCGCCGCTGGCGGCGACGCCGAGCACCAGGTCGCCCGGTTGGACGTCGGAGGCGTCGCGCGCCCCGGCGCTGTCGTCGTCCTCGGCCTGTTCGGCGGCCCGCCACAGGGCGTCCACGCCGCCCGCGACGTGCGGGACGACCTGGTCCGGGCGCAGCGCGTAGGTCGGGCGCAGCTCGGCGGCGTCGGCGAAGGCCACCCGGCCGGAGGTGCCCGCGCCGTAGTAGTGGATGCGGCCGCCGCCGGCCAGGGCGCGTACCCCGGCTTCCACGGCCTCACCGATCTGGGGCAGTACCGCCGCCACCGCCGCCGGCACGGTCGCGTCGGCCTCGTTGATCAGCCGCAGGACGTCGGCCAGCGGCAGTTCGTCGATCCGCTCGGAGGCGGGGTTACGGCGTTCGGTCGGTGCGTCAGGTTCGACTTCCACGTACACGGTTGTTGGTCCTGCCTGCAGAGTGTCGGGACGAGACCGCGTCGTGCGCGCGGTCGAACGCCTCCCACGTCTGGTCCCCGCGTCGTTGTGCGAGCGCGGCGAACAGACAGTCGGCGACGTAGAGCTGAGCGATCCGGCTGACCGTCGCGCCGGTGCGGAAGAAGATGCTCTCCCGACCGGCGCTGGCCAGCACGATGTCGCTCATCTCGGCCAGGGGTGAGCGGGGGTAGTTGGTGATGGCCAGGGTGGTGGCGCCCCGCTGTTTCGCCACACGGACCGGGTCGAGCACTTCGACGGTGCGCCCCGAGTGCGACACCGCGATGACGACGTCCTGCGCGCTCAGGTGCGCCGCCGAGGCGACCGCCCGGTGCACGTCCGAGTACGCCAGGCAGGTGAGCCCGAGGTGGGACAGTTTGTGGTCGAGGTCGGCCACGACGACGTCGCTGGAGCCGACGCCGTACAGGTAGACCCGGTGCGCCCCGTTGAGGGCGTCGACCGCCGCCGCCAGCGCGTCCAGATCGAACGTGTCCACAGTGTCCTGGATGGCGCGCTGGGCGGCGTGGGCCATCTTCTGGGTGATGGCCGGCAGGTTGTCCTCAGGGGCGATGTCGGTCTCCGCGCCGATCGGCACATGCCGACCGGCCGACTGCTGCCGGTCGACCGCCACCGCCAGCAGCAGCCGCAGCTCGTGGTATCCGGTCAGGCCGACGTCGCGGCAGAACCGGGTGACCGTCGTCGCCGAGGTGCCGGCCCGCCGGGCCAGCTCCGAGATGCTGGCCCGGGCGATCTCCGACGGCTGCTCGATGACGAGCCGGCCGACGGCCTGTTCCGAGTCGGGCAGCGAGGGCAGCAGCCCCCGGAGCCGGGCCAGCAGGGAGTCGGCGTCGATCGGCGGGGTGTCACGCAGCGCACCCGAGCCGGAGGCGGCGGCGCCGGAGGAAACAGTCGTCATGCGCACATCATCCGTCACTTCATCTGACCGGCGGTCAGTCCGGCCTGGATTTGCCGTTGGAAGACGGCGTACACGACGAGGACGGGCAGCATGGCCAGGGTCAGACCGGCGAACAGCCGGGAGTAGTCGCCCCGATAGCCCTCGCTGACCGCCAACGCGGCCAGCCCCTGTGCCAGGACGTACTTGTTCTCGTCCTTCAGCAGGACGACCGGCAGCAGGTACTGGTTCCAGTGCGCGAGGAAGTTGAAGATGCCGACGCTGATCAGGCCGGGCTTGGCCATCGGCAGCATCACCCGGAAGAACAGCCGGAACGGTCCGCAGCCGTCGATCAGGGCCGCCTCGCTGACCGCGGTGGGCAGCGTACGGAAGAACGCGGTGAGGAAGAAGACCGTGAACGGCAGCGAGTACGCCGTGTACACCAGCATCAGGCCGGGCAGCGTGTCGAGCATCCCCGCGTCGCGGACGACGAAGAACAGCGGCACGAACGCGAGCACGACCGGGAACATCATGCCGCCGACGAAGGCGAAGTAGATGATCCGGTTGCCCCAGAACTGGTAGCGGGCCAGGGCGTACGCCGCGGTCGCGCCGAGCAGCATCGTCAGCGTGAGCGAACCGAGCAGCACGATGCCGGTGTTGACGAAGTACTGGCCGATGTGGCCGTGCGTCCAGGCTCGGCTGAAGTTGTCCCAGCGCAGCGAGCCCGGCAGACCCCACGGGTCGGACAGGATCTCGTTGTCGCTCTTGAACGCGCTCAGCACCGCCCACAGCAGCGGCAGCGCGGTGAGCAGACCCCAGACGAGCAGGAACGCGTGGGAGAAGACGTTGAGGGTGCCGTCGACGAGGCTCTTGCCGCCGGGCCGCGTCGCCGGGCCCCGTCGCGCCGGTGCGGCCTCGGTCGCCGGGTCGGCCGAAGTCAGAGTGCTCACGACAGCTCGATCCTCTCGCGGCGGGTCAGTCGCAGTGCGACGACGGTGATGGTGAGGGTCAGGAAGAACATGACCACGCCGATGGCCGAGCCGTAGCCGAACTGCGAGTCGCCGAAGGAGACGTCGTACACGCGCTCGCCGATGACGTCGGTGGAGAAGCTTGGCCCGCCGCGCGTCATGATCTGCACCAGCGCGAACGAGTCCATCGCGATGATGGCCAGGTACACCCAGGCGACCTGGATGGTGTCCCACAGCAGCGGCACGGTGATCTTGAACATGGTGGCGAACCGGCTGGCTCCGTCGAGCGCGGCGGCCTCGTAAATGTCCTTGGGCACCGACTGCATGGCCGCGCCGAACAGCACGACGTAGAAGCCGACGTTCGCCCAGACCATGACGGCCACGACCGCCCACAGGGCCACGTCGGGGTCGCCGAGCCAGATCTGCGCGAGGCCGTCGAGCCCGATCGCGCGCAGGCCGGCGTTCAGCAGGCCGGACCGTGGGTTGTAGACCTCGGTCCACAGCACGCCGATGACGGCGACCGACAGCATCTGGGGCGCGAAGTAGATCAGCTTGTAGATCGACGCGCCGCGCACGCCGGTGATCCGGCCGCTGCGCCCGCCGACGTTGAGCATCGTGGCCAGGAACAGCCCGAGCAGGATCGTGACGACGGGCAACAGCAGGAGCAGCCACAGGTTGTGCAGCAGGGCGTTCCAGATGTGCTCGTCGTGCCACAGGCGCTTGAAGTTGTCGAGCCCGACGACGTTGTAGTTCCGTGAAAGCCCGTGCCAGTCCGTCGTGGAGATGACGAAGGTCTGCGCGTACGGGGAGATCACGAAGTACGCGTACAGCGCCAACGGGGGCAGCAGGAAGGTCGCCAGCAGCGGCCATCTCCCGTGCTTCACAGTGTCACCTCCCAAAGGGGGAGCCCTCGCCGGGCTCCCCCTCCGTCTAGCCGGATCACGCGGTGCGCTTGTACTTCTTGAAGGAGCTGTCGGCGGCGATCTCGTCGGCGCCCTTCTGACAGGCCTTGAGGAACTCCTCCGGCGTCGTACGCCCGGAGAAGAAGTCGCCGCACGCGGCGTCGACCAGGTTGCGCTCCAGCTTGCGGTAGTACACCGGGTACACCCAGTTGAAGCCGTTGGAGCCGGACGCCTTGAGCGCGTCGACGACCGAGGACAGGCCCGGCGGCAGGGTGACGCCGTCGGCGGAGCCGGCCACGATGGTCAGGCTGGACACCTTCTGGGTGAAGTCCTTGGCGCCCTTCATCGACAGCATGTGCCGCATGTACTCCAGGCCACCGCGCTCGTTCTTGGCCTTGGCGGGGACGATGAACGGCTCACCGGCGGTGCCGCGGATCGCCTCGAACGGCAGCTTGTCGCCGGCGCCGAGGCTGGGCGTCGGGGCCACCGACATGTTGAAGCCCTGCGGCGTGACGTCCTTCTGCTCGCTCTCCAGCCACGACCCGTTGGGGATCATCGCCGCCTTGCCCTTGCACCATTCCGCCTGCGACTGCTTGTGGTCCAGGCCGGGGCTGCCCTCGAGGATGTACTTGTCCTTGACGATCTGGTACCAGGCGTCGGCCGCGGTCTTCATCGCGTCCGAGGTCCAGGCGTTCGGCTCGAGGTTGTCGATGGCCAGCGCGACGGAGTTGCCGCCGAGCTTGATCGCCGTCGACAGCACGGCCCAGCTGAAGTAGCGCGGGTGCTTGCCGGCGTAGGTCCACGGCGCGATGCCGGCCGCCTTGATGGTCTTGCACAGCGCGATGTGCTCGTCCCAGGTCTTCGGGTACGCCCAGCCCTTGTCGGTGAACAGCTTGCGGGAGTACCAGATGCCGTAGACGCTGTAGGCGTAGTTGAGGGCGTAGACGCCGTCGCCGAAGGTGCCGGAGGCGATCGCGCCCGGCAGCAGGGTCTCGCGGACCTTCTTGCCCGGCACGTCCAGGCTGGGCGCGTCGAGCAGCGGGGTCAGGTCGGCGAGCTGGTTCTGCGCGACGAGGTCGCCCAGCGGGATCTGGCCGGCGCCCGAGTCGTTGATGAAGTCCGGCGGCGTGCCGTCGACGAACCGCGGCTGGAGAGTCTTGTTGATCTCCACGACGGCGGAGTGCTTGATCTCCGCCTTCGGGTAGCTCTCCTTGTACATCGCCTCGTGCGCCTTGGCGTAGTCCTCGCCGAAGCCGCCGTTGAAGATGACGATCTCGAGCGGGGCGTCTTCCTTGACACCGAGCGGGTTCTTGTCGCTCTTGGTGCCCTCGTACTTGTCGGACTTGGTCTCCGGCTCGTCGTCGCCGAGCGCGCAGCCCGCGAGCAGGCCCGCCGATCCGGCGGCCGCAGCCACGCCCGCGCCGGCGCGCAGCACCGTGCGGCGGGTCAGATCATGTGCAGACATTCGGCTGTCCCTCTTCGTTGATGGGAGGTCTAGGGGTGGTGCCTCGTGTGCGGTGCGAGTGGTGAGACTGTGCCGGGTCGCCGTTGCCGTTGTCAAGGTTTAACCGTCACCTTTGTTGGATCGTTAAGAAATCACCGTGACCGGTTCGCGCCGTGTATCGTGCCGCTCGTGCTCACCATCGGCCTCGACGTCGGCGGCACCGGCGCCCGCGCCGCCCTCGCGCGCGACGGCGTCATTATCGCCACGACCAGCACAGATCGACCAACCCGGATCGGAGCGGGCGGGGTCGACGCGGCCAACGCGGTCGCCATCCTGACGCCCCTGGTGCGCGAATTCGTCACCGGCGGCCCCGGGCCGATCGCTGCGGTCGCCGCCGGCCTCACCGGCTTCGCGCTGCTCGGCGACGAGCTGCGGGTACGCCTGCCGCAAGCGCTGGCCGAGGCTACCGGAGCGCCCGTCGTGGCGCTCTGCTCCGACATGCTCACCTCGTACGCCGGAGCGCTGGGCCTGCGCGGTGGGGCCGTCGTCGCGGCGGGCACCGGCGCGGTGGCGTTGGGCTCGGACTGGCAGGGCGCCTGGCATCGGGTCGACGGCTGGGGCTACCTGCTCGGCGACGTCGGCGGCGGTTCGTGGCTCGGCCGGGCGGGCCTGCAGGCGGGGTTGCGCGCCGCCGACGGCCGTCCCGGCGGCTCACCGGCGTTGCTGGCGGCCCTGACCGAGCAGTACGGCGACCCGGCCGCGCTCGTCCGCGACCTCGCCGGGCGCGACGACCGGGCGGGGGTGATGGCCGGGTTCGTGCCCGCGATCGCCGACGCCGCCCGCTGCGGCGACCCGGTCGCCGCCGGCCTGCTCACCGACGCCGGTACGCAGTTGGCCCAGTCGGCGCTCGCCGCGCTGCCGCCCGGCGCGCCGCGCGAGATCGCGTACACGGGGAATCTGTTCCAGGCCGGTCCGGCGTTGTGGGACGCGTTCACCACGACCGTGACCGCCAGCGCGTCGTTGCGGGAACCGGCCGGCAGCGCCGTCGACGGTGCGCTGCGCCTCGCCCAGGGCGCCGCCTCAGGCACCCTGCCCCCCAACGCCCCCCTGCACCTCACCCACCCAGGCTCGTGATCATTGCGTCAGCCATGCTGTTTCGCGCGGCGAAATGCCCGATGCAACAGCATGGCTGACGCAATGATCTTGGCTTGGGCCGGGCAGCGGGCCGGGCGGCTGGTGCAGGGGGCGTCGGGTGCGGGCACCGGGCCGAGCGGTGCCCGCAGGAGGAAAGCCCGGATCACCAACCGGCCGGGTAGTACGCCACCGACCAGCCCCGGTACGAGCCGTGGTCGAGATACCCGGCCACGCCGACGCCGCCGCTGACCGAGGTCCCGATGACCTTGCCCTCGCCGAGGCTGATCGCGACGTGCCCGCTGCCGGCGGAGTTGTGGTACCAGACGAGCGCGCCGCGTGGCGGGATGCCGCTGGTCTTCATGTAGCCGTGGTTGACCATGTAGTCGCCGCCGATCTCGGCGGTGTTCCAGCCCGAGCCGCCCCACCCGTACGCCTGCGCGGTGAACGCCAGGCACAGGTTCTCGTAGGACGTCGACCGGTAGCGTGCGAACGCCCAGTCGATGGCGCCGTTGGCCGACCGCGGGTTCGCCCGCGGCGGCGCGCCGACGTAGTTGCACGAGTCGGCGACGGTGCCGTCCGAGCCGGTGTAGACGTACGCGTCGGAGACGTAGCCGCCGTTGGACAGCATGTCCCAGATGTTCGAGGTGCCGTATGTTCCGGTCACCGTGGTGCCGGTCTGCTGGCACAGGATGGTGACGGCGGCGCCGTCGGCGACGGTGCGCCACCCGTTGTAGCCGGTGCCAGGGCCTGACCGTACGGTCAGCGCGCTGCCGGCGGTGTTGACGGTGCCGGAGCCGTCGGCGTTGGCGACCCCGGGCAGTCCGAGCAGCAGGCCCGTGATCGCGGTGGCGACGACGGCCGCATTGATGAGTTTCCGCATACCGATGATAGTGGGGCGGCCGGTTACACGATCCCTACAGCCGCACTACAGCCCGGCGGCCCGACCCGATGGTAAGCGCTTTCCGAACCTGCTAGCCTGCCCCGATGCACGAGACGTTCGAGGTGACTCCGGCCGGTTTCCAGCTGGCCGGCCGCCCCTTCCGGGTCCTGTCCGGCGCGCTGCACTACTTCCGGGTGCACCCCGATCAGTGGCGCCACCGGCTGCGCATGCTGCGCGCGATGGGGCTGAACACGGTGGAGACCTACGTCCCGTGGAACCTGCACGAGCCCCGGCGCGGCGAGCACCACTTCGCGGGGCTGACCGATCTCGGCGGTTTCCTCGACGCAGCCCGCGACGAGGGCCTGTACGCGATCGTCCGCCCCGGTCCCTACATCTGCGCCGAGTGGGACAACGGCGGACTGCCCTCGTGGCTGACCGGCGCATTGCCGCCGACCCGGTTGCGCTGCGCCGACCCGGAGTACCTGGCCGAAGTGGACCGCTGGTTCGACGTGCTGATCCCGCACGTCGCCGCCCGCCAGCTCACACGCGGCGGCACCGTCCTCATGGTCCAGGTCGAGAACGAGTACGGCTCCTACGGCAGCGACCTGACCTATCTGCGGCACCTCGCCGACGGGCTGCGCGAGCGCGGGATCGCCGTGCCGCTGTTCACCTCCGACGGCCCCGAGGACCACATGCTCACCGGCGGCTCCGTCCCGGGACTGCTCGCCACGGTGAACTTCGGCAGCCGCCCGCTGGAGGCGTTCGCCAAGCTCGCCGAGCACCGCCCGCAAGACCCGCCGATGTGCATGGAGTTCTGGTGCGGCTGGTTCGACCACTGGGGTCACGATCGCGTACTGCGCGACCCGGCCGACGCCGCCAAGGACCTCGACGCGATGCTCGCGGCGGGCGCGTCGGTCAACATCTACATGGCGCACGGCGGCACCAACTTCGGCACGACCGCGGGCGCCAACCTCGCCGCGCCCGGTCTCGACGGCGACTACCGGCCGACCGTCACCTCCTACGACTACGACGCCCCGATCGACGAGGCGGGCCGCGCGACGCCGAAGTTCTGGGCGTTCCGCGAGGTGCTGTCCGCGTACCGCAACGAGGTCGACGGGCCGCTGCCCGAGCCGCCCGCCCCGACGCCGGTCCAGGCCCGCACCTCGGTCACGCTTGCCCAAGGGGTACGCCTGGAGCAGGTCATCGACAGCGTCGGGCTCCCCGAGACGGTCGCGCCGAACCCGCCGACCTTCGAGGAGCTCGGGATCGTCCACGGGATCGTGCGCTACACCGCCACCGTCCCGGGCCTGCGGACGGCGTACCCCTTGGTGCTTCGCGGACTGGCCGACCGCGCACAGGTGGCGGTCGACGGTGTGGTCCTCGGCGTGCTGGAGCGCGACCGGCCCGCGGACCTGTCGTTCGCGGTGCCCGCCGAAGGCGCGCGCCTGGAGCTGCTCGTCGAGTCGATGGGCCGGGCGAACTACGGCCCGATCGTCGGCGAACGCAAAGGCCTGACCGGCGGGGTGCTGCACGAACGTCAGTACGTCCACGGCTGGACCGCCCGGCCCCTGCCGCTCGACGGGCCACTGCCGGCCGTGCCGTGGGACTCCTCCGCTGACGACACTGTGGACGGGCCGGCCTTCCGCCGCGGCTTCGTCACCGTCGGCGAACCCGCCGACGCGTGGCTGCGCCCGGGCGGCGGCAAGGGCTACCTGTGGCTCAACGGGTTCCTGCTGGGCCGCTGCTGGTCGGCCGGCCCGCAACGCGCCCTGTACGCTCCGGCGCCTCTGTGGCGCCCCGGCCCCAACGAACTCGTCGTCCTCACCCTCGACCCGCCCCTCACCGCCGCCACCCCGGCCGTCGTCGACCTCCTCGACTCCCCCGCCTTGTCCTGACCCCCGTCGTGTCCCGTCGATCATGAACCTTCGGTCATGATCGACCGGTGTGTCGTGTCCCTGGCGCCCTGATCGTTTCCCCAGCGCCCTGATCAAAATCGGGGCGTAGCGTCGGCCGCATGGTGGAGATCCTGCGGCCGCACGCCGTACGCCCCGGTGACGTGGTGGCGGTGGCCGCCTTGTCGGCGCCGCTGATGCCGGCCGACGAACCGCTGCTCGACCGGGGTGTGGCCGTGCTGGAGTCGGCCGGGTTCCGCGTACGCGTCGCGGCGCTGGTCGTCGACGGGTCGCGGCGCTGGTGGTCGGCGGGTTCGCCGGAGCGCATCGCCGGGGAGTTCAACGGGTTGCTCCGCGATCCGCAGGTGCGGGCGGTCGTCGCACACACCGGCGGCAATACGACCGCGTCCTACCTGGATCTGGTGGACCTCGACGCGATCCGGGCCGATCCGAAGCCCATCCTCGGCTACAGCGACGTCTCCCTGCTCACTTTGTCCCTGTACGCCCGGCTGGGGTTGGTCGGCTTCCACGCCGACTTCGCCACGCACGGCATGGGGCTGGACTGGTTCGGCCTGGCCGACGCCGCCCGCCGCGCGCAGCTGGCCGACGTCTACCGCCGGGTGCTCGCCGGCGACGCGCCGGTCGTGCTGCCGCCGAGCCGGCCGGACGCCTGGGCGACGTGGCGGCCGGGGGTCGCCGAGGGCCGGCTGGTCGGCGGGCTGCTGAACCGGATCGTGCGCCTGCAGGCGACCCCGTACGCGTTGCGGCAGCACTTCGACGGGGCGCTGCTGTTCTGGGAGGAGGTACGCCGTCCGCTCGAGTGGGTCTGGAACGATCTGCACCTGCTGCGCGTCGCCGGGGTGCTGGACCGGATCGCCGGGATGGTCGTCGGCGTACCGCTGGAGGTGTCCACCGAGTATCCCGATCCGCCGTCGTTGCGTGACGTGGTCCTCGACGTCGTCGGCGGGCGTGACCTGCCGATCCTGGCCGGAGTCGACTTCGGACACACGTCGGCGAACCTGCCGTTGCCGCTCGGCGTGCGGGCCTCGCTCGACGCGAGCGCGCGTACGCTGACGCTGCTCGAATCCGCCGTGCGGTAAGGCCCGGCGGGGTGTCGGTGCCGGACTGTCGGTAGCCTCTGGTAGAAGAGTGCTATCAAACATGTGTTCGGAGAGTGGACGGAGTGGAGTAGCGACGATGACCGGGAAGGGACTGACCAAGACGGATCTGGAGCAGATCCGTGGGGTGCTCGACGGCGGCAAGCGGCCGCGTGTGATGTTCACCGAGTCGGCCGGGCAGATCGCCGGCCAGATCGGCCAGGTCGTCGCCCTGGAGGATCCGGACGCCGGTGACGAGTGGATCGTGGTGAAGTTCGGCGGCGACGCCCTGCCCTTCTCCCCCGCCGATCTCCAGCTGCCGCCGAAGGGCGCGGCCGCCCGGCGTGCCGACGCGGTGGTGACGCCGGCTCCGGAGCAGACTGAGCCGGGTGGGCGGCGTCCGCTCGCGATCGGCGAAGACCTCATCGACCCCGCCAAACCCAGCACCGAGAAGACCGCACGTCAGGAGCCCGCAGTGTCCGATGTCACGCCCGCCGAGCCGGCCGCGCCGGCGCCCCGCAAGCCCGCCGCGCGTGCGGCGAAGGTGAAGACCCCGCCGGGGCTGGTGGTGACGCTGGCCTATACCGAGGGCGAGTGGACGGTCGGCGCGATGCAGGGTTCCAAGGCGCTGGCCAAGCCTTATGTGATCAAGCCGGCCGAGGCGCTGAAGATGGTGAGCCTGCTCGACGTGCCCGGTGTGCAGGAGGCGGTGGAGCAGATCCTGGCGTCCGAGCGGGACAACGCGCGGGCGGCGGCGGAGAAGCTGCGGGCCGAGCTGGCCGAGATCGAGGCGAAGCTGGCCGAGCTGGGCGCGTGACCCGGTCCGGCCGCACACCTGACCGGGGTCAGCTCGGCAGCATGCCTGATCGGGGTCAGGCCAGGAGCACGGCCAGCGGGAAGACCACGAACTCGGCGTAGAACAGCTTCCAGATCAGCATGTAGTAGCGACGGACGGCGTCGGTGTCGGCGCCGTCCACGCGTATCCCGGTCAGCCACAGGACGGCCAGCGCGATCAGGTGCGTGGCGATGAGCACGAGGCTGCTGGCGTCCGGGACGCCGGCCAGCCCGGCGGCGATGACGGCGGCGTACCCGGCGGTCAGGATCGCCTGGCACAGGCGCAGCGTGCGGCGCGGGCCGATGGTCAGCACCAGGGTCGAGACCTGGTGGCGGCGGTCGCCTTCGACGTCCGGGATGTCTTTCATGAGCGCGATGACGGCCGCGAACCCGGCCATGAAGCCCACCATCAGCAGCACGTAGGCGGGCAGCTCAGCCCGTCCGGTGAGCGCCGCCGAGTAGGCGAGGTAGACGCCGAGGTTGGCGACGATGGCGCGGGCGGCGATGATGCACGCCGCGGCCAGCACCGGGAACCGTTTGAGCCGCACCGGCGGCACCGAGTAGCCGGTGCCGATCGCGGCGATGACCGCGATCGCGGTGAACAGGTAGCGGCCTTGCAGCCCGGCCAGCAGCAACGCCCCGGCGCCGGACACCACGACGATCGCGACCGCTACGCCGCGGCGTAGCGTACCGGCGGCCAGCGGCAGGTAAGGCTTGCTGATCCGATCGATCTCGACGTCGGTGAGCTGGTTGAGCCCGACGACGTACACGTTGACGGCGAGGCTGGCGGCGAGCACCAGCAGCCACAGGGCCGGGTCCTGCCGCTGGGCGGCGTGGGTGGCCAGCACATACAGCGCGCACACCGCGAACGCGGTGCCGATGACGGTGTGCGGGCGCGAGAACGCCCACAGGGTGCGTAGTCCCGCCGCGGTGGTCCTCATGCCGCTGACTATGCCTTGATCAAGGACGCCGCACCACCGGCTCGCCTGTGGTGGTGCGGCATTTTCATCCCTCTGGTGCGAGGGTTGAGTCACCCGGGATGGGATGACTGAGTCGCCCGGGACGGAGCGACTGAGTAGGCGACTGAGGCCGTCAGTGCGCCCCGTCCGGGATGTGCTCGACGCCGATGCGCTTGCGGAACACCCAGTAGGTCCAGCCCTGGTAGAGCAGCACCAGCGGAGTGAACACGACCGCCACCCAGGTCATGATCTTCAGCGTGTACGGGGTGGACGACGCGTTCTGCGCGGTCAGGCTCCACTCCGGCAGCAGCGACGACGGGAACACGTTCGGCCACAGGGCCACGAACAGCGAGACCACCGTCAACGCTATGCACGCGGCCGTCCCGGCGAACGCCCAGCCTTCCTTGCGGGTCCCCGGTCGCTGCCCCTTGCGTACCACGATGAGCGACAGGGAGGCCGCGAACGCCGCGACCGCCGCCACGGACAGCGCGATCGACGCGCCGGTGGACCGGTAGCTGAAGGTGAACGCGAAGAACGCTACCGCGAACACCGCGGCGACCAGCCCGGCCTTCGACGCGATCGCGCGGGCCGAGTCGCGGACCTCGCCGGTGGTCTTGAGGGTCAGGAAGATCGCGCCGTGGGTGAGGAACAGCAGCACCATCGTCACCCCGGCCAGCACCGAGTACGGGTTGAGCAGGTCCCAGAACGAGCCGACGTACTCCAGCGGCCCGTTGGGCAGCGGCTGGGGCCGGATCTTGAGCCCGTGGACGATGTTGCCGAACGCGACGCCCCACAGGAACGCCGGGACCACCGACCCGATCACGATGCAGGCGTCCCACCGGCGGCGCCACTTCGGGTCGTCACGGGTGCCGCGGTACTCGAACGCCACCCCGCGCACGATCAACGCGACCAGGATGAGCAGCAGCGGCAGGTAGAACGCGCTGAACATGGTCGCGTACCACTCGGGGAAGGCGGCGAACGTCGCGCCGCCGGCGGTGATGACCCAGACCTCGTTGCCGTCCCAGACCGGCCCGATCGTGTTGATCAGCACGCGGCGGCGGCGTTCGGCCAGCGCCTGGTCGCCGCGGGCCCGGCCGAGGACCGGCAGGAGCATGCCGACGCCGAAGTCGAAGCCTTCCAGGACGAAGTAGCCGGTCCACAGGATCGCGATGAGGATGAACCAGACGGTGGTCAGTTCCATGGTCTTCTCTCCGGCCTAGTAGGCGAACGCCAGGGGCTGGTCGGTCTTGTCCGGCTTCTCCGGCGGCGGCGTCACGTCCGGTACGCCGGCCTTGGCGTACTTGAGCAGCAGCCCGATCTCGACGACGGCGAGCACCCCGTAGAGCACGGTGAACACGGTCAGCGAGGTGATCACTTGGCTGACGCCGACCGACGGTGACACGCCCTGCGCCGTCTTGAGCTGGCCGAACACGATCCACGGCTGGCGGCCCATCTCGGTGAAGATCCAGCCGACCGAGTTCGCGGCCAGCGGCAGCAGCGGCAGGCTCAGCCCGGCCCAGCGCAGCCACCGTCCGCGCGGCGTACGCCCGCGCCGGGTCGCCCACAGCGCCCACAGCGCGACCAGGCCGGCGAGCGCACCGAAGGTGATCATGAGGCGGAACGTCCAGTAGGTCACCGGGATGATCGGCGTGTAGCTGCCCGGCCCGTACTTCTGCTCATACTCGGCCTGCAGGTCGTTGATGCCCTGGACTTGCCCGTCGAAGCTGCCGGTGCCGAGGAACGACAGCAGGCCCGGCACCTCGATCGAGTAGATCGGCTCACTGCCGTCCAGGGTGCCGATCGTGAACAGCGAGAACGGCGCGGGCTGCTGCGTCTCGTACAACGCCTCGGCCGCCGCCATCTTCATCGGCTGCACCTCGGTCATGATCTTGCCCTGGGTGTCGCCGGTGACGAACAGGGCCGCGGTCGCCACCAGCGCCGTCCACCCGCCGACCTTCAACGCGCTGCGGTACGCCCGCCGGTCTTTGTCGTCGGTGGTCTTGTCGCGCATGACGTGCCATAGGGCGACTCCGGCGACCAGTGCGCCGCCGGTGAGGAAGCAGCCGGCGAGGGTGTGCGGGAAGGTGACCAGGGTGACCTTGTTCGTCAGGACCGCCACGAAGTCGGTCAGTTCGGCCCGCCCGGTCTCCGGGTTGAGCTTGAACCCGACCGGGTTCTGCATGAACGAGTTCGCGGCGAGGATGAAGTACGCCGACAGCGCGGTGCCGAACGCGGCGATCCAGATGCACGCGAGGTGGATCTTGCGGGGCAGCTTGTCCCAGCCGAAGATCCACAGCCCGAGGAAGGTCGACTCGAGGAAGAACGCCAGCAGCGCCTCGATCGCCAGCGGCGCGCCGAAGATGTCGCCGACGAACCGCGAGTACGCCGACCAGTTCATGCCGAACTGGAACTCCTGCACGATCCCGGTGACGACGCCCATCGCGAAGTTGATCAGGAACAGCTTGCCGTAGAACTTCGTCAGCTTCAGCCACCGCGCGGCGTGCGGATCGCGACGCTTCTCCGCGCGTACCCAGGCCGTCTGGAACCCCGCCACGAGGAACGACAACCCGATCGTGATCGGTACGAACAGGAAGTGGTAGACGGTCGTGATGCCGAACTGCCACCTGGCCCAGTCGAGCGCGTCCATGCCGGTCCTTTCGCTGGTCGTCCTGCCGCGACCATACGACCGGCCCAGGGGCGTTGGAGGGGAAATGTGACCCAACTCCGCAGGCCGCAGGTCCTGCGCCGGGTGGGGTGATCTGACCGGATTCGATGGGCCGGGCCATCGATCCCCTGCTGGCGGCCGATTCCGCCGTTCGGCACCTGCACCGGCGGCCGACAGAATTCATGTTTGCGCAGGCCGTGGCCACAGCCGACCGCCATGAGCCGATAGCTTGCGGCTATCGTGGCTGCATTGTGCCTCGCCCAACGGGCATCGCCCTGGAGGTTGGCGGTGCCACGCGGCCGAGCTCCGCCGGGGGTCCGCGCGGTGGGATCGCGCCGGCAGCGGGACTCCGCCCGGTGGGGTTGCGCTCCGCCGGCCGGGGTCCGCCCGCCCGGGCCGACTCCGCCCGGCGTGGCTGGACCGGCTCGGTGATCTCCGGAAGCAGGCGTACCTCACTGGCCGGCGGAAAGGTACTCCGCCTTCCGGAGATCACGGACCCGGCCGGGGCGCATGGGGTCGGCCGGGTGTTGCCAGGCGCGGTGGAGGCGGCGGAGGCGGCGGCTGCGGCCCTTCCGGAGGCGGGACGGCACGGTCGCCGCACGACCCAGGCTCGCCAAAGCCGCGCATGGTGACGCGACCGCGCCGCAGGAGCTGCACGAGACGCCCCGGTGACACCGGGCATGGCCTGCATGTGCCACGATCGTCCCGCGATGAGCACGACACCGACACCGACCGGCCCCCGTTGGCGCGCGCCCCTGGTCTGGCGCGTGCTGCAGTTGCTCGCCCGGATCGTCACCGGCTTGCTGGCCCGGCTCGAGGTCACCGGCGATGTGCCCGATCGGCTTCGGCACGGGCCGCTGATTCTGGCCGTGAACCACATCGGCACCTTCGACCCGATCGCGTTTTCCGCCGCCACGCTGAAGATCGGCGTACGGCCGCGGATCATGGCGACAGGGGGGCTGTTCCGTGCGCCGATCGCCGGCGCGGCCATGCGAGCCAGCGGCCACATCCGGGTCAATCGCACCCGGGTGTCGGCCGACGAGGCGCTGGCGTCGGCGGCTGTCGACGACGCGGTCGCCGCGCTCGCCGAGGGCAGTGTCGTCGCCGGCTACCCGGAGGGCCGCATCACCCTCGATCCGGGCCTGTGGCCCGAACGCGGCCGCAGCGGCATGGCCCGCCTGGCGCTCGCGACCCGGGTCACCGTCGTCCCCGTCGCCCAGTGGGGCTCGCACGAGGTCCTCCCGTACGCCGACATCCCGGCCAACCTGGCCCGGGCGGTGTGGCGGGACTTCCGTAAACGCCCGACGGTGAAAGTCCACTTCGGCAAGCCGATCGATCTGTCCGATCTGGACCCCGCCGTACGCGGAGACGTGCAACGCGCGACCGACCGCATCATCGCGGCGTTGCACGCGGAGCTGATCCCGTTGCGGGTGAACGAACCCGACCGGCCCGCCTACACCGACCCGACCCGGCGCAGCGAGACCCGCCGGTCGTTCAACCCCGACTCACGTACGCCGGCGGTGCTTGATGTAGGCGGCGACGACCTCCCGGGTGCTGGACAGTCCCAGCAACGCCCGTAACTCGGCGACGCGGCGATTGGCGGTCCGCAGCGACATCCACTCGGCGGCCGCGGCCGCGGCGATGGTCTGCCCGTCGGCCAGCCGCTCCAACAGGGCCACCTGATCAGGGGCCAGGCGCACCACCCAGTCGTCGGAGCCGGTTTCGGCAGCCAACGCGAACACCTCCCCACCCTCCGCGCCGCCGGGGGGACCGGTGCCGCCGTCGCGTCCCGCCCCTTCGAGGCCTGCCTATTAAATTGACGATCGTTCGGACATTGTCACTGACGACGTACGGATTGACTAGAGGCATCCGGCAACCGGCAGGCCCACCCTCGGGTGAACGTCGGATACCCGCCAGGAAGATGGACGTCGCCGCGAAACCGGCCCCCGCCTCGCGAGCGGGGACACGGCACGCCGGGAAGGGACCGGCCACCCGGATGATCGCGGGCGGCACCCGCTCCTGGCATCATCTGCCGCTATGACCGCAGAAGCGCCGCCCCAAGCGGGGGCCGCCGCCTTGTCCACGCCGCGGGAGCGGCTCGGTTGGTACTTCTACGACTGGGCCAACTCGGCGTTCTCCACGACCGTCGTCACCGCCTTCCTCGGCCCGTACTTGACGGCGATCGCGAAGGCGGGCGCCGACGCCGCCGGCAACGTGCACCTGCTCGGCCTGACGTTCAAAGCCGGCTCGCTGTTCCCCTACGTCACCTCGCTGTCAGTGGCGTTGCAGGTGCTCGTGCTGCCCGTCGCCGGCGCGATGGCCGACCGGTCCAGCCGCAAACGCCGCCTGCTCGGCCTGTTCGCCTACATCGGCGCGTTCGCCACCATCGGCCTGCTGTTCCTCACCGGCGAGCGGTACGCCCTCGGCGCGGCCCTGTTCCTCATCGCCAACGTCGCGTTCGGCGCCAGCGTCGTCGTCAACAACTCGTTCCTGCCGCAGCTGGCCGACGAGAACGACCGCGACGCGGTGTCCAGCCGCGGCTGGGCGTTCGGCTACCTCGGCGGCGGCCTGCTGTTCCTGCTCAACGTCGTCGCCGTCGTCCTGTTCGGCACCGACGACCACAGCAAAGCCGAAGTCGCCCGCTGGTCGCTGGTGTCCGCCGGCGTGTGGTGGGCCGTGTTCACCACACTGCCACTGATGTGGCTGCGCGACCGGCCCGCGTCCGGCGGCGAGCACCGCGGCAACGTGCTGCTCGACGGCTTCCGCCAGCTGTGGCACACCCTGCGCAGCCTCAAGGCGTACCCGCTGACCTTGTTCTTCCTGATCGCGTTCCTCGTCTACAACGACGGCATCCAGACCGTCATCGGCCTCGCCGGCACCTACGCCTCCGAAGAACTCGGCTTCGACATCACCGTCACCATGCCGGTCATCCTCATGGTCCAGTTCATGGCGTTCGGCGGCGCGCTGCTGCTCGGCTGGTTCGCCAAGAAGGTCGGCGCGTGGAAGACCGTCCTCGGCAGCCTCGCCGTCTGGTCGGTCATCGTCATCGCCGCCTACTTCCTCCCCGAAGGCAAGGTCCTGCCGTTCGCCGCGCTCGCCGCCGCGATCGGCCTGGTCCTCGGCGGCAGCCAAGCCCTGTCCCGGTCACTGTTCTCCCAGCTCATCCCCAAGGGCCGCGAAGGCGAATACTTCGGCCTCTACGAGATCTCCGACAAGGGCACCAGCTGGCTCGGCCCGCTGCTGTTCGGCTTCGCCTTCGACCAGACCGGCAGCTACCGGTTCGCGATCGTCTCGCTCATCGCGTTCTTCATCTTCGGCTTCGCCGCATTGCTCGCCGTGCCCATGCGGCGCGCGATCACCGCCGCCGGCAACACGCCGCCCAAGCTTCTCTAACATCAAGTGGTACGCCGTGCGCACACCGGGTGGCGTGCACACGGCACCGCCACGTTTACTAGGCTGCCGCCCGTGGATCACACCGGACACGGGGCGTCCTGCCGGGCGGCGGGCGACGGCAGACTACGCGACGGGGCCTCGCTGAAGTTCTTCTGGGGACCGATGGACTGCGGCAAGTCCACACTGGCCCTGCAAATGGACTACAACCACTCCCGGCAGGGCCGCCGCGGCATCGTCCTCACCCGTAACGACCGGTCGCTGAGCCCCCGCGTCACCACCCGCATCGGCCTGTCCCACGACGCCGTCGAGGTGACCGACGACCTCGACCTCGTGACGCTCGTCCGGGAACGCTGGGCCGCCGGCGCCGCCGTCGACTACCTCATCTGCGACGAGGCCTGCTTCTACACCGAACACCAGATCGAGCAGCTCGCCGACCTCGTCGACACCTACGACGTCGACGTGTACGCCTTCGGCCTGGCCACCGACTTCCGCTCCCAACTGTTCCCCGCCGCGCGACGCCTGTTCGAACTCGCCGACAGCGTCCACCGCCTCCAAGTCGAAGTCCTCTGCTGGTGCGGCCGCCCCGGCCTGCTCAACGCCCGCCTCGTCGGCGGCGCCGTGGCCCGCGAAGGCGAACAGGTCGTCATCGGCGACACCGGCGCCACCCAGGACGACGTGCGCTACCAAGTGCTGTGCCGCAGGCACTACCGCGCCGGCGAACTGGGCGCCACCGACACCGCTCTGGCGCACGACGGCTCGGCTGAGTAGCGTCACCCTATGGGACGAGTAAGCAGCGGTACCTTCGACGAAGCCATATCGGCCTGGCGGCAATGGCAGGACGCACCCTGGGGCAGGCTGCGATACGCCATCGCCGCCCACAACCTGGCCCGCCACCTCGACGAAGCCCTCCCCGGCGGCGCGCCCGGGCGGGTCCTCGACGTCGCCGGCGGCAACGGAGTCGAAGCCGTCCGCCTCGCCACCGCCGGTCACAAGGTGACACTCGTCGACTACTCCGCGCAGATGCTCGCCGCCGCCGGCGAACTCGCCCGCAAAGCCGGCGTCGCCGACCGCATGACCATCGTGGAATCCGACGTCGCCCGCCTGCCCGACCTGCTCGCCGGCCTCGAACACGACCTCGTGCTCTGCCACAACCTGCTGCCCTACGTCACCGACGTCGAAGCCACCCTCACCACCTGCCTCGACGCCCTGCGCCCCGGCGGCGTCCTGTCGGTCATCAGCGGCAACGCCCACAGCGAACCCCTCCGCGCCGCCGTACGCGAACAAGACCCCACCGCCGCCCTCGAAGCGCTCAAGTCTCCGGTTCGCATGACCCGCACCTTCGGCACCCCGATGACCCCCCGCACCGCCGACGAAGTCATCGCCGTCCTGACCAAGCTCGGCGCCCGCGTCGACGGCCACTACGGCATCCGCAGCGTCTGCGACTACATGGCCGACGACGACCGCAAATACGACGCCGGCTTCTACGCCGAACTCGAACGCCTCGAGATGGCCCTCGCCGACCGGCTGCCCTACAAACTCACCGCCCGCCTCTTCCACGTCATCGCCGTCAAACCACTCGCCTGACCGGAGAGCGGCGAAACCACTCGCCTGACCAGCCCGGGGCGCGTACCGTCGCCCGGATGCGCCCCGGACCCGGCGAACTCCTGCACTTCTCCGAAGACCCCACGATCAGCGTCTTCCACCCCCACGTCGCCCCGACCGCCCGCGAAACCGGCGCCTACGTGTGGGCCGTCGACGACGCCCACAGCCCGTCCTACTGGTTCCCCCGCCAATGCCCCCGCGCCATGGCCTGGACCGGCACCCACACCGACCCGGCCGACGCCGCCCGCCTCCTCGGCCCGGCCACCACCCGAGTCCACGTCATCGAATACGACTGGCTCCCCACCCTCCAAACCACCACCCTGTACGCCTACCGCCTTCCCGCCACGGCGTTCCAGCCCATCCACGAAGACCGCCACGCGTACGTCGCGACCACCACCGTCGAACCCCTCGGCCCCGCCGAACCCGTCGGCGACCTCCTCACCGCCCACCGCGACGCCGGCATCCAACTCCGCCTCACCGAAACGCTCTGGCCCTGGTGGGACGAGGTCATCACCAGCACCCTCAGCTTCAGCGGCATCCGCCTCCGCAACGCCCGCCCACGACCCTGAGCCGCACCCCTGAGACTTCCCTGAAACACCCCCACGGCACCGGCGGATGTTGCGCCCACGAGCCATCATGGGCAGATGGTCTTCAAGAAACTCCTGGGCAGCCTCGGCATCGGCGGACCCACCGTCGACACCGTGCTGTCCACCCCGACCGCCACCCCCGGCGGCCCCCTCCAGGGCCAGATCCACCTCAAGGGCGGCGGCACCGACACCGAAATCGAAGGCATCACCCTTATCCTCGCCGCCCACTCCGGCGGCGCCACCTTCGAAGTCGCCCGCATCATCGCCGCCGGCCGCTTCACCCTCCCCGCCGGCGCCACCCACGCGATCCCGCTCAACACCCAGACCCCGTGGGAAACCCCGATCACCACCATCTACGGGCAACCCCTGCCCGGCATCACCCTCGGCGTACACACGCAGGTCGACCTCCGCACCGGCTCCGGCAAAACCGACCTCGACCCGCTCACCATCGCCCCACTGCCGGTGCACAACCACCTCCTCGACGCCCTCGGCAACCTCGGCTGCCGATTCGTCCGCGCCGACCTGCGCCCCGGCCAGCAAGTCGGCCTCCCCGCCCCGGTCGTCCAGCGGATCACGTTCTACGCCCCCGCCGACACCCGCCGGCCCGGCGCACACCTGCCCCAACTCAGCCTCAACTTCGCGGCCAACCCCCACGCGCTCGACATCGCGATCGAAGCCGGCTGGGGCAGCCCGCCCACCCACCACACCCTCGCCCACACCGACGCGAGCGGCGACCTCACCGAGATCATCGGCGGCTGGGTCCGCGAAGCCCTCGCCCGGCTCCCCCAGCAGGCGGCACCCCAAGGCGCGTTCATGCAACCCGCCCAACCCGGCTACCAGCAGCAGCCCGGCTACCGCCCCGGCGGACCCGGATACGCCGCCGCCGGCAACCACGGCGGCTACCGAGGCGGCCATGACCGAGGCTACGAGTACCGCGGCTACGACAGCGGACACCGCCGCGGCCCGGGCATGGGCGGCATGATCGCCGCCGGTGCGGGCGGAGCCGCCCTCGGCTTCCTCGGCGGCATGGTCATCGGCGACATGCTCACCCCCGACGTGAACGTCACCGAAAACGTCACCGAGAACTACTACGACACCGGCGACACCGGCGACACCGGCGGCGACGTCGGCGACAGCGGATACACCGACACCGGCTACGACCCCGGCTACACCGACGCCGGCTACGACAGCGGCTACGACGGCGGTGGCTACGACGCCGGCGGATTCGACGGCGGCGACTTCGGGGGCGGCGACTTCGGCGGAGGCGACTTCTAACCCACCCTGGTCACCAGGCACAGCGCGGAGCTAGGCTGACGCCCATGTTCAAGGCCGTCGTCTGCTTCGCGCTCTTCTTCATCGCCGTCGGAGCAGCCGGCATGTTCTTCGCCGAACAACGCCGAAAGATGGGCAACGGCCCCCGCCGCTGATCAACGCCCCAGCCGCCTCACCCGAGTCGGCCGTGCACCGATGAGCCGAATCAGCGACCGACCGGCGAACCCGGACGAGCCGCCGCATACCACTCGGCCAGATCGGCGAACAACCGCCGATGCTCCTCCGCCGACCCGATCGCCGCCCGCCGCTCCGAATGCCGCACATAAAACTCGATCGCATCCCGCACGAACCGGCGATCGACATCGGCGACCCGCAACGGCAGCGCCGCCCGTGGACGCACCAGCCCGACACCTCGCGGCGCCACCACATCCGACGGCTCCCACACCAGCGCATCATCCCGAAGCCGCAGACCACCGACGGCGAACGCCTCCCACCGAATCGTCACCACACCCAACGGCCTGCCACTCACCACCCCCTGCGGCGTCAGCGCGATCGCAAACCCCCGCACACCTGCCGCCACACTGGGCAGCACCACCGCGACCAGCGCCAGCGTCAACGCCGCCGTGCCGACCATCAGCGGGACCCAGCCAGCACGCCCGAACCGGCTGGCATTCTCCACCCACCAACCGGCCATCAACGCCAGATAAGCCACGAGCATCGCCGTAACCGGCCACCGCACCGGCACCCCGAACCGACCTCGACGCACCACGAACGCCGCGGGCCCCCACGACCGCCCCAACAGCACGAGATTCAGGCACATCGGCGCAATCCCCAGCAACGGAGCCACCGGGACCCACCACCCGTGCGCCTTCAACACCGCACTGACCGCCGCCACCACAGCGACCGCCGCTGCAACCACAATCCACCCGCCGAACCACCGCCGCGGCTCCCCCGGCCTCACGCCACACCCGGCAAACCCTGCGCCGCCGCCAGATCCGCACACAACCGCCGATGCTCGTCCGCCGACCCGATCGCCGCCCGCCGCTCCGGATGCCGCACATAGAAATCCACGACGTCAGCCAAGAACCGCGGATCCACCGCCACCCGACGCACCGGCACCGCCGAGTTGTGCGTCGGCGCACCCCACAACCGCGGCTGCTCCGACAAACCGAACATCAGCCACCACCCCTCCGCCCGATATGCCCCCGGCACCACCGCCGACCACGAAATCAGCACCGTGCCCAACGACTGCCGCAACGTCAGCCCCGCCGCCGTCACCGTCACCACGCCTGACCGCCGCACCGCCACCACGATCTGCCGTACGCACACCGTCGCCAGCGCGCCACCCAAGACCAGCCACACCATGAACGTCGCCCGCAGGACGACGTCGTCCCCGTGCCGCACCACCATCCCGGCCTGGCCGAGCAGAAACGAGGCGACGAGCACCAACCCGGCCAGCGCCGGAACGATCGCCCGCCAAGCCATCGGCACCCCGAACCCGGACGGGCCTACCAGAAAGCCGACCCGTCGACCCGGCCGACCACCCACCGAAGCCAACCCAGCCACCACCCCGGCGACCACGAACAGCGGCAAACCCAGCACCGGCAACCACCACACCATCGCAACCGAACCGACGGCCACCAGCGCCACAGCGGCCACGACCAGCCACCCCCACCACCGAAGCGGCTCCCCCGGCGTACGCATCGACATGGCTGACACGGTAAGTCCACCCGCCAGTGCCACTCATCACACGAACTGGCCCGGCCCAACCCCGAACGGCCACAATCCGCAGCCGTGGACTTCGCCGGACTCCCCATCCTCATGATCACCGCAGCCACCGGCGGAGCCGTCGACGCCATCGTCGGCGGAGGCGGCCTCGTCGTCCTCCCCGCCATGCTGCTGGCCTCCGGCCTCCCCCTGCCCACGATCCTCGGCACCAACAAACTCACCGCGATCGCCGGCACCTCCTCCGCCGCCTACACGTACGCCCGCCACACCGCCATCGACTGGAAAGTCGCCGGCCCCGCCGCCGGATTCGCCGTCCTCAGCTCCGGCCTCGGCGCCCTCTTCGCCGGCAGCGTCCCCGCCGGCGCGTACCGGCCTGTCATCCTCGGCGTACTCGTCGCCGTAGCGCTCTTCGTCACCTTCCGGCCCAGCCTCGGCCTCGCCGCCGACCCCGCCAAACGCACCCCCACCCGCATCGCCGCCATGATCGCCCTCGGCGGCGGCGCCATCGCCTTCTACGACGGCGCGATCGGACCCGGCACCGGCACCTTCCTCGTCCTCGCCTTCACCAGCATCGTCGGCGCCGACTTCGTCCACGGCAGCGCCATGGCGAAGATCCTCAACACCGGCACCAACCTCGGCGCGCTCGCCGTCTTCGGCTTCTTCGGCCACGTCGACTGGCTCCTCGGCGGAATCCTCGCCGTCTGCAACATCGCCGGCGCCCAACTCGGCGCGCGGCTGGCCCTCAAGCGCGGCGCGAAGTTCATCCGGATCGTGCTGCTCGTCGTCGTGCTCGCCCTCGTCGCGCGACTCGGCTGGGACCAGTTCCGCTGACCCTCCCCCACGGAGAAGTCGATGAGGCCCGCACGGGGACGATCAGGGTGCCCGGGACACGACACGCCGCGTGATCACGACCGTTAGTTCATGATCGCGCGGAAAGCCGGCAAGGGCGGGCTTGGGGGTCGGTGCGCCGGAGGCGCTCCTTTTAGGAAAGGTGCTGTGGAGTAACCCGTGGAACAGTCACACCGCGTAGGGCATCCTAGGACTCTAGGTGTATGACAATGTGATCGTGACGCACCCCGATGCCGAGCAGACCCGCCGGGCGCTGCTCGAGATCCGTCCCGATCTCGTGGACGGCTTCGACGAGCACCTTCCGGCCGCCCGGGCGGCAATCCTGAGTCGACTGTGGACCGCGTTACGGCGGGAGCCCGTCCCTGGGGTGGCCCACACGAGGTCGGTCGGCGGCGACGCGCTCGTGACCCTCGCCGACGGGCGGATGGCCATCGGCCCGGCTCTCGGCCAGTACGCCGAAGCCGACGCCGACGTCCGGATTCGCGTCCAGGTGAACGGCGGGACGGCGGCGTACGCCGACCCGGCCGAGCTGCTCAACGCGATGAACCCGGAGACCGTCCACCTCCAACGGGAGCTGAGCAACAGCGTCGCGAACCTGGCCCTGGCCAGGACCGCGCAGACCGGACTGGACCTGGCGGAGTTGCAAGGCGATCCCCGTGGGCTGGCGGTGATGGAGCAGGCGGTCGTGGACGGGCACCCGTTGCATCCGTGTTGCCGTACGCGGCTCGGGATGTCGACCGCCGACGTCCTCGCGTACGCCCCGGAGCACCGGACGCCGGTGGAGTTGCAGATCTGGTCGGTGCCGCCGAGCCGATGGCTCACCACGGGCGCCGGGGCGCCGCCGCGGTTGGTGCTGCATCCGTGGCAGGCCACGCATTACGGCGACGAGCTGCGACGGCTCGGCGGCAAGCCGGTCGACCGGGTGACGGGTCAGCCGCTCATGTCACTGCGCACGCTCGCGGTCGCCAAGGACCGGCACTATAAGACGGCCCTCGGTGTGCAGATGACCAGCGCCGTACGCCAGGTCTCCCCCGCCGCCGTCCACAACGGACCCCGGGTGAGCGACCTGCTGATCCGGTTGGCGGCCGACCTGCCGATCCTCGTCCTGCAAGAGGTGGCGGCCGGGGCGGTGCTGGTCGACGGCGCACCGCACCCGATGTTGGCGTACAGCGTCCGGCGAGCGCCGCTGCCCCAGGCCGGTGACGTCTGGACGCCGTTGGCGGCGGTCGCCCGGCCGGATGTGCTGGACCAGGTCCTGCGGATCGGCTACGGAGGTCATCCGGTCGCGTTCTGGCGGGATCTGACGACCGTGCTGATCCCACCGGTGCTGACGCTGCTGGCCCGGGGCGCCGGGCTGGAGGCGCACGGCCAGAATCTGCTGATCCGGCTCGCGTACGGCCGGCCCGCCGAGGCGGGCTATCGGGACGTCGGCGGCATCCACCTGCACCCCGGTCGCCTGCGGCAGGCCGGGGTGGACCTGCCCGACGTCCGGGGCAGCCTGCCGACCGACGATCTCGACGAGCTGCGGGCCAAGCCGTTCGCGACGCTGTTCGCCGTCGTGCTCACCCAGATCGCGGACCGCCTCGAACATGGGCACGGCGCCGATCCCCAGACGCTCTGGCGGATGGCGGCCGACCTCGCCGAGCAGGCGCCCGATCCGCGCGATCGGCTGGCGTTGGCGGGAACCACCTTGCCGATCAAGGCGACCACTGCCATGCGGCTGGCCGCCGATCCGGTCGCCGACATCTGGGCGACCACGACCAATCCGCTGGCTGGAGTGTGATGACGGAGTTCCGGGACCGCGCGGCCGCCGCCGTCGAGGGCAAGCTCACGGCCGCGCTCCGGCGCGAGGGCCTCGCCCCGGGGGACGTGACCGCGCCGCTGCGGGCCGAACTCGACGACGCGATCGACAAGCTCGCGCTCGCGTACCGCCGCCGGGCCGAGGCCGACGACCAGGCCCGCGCGTCGCAAGCGCCGGACCTGCTCACGCAGATTGAGGGTCAAGCCGCCGACGATCAAGTGGTACGCCTGGAGCAGCTGGCCACCGAGGGTCACAATCTGCACCCGTGCGGCCGCACCCGGCTGGGCTGGACGCGTACCGACGCCGAGGCGCACGACCTGGAGAGCCCGGGCACCACGGTGCGCTTCGTCGGCGTACCAAATGATGATCATCTCGGGGACGACCTGGGTGAGCGGCTCGACGTGCCCGCGCCGCGCGGGCATCGCGCCCAGCCGGTGCACGAGTGGCAGCTGGGCGTCGTGCGGGAGCGGTACCCGCAGCTGCCGGTCTTGGGCGCGAGCCTGCCCGCGCGCGTGACCGCCGCGGTCCGGACACTGTGGACGCCGGTCGGCTATCTGAAGGTGTCGCTGGACGTGCAGATCACCTCGACGCGCCGCACGATCTCGATCGCCAGTACGCGCAACGGCCCGCTGCTGTCGTCGGTGCTGCCGCCGCTGCTGGCCGAGTGCGACGACCGGGCGGTGCTGCTCCGGGAACCGGCCGGCGCGGCGTCGACGCTGGGCTCGGGCCGTGACCTGTCGGCGATCCTGCGGGAGCCGCTGCCGCCGATGGCGTCCGGCGAGCACCCCGTGCCGGCGATCGCGCTGGCGGCGACCGACCCGATCACCGGCGAGCCCATCGCGAAGCTGCTGCTGGCGCGCTCGGGGCTGACCGCGACGGACTTCGCCGAGCAGTACGCCCGCCTCCTGCTGACCCCGGTCCTCGGCATGGTGACCCGGTACGGCGTGGGCCTGGAGGCGCACCTGCAGAACTGCCTGGTGACCTTCACCGGCGGCCGGCCGACCCGGCTGATCCTCCGGGACCTGGCCGGGCTGCGGCTCCACAGCGGACGGCTGGCCGAGGCCAGGCTGAGCGTCGGCCTCTGGCCGGGCTCCGTGGTCGGCACCGACGACGACACCGTGCTGCTGGCGAAGGTGGCGTACACGGCGTTCCAGGCGCACCTCGGCGAGGTCGTCCACGCCCTCGGGGACCCGCCCGGCGCGTGGGCCGCGATCCGCCGTGTTGTGGACGAGATCTACGACGACCTCGCTCCGGCGCTGCCGGACACCGCCAAGGCCGACCACGCGTTCCTCACCGCCACCACGGTGCCGCACAAGGCGCTGGTGCGCATGCGGCTCGACCCGGGCCGCGGCGACATCTACGTGCCGTTGGAGAATCCGCTGCATGAGCCTGCCTGATCAGGTCGTCGCCGCGCTGGCCTCGGCGTCTGCGGCGGCGCGACCCGTTTGCGCCTACGTCTACGACACCGGCGTGGCCCGGGCGCGGGTCGCGGCCGTCCGCGCGGCGCTGCCGCCGGGAGCGACGCTGTACTACGCGATGAAGGCGAACGGGCATCCCGCGCTCGTCGGGGCGTACGCCGAGACGGCCGACGGCCTGGAAGTCGCGTCCGGCGGCGAACTCCAGCTCGCCCTCTCCGCGTCGGCTCGCAGGCTGGCCTTCGGGGGCCCGGCCAAGACTCCGGCCGAACTGGCGGCCGCCCTCGACGCCGCCCGGACGACCGAGCTGACCCTGCACGTCGAAAGCGCCCTCGAACTGCGGCGGCTGGCCGCGCTCGGACCGCTCCCCCCGTCGGCCCGCGTCGCCCTGCGCGTCAACCGCGCCGTCGCCGGACCGGCCGGCTCACACGCCATGACCGGTACGCCGACGCCGTTCGGCATCGACGAGACGCAGCTGGCCTCGGTCGCCGCGCTGGCCGCTTCGCTGGGAGTGCCGGTGTGCGGGTTCCACCTGCACGCCGTCAGCAACTCCCTCGACGCCGGCGCGTACGCCGAGTTCACCGCCGACGCGGTCGCGTGGTCCCGGCGTACGGCGGCGGAGCTGGGCATCCAGCTGCGGTATGTGAACGTCGGCGGCGGCTTCGGCATCTCGTACGACGACGCGGACCGTGGTTTCGATCTGACGGCGCTGGACTGGTCGGCGCTCGACCTGCCGGACGGCGTCGAACTCGCCTTCGAACCCGGGCGCTTCCTCGCCGCCCCCACCGGCTGGTACGCCGCCGAGGTACTGGACCTCAAACAGACCCACGGACGGTGGTTCGCGGTGCTGCGCGGCGGCACCCACCACTTCCGGCTCCCCACCGCGTGGGGCTACAGCCACCCGTTCACCGTCGTACGCGTCGACGACTGGCCGCATCCGTGGGAGCGTCCCGAGATCGCCGGGGTCGACGTCGACGCCGTCGGCGAGCTGTGCACCCCGCGGGACGTGCTCGCCCGTGGGGTGCGCGTCGACCGGTTGCGCGTCGGTGACCTGCTGGTCTTCGGCCAGACCGGGGCGTACGGGTGGGACATCTCCCACCACGAGTTCCTCCGCCATCCGCACCCGGATGTGATCGTCCTCTGACAGCCCGTGACGGGTGATCACAAGATGGTCTCCCAGAACAGCGCAACCCTCTGGTAACCCCCTAGACTGTGCCGGGTCTCACCCCCAAGGAGACCTACTCAGCCCCGCCACCCCCTCGGAGGCACCCGACATGCCGAACGGTCGCTCCGCCGCCGTCCGGTCGCACCGCCGCAGCTCCCCTCGCCGCGGCGGCCGCACCGCGCTGTTCATCCTCGTGCCCGTGCTGGTGGCGGTCGCCGCCGGAGGTGGCGTCTACGGCTACCAGAACCTGCTGGCCGACCGCTGCTCCGGTGAGGTGACCGCGACGATCGTCGCGGCGCCCTCGACCGCGCCCCTGCTCGAGGAGCTCGGCAAGACCTGGGCGGCCACGAGCCCCAACGTGGACGGCCATTGCGGCAAGGTCACCGTGACGCCCGCCGACTCGAACAAGGTCGCCAACGCGCTGTCCGGCGTCTGGCCGAGCGAGCTGGGCCAGCAGCCGGACGTGTGGGTGCCGGAGTCGAGCGCGTGGTTCCGCAGCGCCCAGACCGGCGACGCCGAGGCGATCCTGCCCGACCTGCAGCCCAGCGTCGCCCGGTCGCCGGTCGTGCTGGCGATGCCGAAGGCCATGGCGCAGGCGCTGGGCTGGCCGTCGGCCAAGGTCGACTGGGGCTCGGTCCTCGACCAGGCCGCCGTCAAGGGCTGGAACTCCTACGGCAAGAGCTGGGGCAAGTTCAAGCTCGGCATGACCGATCCGGGCCAGTCGACGCCGGGCCTGCTCGCCCTCTCCGCGATCATCGACCGCGACGACGACCAGGACGTCTCCGACACCGAGCGGCAGGGTCTCCTCAAGCTCAAGACGGTGCTCGAGGTCAAGGCCGACGACACCGGCGCGATCATGGACGAGTTCGACTCCAAGGGCGGCCAGGGCGGCGAAGGCGGGCTGACCTACGTCTCGGCGTTCCCGGCCCTGGAGCAGGAGGTGCTGGCCCACAACCGGGCGCACCCCACCTCGCCCCTCGTCGCGATCTACCCGAAGAGCAACATCGAGGCGGACAACCCGTACCTCGTGCTCGACAACGCCGACTGGGTGCAGAAGCCGAAGCAGGACGTCGCGCGGGCCTTCCTGCGGTACATCCGCACCGACGGCCGGGCGACCTTCCAGAACGCCGGCTACCGCGACGCCAACCGCAAGCCCGGCCCCGACTTCACGCAGGACAACGGCGTGGTCTCCACGTTGACGGCGCTGCCGCGTGGCGTCCTGCTGACCGACGCGGTCAACGACACCATCAACACCTGGACGGCGCTGACCCGGCTCACCAACGCCCTGTTCGTGCTCGACGTCTCCGGCTCGATGGGCGCCGACGTGCCCGGCCTGGGCAAGTCCAAGCTGGACTTGACCAAGGAGGCGGCCAAGCAGGCGGTCGACGTGTTCCAGGGCAAGGGCAACGCCGGGCTGTGGTCGTTCTCGTCGAACAAGGCCGGCAGCAAGTCCTACGTCGAGAACGTGCCGCTCGGCCCGCTCGACGACGAGATGGACGGCGGCACCCGCGAGTCGAAGCTGAAGTCCGCCATCGACGATCTCAAGGCGGGCGGCAACACCGGCATGTACGAGGCCGTGCTGGCCGCGTACAAGGCGGTGCAGGCGAAGTACGTCCCGGACGCCGCCAACATGGTGGTGCTGCTGACCGACGGCGCCAACGACGACCAGGAGAAGAACCTCAAGCTGGCGCAGCTGCTCGACCAGCTGAAGAAGGGCGACCCGAAGCGGCCGGTCACCATCGTCACGATCGCGCTCGGCCAGGACGCCAACGGCAAGGTGCTCTCGCAGATCTCGTCGGCGTCCACCCCGGACGCGCCCGCGCCGCTGGTGTCGAAGGGCTCCTACGACATCACGCCGGTCATGCAGAAGGCCATCTTCGGCGTCCGCTGACCCCCACGGCGTGATCATTGCGCCAGCCATGCTGTTTCAGGCCGCGAAATGCCGGAATTCACAGCATGGCTGGCGCAATGATCATTCGGCGGCCGGTGCAGCGCCGAGCAGAGCCTTGATGGGCGCGGCCTTGGCGGCGGCCTCGGCGACTTCGGCGGCCGGATCGCTGCCCCAGGTGATGCCACCGCCGGCCCACAGATGCAGCTGTGTCGGCGTGGCGGCCACCGTGCGGATGGTCAGCCCCAGGTCCAGCCCGTCCGGGCCGACCCAGCCGAGCGCGCCCATGCTCGCGCCCCGGCCGACCGGTTCGAGCCGGGCGATCTGAGCCAGCGCGGCGAGTTTCGGCGCACCGGTGACGGACCCGCCGGGGCATACCGCGACGAGCAGTTCGGCCAGGCCCACGCCGGGGCGCAGCCGCGCGGTCACGGTCGACTCCGCCTGCCACAGATCGCCCCAGTGCTTCAGGGCGAACAGCTCCTCCACGCGTACGCTGCCGATCTGGGCCACGTGCGCGAGGTCGTTGCGCTCCAGATCCACGATCATGACGTGCTCGGCCCGTTCCTTGGCCGAGGCCAGCAACTGCGCCCGGCCCTCCTCGGTCGCCTTCGCGGTGCCCTTGATCGGGCGTGTCTGCGCAATTCCGGCGCGTACGCGCACGAGGGTCTCCGGCGAGGCACAGGCGATGGCCCACCCCTCTCCGGAGATGAGCCCGCCGTAGTGAGCGCCCCGGAGCCGGGCGAGCCGCTCCAGCGCGGGCACTGGATCACCTGCGTACGCCGCGGCCGCGTGCCCGACGACGTTGACCTGATACACGTCGCCGACGGCGATCGCGTCCCGGACGGCGGCCACCGCCTCGGCATGATCAGACTCCGTCCAACTGGGTATCCAGGGTTCGAGCGCGAACTGCGCAGACGCCGAGGCCGATGAAGAGCCAAGATCACTACTCTGAGTGACGGAATATTCCGAATGTGCGTACACGATGGCGGCGATTTCGGGCACTTCGGGGACCGGAGTCGACCGACCGGGGGACGCGCCGGCCAGCGCCGCCCCGGCCGCCGCCGAGACGTAGAGCGCGGCTCCGCAGACGTCGCCGGGGCCGTGCGGGAGATCGAGCCCGGACCCTGCCGCAGCGAGATCACGTACCGGCAAACCGTGCTCACTCAAGAAGAATTCGACCAGCTCAGCCGGGGTATGGCCAGCACCGACGGGGTCGCCGGGGCGCCATTCGAGCCGAGCGACCGGGGTCGCGTGCCGCCGGCAACGAGCCGGTACGCCGGGCGGCCCGGCGGCCGGTGAAAGCCCCCGCATGGATACCGAATGTACGACGACCGGACTCACTTGGATCATCCAAAGGGTTGATTACTGGGTGTGAGGGGCGTTACTTGCTCGAAATAGCATCGTTCGGCGTAGTAGCGTGCGTGACTGTTCATGTGACCAACTCCACAGGGGCGTGTGATTCGTCACTACAGTGGCGAGGCATCACCCCTCAACCACAGCGGAGACCACCCCATGTGCCAGCACCAACCGCCCTGCCCGAGCGCCGACGCCGTCGACCGTGACGCGGCCCGGGTCGTCGCCAGCTTCCCGGAGCAGGGCTGGAGCCTTCTCTGCAACGGCGTCATCATCTTCGAGGACACCGGCGAGCTGCTCCCGGACGGGAGAATGATCGCACCGCAGCGAGGCCCGGCAGTGCACGCGCTCGCGTGACCTGCGCCACGCTCCTTGTGGCAGCTCAGAACTCCCCCGGCTGACACCGACGGTCAGCCGCCGACCCAGCAGACAGCGCCGAAGCCCCACCGGACAGCACCGAAGAGACCGCGTACCAAAGACTTTCAGGCCCGGCCGACCGAACGGCCGGGCCTCGTGACGTTCCGGGCCGGATCAGGCGAACGCCTCCGGCGGCGGGCACGAGCAGACCAGGTTCCGGTCGCCGTAGGCCCCGTCGATCCGCCGCACCGGCGCCCAGTACTTCCCCACCGGATCCATGCCACCCGGCTGAGTCGTTCCCGACGCACGCGTCGGCCAAGCCGCGACCGACCGCGGGTACGCGTGCGCCCACTCGTCGCCGCTCACCATCGCCGCCGTGTGCGGGGCGTTGGCCAGCGGGTTGTCGTCCTTCGGCCAGACGCCCTCGGCGACGGCGTCGATCTCGCGCCGGATGGCGATCATCGCGTCCACGAAGCGGTCCAGCTCGCCGAGGTCTTCGCTCTCGGTCGGCTCGACCATGAGCGTCCCGGCGACCGGGAAGGACATCGTCGGGGCGTGGAAGCCGTAGTCGATGAGCCGCTTCGCCACGTCGTCCACCGACACGCCGGTCGTCTTGGTCAGCGGCCGCAGGTCGAGGATGCATTCGTGGGCCACCAGCCCCTTGTTGCCCGTGTAGAGCACCGGGTAGTGGTCGCGCAGCTTGGCGGCGACGTAGTTCGCGGCCAGCACGGCGTGCGCGGTCGCCGAGGCGAGCCCGTCCGGCCCCATGAGCCGCACGTACGCCCACGGAATCGGCAGGATGCCGGCGGAACCATGCGGGGCCGCCGAAATCGCCTTGACGGCCTCGTCGCCCCGCCCCGGCAGGTACGCCGCCAGGTGCGCCCGGACCGCGACGGGCCCGACGCCGGGGCCGCCGCCGCCGTGCGGGATGCAGAAGGTCTTGTGCAGGTTCAGGTGCGACACGTCCGCCCCGAACTTGCCCGGCTTGGCGAAGCCGACCAGCGCGTTGAGGTTGGCGCCGTCCACGTAGACCTGACCGCCGGCGTCGTGCACCTTCGCGCACAGCTCCGCGATGCTCGTCTCGTAGACGCCGTGGGTCGACGGGTAGGTCACCATGATGGCGGCCAGCCGCTCGGCGTGGTCGGCGAGCTTACGGTCGAGGTCGACGAGGTCCACGTTGCCGTTCTCGTCGCAGGCCACCACGACGACCCGCATCCCGGCCATCACGGCGCTGGCGGCGTTGGTGCCGTGGGCGCTCGACGGGATCAGGCAGACGTCGCGGCCGTCGTCGCCCCGCGACCGGTGGTACGCCCGGATGGCGAGCAGGCCGGCCAACTCACCCTGCGACCCGGCGTTCGGCTGCACGCTGACCGCGTCGTACCCGGTCAGCTCGGCGAGCCAGCTCTCCAGCGACTCGATCAGCTCGGCGTACCCAGCGGTCTGGGCAGCCGGCGCGAACGGGTGCACGTTCGCGAACTCCGGCCAGGTCACCGCCTCCATCTCGGTGGTGGCGTTGAGCTTCATCGTGCACGAACCGAGCGGGATCATGCCCCGGTCGAGCGCGTAGTCGAGATCGGACAGGCGGCGCAGGTAGCGCAGCATCGCCGTCTCGGAGTGGTGCGTACGGAAGACCGGATGGGTCAGGAAGTCGCTGGTGCGCTCGAACGCGACCGGCGACGCGTCCACCTCGGAGACACCGGCGACGCCGAACGCGGCCCACACGGCGGCGATGTCGGCCGCGGTGGTGGTTTCGTCGCAGGCGATGCCGACCCGGTCGGCGTCGAACGCCCACAGGTTGACGCCCTGCTCGACGGCGGCCGCCACGACCTCGGCGGCCCGGCCCGGCACGACCGCGGTCACCGTGTCGAAGAACCGCTCGGTCGCCAGCTCCACGCCGCCGTCGCGCAGGCCGGCCGCGAGCAGGGTCGCGCTGTCGTGCGCGTGCTGGGCGATCGCGCGCAGCCCGTTCGGGCCGTGGTAGACGGCGTACATGCTCGCCATGACGGCGAGCAGGACCTGCGCGGTGCAGATGTTGCTGGTCGCCTTCTCGCGGCGGATGTGCTGCTCGCGGGTCTGCAACGCCAGGCGGTAGGCCCGGTTGCCGTCCGCGTCCCGCGAGACGCCCACGAGACGCCCGGGCAGCGAGCGCTCCAGGCCCGCGCGCACCGCCAGGTAGCCCGCGTGCGGTCCGCCGAAGCCCATGGGTACGCCGAACCGCTGCGCGCTGCCGCAGGCGATGTCGGCGCCGATCGCGCCCGGCTCGCGCAGCAGCACGAGGGCGAGCAGATCGGCCGCGACCGTGACGAGTGCGCCCTGGGCGTGGGCCGCCTCGATCAGGGCGGCGTGATCCCGGACGGCTCCCGAGGCTCCCGGGTACTGCAGGTGCAGGCCGAAGTACTCGAAGTCGAAGGCCTGATCGATGTCGACGACGCGTACCTCGATGCCGAGCGGCTCGGCCCGCGTACGGATGACGTCGATGCTCTGCGGGAGGGTGTCGGCGTCCACGGCGTACACATTGGACTTGGATTTGGACGACCGGCGCGCGAGCGTCATCGCCTCCGCGGCCGCTGTGGCCTCGTCGAGCATCGACGCGTTGGCGGTGTCGAGGCCGGTGAGGTCGGTGACCACGGTCTGGAAGTTGAGCAGCGCCTCGAGCCGCCCCTGGCTGATCTCCGGCTGGTACGGCGTGTAGGCCGTGTACCAGGCCGGGTTCTCCAGGACGTTGCGCTTGATGACGCCGGGGGTGTGCGTGCCGTAGTAGCCGAGCCCGATCATGGAGGTCAGGACCTGGTTACGCGAGGCCAGCTCGCGCAGCTCGGCGAGGACCTCGGCCTCGGTGGCGGCGGCCGGGAGGTCCAGCTGCTCGTGCCACCGGATGGCCTCGGGAATGGCCGCGTCCATCAGCTCGTCGAGGCTGCTGTAGCCGACCGACTCCAGCATGCGGCGGGCGTCGTCGGAGGTGGGCCCGATGTGCCGCGCGGAGAACGAGAATGGGCTCGTCATGGGTTCTGCTGCTCCCAGGGAGGCGGGGACGATGTCGTCCTCCCCCGCTGTCGCCACCCTGCGCTCCAGCGTCGCCGACCCGTGCGGTCCGGGTGCCTGAGAGGTTCCGGGGAGGAATTGCCCCTTCGGCGCCGTTCTGCCCGGTCTATGCCGGGTACGCGGACTCTCCCGCGCGGGCGTACCAGCTACCCGCCACGGTACCAGTGCCCCGACGGCGGTGCTGTTACGCATCTCTCCCGGCGAGCCGACGATCCGCTGGCCCGGACGGCCGGCGGAGCCGAGGTCTAGGGTGAAGATCGTGACCTACCCACCTGGCTACGCCGCCGCTTCCGACCGTTACGACACGATGACCTACCGCCGGTCCGGGCGCAGTGGCCTGCGGCTGCCCGCGATCTCGCTCGGGCTCTGGCACAACTTCGGGGCCCAGCGGTCCTACGAGGTCGAGCGCGACATCGTCCTGCGGGCCTTCGACCTGGGCGTCACCCACTTCGACCTGGCCAACAACTACGGTCCCCCGCCCGGGACGGCGGAGGAGACCTTCGGCCGGTTGCTCGCCGGCGACCTGAAGGCGTACCGGGACGAGCTGGTGATCTCCACGAAGGCGGGCTACCTCATGTGGCCCGGTCCGTACGGCGAATGGGGCTCCCGCAAGTACCTCACCGCCTCCCTCGACCAGTCGCTGCGCCGGATGGGCCTGGACTACGTCGACGTCTTCTACAGCCACCGGTTCGACCCGGACACGCCGCTGGAGGAGACCATGATGGCTCTGGACGCGGCGGTCCGCGCGGGCAAGGCCCTCTACGTCGGGATCTCCTCCTACCGGTCCGAGCAGACGGCCCAGGCGGCCGCGATCCTGCGCGATCTGGGTACGCCGCTGCTGATCCACCAGCCGTCCTACTCGATGATCAACCGCTGGATCGAGGACGACGGGCTGCTCGACACCCTGGAGGAGGTGGGCGCGGGCTGCATCGCGTTCTCCCCGCTGGCCCAGGGGCTGCTGACCGACCGCTACCTCAACGGCGTACCGGCCGACTCCCGGGTCGCGACGAGCGTCTTCCTGAGCGAGAGCGACCTGACGCCGGAGCGGCTCGCACAGGTCAGCGCGCTCAACGAGCTGGCCCGGGCGCGGGGGCAGTCGCTGGCCCAGCTCGCGCTCGCCTGGGCGCTGCGCGACCCGCGGATGACCAGCCTGATCATCGGGGCGTCCAGCGTGGCCCAGCTCGAGGCGAACGTCGCCGCCCTGGACAACCTGGAGTTCACCGACGCCGAACTGGCCGACATCGACAAGCTCCTTTGACGTTTTGGCGCTGGATCAGGGTTCTCGGTCGAATCTTGGGGCAAGATTCGACCCGGAGCCCTGATCCAGCGCCAAAAGCGCCGTAGAGGTCCGGCGCGGGAGAGGTCCGAAGCGGGAGCGGGTCAGCGGGGGGTGGCGAGGGCGTGTTCCACCCCCGTCTCATGCGGGCCGAGGTAGACCGGATCACGCCGCGACACCACGTCCACGAGCGCCTTGAGATAGGCGCCCTGTTCACGGATGGTCGCCCGCTCCCATTGCGGCCGCCACTGCCGGGCGGTGTCGTCCCCGACGCCGACCGCGTCCATCCCGGCGTCGCGACAGAGGGTCACCGCCCGCTGGATGTGAAAGCTCTGGGTCACGACGATGGCGGCGGTGACGCCGAAGACGCGTACGGCCCGCTGGCACGAGTCGTAGGTGTCGAAGCCCGCGTAGTCGGCCACCACCTTCGGCGCGGGGACGCCGTTGGCCAGGAGCCACTGCTGCATGTGCCCCGGCTCGTCGTACCGCCATTCGCCGTGATCGCCGGAGACGAGGATCGCCTGGACCTTACCGGCGTCGTAGAGCCGCTTGGCCTCCGCCAGCCGGGCCGTCAGGAAGCCCGACGGCCGGCCGTCCGGGTCGACCTGCGCGCCCAGCACCAACGCCACCGGCCGCGCCGGGACGTCGCTCTCCGCGTACACGTGGCCGCGGGCGCCGCCGCGGATCCACAGCTGGCTGGCCGTCACCGTCACGACCCCGGCCAGGCCCGCGATGAGCAGGCCGCGCCGGATCAACCGCCAATGGATCTTCACATTCTTCAGGATGTCGTACGCACGCCAGTTGGTTGCCGGGGCCGGACCTAGGCGACGAAGTTGTTCTGCAGGAAGACGATGATCATCGCGCCCTGCAGACCGACCGCGCCCATGCTGAAGAACCGGTCGAAGCTCGCGTTGCGCCCCATCTTCGCCAGGACGAGGAACGCCGCCGTGCACTCCAGGCTGTAGCGCCACAGCGAACTGAGCGGGTAGTGCGAGTGGATCGGGCTGATCAGCGGCAGCAGCAAGGTGATCGCGGCGAAGACGACGAGGTAGCGATCCTCGGGGCCGAGCTTCCACGGCCCCACCAGCGCCAGCGTCAGCAGTGCGATCATCAGCAGCGCGGTGGCGAGATTGGCGACGTTGCGGAAGTTGTCCGGGGAGAACATCGGCGTCCAGTCGTGGATCATCTTCGCGACCTGGCCGATCGTGGTCCACGGGGCCTGGTAGCCGTCGTGGAACCACGCCTTCTGCGACTCCATGAAGTGGGTGGCGCTGCCGAAGCTCTGCTGCAGGTAGAGCATGTACGCCGCCAGCCCGGACGGCACGAGCGCGATCGACAAGGCGTCCCATCGGATGCGGCGGACCGACCATCCGCGCTGCCGCAGGTACTCGTACACGAACGCGGCGCCCAGGAGGACGCCCGCCATCCGGGTCGCCCCGGCGAGCCCGGCGAGCGCACCGGCGATCCACCAGTGCCCCCGGCGCATGCAGTAGAGCGACCCGACCGCGAGCGCGATGAACATCGACTCGTTGTACGCGGCCACGAGGTAGAACCCGGTCGGGAAGGCGAGCAGGTAGAACGCCGCCCGGCGGGCGTGCCGCTCGTCCATGACCTCCGCCGCGAGGCGGTGCGTCAGGACGAGGGCCACCAGGCAGCACACCAGCGACACCGCCAGGGCCGCCCCGAACGAGCCACCCGGCAGCACGGCGTTGGCGGCGCGGACGGTCATCGGGTAGAGCGGCCAGAACGCGGTCGCCCGGGTGTCCCAGTGGTAACCGGTGTCCGCGATGATCAGGTACCAGGTGGTGTCCCACCGGTTCCAGGCGTCCAGCGCCACCGAGACGCTGTCCGGCGGGTCGCCGGCCTTCGCCGCCAGCCCTTCGAACGGCACCCAGGCGGCGAAGGTGACGACGGCGTACAGCGCCAGACCGGACAACCAGGTCCAGAACCCCACGATGAACGACTGCCGCCAGCGTTCCCGCATGGACGGCCCAGCGGGCGGCGGGGCGGCGTGCTCGCCGCCGGCGGTGCCGGAGGGCGCGGCTTCCTCGGCGGCCTGGGCCGGGATCGCCGAACGGACTGCGGGCGAGGCGCCCTCCAGCGCCAGCGTTTCGTCGGGCATGCGGAGACGATAATGCATGCCTGACTGTCAGCGGTTCAGGGTCAGCGTTCCGTTCACGGCGGTCAACGTCCGGTCATAGCGCCGTCCCGGTTCGGTGAGCGTGTAGTGCAGGCTGGTCGTAGCGGTCGCGTGGCGGTCCTCCCGCGGTACGCCCAGCGTCCAGCCGGCCGTCCCGGTGTACGCGTTCTCCTGCCGGACCGGCACCCCGTCGGTGACGAAGCTCGCCGCGTCGGTCAGCGAGATCGTCGTGACGAGCCGATTCGCCTCGTCGACGCTGATCGCGCCGTCGATCGCGTACCGGCGGTCGGCCAGGCGCACGTCGTGGACCCGTGGCCCGGTGACGGTCACCATCTCACGATCGGTCCACTCGGCGGTCAGCGCGTCCGGGTTCTCCTCCGCGCCCCAGCGGTGGGACGAGGTGTTCGCCAGGTCGCGGGCGACGGTCGTGGTGACGCGCCCGTGCGAGGTGTTCACGAATCCGCTCACCGTCAACCGGTGCGCGCCGTTCGTCGTGACCGAGTCCTGGTCGCTGCCGTCCGCGTACGAGCTGTCGTTGACGAGCGGCGAGGCGACCGATCGCGTGAGCGAACCGGTGACCCGGCTGGATCCGTGGTCCCGCCAGCCGAGCAGGGTGACCGGGAGGTCCCAGCCGGACTGCCCGGCGGGCACCCCGGCGACGGTGACCGACACGGTGTGCTCGCGGCCGTCGGTGAGCAGGCCGGCGAACGGGCTGAGGTCGTAGCGGACCGGCTGGATGTCGAAGGCGCGCGGCGCGGGCAGCACGTACCAGAGGAACGGGTTGGACCAGCCGCCGGTGTAGATGTGCGGATAGGGCGCGGCGATGCCCGCCAGGACGCCGTCGACGCTGATCTGGACCTCCCGGTAGGGGCCCTCGTCGGCCGGGCAGGAGTAGCCCGACTCGGGTGGCGCGGTGAGGTACCAGAACTCCTCGCAGCCGCCGCCGGAGCCGGTCGCGTAGACCTCCGCGACGAGCCGTTCGGTGTTCGGGGCGACGGTCAGGCCGCCGACCCGGGCGGTCCCCTCCGCGTGGACGCCGGTCAGCCCGAACACGTCGTCAGCGCCGCCCCGGGGCGCCGGATGCCCGGCGTCCGCGGTGTAGAACGTCAGGTACGCCTGGACGTGCAGGACGCCGGTGTAGGTGTCGTTCACGACGTTGCCGATGAGCGACTCGACCGGCTGTGGCCGGGCGAACAACGACGAGTACGCCGTCACGTCCTTCTCGACGTGCCAGGCGATCCCCTCCGCCGACGGTTCCGGTGTGGACGTCTTGAAGACGGTGACCCCGCCGACGTTCAGGTATCCGAGGCGGTCGAACTGGCGCCCGGCGACCTGCCCGTCGAGGCTCAGCACGACCTTCGCCCACGGGCCGGCGCACTCGGTGGGCGGCGCGTAGGCCCCTCGGTACGGCGTGAAGTCCTGGAAGTGCGCGTCCACGATCCGCACGCGGCACGACCTCGTCGGCGGTGTCTGGATCGGAGGGTCCGCGGTGAGCGGATCGTGCCAGTCGGTGCCGAACTCCGCCGGCGGCGTGTCCGCCGCGGCCGGTACCGGTGCCAAAACCAGGCCCACGACGAGGCCCGCGGTCAGCAGGCGTCGAAGTCGGAGCATGGGAACCTCCCCAGTATCGATGGATGAGTCCATCTCACTGGAGAGTCGGGTTCACCGCAAGATCAGCACCGCCGGCGCTGCGGACCGGATGTATTCAGCAGCGCGCCTGATGTATTCAGGAAGCTCGCCGGCGGGCGCGGCGGGCCGCCAGCTCGTCGGTGACGCCGAACGGGGCCTCGATGACCGGGGCGGGGTCGCCGACCTCGGCCTCCTCGGGCACGATCGCACGTTCGCCCGGCAGCATCGACAGCGAGCCCTGGATCTCCTTGAACGCGCCGCCGATCGCGATGCCGAACACGCCCTGCCCACCTTGCAGCAGGTCGACGACCTCCTCGGCCGAGCGGCACTCGTAGACCGTCGTGCCGTCGGAGATCAACGTGATGCCCGCCAGATCTTCGACGCCGTGCGACCGGAGCGTCTCGATCGCCTTGCGGATGTTCTGGAGCGAAACTCCGGCGTCCAGCAATCGTTTGACGACTTTGAGGACGACGAGATCACGGAAGGAGTAGAGCCGCTGAGTGCCGGAGCCCGAGGCGTCGCGGATGCTCGGCGAGACCAGCCCGGTACGCGCCCAGTAGTCGATCTGGCGGTAGCTGATCCCCACGGCGTGGCACGCGGTGACCCCCCGGTAGCCGACCGTCGGCTCCGGCAGGATCGCCTCCGCCAGTGTCGCCTGGTCTGCGCTGTAAGGCTCCATACGAATACCTCCACTCCGCGGCGCCGGCAAGCACACAGCTCAGCGCCCGCTCGCGCAACGGCTCGCGGTGGAGAGCGTCGGTGCCAGATCCGACACCTGTCACCCTATAGCGCAGGGCCGGGTGCGGGGTGGAGGCAACACGCGGACACGCCGCGAAAGGAGTATCCGGGTACTCCCGGCGCGGCGGACGGCCGGCGGCTAGCTCGCGAAGTCCTCGGGCGTTACCTGCTCGAGGAACTCCCGGAACTTCTCGACCTCGTCCTCCTGCTCGTCGGGGATGATGATCCCCGCCTCGTCCAGGACCGACTCCGCGCAGCGGATGGGCGCGCCGACCCGCAACGCGAGCGCGATCGCGTCGCTGGGGCGGCCGGACACCCGGATCGCGCCGTCCGAGAAGAGCAGATCCGCGAAGTAGATGCTGTCCCGCAGGTCGGTGATCTCGACCGCCGACAGCGGTGCGGACAGCGCCTGCAGGACGTCTCGCATGAGGTCGTGGGTCAACGGCCGCTGCGGCTTCACGCCCTGCTGTTCGTAGGCGATGGCGGTCGCCTCCACCGCACCGATCCAGATCGGCAGGTACCGGTCGCCATCGACCTCGCGCAGCAGCACGATCGGCTGGTTGGTGGGCAACTCGACCCGCACCCCGACCACGCTCAGCTCACGCACCGTCGCCTCCCTCTCTCCGGCACAGCCCTCAGTTCCACCGTACACGCATCTCACTGGCCGGGCGTGGTGCGCAGCCCTACGCGTACCAGGGCGGCGTGCAGGCGTTGGGACAGCACGGTCAGCTCCCGCACCGTCTCGGCCGCGCGTGCCTGAGCGCTCGGGTCGGGGTGCCGCAGCAACGGCGCCACCAGGGCGGCGATCAGCCCCACCTCACGGTCCGCGGCCGCCCGCCAGGCCCGCAGATGCCGCGCCTGTACGCCGTGCTCCGCGAACGCGGCGGCGACCTCGGCGACGGCCAGCGCGTCGGCGTCGTAGCGGCCACCGGCGTCCGGCGTGAGCAACCCGTGCTGTTCGAGATCGCGCAGCTGCCCGGTGGTCAGCCCGGACCGGTCGCACAGCTCGGCCGTCGTCAACCGGACCGAGGCGGCGTCCCGCGGCTGCGGCGGCGGCACGGCGGAAGGCGTACTGGGCGGTAGCGCGTCGTCCGGGCCGAGCGCGACCAGGTTCGGCCGGCCGGCCGCCTCGACGAGGTCGTCGCCGCCGTCGGCGAGCTGCTCCCGGATGACCCGCAACGGCAGGTACTGGTCCCGCTGCGCGGTCAGCACGAAGCGAAGGCGCTGGACGTCGGCCCGCGAGTACTTCCGGTAACCCGACGGAGTCCGCTGCGGCTCGACCAGCCCCTCGCTCTCCAGGAACCGGAGCTTGGAGATGGTCGTGTCGGGAAACTCAGCACGCAGCTCCGCCAGCACCTCACCGATGCTGAACAGCGGCTGCGCCTCGGCGCGGGCGCGGCCTTCCGCCGCGCCCGGCCGGTCGCCGGGCGTCGCGGCCCGTTCGGACAGCGTCACGACTCCTCGGGGCGGGGCCCCGCGATGTAGACCAGCCGGAACTTGCCGATCTGAACCTCGTCACCGTTGTTGAGGGTGGCCGACTCGACCCGCTCGCGGTTGACGTAGGTGCCGTTGAGGCTGCCCACGTCGCGGACGGTGAAGGTGGACCCCTCACGGTGGAACTCGGCGTGCCGCCGGGAGACGGTCACGTCGTCGAGGAAGATGTCGCTGTCGGGGTGCCGTCCGCTGGTCGTCACGTCGTGGTCGAGCAGGAACCGGGCGCCCGCGTTGGGGCCTCGCCGCACCACGAGCAGGGCCATCCCGGCCGGCAGCTGACCGGAGACCCGACCGGGCACGACGTCGGAGTCGGGACCCTCGAGAACCTCGTCCAACGAGCCGAGGTGCAGGGTCGACGTGACATCGAGCGGAGGGAACTCGTCGCCGGGGCGGGTCATCGGACCACCTCACGATTTCGTCTAGCGGTGCTTCGTCAACAAACCTGGATGCAACGGAGCTTGGGCTGCGATGGCGGCTACGCCCGCGGGCGGACTGCCCTCGGGCGATCGGTTGTGCGAGCGTAGCCAGCCAGGGAAGAAAGGGTCAACCGGACGCGCGGGCAGATCAGCTCTCGGTGAGCTTGCGGTAGCCGTCCGCGTCGAGCAGGGAGGTGAGCGCCGCCGGGTCGCTCGGTTCCAGCTCGACCAGCCACCCTTCGCCGTACGGGTCGGTGTTGATCAGGTCCGGCGAGTCGCCCAGTGCCTCGTTGCGGGCGACGACGACCCCGCTGACCGGGGCGTAGATCTCGGAGACGCTCTTGGTCGACTCGACCTCGCCGAACGCGTCTCCGGCGGCGACGGTCGTGCCGGGCTCGGGCAGCTGCACGTAGACGATGTCGCCGAGCGCGTCCTGCGCGAAGTCGGTGATGCCCACCCGTACCGGATCGGCGCCCACGGCCACCCACTCGTGCTCCGCGGTGTAGCGCAGATTCTCGGGAATCAACGGCTGCTCCTCTTCCATCGTCTACCGCCGGTCCGCCACCGGTCAGGAGGCGGGCTGCGCGTACTGCAGGTCCGGTTCCGCGGCGAGCGCGGACACGGTCACCTTGCCCGGATCTTCGACGATCACGTTACCGCCGTCGCTACTGACCGTCGCGACCACCCCGCCCGGAATGTTCAGCGCGGTCTTCATCGTCGCCGGGTCGCCGATGACGGTGATCGTGTACGGGCCGGTCAGCTTCGTCCCACTGACGTTCAGGCCGCCGTCTGCGTCCTGGAAGTAGGTGGAGACGATGATGCGGACCGCTTGCCCGTTGCCGCCGCTGATCTGCATCGCCTCGGCTCCGGCGTTACGGAGTTCCTCGACGGCGTCCAGGATCCGGGAGGCGCGGACCTGGCCGGAGAAGCGTACGGTGAGGCCGGTTCCCTCGGCGGGCAGCGTTCCCGCCAGGATGCCCAGCTCGTCGGCGCGCTGCTCGGCCGCCGCCCGGGCGGCGTCGGCGCTCTCGCTACCCGCGGTCAGCTCCCGCTTCAGCTGCTCCAGATCCGCGATCTCCTGGCGTACGCGGTTCTCGTTGGAGTCCAGATCGGACAGAATCCGGACGAGGTCGTCGGTCCGGGCGGAGGCCAGCGTCGAGTCCTCCGAGGTGCCCCGCACCTGCACGATCAACGCGAAGCCGAGCAGGCCCACCAGAGCCGCGATGACGACGGTCGCCGCCGACACCTTCTTCTTGGCCGCCGGCGCGGGCGGCTCGGAGGTCTCGGCCGCCTCGCGGGGATGGGACTCGCCGGGCTCAGACTCGTCCGGCTCAGCCTCGGCGGGCTCGGACTCAGCCGGCTCGGCCTCGTCGGCGGCGGCGTCCGGCCGGACCGGTTCGGCGTCGTCGCCCGGCTCGGCGGGATCGTCGTCCGCCGGCCGGTCGAGCCGGATGGTCTGCTCGGCGTCGAACTCCGCGCGCAGCGCCTCCGGGCGTACGCCGTCGAGCCCGTCGTCCCGGTGGGCGTCGTCCGGCCGCCGCTCCGGTTCGGGCTGGTTCTCGTGAGGGTTCGTCATGCCGTCTCCTACGCCCGGAACAGATGCCGCCGGATCGCCGCGACGTTGCCGAAGATGCGTACGCCCAGGACGACCACCACGCCGGTGGAGAGCTGACCGCCGACGCCCAGCTGGTCGCCCAGCCACACGATGAGCCCGGCGACCAGGACGTTGGAGATGAACGAGACGACGAACTGCTTGTCGTCGAAGATCCCGTCCAGCTTGGCCCGCACCCCGCCGAACACGGCGTCGAGCGCCGCGACGACGGCGATGGGCAGATAGGGCTCGAGCGCCGCCGGGACCGTCGGGTCCAGGATGACGCCGAGCAGGACCCCGGCGATCAAGGCGAGGACGGGGATCACTTGCCACCTCCCGATGGCGACGCGGTCGCCGACGGCGACCCGGACACGACTGGCTTGGCGTACCGCAGCTGCGGGTTGGCGGCGGCGGGCAGGGTGAGGTCGTCGCTCCGCTTGACCGAGAACGACATCCCCTTGCTGTCGACGAGCTTGCGGAACAGGTCCGCGGTCGCCGATTCCGAGAACTTCGTCGCCATCGAGCCCGGCCCGATGGCGACGATCTTGTACGGGCCGACGAGCGGCTTGAAGTCCACAAGGATCGCCTCACCCGCCGAGCGGATGGTCGAGGTCGAGGTGAGCCGCTGGCCGTTGATCGCGATGGCCTCCGCGCCGTCGGTGAACAGCTCGTTCACCACGTTGCGCAGGTCCACGAAGAGCACGCGCGCGGTCTTGTCGGCCTGGCCGGTCACCGGATCGGCCTTGGCCGGGCCGTCGCCCAGCGTGATGGTCACCCCGTCGCCGGTCACCCGGCGCAGCCCGGTGGCCGCCTCGTAGGTCCGCAGCCGCTGCAACGTGCTGTCGTTGAGCAGGGCCGCCTGCAGGCTGTTCACCTGCCCCCGCAGCAACTCCTCCCGCCCGGTCAGCCCGTCGATGCGGTCCTGCCGGGTGTGGATGTCGGCGATCAGGCCGTCGCGGGCCGTCTGCCGCTGGGGCTGCTCCTCGACGACCTTCTGGTACGCCACCGCGAGCAGGAAGCCCAAGGCCAGCGCGGTCACCGCGCCGAGCGCCTTGTACGCAGCCTTCGCCGCCGGTGTCCGGCGAGTGGACGCCTCGTACGCGGCCCGGCTGGCCTCGACGGACTCCCGGAACAGGGAGTCCAGCAGATCCGTGCTGTATCGGCGGCGGGCCTGCGCGGCCTGCTCGCCGGTGTCGGGCTGGGGCGCCGGGGCGGCGGTCATGCCGAGCCTCCGGCGGCGACCGGCTGCTTCGCGCGTACCACCGACCGAGCCTGGAGGATGTAGAGGCCGCCGGCGACCCAGTAGAGGACGAGCCCCCACCAGGCCAGCGCCCACCCGATCGCGTGCGCGACCGACGCCACCGCACCGTCGGCGGCGGAGGCGAGCAGCAGCACCGGGAACGCGAACAGAAGGATGAACGTGGCGGTCTTGCCGACGTAATGGACCGGCAGCGGCGGCACGCCGTATCGGCGCAGCACCAGGACCACCACGCTGAGCACGGCCTCGCGGGCGAGCAGCGCGATGGTGAACGCCCAGGGCACGACGCCTTCGACGGTGAACGCGACGATGGTGGCGAGGATATAGAGCCGGTCGGCGACCGGGTCCATCAGCTCGCCGAGGCGGCTCACCTGCCCGAGGCGCCGGGCCAGGTAGCCGTCGATCCAGTCGGTGGTCCCGCCGACCGCCAGCACCGCGACCGCCCAGCCCCACTCGTGCGGGCCGAGGAAGAGATAGAGGAACAGCGGTACGCCGAGCAGCCGCAGAAAGCTGATCGCGTTGGGGATGGTCAGGATCCTCGACCGGGGATCCGCCTGCGTCATCTCGCCCCCCTAGCCTGTCCGCCGCCGAGCCACTATATCCGCCCGGGAGTGGATCATCGCAGTCCCACTCCCGGCCGGGCCACGCTGGGTGGTTTCCGCCCGATTGCGACCGGTCACGCCTCGTCGTCAGGCTTGCCCTGGCTCAGGGTCGGGCTTGCTGCGCCCCACCGTGACGCGGCAGCGCAGCACGTGCTCGCCCGGAGCGAGCTCCGACCGGAGCGTCGGCAGCACCGTACGCGGGAAGTAGAGGTGCGACCCCGGCATCGGGTGGACGATCTCCCCCACGCGGCCGGGATCGTCGGAGCGGATCGAGCCGGCGATCCCCCCGCCGTCGGCGGCGGCGATCCCGTCCCCCGCGGAGGAGGTGGACGACGGCAGCCACGGTACGCAGAACCCGCCCTCGGCCACGTACAGCGTCCGGCCGGTGACGATGCGGTGTTCCCGGAGGTGCGCGTCGCCGTCGAAGGAGAGCCGGGTCTCGACCACCACGTCGGCGTACGGCTCCCATCGGATCACCACGGCCGAGCCGTCCAGCGAGGACTCCCCCGCGGACCGCGTACGCCAGTGGACGCCGTCGTCGGACAACCCGAGCGCCGAGTCGAGCGCCGAGTTCTCCAGGTCGGCTCCGCCCGTCGGCACACTGATCCCCGCGAGCGTGGAGTACGCGAACTTCGCGTACTTGGCCGCTCCGCCCCGGGCGTTCCACAGCGGGGCGTGCTGGCCGTTCAGCGTCACCACGTCCCCGGCGGCGTCCTTGGCCAGCACCATCGTCGGCGCGGGCTGCACCGAGATCGGCTCACGAACCGGGGCGGCCGGCGTGGCGGTCCAGAAAGGATGGCCGGCCGGAGCCGCGAGACCGGAGAAGAACTTGGTCCCCCAGTACGGCGATCCCCCGGCCAGGTACTGCTCGACGACGCCGGTGTTGGGGTAGGCGTACCCGACGGTCAAGCCACCGTCCTCGGCGGCGGCGGGCTGCCGCCACCACCAGTCGAGGTGCCGCTGGGCCAGTCCGCGTACGCGCTCCCAGGGCAGCGCGGGGACGTCGGCAGCGGCGAGCAGCGGCCAGAACGACCCCTGCGCGAACCGGTAGCCGAGGCTGCGCCCGAACGGCACGCCCGCGCCGTCGTCGGCGAACCAGTGCTGGAACTGCTGCGCGAACTCGACCGCCCGCGCCCGGAAGCGGGCGGCCCGCCCGGCGTCGACCGCGCCCAGCGACGCCAGCAGCAAACCGTAGAAGTGGAACCCGAACGGCACGTAGTAGTCCCGGGGTGCGCTCCGCCCCGGCAGGCCGGGACCGTCGGCGTACCAGCCGTCCGCGACCGCGAACTCCTCCAGCCGGTCCAGGTGCGCGGTCACGCGCGCCTCATCCACCGGTACGCCCACCGCGCGCAGCCCGGTCGCAGCCAGCACCGGGAAGAAGTGCCAGTTGTTGTCGACCGGGGTCGCGTTCGCCGCCGCCGACAGCCAGTCCCGGAGGTGGTCGCGCTGCGGTCCGGTCAGCGGATCCCACACCTCGTGCGGGGCGACCGCGAGGGCGTACCCGACGGCGGCGGACTCGACGATGCGCTGATCGAGGTCGGGCGGCAGGCCGATGTACCACGGATGGGCCGGATCGACCGCGGCGGTCAGCGAACCGCGCAGCTCGTCCCACTGGGCGTCGGCCCGCAATCCGCCGGCCGCCGCCGCGGCCAGCCCCCAGAGCGGCCGGGCGACCAGCTCGAACCAGGTCGCGCCGGAGTCGTGGTTGGTGGCGTGGACCGGTTGCCGGTCGGGGCCGAGCGCGGCGGTACGCGTAGCGGGCGAGACGACTGCGAGGAGGGCCGAGAACCAGCCTTCGCGATGGGCAGAAACAGCGCCGTGGATCTGGTGCAACGAGGGCATGGCTGGCAGAATACGATCACAGTAACCGCTTTCACAACGGTTTTCCCAAGACAAGATCGCGAGCACCCCGCCGCCGGCGGACCAGATCGGAGCACCGTGAGCCAGCCGTCCAAGCGCCCCACCATCCGAGACGTCGCCCGCGCGGCCGGCGTCTCGGTCGCGACGGTCTCCCGGGCGCTCTCCGGCGACTACCCCGTCTCCAGCGCGACCCGCGCTCGCATCCAACGGGCCGTCCGCGACCTCGACTACGTGGTCAACGCACACGCCCGCGCGCTCTCGGGGGCAACCTCCAAGGTCGTGGCCATCCTCATGAAGGAGACGGTGACCCCGTTCTACGCGCACATCGCGGCGGGTGTGGAGGCCGAGGCGGCCGAGCACGGACGGCTCTGCCTGGTCTGCACCACGCACGGCGACGCCGACCGCGAGCTGGAGATCATCAAGCTCATGCGCGAGCAGCACGCCGACGCCGTCATTCTCGTCGGCGGGGTCGTGGAGAACGAGGAATACCGCGAGCGGATGAAGCGCTACGCGATCGGCCTGGCCGACGCGGGCTCGAAGCTGGTGACCTGCGCCCGCCCGTCGCTGGGCCCGGACATCCCGGCGATCAGCGTCGAGTACGACAACGTCGGCGGGGCATACGCGGCCACGTCGCACCTGCTCTCCGCCGGTCACCGGCGCATCCTGATGCTGGCCGGGCCGGACGGCTTCACCACCAGCGACCAGCGCGTGGTGGGCTACCGCAACGCGCTGGCGGCATACAAGATCCCGGTCGACCCGGCGCTCGTCAGCCACGGCGACATGGGGCGCGACGGCGGGTACGACCGCACGGCGGAGGTGCTCGACCGGGGCGTCGAGTTCACCGGCGTCTTCGCCGGCAACGACAACACCGCCGCCGGGGCGATCGCCGCGCTGCGGGACCGGGGCAAACGCGTACCGGAGGACGTCAGCATCATCGGGTTCGACGACGTCCCGCTGGCCGGTGACCTCAACCCGCCGCTGACGACGGTGCACCTGCCGCACGAGGAGCTGGGCCGCACGGCGGTGAAGATGGCGTTGCAGGGCAACGGCTCCGGTCGCCAGCACGTCATGCTCGGTACGCACATCGTCGTCCGCGACTCGGTCACCACCGCCACCCCCCACTGACGATCAGCGCTGGATCAGGGCTCCCGGTCGAATCTTGAGGCTGGATTCGACCGCGAACCCTGATCCAGCGCCGGAGAAAAGGCGGTCACGGCGGAGAGGGAGCCCGCGGGCACGAAGATGTCCAGGGAGGACGCCGTGACGGGCGGGACGGCGTGCCACCGGCGTATCCCGACGGTTGAGCCGACCGCGATCCGCTTACCGTCGGCCACCACGGCGTACCCGTCGATCTGCTGACCGGCCTGGAGGTCCTCGCGCAGTTCGAGGTGATCGAACCGCACGGGCGTGGGGAAGATGGCGCGGACGCCGCCGGGGATCGCGGACAGCGTGGCCGGGACGGGACGCGCGAAGCGGCGCCGCAGCTCCCCGGTGACCTCGAGCAACCGGTCGACGTCGGCCGGGTCCAGTCGGCCGGACGGCATGGGCGCGAGGTTGAGCAGCAGGCCGGCGCCGAGCCCCATCGACCGGTAGAAGATCTCCAGCAGTTGCTCCCGGGTCTTCAACACCGACGACGGCTGCCAGAACCAGTCGGCCCGGATCGGGACGTCGCACTCCGGCGGCAGGTAGCGAGGTCCGTCCAACTGCGACACCGCGGTGGTGAACATCGAGACGTCCGTCGCGGAAACGGTGTAGCGCACCGGGTCGGTGGCCAGGCCGTCCTCGTTGCCGATCCATCGGATGGTCGGCTCGCCCAGGTTGAAGACCATCGCGTCGGGTTGATGTTCGCCGACGACCGCCATGATCCGCGCCCAGTCGTAGCTTCGACCCTCGGAGCCCGCGCCGTCGAACCAGATCTCGAACAGCGGCCCGTAGCCGGTGCACAGCTCGGTCAGCTGAGCGAGGTAGAAGTCGTCGTAGGCGCGCGGGTCGTCGTAGCAGGCCGCGTTCCGGTCCCAGGGCGACAGGTAGAGGCCCAGCCCCAGGCCCGCGGCCCGGCACGCTTGGGCCAGCTCCGCGACCACGTCACCCTGGCCGTCGCGCCAGGTCGCGCTCTTCACCGAGTACGCCGTGGTGGCGGTCGGCCAGAGGCAGAAGCCGTCGTGATGTTTGGCGGTGAGCACGACGTACCGCGCGCCCGCCTGCTTCGCGGTTTCGACCCACTGCCCGGCGTCGAGGCCGTCCGGCGCGAAGGTGGCCGGGTCGGCAGTGCCGTCGCCCCATTCCACGCCGTGGAAGGTGTTGATCCCGAAGTGGAAGAACAGCCCGAACCCGGCCTCCTGCCAGGCGAGCTGCTGCGGGGTCGGCCGCATCCGGTTCTCCTCACGCGAAGGGCGGCGCCGGTGGTCCGGCGCCGCCCAGTCGAGCCGTCCTACTGGGCGGCCGCGTACTCCTTGCCGTACTCCTCGCCGATCTTGTCGCCGCCGTCGGCCTTGTACCGCTTGACGGCCGCGTCCCAGTCGTCGAGCGACGCCCGGCCCATGACGACCGCGTTCAGCACGTCGGTAATGGTCTTGCGGATGGCCGCCTCGCTCTTGCTGGCGGTGTCCGAGACCAGCCCGTACGCCGGGTTGCGGACCAGGTTCGGGGCGGTCTTCTGCTCGAACGAGTGCATGAGGGCGATCGCCTCGGGCGACACCCCGGGGTAGAAGAGCACCTGCGGCGCGTCGCAGAGGTAGGTGATGGGCAGGTTGGTCTTGTTCTCCCCGCCCTTCCACAGGTCGGTCTGCGCGGGGTTGCCGTCCGCGTCCCGGGTGAAGTGCGTGCCCTCGACGCCGTAGTGGACCAGCTCGTACTCCTTGGTGCCGAACGGGGCGGCCAGGAAGTCGAGCACCCGCAGCAGCAGCTTGATGCGGTCGGGCGCGGCCTTCTTCAGCACGGTGTAGCCGAAGACGCTCCGGGCGGCGAAGAGCTTGCCGCCGGCGTTCCCGCCGACGTAGGGCAGCGCCGGGGCGACGGTGTACGCGCCCTTGGCCGAGGTGATCATCTGCGAGTACGCGCCGAAGCCGTCGGTGAGGCTGGCGGTGATCTGCCCGGCGAAGTGGGTCTTCGCGTCCACCTGCGACACGGTCAGCGCGTCCGGATAGTACGCGCCCGCCGCGAACAGGTCCCGCATGAACGCCACGGCCTGCTTGAACTCCGGCGTCGCGAAGTACGACACGAAGGTGCCGTTGTCGTTCTTCCAGAGGTTCGGCGCGCCCCACGCGGGGGCGTGCACGCCGAGGCCGAAGTTGCCGCTCTTGCTCGCGCCGAGGGCGTACTTCTTGTCCTTGGTGAGCGTCTTGGCCGCGGTCAGCAGGTCCGAGCTGGTCCAGCCGCCCGCGCTGAACGCCTTGTCGTCGACTCCGGCGCCCTTCCACATCTCCCGGTTGGCGTAGAAGATGTTGCCCGGCGCGGGCCGCTCGACCGGCACGCCCATGATCCGGCCCTTGACCCGGCCCATGTCCTTCCAGGCCCGGGTGGGGATGTTCGCCAGGTTCGGGTACGCCTTCACGGCGTCGCCGGACAGGTACTCCGACAGGTCGGCGCACTTGCTGGCGACGAAGTCGGCCTCGCGCGGCAGGATGTAGCCGCCACCGATGTTCATGATGTCGGGCAGGTCGTCGCCGGCCATCAGGGTGGCCATCTTCGCCTGGTAGTCGGCGTCCGGGACGACGGTCAGCTGCAGGTCGATGCCGAGCGCCTCGTTGACCGCCTGAAGGAACTTGTTGGTCTCCTTCGGGCCGGGCGGCGTGCCGTAGGTGATCACGACCGCCTTGACGACGCTGCCGTCGCCGGGCTTGCCGTTGGTGGCGTTGCCGATCTGCGACGGGTATTTGGTGTAGCCGTTCTGCACGTCGTTGCCGTCGCCCGGCAGGTCCGGGGTGGGCACCTTGGCCGCCGTGTAGGTCGGCCACGCCGCCAGCTCGGTGCCGGCGTTGCCGACACCGCCGCCACCGCTGCCGTCGCCGCAGGCGCTGATCAGCGACGGCACCGCGACCGCGGTCGCGCCCAGGCCGATCGCCCGGAACACCGAGCGGCGGGAAAGCTCCGAAGACATGGAGTGGTTCCTTTCTCGACAGTGAGAATGAGCGGGAGGAGGAGGAGGACTAGCTCTTGATCGCCCCGGTCAGCACTCCGCGGACGAAGAAGCGCTGGACGAACGGGTAGACGAGGATGATCGGGATGACCGCGATGATCACGACGGCCATCCGGACCGTCTGCGGCGCCGACACCGCCGCCGCGTCGGCGGCCGACGGGTCCGCCAGCTGGGCGCCCTGGATGACGTACATCCGCAGCACCTGCTGGATCGGGAACTTCGAGTCCGACATGTAGATCGCGGCGTGGAACCACGCGTTCCAGTAGCTGACCGCGTAGAAGAGGCCGATGACGGCCAGCACCGCCTTGGACAGCGGGAGCACGACGCGCCACAGCACCTGCCATTCGCCGGCGCCGTCGAGGCGGGCCGCCTCGAACAGCTCCTCCGGCAGGCCCTGGATGAAGCCCCGGACGATCACGAGGTTGAACACGTTGATCATCACCGGCGCGATCAGGGCCGCGTAGTTGTCCAGCAGGCCGAGCTGTTTCACGACCAGGTACGCCGGGATCATGCCGGGCGGGAAGAGGAAGGTGAACAGGATGCCGAGCAGGATCTTCTTCCCGCCGACCAGCTGCGGGCGGCTCAGCGCGTACGCCAGCAGGGTGGTGGCGACGAGACTGGCCAGCGTGCCGACGAGCGTCACGCCGATGCTGACGCCGATGGCCTTGGTGACCTGACCACCCCGGAAGATGTCCCGGTACGCGTCCAGCGTGGGATGCTCCGGCCACAGCACCCAGCCGCCGTTGGCGACGACCTCGTCCGGGCTGGCCAGGCTGGTCGAGATGACCACGAGGAACGGGACCAGCACGAGCGCGCAGATGACCACCAGCGCCAGGCCCTTGGCCGCCTTCGTGACCGGCTTGGCGGGCTCCTGCCAGGCCGGCCGGCCCGCCCGCTTGAGGGTCGCGCTGCTCATCGGTAGACCCCCTGCTCGCCGAGGCGGTGGGCGACCTTGTTGGCGGCGTACACGAGGATCGCGCCGATGACGCCCTTGAAGATGCCGGCCGCGGCGGCCAGCGGGAAGTCGCCTCCACCGCCGAGGCTCTTGTAATAGACGTAGGTGTCGATGATCTCCCCGGCCGCCGGGCCGACCGCGTCCCGTTGCAGCAGGAGCTGTTCGAAGCCGACGGAGAGCACCTCGCCGAGGCGCAGGACCAGCAGCAGCACGACGACCGAGCGGATGCCGGGCAGGGTGACGTGCCAGAACCGCCGCCAGGGGCCGGCGCCGTCCATCGCGGACGCCTCGTAGAGCGTGTCGTCGACCTGGGCCAGCGCGGCCAGGAAGATGATCGTGCCCCAGCCCGAGTCCTTCCAGATGACCTGCGCGATGAGCAGCGGCTTGAAGGCGTCCGGGTTGCCGATGATGTCCACGGTGTGCAGGCCGTGATCGGCGAGGAACCCGTTGACCACGCCCGCGCCGCCCAGGATCTGCTGGAACAGCGCGACGACGATGACCCACGAGATGAAGTGCGGCAGGTAAACGACGTTCTGCACCAGGCGCTTGATGGTGGTGCTCGTCAGACTGTGCAGCAGCAGCGCCAGCCCCAACGGCACCGGGAAGTAGAAGATCAGCTGCAGCAGCGAGATCTCCACCGTGTTGAGCACCGCGTGCCAGAAGTCGGCGTCGCCGAACATCTTCTGGAAGGTCTCGAAGCCGACGAGGTTCGACTCGGTGACCGAGATGCCCGGCCAGTAGTCGGTGAAGGCGATGACCATCCCGAAGGCGGCGCCCAGGTGGAAGATCAAGAAGTACGCGAGACCGGGCAGAAGGAACAGCCACAGTAACCGGTCACGTACCAGTTTCCGCCACAGAGGCGTACGATCGCGCGGCACGCGGGGTGCCTTACCTGCGCCTCCGCCATCTGCCGCCGCGGTTTTCCGGGCGATCGTGCTGGCCGTCATGGCCCTCCCTCCTCGGCAAGTGACCGAGAACATAAACCGGTTACTAGCCCGGCGTCAAGAGAGCCGCTTTCCCGCGCAGTCTTGTCCGGCATTGACCTCGTGTGACCGCGCAGATTACAGTGCCGCTCGTACAGAAAGCGGTTTCTGTCAACTGCGCAAGGAGCAGCTCACGATGACTCTCCCCCGCCCGGTCGGCGCCTTCTCGATGCGCCCCGACGTGCTGCCGGCGGCGTTCACCCCGGACCTCCTCGCCCGGCTCGGCGAGCGGCTGGCCCTGATGCCCGCGACCGAGCCCGGCGACGGACCGGCCGTGCTCGGCCCGGACGACGACCGGCTCGCCGAGGTGACCGTCCTGATCACCTCGTGGGAGGCGTTCCGGCTGGACGCGACCGCGCTCGAGCGCATGCCCCGGCTACGGGCGGTGGTGCACGCGGCCGGTTCCGTCCGGCATCACGTCACCGAGGAGGTGTGGCGACGCGGCATCCTGGTCTCGTCGGCCGCCGACGCCAACGCCGATCCGGTCGCCGACTTCACCGCCGCCGCCATCGCGCTCGGCCTGAAGCGGGTGATCCCGATGGCCCGGCAGTACGCCGACACCGGCCGCGTGCCCGCGTTCGGCGAGCGAGTGGGGGCGGACGGGCGGACGGTCGGCGTCGTCGGGGCCTCCCGGATCGGGCGCCGCGTCATCCGCCGCCTGGTCACGGCCGGGCACACCGTCCTGGTCTCGGATCCGTTCCTGGACAAGGCCGACGCCGCGGAACTAGGCGCCCAGCTGACCGACCTCGACGACATGTGCCGCCGCAGCGACGTACTGACGGTCCACGCCCCGGCGCTGCCGGAGACCCGTCACCTCATCAACGCGGACCGCCTGAAACTGCTGCGCGACGGCGCGCTGCTGGTGAACACCGCCCGAGGCAGCCTCGTCGACACCGAGGCGCTGCTGGCCGAGTGCCGCACCGGCCGCCTCGACGCCGTCCTGGATGTCACCGACCCGGAGCCGCTGCCCGTCGGCCATCCCCTCTTCGACCTGCCGAACGTGCTGATCACGCCGCATCTGGGCGGAGTTCAGGGCAGCGAGGTACGCCGCTTCGGCGCGTACGCCACCGCCGAGGTCGAGCGGTTCACGAGCGGGCAGCCTCTGCTCGGCGAGGTACGCCTCGAGGACCTTCCCCGCCTCGCCTAGTCACCGCCGCGTGCACCGCGTACGCAACCGCGACGCCGACGGCGTACCAGAGCAGGTCGGGGGCGTTGAAGGTGCTGCCGAGGATCAGCCGGGCGAGGGCGCTGCGCTCCGACAGCTCGGCCGGGATCGGGCTGAGCTGGAAGAACTCCACCGCCCAGCAGACGGCGAGCGCGATCGCTGCGCTCGGCAACGGCCGGAGCCGGGGCGCGACGACGAGGACGAGGACGTAGACGAGCACGGCGTACAGCGCCACTCCGGCGTACTTCGCGAACACGCCACCTGTGAAGGCGCGTACCCCGAGCCCGGCGAGGAGGACGACGACCGCGGCGAGCACCGCCCGCAGGCGGGTCACCGCTCCTTCCGGAAGACCACCTGGTGTACGCCGTCGTCGTCGTCGAACTCGGTGAGCGGAGACATGCCGAGCCGCCGCATGACGGCCTGCGACCGCACGTTGCCGACCGCCGTGATCGACAGGATTTCCGGCAGGCCGAGACGGTCGAAGCCGTAGTCCAGCACCGCCAGTGCCGCCTCGGTGGCGTACCCGTGGCCCCAGGCCGACCGGGCGAGCCGCCAGCCGATCTCGACCCCGTCGACCGGCGCCTCCTCGTCGACCGCGTCCAGGCCGGCCATCCCGACGAGCTCGCCGGTCTCCAGGACCTCCACGGCCCAGAAGCCGAAGCCGTCACGGTCGATGCACTCCTGGAAGTAGCGGATGGACGCCGCTGCCTGCTCCCGTGACAGCAAAGGGCCGAGATGCTCGCGGACCTCGGGGTCTGCGCTCATCTCGGCCCACGGGTCGAGGTCGGTGTCACGCCAGCTGCGCAGCAGCAGACGGCCGGTCTTGATCTCGATCATCCGGCCAGCCTAGCCGGACGTGTTCAGCGCTCCTCGCGGAACTCAACGTGCTGCTTCACGATCGGGTCGTACTTGCGGACGACCAGGCGATCGGGGTCGTTTCGGCGGTTCTTCCGCGTGACGTACGTGTATCCGGTCCCGGCGGTGGAGCGCAGCTTCACGATCGGGCGGGTGTCGACGGCCATGTCACTCTCCTAGCTCTTTCGACCCCTGACAACGTCACGCCTCGGAGGTTTGTTCCGGGACCAGGTTCCGGCCGATCATGAACTGCCGCACAGCCGCCTCGTCGGTGGCGGTGAGGTGCCGCCGGGGCACCACCAGCCGGGGCCGGCGGTCGGCGTACAAGACCCAGAACTCGGCCGTCTCCACCACGGACGTGACGGCGGCCCACCGGACCGACAGGTGGCCGACCGCGGAGGTCTCCCCTGCCTCGACCTCGCTGATCTCGAAGGTCACCGGATTGGCGAAATGGCGCGGCGAGGCCCGCAGCGTCCGCGAGCCGCAGCGCCATGGGAACGTCACTCCCCAGAGCGCCAGGAGGAGCAAAACCACCGGCTCCACGATCGGAATCCGGTGCAACAACGCGACAACCAGCACGACGTCCGCGAAAGCCAGGGCCGCGAGACCGATCGCGAACCAGAAGAAGATCCGGAACAGAACACGATGCACGATTTTGTACGCACGACGCTGCTCGGCGCAATCCGGCGGCACGGTGAACTCCACGCGGATTCGTGTCTCGGTCGGGGTCACGGGCCGAGCGTACTGGTTCTGTCACGCCCGTTGCCGCGAGAAATGTCGGCCCCTGGAGGCAGGATCTTGCTCATGGGATTTCAGCTCACCATCGACTGCGCCGACCCGGACCGCCTGGTGCCCTTCTGGGCGGCCGCCTTGGGCTACCGCCCGCAGGATCCGCCCGAGGGCCACGCCACCTGGCGGGACTACTACCTGAGCGTCGGAGTCCCGGCCGAGGAGCTCGGCGACGGTCCCTGCGCCGATCGGCTCGAAGACCCGGCTGGAAACGGGCCGTCGATCTGGTTCCAGATCGTCCCCGAGAAGAAGACCGTCAAGAACCGCCTGCATCTCGACGTGATGGTCGGCGGCGGTCGGTCGGTGCCGGTGACAGAGCGCCGGCCCCGCGTGGACGCCAAGGTGGCACAGCTCGTCGACCTCGGCGCGACTGTCCTTTATCGACACGACGGCGACACCGAGGGTCACTACGGGGTGACGATGGCCGACCCCGAAGGCAACGAATTCTGCGTCGCCTGACGGCCATCCCCGCTAACCCGGAATGTAGTAATGCACTAGCGCCGGGCGGCCGTCGGCGTCCAGCCAGTCGGCATGCTCGGTGAACACGTGCCGCCAGCCCGTGCGCTCATAACAGCGGCGCGCGCCGAGAGCGTTGTCGGCCACGCCGAGGAACAGCTCATACCCGTGATCGGCAGCCCACCCGGCGACCTCGTCCAACAGCCGACGTGCGACGCCGCTCTGCCGCGCCGCCGGGACGGTGAAGAGCCGGCTGACCATCGCCGGTGAGCCCAGCGCCGGATCCATCCGCTCGGCGACCGGTGCGGGCGGCTCGGTCCGGCGGAGGGCGGCGTGGCCGACGACGCGGTCTCCAGCCACGGCGACCCAGCTGCTCAGCGAGTCTGCCGGAGTGAGCCAGTCCACCGGATCGGCGGGCCACCGGACCGGATAGGCGTCGGCCACGTGCACCTCCCGGAGGGCTTCGACACAGGACATCACCTGCCCGTCCGTCCGCGGAACCACCATCACGTCCACGAGCCGGAACAATAGCCCACTGCTCGCCGCGGACAGAATGCCAAAGAACCCGTTGACATCTCGCAAAGCCAAAGTACCCTTTGGCATATGCGCGTCACCGATCCGCAGGCGATCCGAGCCCTGGCACATCCCCTCCGGCTGGACCTCCTCGGACTCCTCGGCACCCTCAGCTCGGCGACGGCCGCCCAGTGCGGCCGGATCCTCGGCGTACCGCAGGCGAACTGCTCGTTCCATCTGCGGCAGCTCGCCAAGTACGGCTTCGTCGAGGACGCCGGGCCGGGCGAGGACCGCCGCGAACGCCAATGGCGGATCGCGGTGAAGACACCACGGCTCCGGGTCGACTCCGGTGACGACCATCTGCTCGGCCAGCAGATCGGAAACGTGGTGGTCGACCGCGAGATGGCGGCGATCCGGGCCTACCTCGACCGCGTTCCGGACGAGCGTCCGGAATGGCGCGAAGGGCTGGGCATGGCGACCGCCGTCGTGAAACTCACCGCCGCGGAAGCCGCCGACCTCGCCGCGAAGTGGCGCGCCCTGCTCGAACCGTATCAAGCAGACGCCGACAAACCCGACGCCCGGCACGTCCGCGTGTTCGTGTCCCTCACACCCCTGGGAGAAGCACCATGAACCTCGACGTCACCTGGATCCACGGCGCGCTCGGCGAACCGGCGCTCCAAGTCCACCGGGCCGACGACCACACCTACATCCTGCGGCAGAACAAGGCCGTCACCTACGAGGCTCCCTTCCTCTACCTTCTGGTCGGCGACGACCGCGCGCTCTTGCTGGACACCGGGGCGACCGCCGAGCCGGAGCAGTTCCCGCTGCGGGCGACGGTCGACGAGTTGATCGGCGACCTCCCGCTCGTGGTCGCGCACTCCCACGGCCACGGCGATCACGTGGCCGCCGACGGGCAGTTCGCGGATCGTCCACACACGACCATCGTCGATCGTGACCTCGAAGAGGTACGGGCGTTCTTCGGTTTCGGCCCGGCGCCGGACCGGCTGCCCGACGAGACCGTGCCGTTCGAGCTGGGCGGCCGTACGCTGTCGATCATCGGCTCGCCGGGCCACCACAAGGCGGCGATCACGATCTACGACCCGCGTACGCGCTTCCTGCTCACCGGCGACACCGTGCTCCCCGGCCGGCTGTACGCCTTCGACTACCCCATGTTCCTCGCCACGTTGGACCGGCTGGTGGCCTTCGCCGAGGAGAACGAGATCTCCTACGTCCTCGGCTGCCACGTCGAGATGCGGCGACGGCCGGGCCGCGACTTCCCGATCGGCGCCACCTACCAGCCGGACGAGCGGCCCCTGGAGATGACCGTCGAACAACTGCGGCACGTCCGGAAAGCGGCGTACGAGGTGGCCGGACGCCGGGGCGTGCACCGTTTCGACGACTTCGTCGTCTACAACGAGCCCCGGCAGCGCGACCTGCTCTGGCTCGTGGGCAAGGGGCGACTGCACAAGCTGATCGGCCGGCGTCCCCGCTGACGCCGGGTGGCTCGTCGATCTCCGGAGGCTGACGCACCCCACCGGCGCCCGGTAACGTGCGCGGACCTCCGGAGATCACCACCGGCGACGGCGGTACCCGAGCGGCGGACGCCGTACCCGGCGCACGTGGCACAAGCGCGAGGCGTACGCCGTACCGGAGCGCCGCGCCCCGGCGCGCGAGGCGAGCGCCGTACCGGCTACCGAGCGGCCGCCGTCGAAGACCGCACCACCAGCGAAGCCGGGACGGTGACCGAGCCGTCCGGCGGCCCGACGGCCAGGCCGAGCACCCGCGATCCCAGTTCGGCCAGGTCGAGGCGGATCGTGGTGAGCGGCGGGCCGACGTCGGCCGCTCCGGGCACGTCGTCGAAGCCCACCACGCTCAGGTCGCCCGGGACGCTCCGGCCGAGGTCCCGGGCCGCCGCCAGCACGCCGTAGGCCATCACGTCGTCGAGCGCGAAGACCGCCGTCAGCGATGGATGCGCGGTGAGCAGTTCCCGGGCGGCCGCGTACCCGCCGTCGCGGCTGAAGTCACCGGCCGCGATCGCGGTGGCCGGCAGGACGGACTCGAATCCGGCGAGCCGGTCGGCCACGGTGGCCAGCGCGACCGGGCCGCTGACGACGCCCACCTGCGTATGCCCGAGCGACACGAGATGTTCAGCGGCCATCACCGCGCCCGCGTAGTTCGACGGCAGCACGGCGTCGACGCCCGGCCCGTGGTCGCCGATCGCGACGACGCGACCGCCTTGGTCGGCGTACCCGTCGAGGTGGTCGGCGAGGTCCGCGAGGAAACGCGTACCGGTGAAGGCCGAGGCGGCCAGGATGATCGCGCGTGCGCGCTGGGCGCGGAGCCGGGCGACGTATTCCAGCTCGAGCTGCGGTTCGCGGAAGGTGCACGCGACCATGACCATGAGGTCGTGGTCGCGGGCGGCGCGCATGGCGCCGGCCGCGATCGCTGCGAAGTAGGGGTCGGCGATGTCGTGGACGATCAGCCCGACGATCGAGGTGGTGGCCCGGGCGAGCGCCTGGGCCGGGGCGTGCGAGACGTAGCGCAGGCGATTGGCCTCGGCCAGGACCCGGGCGCGTAGTTCCTCGCGGACGGTTCGGCCACCGCTGCCGTGCAGGACACGGGACGCGGTGGCCAGGGAGACGCCGGCGGCGTCGGCGACCTGCTGCAGGGTCGCCTGTGTTGACGGTTTGTCGCGCACCCCGGTAACGTACCGCCTCACACGCCGTTGGAAAGCGCTTTCCGTCCCCGGACGCCGCCCTACGAAGGGAAAACCATGCGCAAGGTGAACATCATCATGAACGGGGTGACCGGGCGCATGGGCTATCGCCAGCACCTGGTCCGTTCGATCCTGGCCATCCGTGAGCAGGGCGGCCTGCCGCTGCCGGGCGGCGAGGTGCTATACCCGGAGCCCGTGCTGGTCGGCCGCAACGCCGCCAAGCTGGAGGCGCTGTGCGCGCAGCACAACCTGAGCCAGTACACCACCGATCTGGACGCGGCGCTCGCTGACGAGTCCAACGAGATCTACTTCGACTCGCAGGTGACCACGGCGCGGGTCGCGGCGCTGACCAAGGCGATCGAGGCCGGCAAGCACATCTACACCGAGAAGCCGGTCGCCGAGACCCTCGACGAGGCGCTCGGCCTGGCCAAGCTGGCCGAGGCCAAGGGCGTACGCCACGGTGTGGTCGCCGACAAGCTCTACCTCCCCGGCCTGCGCAAGCTCAAGCGCCTGGTCGACTCCGGCTTCTTCGGCCGCATTCTCACCGTACGCATCGACTTCGGCTACTGGGTGTTCGAGGGCGACTGGCAGCCCGCCCAGCGGCCGAGCTGGAACTACCGTTCCGAGGACGGCGGCGGCATGATCCTCGACATGTTCCCGCACTGGCGCTACGTGCTCGACCACGTGATCGCGCCGGTCCGCTCGGTGTACGCCCAGTCGGTGACCCACATCCCGGCCCGCTGGGACGAGCAGGGCGCCGAGTACGCCGCCACCGCCGACGACGCCGCGTACGCCGTCCTGGAGTTGGAGGGCGGGATCGTCGCGCAGATCAACTCGTCGTGGGCGACCCGGGTCGACCGGACCGAGCTGGTCACCTTCCACGTCGACGGTACGCACGGCAGCGCCGTCGCGGGTCTGCGCGGCTGCCGCATCCAGCACCGCAACGCCACCCCGAAGCCGGTCTGGAACCCGGACCTGCCGACCAGCCACGACTTCCGGGCACTGTGGACCGAGGTGCCGGACAACGACGTCTACGACAACGGCTTCAAGGTCCAGTGGGAGGAGTACCTGACGGCGGTCGCGACCGGCGCCCCGTACGCCCACGACCTGTTCGCCGGGGCGCGCGGCGTCCAGCTGGCCGAACTCGGCACGCAGTCCGCCCGCGAGGGCCGCAAGCTCGAGGTACCCGCGCTGTGAGCAAGACCTTTTATGCGGCCGCACATGTCGTCGCCGATCCGCGGGGCGACAACGGCGAGGGCAAGCCGGCCGTCGTCGACTGGGACGCCACGATGCGGTTCCGTCACCACCTCTGGTCGCTGGGACTGGGCATCGCCGACGCGATGGACACCGCGCAGCGCGGGATGGGCCTGGACTGGGCCGCCACGCAGGAGCTGATCCGTCGCAGTGGCGCCGAGGCGCGGGCCGTCAACGGCTTGCTCGCCTGCGGTGCAGGGACCGACCACCTCGCTCCGGGTACGCATTCCCTCGACGCGATCGAGCGCGCGTACCGGGAGCAGCTCGAGGTCGTGCAGGACGCGGGCGCGCGGGTCATCCTGATGGCGAGCCGCGCCTTGGCCGCCAGCGCGCACGGTCCGGCCGACTACGCCCGGATCTATGGCACTCTGCTGACCGAGGTGGATCAGCCGGTGATCCTGCACTGGCTCGGCGACATGTTCGACCCGGCGCTCGCCGGATACTGGGGAGACTCCGATCTCGACAGGGCGGCCGACGCCGTGCTCGAGATCATCCACCAGCATGCCGCCAAGGTCGACGGGATCAAGGTGTCGCTGCTCGACGCCGATCGGGAGATCGCGCTGCGGGCGAAGCTGCCGGACGGCGTGCGCCTCTACACCGGTGACGACTTCAACTACCCGTCGCTGATCGAGAGCGGCTCGCACGCGTTGCTGGGCATCTTCGACGCGATCGCGGTGCCCGCCGCGGCCGCCCGGCAGGCGCTCGACGCTGGAGACACCGCGAAGTTCCGGGAGATCTTGGATCCGACGGTGCCGTTGGCCCGGCACATCTTCGCCACGCCCACCTACCACTACAAGACCGGCATCGTCTTCCTGGCCTGGCTCAACGGGCACCAGGAGGAGTTCCGGATGGTCGGTGGCCAGGAGCACTCGCGCAGCCTCGACCACCTGATCGAGCTGCACCGGCTCGCCGCCGAGTGCGGCGTGCTGAGCGATCCGGAGCTGGCCGCCGCCCGCCTCGCGTCCCTGGTGGCGCCGTGAGACTGTCGCTCAACACCGCCACGGTCAAGAAGGCGTCGCTCGAGACCGCCGCGCGCCTCTGCGCGGAGAACGGCATCAGCGGCATCGGCCCTTGGCGCGACGTCGTCGAGGCCGCCGGTGGGGCGCAGGCCGCGCGCAAGATAACCGACGCGTACGCCTTGAGCGTGACCACGCTCTGCCGGGGCGGGTTCTTCACGACCGGGTTCGGCAAGGGCGCGACGCCGGAGGCACGGGCGGCGGCGCTGGCCGACAACCGGTCGGCGATCGACGAGGCGGCCACCCTCGGCACGAGCGAACTCGTACTGGTCGTCGGCGGGCTGCCGGACGGGTCCAAGGATCTGCCGGCCGCCCGGCAGGCCGTCGCCGACGCCCTCGCCGAGCTGGTCCCCTACGCGACCGACCGGGGCGTACGCCTCGCGATCGAGCCGCTGCACCCGATGTTCTGCGCCGACCGGGCGGTCGTCTCGACCCTCGGTCAGGCGCTGGACCTCGCCGCCCCGTTCGCGCCGGACGAGGTCGGCGTGTGCGTGGACACCTATCACATCTGGTGGGACCCCGACCTGTACGCCCAGATCGAGCGGGCCGGCCGGGAGGGGCGCATCTCGTCGTACCAGGTCTGTGACTGGGTGCTGCCGCTCGCGGCGGACGCGCTCCTGAGCCGGGGGCACGTCGGCGACGGCCACATCGACTTCGCCCCGATCACCGACGCCGTACGCGCGACGGGCTACACCGGGCACGTCGAGGTGGAGATCTTCAACCAGGCGATCTGGGACACCGATCCGGCGATCACCCTCGCCACGATGGCGGACCGCCACCGGCGCTACATCAATCCGCAGGGACCGCTGTGAAGCTCGCCTTCTCGACGCTGGGCTGTTCCGGACTCCCCCTGCCCGAGGTCGTACGCCTCGCGCAGGAGACCGGCTGGCCCGGCGTCGAGCTGCGGGCGGCCCCCGACGAGCCGATCCACATCGGACTGTCATCGGCCGGGCGCGCGGCGGCGAAGGCAGCACTCGAAGGCGTCACGCCGCTCTGTGTCGCGAGCTATGTGAAGGTCGCGGCCGACGGCGACGACGACGCCTGCGTCGCGGACGCGCTCGCCCACGCCGAGCTTGCGAAAGACCTCGGCATCCCCGCCGTGCGGGTCTTCCCGGGCGCCTCGGCGCCCGGGACCGGCCAACTCAGCCCGGGCGCCTCGGCGCCCGGGACCGGCCAACTCAGCCCGGACGCCTCGGCTCCCGGGAACGGCCAGCTCAGCCCGGACGCGGCGCAACCGAGTGCCGAAGCCGACGAGCGAGCCGTCAGAAGGCTCGCGACCATCGCGCAGCGGCTGCCGGACGGCGTACAGATCTGGCTGGAGACGCACGACTCCCACCCTCGCGGAGTCGACGTGGCCCGCATCCTCCACCAGGTCGACGACGACCGCGTACGCGCGATCTGGGACGTCCTGCATCCGTGGCGGGTCGGCGAGCCGCTGACGGTGTCGTTGGCGGCGCTCCACCCGTACCTGGCGCATGTGCAGGTCAAGGATGTGCTCAGCCCGGCCGAACGCACTCCCCTGCCACTCGGCGACGGAAGCGTTCCGCTGCGCGACGCGCTGGACCTGCTCCGGCGCGAGGCGTACGACGGCTGGCTGAGCCTGGAGTGGGAGAGCAAGTGGCATCCCGAGGCCCGGCCGCTGCGGGAGGCCTTGATCGCGAGCCGGGCGTGGCTGGCATCATGATCGCGTGAACGCCCCCTCCGCCACTCTGCGTTCGAAGGCCGACGACGAGACCGCCGCGATCGGGAAGGTCGCCGGGAAGAAGGTCACCCCGGCCGAACTGTTCTGCGACCTGGTGTTCGTGTTCGCGATCGTCCAGGTCTCGGCCCTGCTGCACCACGACCACAGCTGGGCGGGGATCGGCCACGCCGCGGTCCTCTTCCTGCCGCTGTTCTGGGCCTGGTCGGCGATCTCGATCCACGCCAACCTCAACCCGATCGAGAACTCCGCCGACCGGATCACGATGTTCGTCGCGGCGCTGGGCGCGCTGTTCATGGCGGTCTCGGTCCCCGAGGCGTTCGGCGACCGTGGGGTGATCTTCGGGGCCGCGTACCTGGTGCAGCGGGCCGCTCTGACGCTCCACGAGGCGGTCGCGCCCACCGACCGGCACCCGGGGCTGTTCTTCCTCGTCTTCTTCCAGATCAGCGGTCCGCTGATGTTCGTCGGCGGATTTCTGCACGGTCACGCCCGGCTGGCGGTCTGGGGCCTGGCGATCGCCATCGACATCGTCATGCCGCGTCTCATGCGACGCCATCTGAGCCGGATGACCTTCGACCTGCCGCATCTGCTCGAACGCCACGGCCTGTTCCTGCTCATCGCGCTCGGCGAATCGATCCTCTCGGTCGGCGCGACCGCGGTCACCCTCGACCACCTCAGCTCGCCGGTGATCGCGACCATGATCAGCGGGTTCGCGCTCGTCTGCGGCCTGTGGTGGATCTACTTCGTGTTCGCCGGGGCGGCGTTGGAGGAACGGCTGCCGGTCGCGATCGCCCGCCTGCGGACCGACCAGCTCGGCCGCATGCTCGGCTTCAGCCATCTGTGGCTGGTCGCCGGGGTCATCGCGGTCGCGGTCGGCCTCGCCGAGGCCATCGCGCACCCCGAGCACCATCTGGACCGCGGCGTGGCGAGCTTGCTGTTCGGCGGGGTCGCGCTCTACCTGGCCACCTTCGGCTACACCACCTGGCGCATGTTCCGCCGGCTCCCGCTCGCCCGGCTCGTCTCGGCCGCGCTCGTGCTCGGCATGCTGCCGTTCGCGACCGAGGTCCCCGCCGTGCTCGCGCTTCTCGATCTCGCCGTCGTGCTCATGCTCCTCGCCATCATCGAGTACGCCGTCCGCGCGTACCGGGACCGTCAAGCGCGAAAGCGGCCGATCGCACCGGAGGAAGTGCCCGCGTGAGCAGCAAGCTGGGCGGGCGCGATTTCGCCCTGTTCTGGGCCGTGGAGACGTTGTCGACGTTCGGCAGCTCGTTCTCGGTCATCGCGGTGCCGCTGATGGTGCTGCACGCGACCGGATCGGTGACGCAGATGGGCCTGCTCACCGGCGCACTCGGCGCGGCGACGCTGGTCAGCGGCTTCTTCGCGGGGGTGGTGGCCGACCGGTTCGATCGCATGCGCCTGCTGATCATGTGCAATGTGGCCCAGGCCGTGCTGTTCGGCATCGTGCCGCTCGTCTGGTTGTTCGCCAGTCCCCTTTGGCTGCTCTACGTCGTGGTGCCGCTGACGGGCGCCTTCGCCATGCTGTTCCGGGTCACCTACGTGACCGTGGTCCCGCGGCTCGTCGACGCCGACCAGTTGACCCGGGCGAACGGGCGGCTGTCGGCAAGCTTCGCCGCGACCCAGGTCATCGGGCCGATTCTGGCCGGCGTCGTCTCGGGCCGGTTCGGCCCGTCCGTCGCGATCGCCGTGGACGCCGCCACCTTCGTCCTGGCCTCGATCGGCCTGCTGTTCGTCCGCCTTCGAGCGCAGGCGCCGGCCGAGGAGCATGCCGTCCCGGCGAGGATGTCCTTCTGGACCGAGTTCAGCGGCGGCGCGCGCTTCCTCTGGCGGCATCCGGTGCTGCGCTCGATGCTCGTGCTGCTGACGATGATGATCTTCTTCTGGCAGGGCCTGGTCGACGTCGTCATCTTCTACCTCAAGCACGACCTCGGGCAGCCCGACCGAACCGTGGGCTACGTGATGGCGGTCGCCGCGCTGGGGACCGTCGCGGGAGCGCTCGTGGTGGCCCGCGTACGCCGGCTGATCGGGTTCGGGGTGACCTGGATCGGTTCGACCATGCTCGCCGGGCTGTGCGTGGCGGCGATCGCGTTCACCCATTCCGTGCCGGGTGTCGCCGTGTTCACCACCCTCGCGTTCGGCTGCACGGCGATCGGCGGCATCTGCTCGATGTCGCTGCGCCAGGAGATCACGCCGAGTGCCCTGCTGGGCCGGGTGACCTCGGCCTGGTGGACGATCCACTTCTCGCTCGGCCCGATCGGCGCGGCCGTGGTCACCGCGTCGGCCGAACGCTTCGGAGTCGCCCTGGTCATCGGCATCGCCGGGCTGGCGTACCTGCTCATCTCGGCGATCGGCTTCCTCACGCCGATCCGGCAGCCGCATCCGGAGCGACTGGCCGTCGACGCCGTCTGACACGCGGTACGCGGGTCGCCGGGAACGCCCGCATTCGGCATACTGTCGGGCGTCCCCCACCGGCCACTGTGTACTCACCGGAGGATCGCCGGATGACCGCCCCCGAGCCGCCCGCCCTGCCGCCTGCGTCACCAGCTCTGCCGCCTGCGCCGTCCGCCCTGCCCGCACAGCCCTCGCCGGAGGTCGCGCCCGTCGGCGGACGGTTGCCGGAGGTGGTCCGGACGTCGACCGACGCGTTCCGGCGTACGACGGCGAAGCACAACGTGCTGGCGATCGTCGCGCTGCTGACCGTGGCCCTGTCCGTGCTGACCTTCGGCATCCTGGCCCCGATCGGCGCCATTCTCGGGCACTTCGCGCTCCGGCAGATGAAAGGCCGGGAACAGACCGGCCGGGGCATGGCGCGGGCCGCCGTCATCCTGGGCTGGACGTTCACCTTCTTCTTGCCATGCATCACGCTGTTCCTCGGGATGGGCACCATCCTCGCGTTGCTCAAGGCGGCGGCCGAGCTGATCGGCCTGTTCGCCGGCTGAGAACGAACGGCGCGGCTATTCCGTGGCGGAGAGTGACGGCCTTCACACTCCCGATGACGATCTTCGGATCGCCGGGCAGTCTTGCCTGCATGGCAGCCCCCGCTCGCACCTCCGCCACGCCTCGCAAGCTCGTACGCGCCGCCCTGGTCGCGGTGCTCGCCGGGGCGGTCGTCGCTGGACTGGCGGTGCCCGGCAGCGCGCTGGCGGCCTGGGCGGTCAACCACGCCGGGGTCGCCTGGGACGACCTCCCCGAGGCGCTGCAGAACCCGGCCCGGCAGGAGGCCAGCTACCTGTACGCCAGCGACGGCAAGACGCTGCTCACCACGTTCTACGACCAGAATCGCCGCGACGTGAGCCTCGACGAGGTCGCGCCGGTGCTGCGGCAGGCGGTCGTGGCCGCCGAGGACTCCCGGTTCTACGAGCACGGCGGCGTGGATCTCAAGGGCATCCTCCGTGCCGTGGTGGCCAACGGCGCGAGCGGCGAGGTCGAGCAGGGCGCGTCCACGCTGACCATGCAGTACGTCCGGAACGTGCTGAAGAACGATCCCACGCTGACCGACGAGGAACGCGCGGCCGCGACGCAGGTGACCGCCGGCCGCAAGATCAACGAAGCCCGGTACGCGATCACGCTGGAGACCCGGCTGACCAAGGACCAGATCCTGGAGCGGTACCTCAACATCGCGTACTTCGGGCACGGCGCCTACGGCGTGTACGCCGCCGCCCACACCTACTTCTCGAAGGACCCGAGCAAGCTGACCCTGGACGAGGCGTCGCTGCTGGCCGGTCTGCTCCAGTCGCCGGAGTCCGACAACCCGATCGACGGCGACACCAGCCGGGCGCTGACCCGGCGCAGCTACGTCCTGCAGGCCATGGTCGGGCTCGGTGAGATCACCGCCGACCAGGCGAAGACGGCCACCGACGCCGAGCTGAAGCTCACCCCCGGAGCGTCGCCGAACGACTGCACCGCGGCCAAGGCCTCGACCGGCTACTTCTGCGACTACTTCCGCAGCTGGTGGCAGTCGCAGGCGGCGTTCGGCGAAACCGCCGCCGACCGGCTGCAGGCGCTCAAGACCGGCGGCTACCGCATCGTCACGTCGTTGGACGCCAAGGTGCAGGCGACCGCGCAGGCGCAGGTGCTGACCGTGTACGGCTACACGAACAAGCGCGTCGCGCCGATGGCGGTCGTGCAGCCCGGCACGGGCAAGGTCCTCGCGTTGGCGGTGAACCGCCACTACAGCGCCGCCGCCGGGGCCGGCAACACCATGAACCAGCTCGTCGCCGGCAACGGCACGAGCCTGCCGGGCTACCAGGCCGGTTCCACGTTCAAGATGTTCACGATGCTGGCCGCGCTGGAGGCGGGCAAGACGCTGGACACCGGCTACTACTCGCCGAACCAGTACAAGTCCCAGTACGCGGACTCCGGGCCGAACAGCTGTGACGGCTACTGGTGCCCGGAGAACGCCGCGGCCTCGATGGCCGGATACCGGAACATGTGGACCGGCTTCGGCCGCTCGGTGAACACCTACTTCGTGCAGCTGGAGGAAGCCGTCGGCGCGGACAAGGCCGTCGAGATGGCCGAGCGTCTCGGCATCCGGTTCCGGTCCAAGGAGAACCAGCAGAACGCGCAGGACGCGTCGAGCTGGGGCGCGTTCACCCTCGGCACCTCGCTGACCACGCCGCTGGACCTGGCCAACGCGTACGCCACCGTCGCCGCCGAGGGCAAGTACTGCTCCCCCACGCCGATCTCGTCGATCGTGGACGCCGACGGCAAGGCGATCGCGGCCGGGCAGCCCGACTGCAAGCAGGTCATCAGCGCCGAGGTCGCCCGGGCCGCCACCGACGCCGCCCGGTGCCCGGTCGGTCAGCAGTCGGCGTACCACCGGTGCAACGGCGCGACCGCGAGTTCGGTCGCCGGCATCGTCGGCAGCCGCGACGTCGCGGGAAAGACGGGCAGCTCCGATGGCAACGTCACCGAGTCGTTCGTCGCGTACACGCCGCAGATGGCCATCGCGTCCATCGCGGCCAACCCGACCACCAGCAAGGACGCCGTCGGCGCCGCCGTCCAGCGGGACGTGATCCAGGCGGTCGCGCGTACGCTCAACACCTCGCTCAAGGGCGTGGCCGAGAAGAAGTTCACCGCCCCGAAGCTGACCAGTGCCTTCGCGTCGGGGTTCGAACCGCGCGAGGAGCCGAGCCCCACGCAGTCGGAGTCCACGGGCCGGAACAACGGCAACGACAACGGCGGCCGGAAGAACCGGAACACGACGCCGACACCCTCGACCAGCCCGACCAGCGGGCTCGGCGGAATCTTCGGCGGCTGGGGCAACTGACCGAGCAGCCGAACGGTCTCATCGCCCGACCTCCCGGCTGACGCCGGATCGAGCGGGGACGCGACGCCGAGGCGATGATCCTATAGGATCTTGCGACGTGAGGGTCGCACTGTTCGTCACGTGCCTGGCCGACGCCATGTTCCCCGACGTCGGCCGGGCGACGGTGGCGGTCCTGGAACGCCTCGGCGTCGACGTCGTCTTCCCGCCGGGGCAGACCTGCTGCGGGCAGATGCACGTCAACACCGGATATCCGCGGCAGGCGACCAAGCTCGTCCGCAACCACGTCGCGGCGTTCGAGCCGTTCGACTACGTCGTCGCTCCGTCCGGCTCCTGCGTCGGCTCGGTACGCCACCAGCACGCGATGGTCGCCCGCAACGCCGGAGACACCGCGCTGGCCGACCGGGCGCAGTCCGTCGCGGGCCGTACCTACGAGTTGTCGGAGTTCCTCGTCGACGTCCTCGGCGTGGAGGACGTCGGGGCGGCGTACCCGCATCGGGTCACCTATCACCCGACCTGTCACAGTCTGCGGATGCTGCGCGTGGACGACAAACCGCTGCGCCTGCTCCGCCGCGTACGCGGACTGGATCTCGTCGAGCTGCCCGGCGCCGACCAGTGCTGCGGCTTCGGCGGCACCTTCGCGGTCAAGAACGCCGACACCTCGACGGCGATGCTGGCCGACAAGATGCGCAACGTGCTGTCCACCCGGGCGGAAGCGGTCTGCGCCGGCGACTCGTCCTGCCTGATGCACATCGGCGGTGGGCTCTCGCGGCTGCGCACCGGCGTACGCCCAGTCCATCTGGCCGAGATCCTCGCCAGCACCGGGAGCTTGTCATGATCCTTCGAAGAATGATCATCGATAAGCACAGCTTGCGTCATGCGGTCGCCGGCCGAAGGACGGTGGCCGCATGACGCGGACGTTCCTGGGGATGCCGCATGCCCCGGCCGGGGTCGGCCATCTGCACGGCAAGCGGCCGTTCCCCGACGCCGCCCGGGACGCCCTGGCCAACCCTCAACTCCGGCGCAACCTGGGCCACGCGACCGCCACCATCCGGGCCAAGCGCGCCGCTGTCGTCGGCGAACTCGATGACTGGGAAGAGCTTCGCCGCGCCGGGGAGGCGCTCAAGGCGTACACGATGGCTCATCTGGACGAGTTGCTGCCGCAGCTGGAGGCGGCCGTGACCGCCCGCGGCGGGATCGTGCACTGGGCGCGGGACGCGGCCGAGGCGAATCAGATCGTGGTGGAACTGGTCCGCGCGACCGGCGCGGACGAGGTCGTGAAGGTCAAGTCGATGGCCACCGCGGAGATCGGCTTGAACGAGGCCCTGGCGGCGGCCGGGATCGCGGCCGTCGAGACCGACCTGGCCGAGTTGATCGTCCAGTTGGGACACGACGAGCCGAGCCACATCCTGGTGCCGGCGATTCACCGCAACCGGGCCGAGATCCGCGAGATCTTCCTCCGCGAGATGCCCGGGGTCGACCCGGAGCTGACCGACGAGCCCCGGCGGCTCGCGATGGCCGCGCGGGCGCACCTGCGCGCCAAGTTCCTCACCACGAAGGTCGCGATCTCGGGGGCGAACTTCGGCGTCGCCGAGACCGGCACGATCACCGTCGTGGAATCCGAGGGCAACGGCCGGATGTGCCTGACCCTGCCGGACACCCTGATCACCGTGATGGGCATCGAGAAGGTCGTGCCGACCTGGACCGACCTCGAAGTCTTCCTCCAGCTGCTGCCCCGGTCGTCGACCGGCGAGCGGATGAACCCCTACACCTCCACCTGGACCGGGGTGACGCCGGGCGACGGGCCGCAGGCCTTCCACCTCGTTCTGGTCGACAATGGACGGACTGCGGTACTGGCCGACCCGGACGGGCGATCGGCGCTGCACTGCATCCGCTGCTCGGCCTGCCTCAACGTGTGCCCGGTCTACGAACGCGCGGGCGGGCACGCCTACGGCTCGGTCTACCCGGGGCCGATCGGCGCGGTGCTGACCCCGCAGTTGACCGGTGCCGCCACCTCTCTCCCGTACGCCTCCAGCCTGTGCGGGGCGTGTTTCGACGCCTGCCCGGTACGCATCGACATTCCCTCGATGCTGGTGCACCTGCGCTCCACCCAGCCGCATCCGCCTGCCGAGAAGGCCGTCATGGCCGCGACCGCCTGGACGATGTCGTCGGCGGGCCGATTCCGGCTTGGCGAACGGCTGCTGCGGCTCGGCCGGTTGATCACCCGCCGGGGACGGATTCGGCGGCTGCCCCCGCCGCTGTCGGCCTGGACCGACACCCGCGATCTGCCCGCGCCGCCCCAGCAGACCTTCCGGGATTGGTGGGCTGCCCGATGACCGCTCGCGACGACGTGCTGGCCCGGATCCGGGCCGCCAATTCCGGTGTCTCCGCGCCCGCGATCCCCCGCGAGTATCGGCGTACCGGGTCGGTTACCGGTGCCGCGTTGCTGGAGCTGTTCACCGACCGGCTCGTCGACTACAAGGCCACCGTCGTGCCGTGTACGCCGCCCGCCCTGGCGGCGACGCTCGCCGGCATCTGTCGCGACTGGACCGTCGTGGTCCCGCCGTCGTCCGAGCTGACCGTGCCCGGCTCCGTCCCCGACGACGGGCTCACGTACGCCCAGCTCGACGAGATCGACGCCGTCCTCACCGGCTGCGCCGCCGCCTGCGCCGAAACCGGCACCATCGCCCTCGACGCCGGACCCGACCAAGGTCGCCGCGCCCTGACCCTGATCCCCGACCGGCACGTCTGCGTCGTCCGGGCCGACCAGGTCGTGTCCACCGTGCCCGAGCTGCTGGCCCGGCTGAACCCGGCCCGCCCGCTCACCTTCATCAGCGGACCGTCGGCGACCAGCGACATCGAACTGCACCGGGTCGAAGGCGTCCACGGCCCGCGTACGCTCATCGTCGTCCTCGTCGCCTGACCCGGCTCCGGCCGCGACGGACTCAGGCGGCGCGTTTGAGGATCTCCGCAGCGACCCGCTCGGGCACCGCGTCCGGAATCCAGTGGCTCACGCCGTCCAGCTCGACGAAGGCGTACTCGCCGGTCACGTGACGGGCACAGGCCTCGGCGGCTGTGCGCCCGATCGCGATGTCCTCGTTGCTCCAGAGGAACGTCGTCGGCACGGTCACCGGGCCGAGCCGGCCGAAGTCGCCGTACGCCATCGCGCGATACCAGTTGAGGCCGCCGGTGAGCCGGTCTCGGTCCAGCATCGGCGTCACATACCGGTCGACCCGGGCTTCGGGGCAGCCGAGGAACATCGCCCGGATGCGCAGACCGTCGTCTTCGAGGAGGACGTCCTCGGCCTCCGGCGTACGGAAGAAGTCCATGTAGGACGATCGTTCCCGCTGGTCGCCGTCCTCGCGGAGGGCGCGGCCGAATGCGGCCAGGTGCGGCACCGACAACGCGGTGAGCGTGGCGGTCCGGTCGGGGTGGCGGACGGCCAGGTACCAGGCGACCGCCGCGCCCCAGTCGTGCCCGACGATGTGCGCCTGCTCGACCCCGAGCTCGTCGAGGACGGCCAAGGCGTCGGCCGCGCATTCGCTGATCCGGTACGCCTCCACCTCGGCCGGGCGGGCCCCCGGTGAGTACCCGCGCTGGTCGAAGGCGACCGTACGCAGTCCCGCCTCCCGGAGCGCCGGAGTGACGAGATCCCACTCCCCCTTGTGCTGCGGGAACCCGTGGAGCAGCAGGACGACCGGGCCGTCGGCCGGGCCGTCCACGTCGGCGTCGAAGGTCAGCCCGCGTACGTCGAACTTCACGTGACGATCTCCCATCGTGTCAGGCCGAGCGCGGTCGAGACGCTGACGACCGCGGCCGAGCCGGCGTCCGCCGCGAGGGTGCGCAACGGCTCGGTCCGGGCGTACGCCAGCGGCCGCCCGTCCGGCGTCCAAGTCCGCAGCCCGTCGTCCCCCGAGGTGACGAGCATGCCGCCGGAGACGGCGATCCCGGTGACCGGACCAGGAGCACTCGCGATGATCCGCTGCGCCCCGGAGCCCAGGTCCCACCGCCGGATCTGCCCGGCCGCGTCGCCGGAGTACGCGTACCCGCCATGGAGGGCGACGGCCCACACGGGCTCTTCGCCGGGGTGCACCCGAATCAGCTCAGCGCCCGGCCGAAGGATGCGTACGCTCCCGGTCATGTGACCGGTGACGACGAGCCCGTCGTCGGCGATCGCGACCGCCGTGACCGACTCGCCCACCGGTGGTTGAGGCACCTTCTCCCAGCCCGAGCCGATCGCCTTCTCCCAGCCCGAGCCGATCGCCGAGCGCCAGACCGAGACGCCGCCCCGGCCGCCGCCCGCGGCGAGGTGACCACCGTCCGGCGAGGCGGCGAGGATCCGGCCGCCCTCGTGCCAGAACGCGCCACCCGTCAGCGCGGGCGGAACCTCCCGCACCGTCGTCGTGACCTGGGGGAAAATCACCCGGCCGTCGTCGAGCAGCGCCGTAATTCCGGCGCTCGTGACGGCTACGCCGTGAATCGGCTGTCCCAGGTCGACGGACGCGTCGCCCGGCCAGATCCGGAGGTGACCGTCCTGCCTGGCGCCGACGATCAGTCCGCCCGCAATGGGGCCGCCATCCGCCTCGACAGGCCCGACCTGACCCGATCTTGAATCGTTGGCATCGTCAGGGCGACGATTTCCGTTCAAGATCATCCCTGCGCCCAGCTTGGGTCCGCCGCCCGAGCCGCCAACGGGTCCGCCGCCGGAGCCCCCAACGGTCTCGGCGGCGCCGCCGAACCCGGTGCCCGAGCCGCCAGTAGGGTCACCCGAGCCGCGAGCGAACTCCGCAGCACCGCCCGAGCCCCCACCCGAGCCGCCAACGGTTCCAGCAGCCGCGCCGGAGCCGCCGCCACCGAGGCGGCCGCAGGCGACAGCGGTCCACGGAGCGTCCCGAGCGGCGAGCCCGTCCCCGGCGAAATCCCAGACGTGCACCAGCTCCTCGGCGGCCGTGGACACCACTCGCAACCCATCGGGGCTCACCGTCACGCAGCGGACCGGTTGCCGATGCCGCCCGAGGACACGCCCGGGCACGACATCGCCGTCCAAGGTCCGCACCGCCAGCGCGGAAGCCGCCGCGGATGCCCCGGCCGGGGAGGACGCGTCGAGCCGCCAGGCCATGACCTGCCCGTCCCCACCACCCGACACGACGGAGCTCCCGTCGGGCGTCACCGTCACGCTCCAGACCTGGCCCTCGTGCTGGCCGAGCGATCGCCGCGAGTCCCCGGCCAGCGGGAACGCGAAGACTTGGCCGATGTAGGTGCCGACGATGACGGTCGAGCCGTCGGGGGTGACGGTCAGCGTTTCGGCCCAGCGTTTGACCCGGCCGAGGATCCAGCCGGTGCCCGAGGCGAGGGCCCAGACGCGTACGGTGTCGTCCCGGCCGCCGCTGATCAGCAGTTCGCTGTCGGGGCTGAAGGCCAATGACCGGACCTGGTCGTCGTGTTCGCCGACGACGGTCGCCTGGCCGGTGGCGAGGTCCCAGAGGCGTACTCGGCCGTCTTGGCCGCCGGTGGCGACGCGGTCGCCGCTGGGGGCGTACGCGATCGCCCAGATGTGCCCGGCACTGGTGACGAAGGGCGGATCGTCGAGGGAGTACGCGTCGGCGTCGAGCCGCCAGCGTCGCACCGTCTTGTCAGCGGCGCAGGTGACCACTTCGTCGCCGCGTGGGCTCACGGCGAGGGCCCGGATCGCGCCGAAGTGGCGGCCGATGTCGACCGCGCGGCCGTCGTCGAGGTCCCAGCGGCGTACGCGACCGTCGTCGTCCCCCGTGATCAGCTGAGCGGGGCCGGCGAACGCGGCCGCCCAGACCTGACGGCTGCCGGAGTCCACCGTACGCGTCAAGGACCGGCTGGCCCGCCCGGTCGTCGACAGTGCGACGATCGCCGGGGCTTGGCGTGAAGCCGCCGCCGCCCACGGACCGGCTGGGAGTCCGGTATGGACAGCGGTCAGCCCGAGTTGGGTGGCCGGCCGGACGAGCGACGCCCCCAGCGTGGGCGTGGCGATCTCCAGGACGCGCACCGCCGACCGGACCTCCGCCGAGGTGGCGGCCGCGGTCCGCAGTATCGGCCGGACCACGTCGATTCCGAGGGCGTCGATCGCGGTGGCCAGCCAGCCCGGGTCGGCCAGGAAACCGAGGTCGCCGCCGGCCGCCATGACCGCCCAGGGCCGATGTTCGAGCAGGTGCCGAGGGGTGTCCGCCGGCCAGCCGCGGGCGGCCCACGACTCCGCCCAGGCGGCGACCTGCGACGTGAACGGCGCGAGGCGTACCGGGCCGAAGACGAGGTCACGGCAGGTGTCGAGCAGCGTCTGGTGGGCGAACCGCCAGGCGCCCGTGTCCTCCAGGACCCGGCCGAAGCGCGCCCGCAACAGCGCCTCGATCTCGAACGGCGAGACCGCGGAACCGCCGAGGATCAGGGCCACCTCGTCGGCGGTCAACGGACCCGCTGCCGCCGTCAGCACCCCGAGGACTCCACGCGTGGCGGCGTCGGCGGCCAGCTCGCGCAGGTCCGACTCGGCCCGCTGCTCGACCCGCTGCGCCTCGACCACCTGGGTCAGCTCGGCCGGATGGAGTGTCCACAACGGATGGTCCGGGTGGACGTCGTCCGGCACCGGCGTCTTCCGTCCGGTCACCAGCACGTGCGTGAAGAACGGCGTACGCGACGGCAGCAGTGAGGCGACGCTCCGTTGCCCGGCTGGGCGGAGGTCCTCGTCGAGCCCGTCGACGATCAGCAGCAGGTGCCGTTCCAGACGTTCCGCTCGGTCGGCAGCGCGCCCCCACAGATCGGCGAACGCGGCCGCATCCGGCTCCGCGGGCGGGTCCTCACCGAGCAGCGAGGCCAGCTGACCGGTGACGGCGGCGAGGAACCGGTCCGCGCTGGCATCGAGCGCGCGCCGCTGCAGCAGGTACGCCACGCAGTCGACCCCGTCAGGCGGCGAAACGGCCAGATGGGCGGCCACCGCGGTCTTCCCCGCCCAGGGCGGTCCCACGACGCGCCGATAGCCGGGCGAGCCGGTCGCGAAGGCGCGCAGCGCCGCGAGATCGGCGGCTCGGTCCAGCAGCTCCGGCGTACGCCCGGCGACCTCGGCGAGGACGGCCTGGTAGCCCGCTCGCCGGTTAGTCGCGGGGAGGCGTACCAGGGTGGACGGGGTGCAGCCGAGCTCCCGCCACCACAGCCGGGCGTTGGGCAGCCGTTCGATGTGCGTGATCGGCGTGGCGGTCAACGCCGACTCCCCCGCCCGCGGCTGGTGCTCCGTCACGACACCGAGCACGATCTCGTTGCCCGCCGAGCCGGTCACGATCGCGCTGCCGGACACGCCGGACCACTGGCTGCGCCCGAGCGCCTCCTGCTGCGGCGGAAGCGGCCGGGGCGTACTGGTCACGCGCAAGGTCAGCAGGTCGGCGACCCGCTGGTCGGCGGTGGGGATCTCGCCGTCGAGCTGGGCGGTGTCGCGTACCGGCCGGCCGTCGGCCGAGCGTCGCTCCTGAAAACTCGGGTAGCCGATCGCGCGGCAGTCCCGGATCAGCGTCGCCGCCTCCCGGTCCACCGCGCCGAACCGCAGCGGCCGGACACCGGGCACCGGCGTCGCGAGTTCCAGCAGAGCCAGGTCCGCGCGCTCGCCGCCCAGCAACAGGACGGCCGCCGGATGCTCCACCTTGTCCACGCCACGAACGGTGACGGTGCCGTCCGCGGTCACCGCGTGGGCCGCGGTCAGCACCAGCCGGTCGGTGACGAGCAGGCCGGAGCCGCTGATCCAGCCCTCCGCGCCTTCGCACAGCACCTCGACGGCCCGATCGGTGTACCCGGTCACGCGGGTTTCTCCAGGCCGCGCGCACCCACCTTGATCGGGCGGCCGTCGGCGTCGACCGGCGGCTCCAGCACGATGGTCACCTTCTGCACCGACTCGCTCGCGACCCCGGCCTGCCCGCCCAGCTCCAGCACCCAGAACCGCACCCCTGCCTGCGCCTCCGCGCTCCGGGTCACGCCCACCTGGAACTCCAGCGTCACCTGCCCGACCGGGAACTGCACCGGCGCGTCGGCCGCCTCCGCGCTCGCCCGCGCGAGTTCCGCGCGCAAAGCCTGGACGACATCGACGAGCCCGATCTGCGACATGCGGCCCATCCTTCCCGGGCGCTCAGATCATGCGCAAGACCGTCGTGTGCTTCAGGTCCGCGTCCTCCAGGTCCGCATTCACTGGTACGCGGAAAGCAGCGACCTGCTCGAAGCCGGTGGTCGGCCGATAGGCGCGTCCGGGGTCCCCGACGAGCACCAGCGCACCGCGATCGTGCTGCCGTCGCAGGAACCCGAGCATCGCGTTCGCCATGTCCCGGCTGTAGAAGACGTCCCCCGCGAGGACGACGTCCGCCTCCGGGACGGGCAGCTCGGGCGGCGTACTGAGCAGGTCGCCCAGCGCGCGGTCGACGGACACTCCGTTCAGCTCCGCGTTGAGCGCGATCGCGGCGTCGGCGTACTCGTCGATCTCGTTGGCGACGACGTGGCTCGCGCCGGACCGCGCGGCCGCGATCGCGACGAGCCCGCCGCCGGCTGCCAGATCGAGCACGGTCCGGCCGGCGACCAGCTCGGGATGGTCGAGGATGTGGCGGGCGAGCCCCTGGCCGCCGGCCCAGGCGAAGGCCCAGAACGGCGGCGGCAGCCCCTTGCGCCCGGTGACCTGCTCCATCAGCTCCCACAGCGGGATGGCCTCGGCGGCCTGCCGCAGTTTCAGCTCGGGCAGGAACGGCAGCCCCAGCGGTTCGGTGTGGGCCCGGACGAAGTCGATCAGCACCCTCCGACCCTACCCATCGGGCTGATCCGCCGGGCATCGCTCGGGCCGTACGCTGGCCGCCGTGACCTCCGTCGAACACATCCGCGACGCCGCCCGCGCCGACCAGTACTGGGCGCTGGTGCCGCAGGGCCCGGGCTTCTGGGCGCTGTGCCGCTTCGACGACGCCACCGGATTCGTCGGCCCGCCGGTGCACGTCTCCGGCACGATCGGCGGCCACCCCGGAGTGGCCGTGGCCTGGGCGCAGCGGATCACGGGGTTGGCGGGCTGGGTGCCGATGACCTCCCGGCCCGGCATCCTGGTCGAGGAGGCGTACTCGCTGGTTCTGGAGATCGCGCGCCAACCGCGCACCGGGCGGCGGATCGTGTTGCGGGTGGAGGCGGATCCGCAGCGGCCGAGCGGCGCGTCGGTCGTGGTGCGCGAGCGCTGGGACGCCTCGGGCCTCTACAGTGACGCGCTGTCGGTGGTGGACCGGGCGGAGTTCGCCGACGAGACGCAGATGCTCCAGCAGACGGCCGAGGGGTTCGGCCTCGATCCGGCGCTGTGGACGCCGGTTCTGCCCGGCGTGGAGTACGCCCACGGCCCACTGACCTGATCAAAACGCGGACGACGTCCACCAAGCCCGACTCTGTCCTCATTTGACAGACAATCGGACTGGACTGCCACCCCGGGGTGCCGCAGGATGGGTGTCGGTGCGGCGGCGCCTCGTTCGACACGGCTCGCACCCGACCGCGTCGCCGCACCGACACCCTTGACGGCCTGGGCTACAGCGCGCCCGCCTGCTGCATCACACCCACGACGGACTTGGCGATCTCCGGCATCCCGCCGTCGGACGGGCAGTCCACGTAGGCCACGCTGACCGCGTCGACGGTGACCACGTATGAGAACGCGTCGCGGCACTGGGTCGGCTTCTGCGACCGCAGCGCCTCCTGGCCCAGCCGCTGGTCGGAGGTCAGCGCCAGCAACTGGTCCAGCTGAGCGGCGGTGAGCTTGCCGGACTTGGCCGAGCCGTTCTTGGCCGTCGTCGTCCACGCCCCTTCCGGGGTCACGGCGACCTTGTCACTCATTCCGGCGATCCCGCCGGCGCGGCGTACCTCGAGGGTGGTGAACCGGGCAGCGAGGGTCGGCGCGGCCATCGTCGCGCCCGGTGAGGGCTGCTGACCAGGGCTGTTGGCGCAACCGGTCAGCAAGGCGAGGGCAACCGCTATGACACCTAGTGTCCATCGGCCGGACAAGGATGTCACATTCCCAGCATTCACAATGTGTCTTCCTTCGATATATAAATCTCTCGGTGGCTACCGCCATCATCACACTAAGTCGGGGAGGACTCAGTGAGAAGATCCATCGCGATCGCCGGCGCCGCCCTCTTGATGGGCGGCGTTTTGCTCGGCACCGCGCCCGCAAGCGCGGCTCCGGGCGGATCGGCGTCCGCCGTCGCCCGCGCCGACCAGGCGCTGTCCGAGCATAGGGCGGCTGCCGCAGCGTCCGCGTCCGACGCGTTCAGCGCGTACCGGACGATCAACGACGCGAACGGCGGCGCACACGTGCGCTACACGCGTACCTACAACGGGTTGCGGGTCTACGGCGGCGACATCGTCGTGCACACCAGCCCCACCGGCGCGTACGCCGGAACCTCGGTCGGCCTCGCCTCGCCGCTGTCGCTGAGCACCACGGCGAAGACCACCACGGCTCAGGCCAAGGCGGTCGCCCGGCAGAACTTCCGGGGCACCATCACCTCGGTCGGCGACTCCGAGCTGTTCGTCGACGCCTCCTCGGGCACCGGCAAACTGGCCTGGGAGACCGTCGTGTCCGGCTGGGGACCCGACAAGCAGACCCCGTCCAAGCTGCACGTGATCAGCGACGCGGTCACCGGGGCGTACCTCGGCGCGTTCGACGAGATCGAGACGGTCTCCGGCACGGGCAACAGCATCTTCTCGGGCACCGTCACCGTGGACACCACGCTGTCGGGCAGCACCTACTCGATGGTGGACCCGTCGCACGGCAACGGCCGCACCTGCGACCTGAACAACGGGACGTCCACCTGCACCACGTTCACCGACACGGACAACGTGTGGGGCAACGGCACGAACTCCAACCGGCAGTCGGCCGGCGTCGACGCGCACTACGGCGCGGCGCTCACGTTCGACTACTACAAGAACGTCCACGGCCGCAACGGCATCTTCGGCAACGGCACCGGCGTACCCTCCCGCGTGCACTACGGCAACAACTACGTCAACGCCTTCTGGGACGGCGCCCAGATGACCTACGGCGACGGATCGGGCAACGCGAACCCGCTCGTCGCGATCGACGTGGCCGGCCACGAGATGTCGCACGGCGTCACGGAGAACGTGGTCTCCGGCGGCCTGACCTACTCCGGTGAGTCCGGCGGTCTCAACGAGGCCACCAGCGACATCTTCGGCACCGCCGTCGAGTTCTCCGCCAACAACACCTCCGACCCGGGCGACTACCTGATCGGCGAGGAGATCAACATCAACGGCGACGGCACCCCGCTGCGCTGGATGTACAACCCGACCCTCGACGGCGCGTCGCACGGCTGCTGGTCGACCAGCACCAACAGCGTCGACGTGCACTACTCGTCCGGCGTCGCCAACCACTTCTTCTTCGACCTCGCCGAGGGCACCGGCGCGACCCAGTGGGGCACCAGCCCGGTCTGCGGCAGCGCTCCCGCCGTCGTCGGCATCGGCCGGACCAAGGCCGAGAAGATCTGGTTCCGCGCGCTCGACGTCTACTTCACGTCGAACACCCGGTACGTGAACACCACCACGCCGTCCAACACCTCCCGGGCGTACACGCTCAGCGCCGCCACCGACCTCTACGGTCTGTGCAGCGCCGAGTACAAGGCCGTCCAGGCGGCGTGGACCGCGGTCAACGTGGCCGGCTCCGACGCGTCCTGCCCGGCGGGCAACGACTTCTCGATCGCCGCCTCGCCGGCCTCGGGCTCGGTCAACCCCGGCGGTACGCTCACCAGCACGATCAGCACCGCGCTGACCAACGGCTCGGCCCAGACGATCAACCTGTCGGCCTCCGGCCTGCCGAGCGGCGCCACCGCGTCGTTCAGCCCGGCCTCGGTCACCACGGGCGGCTCGTCCACGCTGACCATCGCCACCGCGGCGAGCACCCCGGCCGGCACCTACTCCGTCACCGTGACGGGTACCGGCACCGGCTCGACCCGCACCACCACCTACACGCTGACGGTCAACGGCCCGCCCGGATGCTCGCAGACCAACGCGACCGACGTGACGATCCCGGACAACACCACGGTCGAGTCCCTGATCACGATCTCCGGCTGCACCGGCAACGCCGGCGCGGGCTCCACCGTCGAGGTGCACATCGTCCACACCTACATCGGTGACCTCGTCGTCTCCCTCGTCGCCCCGGACGGCACCGTCTACACGCTGTCCAACCGGGCCGGCGGCTCGACCGACAACATCGACACCACCTACACCGTCAACCTGTCCAGCGAGGTCGCCAACGGCACCTGGCGGCTACGCGTACAAGACGCCGCCAGCGCTGACACCGGCTACATCAACAGCTGGACGCTCAACCTCGGCGGATCGGCGCCGCCGGCCTGCACCGGCACCAACGGCACCGACGTCACCATCCCCGACAACACCACGGTGAACAGCGCGATCACCATCGCCGGCTGCACCGGCAACGCCAGCTCGACCTCCACCGTCGAGGTGCACATCGTGCACACCTACGTCGGTGACCTCGTCGTCTCGCTGGTCGCCCCGGACGGCTCGGTGTACGCCCTGCGCAACCGCACCGGCGGGTCGGCCGACAACATCGACCAGACCTTCACCGTCAACCTGTCCACCGAGGTACGCAACGGCACCTGGAACCTGCGCGTACAAGACGCCGCCAGCGCCGACACCGGCTACATCAACAGCTGGACGCTGACCCTCTGATCACCCCCGGGAAGCGGCGCCGGTCCTCGTGACCGGCGCCGCTTCGCATCATCTCCGGCGCTGATCTCCGCGGCTTCAGGACCAGCGATCGCCCGTCTCCGCGTCCCACAGGTCGATGACGTCGCCCAGGAACTCGTGGACGTATCCGCAGTTGCCGCAGATCAGCCCGAGCGACGACCGGTTGGCCCAGGCCAGATCCAGGAACTCCATCACCGCCGTGTTGAGCTTGATACGCCGGCTGCTGAACAGCCCGCCTTGGCAGACGAGACACCGAAACAGGTTGCCGTTGATCGTCGCCGCCAGCGGCGCTCGCCCACCCGAAGTCATCCTGACACCTTATGAACGTGCCACCACTCGTCCGGCATCTTCTGTGCCGCCGAACGATCCGCCCACGATCGGCGCGACTTCACCCTCGTGCCCTACGGCGACGGCGAATACCGCGTACGCGGCGTGCTCGACGCGGAGATGGCCGCGATCGTCCGGACCGCTCTCGGCCCACTGTCCGCGCCCCGCAGGCCTGCTCCGACAGCAGCGGCCACATCCGTGTCCGGCGAGTGCGCCGGTGCCGGCGCGCCGAACGGGTACGGACGGGCCGCGTCTTGGAAGCGGCGCTTCTAAATGCGGTGGTAGCTCCAGCTGACCATCTCGCCGTCGTGGTAGGGCATCACGCCGTGGAACTGGCGCGGATCGTCGTCCAGCACCATCGGCAGCCACTCGTGATCGCTGGCCCACATCGGGATGCTGCGGATGGCGTCGACCGCGACCCATTCGAGGGTGCCCTCGTCCGGGCCGTCGTGCAGCTCGCCGGAGTAGGCATCGACCCGGAAGATGAAGCCGAGCCAGTCCTCGCCTTGTTTGCCGAAGCCCGGCCACAGCACCGTGCCGCGCAGCAGCAGCTCGTCGGCGATCAGGCCGGACTCCTCCTTGATCTCGCGGCGTACGCCGGTCACCACGTCCTCGGAGCGTTCGACCTTTCCGCCGAGCCCGACGTATTTGCCGAGGTGGACGTCGCCGGCCCGTTTGTTCCGGTGCAGCATGAGCACTCGCTGCCGATCCGGGGAGAGCACGTACGCCAGGGTCGCCAGCACCGGAGTCACCATGTCCCGAACCCTATCGTCCGGCGGAATCGTCAGACCTTCGCGGCACGATGGCGGGGTGTCGTTGCAGAACCGGGTGCTGCCGACCGGTGAGATCGTCCGGGATCCCGGGCGGGGACTGTTCACCGGCAATCGGGGCTGCCTGCACGGGGAGGATCGGGAGCTTGGGGTCTCCCGCTGGCGGTCGAAACTATGGATCTGCTGCGTGCTGGACTGGCGGGGCAGGCAACGCGAGGTGATGCCGCCCGGGCGGTGGACGGCGCTGTTCTTCCTCGACGAGGCGACCGCGTTCGCCGCCGGGCATCGGCCGTGCGCGTACTGCCGACGCCGGGACTTCCTGGCGTACGCCGAAGCCTGGCGTTGTGCATACCAGTTGACGGAAAGGCCGAGAGCCGCGGAGATGGACGCGCGTCTGCACAGTCAGCGAGTCGAACCGCGGACCCGGCGGCAGCGCACGAGCCGCGCGCTGTTCGCGGACCTGCCGGACAGCACGATGATCCGCCTGGCCGGGCCGGCGCTCAAGCTCGGCGGGCTGGCGTTGCCCTGGTCGTTCGCCGGATATGGTGAGCCCGTGCCTGCCGGGGGCGAGGTCGAGGTGCTGACGCCGCCCGCGACCGTGGCGGTCCTAGCGGCGGGCTATCGTCCCGTGCTGCACCCGACCGCGCTCAGGCAAGGCCTTTGAGCCGACGCCACTCGCGGACGACCTCGTCGACGTCGATCCGGTCGATCACCACCGGCGGACCGTCGACCAGACCGCGATTGGCCTGCGCGATGCGGTCGTTGAGGTCGGCGACCATCTGCCGGACCGTCTGCTCGGAGTTCTTCTTGACCGCCTCGTCGAGGATGTCCTCGGCCGCCTTGCGGATCTTCAACGAGGTCGGTGCGAGGCCGCCGAGATTCTCCCGGGCGACCATGCTCTTGAGCCACCAGTCTTCGTCGTAGTGCTCGCCCGCGCCGGGAAGCGGCTTGCCGGTGCCGGGCAGATCGTCGAAGTCGCCCCGTTCCTGGGCCTCACGGATCTGCCGGTCGATGCGCGATTCGTACCAGGTCCCCATGGTCCGACGATACCCGCCGCGATCTTCGCAGCTCGGCGCGGGATGATGAGCGGGTGCCGGATCTGCGCATCACCAGCCGCAACGCCCGCTTCCAGCAGTGGTCGGCGTTGCTGACCAACCGCACCAAACGCCACCGGGCGGGTGAGTTCCTCGTCCAGGGCGTCCGCCCGATCTCGCAGGCCATCGAGCACGGCTGGGCGGTGCGTGCCCTGGTCTACGACCTCGACGCGCAGCTCTCGCACTGGGCCACCGACCTGCTCGACACGGTACGCGCGCCGGCCGTCGCCATGGCGCCCGAACTGCTCGCCGAGTTGGGCGGCAAAGAGGACGACGCGCCCGAGCTGATCGCGGTCGTGGCCCAGCGGCCGGACGACTTCCGGCGTATCCAGCCGGCGCCCGGCCGCCCGGCCGTCGTCTTCGACCGACCCACCAGCCCCGGCAACATCGGCACGCTGATCCGGTCGGCCGACGCGTTCGGGGCGGCCGGGGTGATCGTCACCGGGCACGCCGCTGATCCGTACGATCCGAAGGCGGTGCGGGCCAGCACCGGATCGTTCTTCGCGGTGCCGGTCGTCCGGGCGCCGTCGCATCGCGAGGTGCTCGAGTGGGCGGCGTCCCAATCGCTCGCGGTGGCCGGAACGGATGAGACCGGCGACGTCGACGTGGCCGAGTACGGGTACGAACAGCCCACGCTGCTGGTCATCGGCAACGAGACAGCCGGGATGAGCGCCGGGTGGCGCGAGGCGTGCGACACCGTGCTCAGCATTCCCATGATCGGCGCGGCCAGTTCGCTCAACGCCGCGACCGCCGGTTCGATCGCGTTGTACGAGGCGGCCCGCGCCCGGTCCCGTTCTTGACTCGTTCGAACTACTGTTCGATAATGGTGGCCATGGAGCTGGTGGAGCACTGGTGGAACGGGGGTGCCGGCGGGCACCGCGAAGACGTCATCGTGCGGCGAGGCCCGGAGGGCACGCACGAAGTGGAGCTGCGCGTCGGCGCACGCTCGATCAAGCGCGAATACCGGACGCGCGACGAGGCCAAGACCATCTCCGACGGCCTGCGGGCGGTCGGGGTCTGGCTGGACCTGACTCGGCTACGCTCGTTCGCCGGGCAGGCCGTGGCGCGGTGACTCAGCACGCCGGGACCGAACGGGAGCCCGCGATCATCGCCGTCCACGCCGTCCTGCGGCGAGGCGACCAGGTGCTGCTCGGGCTGCGGCAGGGCACCGGCTGGTCCGACGGTCACTGGCACCTTCCGTCAGGCCACGTCGAGCGGGAGTCGTCGCTCGCGGCACTCGTCCGGGAGTCCTGGGAGGAGCTGGGCGTCGTCGTCGACCCGGCCGCGACGCGGCTCGTCCACGTGCTGCACCACTGGGGCGCGCCGAGTCGCGTCAATCTGTTCTTCGAGGTCGGCGGGTGGGACGGCGAGCCCGTCAACGCCGAGCCCGACAAATGCGCCGCCGTCGGGTGGTTCGACCTCGATCGGCTACCTCCGGTGACAGTGGCCTACGCGGCCCAAGCGCTGGCCCGCTATCGCCAGGGCGTCGCGTACAGCGAGTTCGGATTCGCCTCGGAGCGCGTCCGCTAAGCTCCTCGCCCATGACGGCGGCGGCGATCTTCGACCAGCAGGAACGACGGCAGTGGCGCGACCGCGCCGAGGCGTACGCGGACAGCTTCGCGCACTTGTGCGGGCACACCGCGGCGGCATTGCTCGACGCGGTCGCCGTCCGGCCGGGTGATCGCCTGCTCGACGCCGGCACTGGGACGGGCACGGTCGCCGCGCTGGCCGTCACACGTGGCGCCGCCGTCTCCGCCGTCGACGCGGAGCCTTCCATGGTCGCGTACGCCCGCGAACGGGTGCCCTCCGCGCAGGTAGTCGAGGCGACTCTTCCGGAGCTGCCATTCGAGGACGGTGCCTTCGACCGCGTGGTCGCGAACTTCGTCCTCAACCACGTCGGCGATCCCCGCGCGGCCGCGGCCGAACTGCGTCGCGTCACCCGGCCCGGCGGACGGATCGCCGTGACGATCTGGCCCTACCCCCAGCCGCCACTGCAGCGCCTCTGGGCCGACGCCGTCGAGGTCCCCGGACTGGTCCGCCCGGCCGAGCGAGTCACGGTCGTGCCCGAACTCGACTTTCCCCGCACCGTCGCCGGCCTCGCGGCCTTGCTGAGGGAAGCCGGGCTGGACCAAGTCGGCTGCGATGTCGTCGCGTGGGAGCACATCACCGACGCTGAGGACTGGTGGAGCGGACCGGCCAACGGCATCGCCTCGATCGGGCAACTCGTGGTCGCGCAGACGCCCGAGGTGGTCGAAAGAATTCGCGCTCGCTACCTGGACCTGGCGTCGGCGTACCGGCGTGCGGACGGGCTGCTCGCATTGCCGACTGCTGGCCTGATCGGCGTCGGCACCGCCTGACGCCGCATCGCAGCTGCCAGAGAACGCCCGGCATCGCGGGAACGCCCAGCATCGCGGGAACGCCCAGCATCGCGGGAACGCCCAGCATCGCGGGAACGCCCAGCATCGCGGGAACGCCCAGCATCAGACCGCCGCTAGAACGGGCATCGCCGTAGGAAGCGCCCACCGGTTCCCGGCCCACCGCGATCGGGCAAGCTCCACCGAGTGGGCAGCGAGTGGAACGCTATGCACCTTACGGTGGGCCGGAAAGGTACACCATGTTCCACCGAAGTCCTGTCGCTGGGCCGCCCGGCCAGACGCGCGAGAACCGCGCGAACCGCGAGGCACTCGGCAACCGCGAGACGCGCGAGCGGTCCAGCGATGCCGGAGGTGATCAAGCGGGCGGCACCGGGCGCTCGAAGAAGCTTTCCAGCACCACGACGGTCTGCGTACTGGTGACGCCGTCCACGGCGAAGAGCCGGCGCAGCACGCCCTGCAGCTCCTCCGTCGTCCGCGTACGCACCTTGACCATGAGCGACGCCGCCCCGGCGACGACGTGCGCCTCCAGGATCTCCGGGATGGCGGCGAGCGCCTCCTTCGTGTCGCCCATCCAGGCATTGCCGTCGACCATCACGTACGCGAGAACTCCGCGCCCGACGGCGGCCGCGTCGACGTCCACAGTGGTCCGCCGGATGACCCCGCGCTCGCGGAGCTTCCGGACCCGGTCGTGCGTGGCGGCGGCGGACAGCCCGACGGCCTGCCCGAGAGCGGCGTACGCCGATGTCGCGTCCCGCTGCAGTTCCGCCAGCAACGCACGGTCGACGTCATCCAGATCACTCACGGGTTGACCGTACCAGATTCGGCATGCATAGGATATTCCCGAATGTCATACAGACAGGAGCGAGGAACCATGGAGTCGAACGGCACGGACACGATCCCGGCCCGATTCGAGAAGCTGGACGAGCGGTTCCGCTGGTGCGACGGCGACTACGAGGTACGCCGCCTGTTCACCGGCGCCCGCAAGACGGAGGGGCCGGCGTACTTCCCGGCGGGGCGATACCTCGTGTTCAGCGACATCCCCAACGACCGGCTGCTGCGCTACGACGAGCTCACCGGAGCGGTCGGCGTCTTCCGCCCCACCTCCGGGTACGCCAACGGCAACACCGTCGATCGCGAAGGCCGCCTGATCACCTGCGAGCAGGGCAATCGCCGGGTCACCCGGACCGAGCACGACGGCACCGTCACGGTCCTGGCCGACAGGTACCAGGGCAAGCGTCTCAACAGCCCCAACGACGTCGTCGTCCATGCGGACGGCTCGATCTGGTTCACCGATCCGAGCTACGGCATCGACTCGGATTACGAGGGAAACCAGGCGGAGTCCGAATTGGACGGCTGCTTCGTCTTCCGGCTCGACCCGTCGGGCGAGCTGACCGTGGTCGCCGACGACTTCTGCCGCCCGAACGGGCTGGCCTTCTCGCCCGACTTCCAGCGGCTCTTCATCGCCGACACCCGCCAGGAACCGAGCCACATCCGCGTCTTCGAGGTGACCGCCGACGGCCGCCTCGCCGGTGGCGCCATCCACGCGACCTGCACCTTCGGGCGGTTCGACGGGCTGCGGCTCGACACCGAAGGCCGGATCTGGGCGGCCGCCTGGGACGGCGTCCACTGCTTCGCCCCCGACGGCGACCTGATCGGCAAGCTGCTCCTGCCGGAGTCGGTGTCCAACCTGGCCTTCGCCGGGCCGAAGCGCAACCAGCTCTACATCACCGCGGCGACGTCGCTCTATTCCCTTCGCGTCACCTTCAACGGCGCCCGCTGAAAGGGCGCTGGATCAGGGATCTCGGCCGAATCATGGCCCAAGATTCGACCCAGATCCCTGATCCAGCACAAAAGGCGGGCAGCGCGAAACGCGGGCAGCGGGAAACGCGAGAGGGCAAGCGCAAAAGTCGGGGGTCGGCGCGAAAGGCGAGGCGGCGACCCATGGATATCCGTGATCTGTGGCTATAAAATTCACACTGCCCAATGTGGGAGCGCTCCCAACGCCCAAGGAGACAGCATGCCCAGATTCCGCCTGCTGGCGGCCACGGCGGTGACCGCCTTGATCGCCGGCCTGACCAGCGCCGTCCCCGCGCCCGCCCAAGCGGCCGGCCCTTACAACTACGCCGAAGCACTGCAGAAGTCGATCTGGTTCTACGAGGCGCAGCAGTCCGGCGCCAAGCCGAGTTGGAGCCGCGTCGGATGGCGCGGCAACTCCGGCATGTCCGACGGCTCCGACGTCGGTCTCGATCTGACCGGCGGCTGGTACGACGCCGGCGACCACGTGAAGTTCGGCTTCCCGATGGCGGCCAGCACGACGATGCTGGCTTGGGGAGCGGTCGAGTACCGCACCGCGTACCAGAGTTCGGGGCAGCTGACGCCGCTGCTGAACAACCTGCGGTTCGTCAACGACTACTTCATCAAGGCCCACCCGTCGGCCAACGTCCTCTACGGACAGGTCGGCAACGGCGGCACCGACCACGCCTGGTGGGGACCGGCCGAGGTGATGAAGATGGCGCGCCCGGCGTACAAGATCGATGCCAGCTGTGGCGGCACGGACCTGGCGGCGGAGACGGCGGCCGCGATGGCGGCCAGCTCGATGGTCTTCCGGCCCACGGACAGCGCCTACGCCGACAAGCTGCTGACCCACGCGACGCAGCTGTACACCTTCGCCGACACGGTGCGGAAGAAGTACCACGAGTGCATCACCGACGCGCAGGGGTACTACCAGTCCTGGAGCGGCTACAACGACGAACTGGTCTGGGGCGCGATCTGGCTCTACCGCGCGACCGGCACCGCGTCCTACCTGGACAAGGCCAAGGCCTACTACGCGAACCTCGGCACCGAGCCGCAGTCGACGACGCACTCCTACAAGTGGACGCAGGACTGGGATGACAAGTCCTACGGGTCTTATGTGCTGATGGCCAAGCTGACCGGTGAGCAGCAGTACATCGACGACGCCAACCGCTGGCTCGACTACTGGACCGTCGGCGTCAACGGCGCGAAGATCACCTACTCCCCCGGCGGCCAGGCATGGTTGCAGCAGTGGGGCTCGCTGCGCTACTCGGCGAACACCGCGTGGGTGGCGCTCGTCTACTCGGATTACCTGAGCGACGCGACGCGTAAGGCGCGCTATCACGACTTCGCGACGTCGCAGATCAACTACATCCTCGGCAGCAACCCGAACAACCGCAGCTACATGATCGGGTTCGGCAACAACTCCCCGATCAACCCGCACCACCGCACCGCGCACGGTTCATGGACTGACAGCCTCACCAGCCCGACGAACAACCGGCACGTGCTCTACGGCGCGCTCGTCGGCGGGCCCGGCGCGGCGAACGACGCGTACACCGACGACCGCAGCAACTACCAGATGAACGAGGTCGCCGACGACTACAACGCCGGGTTCACCTCGGCGCTCGTCCGGATGTACTCCGAGTACGGCGGCACGCCGCTGGCGAACTTCCCGCCCACGGAGACGCCGGACGACAACGAGATGTACATCGAGGCGGGCGTCAACGCGTCCGGCGCGACGTTCACCGAGATGAAGGCGACCGTCTACAACAAGTCGGCCTGGCCCGCCCGCGCGCTGACCAACGGCTCGTTCCGGTACTACTTCACCCTCGACGGCAGCACCACGCCGTCGCAGATCTCGCTGTCGTCGGCGTACAACCAGTGCACGGCGCCGACCGGCCCGACGCAGTTCAGCGGGAACGTCTACTACGTGACGGTCTCGTGCGCCGGGCAGAGCATCGCGCCCGCGGGCCAGTCAGACTGGCGGCGCGAGGTCCAGTTCCGGATCGCCAGCACCGGCACGTGGGACCCGACCAACGACTGGTCCTACCAGTCGGCCATCGCACGCGACGCGCACATGACGCTCTACGACGGCGCGACGCTCGTCTGGGGTTCCGCGCCGAGCGGCGGCTCCACCGACACGACTCCGCCGTCATCCCCTGGTACGCCCACCGCATCGGCGATCACATCCACCTCGGCGACGCTGACGTGGACGGCGTCCACCGACACCGGCGGCAGCGGCCTGGCCGGCTACGACGTCTACCGTGAAGCGGGCGCCACCGACGTCCTCGCCGGAACCACCACGTCTCTGTCGCTGGCGTTGACCGGGCTGACCGCGTCCACGTCGTACACCTATTACGTCGTGGCGCGGGACGGAGCCGGGAACTCGACGGCGTCGTCGCCGGTGACGTTCTCGACGAGCGCACCGCCCAACGACACCACTCCCCCGTCGGCCCCCGGTACGCCGGTCGCCTCGGCGATCACGTCCAGCGGCGCGACGCTGACCTGGACCGCATCCACCGACACCGGCGGCAGCGGCCTGGCCGGCTACGACGTCTACCGCGAGGCCGGCACCACCGACGTCCTCGCCGGCACGACCACCACCACGTCGTTCGCCCTCACCGGCCTCACCGCGTCCACTTCGTACACCTACTACGTCGTGGCCCGGGACGGGTCCGGCAACAAGACAGCCTCGTCGCCGGTCACCTTCAGCACCACCACGGCCGCCGCGCTGAGCTGCGACGTCGCGTTCGTGTTCAGCAGCCAGTGGCCGGGCGGCTTCACCGCCGCGATCACGGTCAAGAACACCGGCACGACGACGATCGGCCCGAACTGGACCCTGGTCTTCACCTGGCCGGCGAGCGGGCAGGCGGTCACCCAGGGCTGGTCGGCGACCTTCACCCAGACCGGGCAGATCGTCACGGCGAAGAGCCTCGACTACAACGGCTCCATCGCTCCGGGGGCGAGCGTGTCCCTCGGGTTCAACGGCTCGTACACGGGCTCGAACCCGGAGCCGACCGCGTTCACCCTCAACGGCACCCCCTGCACCGTCTCCTAACCCCGTCACCCCTGCGGGAGGTCCCGCACAGGATCAGGGTTCTCGGTCGAATCATGCTTCAAGATTCGGCCGAGAACCCTGATCCAGCCCCCAAATCGGCCGCCGAAGCAAGCGATCCGGGAGCCCGGGCGCGACAATGGAAGCAGCCGACGAGGGAGGCGACATGGCCAACGAATGGAACGAGCTGGGTGAGAAGCTGGAAGGCCTCGGCCTGAAGCTGAAGATGCACCTCCAGCAGAGCGACACCAGCGAGGTGCCCGACGCGCTGAGCAAGCTCGGGAACGCCGTCCAGGAGGTGTTCGCGGCGGCGGGCAACGCCGTCAAGGACGACGCCGTCCGGGCCGACGTCAAGGAGGCCGGGCAGATGCTCGGCGACGCGCTCGCCAACACGTTCAGCAAGGCGAGCAACGATATCCGCGACCGTTTCGGCAAGAAGCCCGGCGAGTCCGGCCCGGAACCCACGCCGGACGCGCCCGAGACCAAGCCAGCCGACGGGTCAGCTCAGGAATGACAGGATGCGCCGCCAGGCGTCGGCGGAGGCCTGGCGGTTCTCCTGGTGGTGCAGGTCGAAGAAGCTGTGCGGGGCGTCGGGGTAGACGACCAGGTCGTGGGGCGTACCGACGGCGGTGAGAGCCTGATCGAAGCGGTCGATGGCCGACGCGGGGATGCCGGGGTCGGCCCCGCCGAACAGGCCCAGGATCGGCGTCGTCAGCGTCGCGGCGACCTGGTTGGGGCCGGCTGATCCGTTGATCTCGTCGAGCGCCCCGTAGAGCCCGACGACGTGGGAGAGCCCGTAGGACGGATCGGCGGTCAGGAAGGCGAGCCGGCCGCCGAAGCAGAAGCCGAGCGCGGCGACCGGCTGCCCCAGTGTCCGCAGGTACGCGATCCCGGCCGCGATGTCGCCGTACAGGCCGGGCCGGGTGAGCGCCATCAGGTGCGGCAGGACCGTCGCCAGGTCGTCGAACCCGGTGCGGGCCCGGTGATCCACCCCCGCCGTACGCCCGAAGTAGTCGACGGCGAGCGCCGGGTGTCCCTTCTCGGCGAGCCGGAGCGCGAGGTGCTCGTAGAAGCCGGAGAGTCCCCGGTTGTCGGGGAGGATCAGGACCGAGCGGCCGGAGACGTCGGCGGGGACGGCCCGGTACGCGGCGAACAACGCGCCGTCCGCGCCGGTCAGGCGAAGATCGGCGGACTCGGCGGTGGTGACGGGTTCGGAGTGGATCGGCGGCTGGGCGTCGAGGTCGTGGCACATGCGGCCGATGCTAGTTCCGTGATTCGCCCATAATACCACAAAAACGATCTTGAAGCAAGTACGCAGTGGACGGAAATCGATCCGCCGAAGGCCTTAAGGTGTCGCCATGAAGGTCATCGTCTTCGGCGCCACCGGCATGGTCGGCCAGGGTGTGTTGCGGGAGTGCCTGCAGGCCCCCGACGTCGACCAGGTCCTCACCGTCGGGCGGCGGGCCACCGCGCGCGGGCACACCAAGCTGCGCGAGGTCGAAGTGCCCGACCTGGCGAACCTGTCGGCGATCGAGGACGAGTTCGGGGCGTACGACGCCTGCTTCTTCTGCCTCGGCGTCTCCTCGGCCGGGATGAAGGAGGCGGACTACCGGCGGCTGACCTACGACCTGACGCTGGCCGTCGCCCGCCCGCTCGCCGAGCGCAATCCCGAGGCCACCTTCGTCTACGTCTCGGGCGCGGGGACCGACAGCACCGAGCAGGGTCGCAGCATGTGGGCACGGGTGAAGGGCAAGACGGAGAACGACCTGTTCGCCCTGCCCTTCCACGCGTACGCGCTGCGTCCCGGTTTCATCCAGCCGATGCACGGCGAGGTTTCGCGTACGCGCTTGTATCGCACGTTGTACGCGATCGGCCGCCCCGTCTTCCCCTTGGTGCGGCGGCTGTCCCCGAGGTCGGTGACCACCACGGTGAACATGGGCCGGGCGATGCTGACCTTGGCCCGGCACGGCTGGCCGGACAAGGTGCTCGGTCCGGAGCAGATCAACGCGGCGGCTGGACGAAGCTGACTCCGTGCCGCGCCGCCGCGGCGGCGGCGAGCGGAAACACCTCGGCCATCGGGGCGTCCACCGGGATCGACTCGTCGAGGTCGGCGAAGAACCGCCCCATCGCGTCGGTCAGCGTGAACACCAGGAACTTCGCCGACGGCGTGGCGATCGAGAAGGTGTGCTGGGCGTAGGGCGGGACGGTCAGGGCCGCGCCCGGCGTCAGGTCGTAGGCGTCCTCGCCGACCTGGACGCTCATGGTGCCGTGGAGCAGGTAGTAGGCCTCGGGCCAGGCGTGCGTGTGCAGTGGGATGGCATGGCCGCGCGGCGCGTCGATCTCGAAGAGCTCGTAGCCGCCGTCGGTCTGCTTCCCGCCGATCTTCACCGTGTGAATCGCGTCGATGGCCCGCAGCTCCACGCCGTCGCCGGCCGGGCTGTGGTGGACGAAGTGCGTCATGACTCCCCCTTCAACGATCTTTCGAGCTCGGCCAGCCCCGGGCCGCCGAGCCACCGGAGACCGGCCGGACGGCCGGTCAGGACGAGCAGCAGCGCCGAGATCGGCCCCTCGACGCGTACGCCGTCGCCCGCCGCCCAGGACGCATCGGAGGCGACCAGGCGGAGGCCACGCAACCGGCGTCGGGCCCCGAACGGGAAGCTCGTCGACCACACCCGCTTCGCCGAGTTCACCGCCGCCGCGACCGGCATCTTCCGGTCGATGCCCAGCGGGATCGCGATGTCCTGCCCGTGCACGAGGACGTCCAGCAACGGCTCATGGATCGAGGTGCCCGGCGCCGGGCGGCGAGATCCGCTGATCGCCCGCAGATCGGCCACGATCTGGTCGACCGGCCGCTGCGCGCGCTCGACCGCGGTCGCGTACACCATGCGGTTGAAGCTGCCCCGCGCCCGCACGATCTCGCGGAGCACGGTCCCCCACGAGGTGATCGGCCCGAGCGTGAGATGCGCCGCGACGTCGCGGACGCGCCACCCCGGACACAGTGAAGGCTGCTCCCACTGCTCGGGTGTCAATCTGTCGAGCAGGCCGGCCAAGTCGAGCCGCTGGGCATCGACCTCGCGCCAGATCTCGTCGTTCCGCATGATTCGTCTCCCTGCCCGCTCCCGAATCCCTGCCCGCTCTCGTAATTTGGTACGATGCTCTGACCAATTTTAGTCAGAGCGTCTGACCAATTGTCAACGAACCGCAAGGGGAGAGAATGCCGGAGGAACAGCTCAACGTGGGCCTGCTGCTGTTCATCCCGTACCGGGCGATGGAGTCTCGGGTCTTCGCCGAGCTGGCCGAGGCCGGATACGCCGACTTCACTCCGGCCCAGGCCCGCGTGTTCCAGCGGATCGGGCCGGACGGCACGCGCCTGACCGAGCTGGCCGAGGCGGCCGGGGTGACCAAGCAGACCGCCGGATTCCTCGTGGATCAGCTGGAGAAGGCCGGCTACGTGGAACGAGTGCCCGATCCGCGGGACGCGCGCGCCCGGCTGGTGCGTATAGCGAAGCGCGGCCACGAGGCGATTCCCGTGGCCGCGCAGGTGGTGGCGCGAGTGGAGGCGGAGTGGACCGCCCATCTGGGCAAGCGGCGGATGGCTCAGCTCAAGGAGATCCTCGGCGACCTGCGGAGCATCACCGACCCCTACGCCTGACCGTTAGGACGCGCGGTGCAGCTCCCACTTCACGTACCCGCTGTCCAGCGTCGCGGTGTCGCCGGAGCAGGTGTAGGCCAGGCTGTTCTTGGACAGGTCGAGGTTGCCGTCGAAGGCCTTCGTCGTCAGCGGCGTCTCGACGCCGTTCATCACCATGACCGACTTGGTGGTCACCGTGCCGCCCGGCGTCGTGCCGGACAGCTTGCCGTTCTCGCCCGACCACGAGGTACTGGTGGAGCTGCCGTCGAAGGTCTGCTTCATGGTGACCTCCTGACCCATCTGCGTCGTCTTGATGTTGATCGCCGCCTGGGTGAACTTGATCGTCATCTGGTCGGCGAAGGTCAGCGTGATCGCACCGGTGCCGCTGCCGGTCGAGCCGTTGCCGATCAGCGCCGCGGCGGCCTGCGCGAGCTTGGTGACGTCCACGTTCCAGGTGCCCTTGAGACAGTCGGCGCCGGTCGCGGCGCCACCGCCGGTCGTCGGGCTCGCCGCCACGCTGGCGGCCGCCGAGGAGCTGGGCGTACCGCTCGCGGTCGGGGTGTCGGAGCCGCAGCCGGCGAGGGCGAACAGGGATGCGGCCAGCAGGCCGAGCAAAGGCGCCTTGGGGGTCATCGCGCCATCGTGGTCACGGCCCGCCGCCTGGTTCAACGCCGCGTCGGCTTTCAGACATCGGGTACGCCCAGCGGCGCGCCCTCAGCTGGCCGGCCGGGCGAACGGCGCGAACGGGGTCTCCCGGGAGGCCGCCACCGCGGCGAAGGCGTACTCCAGCATCTGGGTCTCGTAGTCAGCCTTGGCCTGGGCCGGCGGACGGCCCGAACCGAGCAGGTCGCTCAGCAGGTGAGCGTCCCGCAGGGCCACATTGGCGCCGTCGCCCCGGCCCGGCGACATGGTGTGGATCGCGTCGCCCAGCAGCGTCACCCGAGGCTCGGCCCAGCGTGCGACCGGACGGGCGGAGGTGATCGTGACGGGGAAGGTCGCCGCCACGTCGGCGGCCTCGACGATCCGGCGTACGCCGGAATGCCAGCCCCGCACGGCGTCGAGCACGCGAGCGTGCAACCCGGCAGGGTCCACTCTGGACGGTCGCGGGCCGGGCATCGTCGCAGTCCAGGAGAAGTAGCCGCCGACGTCGGTCAGGTGGGCGTATGGGGCGATCCGCGCGACCGCCTCCGGGATCGGCGTCCGAGACCGGCAGGTGGCGATCGCGACCGCGGTCCCGTCCGGTGCGATCACGCGGTTGAACGTGTCGATCAGATCGTCGGGGGTCTGCGCCAGCAGCTCCGCCGTGATCGGAGTACGCCCGTACGCCGCCCAGCCCAGGTCGTCGATCACCGCCTCCGGCAGCAGCTTCCGGCGTACCGCCGAAGTGACGCCGTCCGCCCCCACGAGCAGGTCGCCGACGGCACTGGACCCGTCGGCGAAGTCGGCGCGCACCTCCTCGTGCCCGGCGGTGAAGCCGGTGCACGTCTTTCCGAAGTGGACGTCCGGCAGCGCGGTCAGCAGGATCTCGCGCAGAGTGAGCCGGTGTACGCCGAATCCCTCGCGCGCCTCCGGGATGGGCTTGGCGAACTTCGGGACCAGGTCGGGCGACAGGAACACCATGCGAGTGGCCGGGCGCAGCGCAGTCGCCGCCGCCAGGGCGAACAGGTCGGGCGGGAGGCAGGCACGAAGGGCCTGCTCCCCCACGCCTTTCAGACTGATGCGGTAGCCCTGCTCGCGCAGATCGGTGGAGCGCTCGAAGACGGTGGCGGGCAGGCCGGACCGGCGTAGCCCGTGCGCCAGGCACAATCCGCCGATGCCGCCGCCCGCGATCAGGACGGTCATGGCGGCGAAGCTAGCATGATAGCTGTCATGACAGCAAGTTCAGATGAACTATCCTTGGTGAATGACAGACGCTGACGCGCCGGCGGGGCTGGTGCTGGGCGGCGGTTCGCTGCTCAACCAGGTCGGCCGGGAACTCACCACGACGACCGAGCGCCTGCTCGCGCCGTTGGGGCTGACCTCGCAGCAGGCGGCTCTGCTGCTCCACGCCTCGCGGGGCGACGCACCCGGGCCGAGCGCGCTGCGGGCTGCGTTGGGCACCGACACCGCGGGCATGACCCGACTGCTGGACCGCTTGGAGGACAAGGGCCTGCTGCGACGCGTACGCCATCCCAGCGACCGTCGCGCGGTGGTCATCGAGCTCACCGACGCCGGCCGAGCCCTGCTACCGCGCATCCCGCCGGTCTTCGGCCAGGTCAGCCGGCAGGTCTTCGCCGGGTTCAGCGCGAGCGAGGTCGGCGTCATGACCGCCATGCTCCAGCGGATGCTCACCAACCTGACCGCGTGACCGGGCTACACCGCGGGGCTGCGCCGTGCCACTGGATGGGGCCGCCGCACCGGACTGCGTGTGCCGCCACCAGAAGAAGGCCGCCATGCCCAGCGGGATCGGCAGCAGCCAGACGAAGATGCGGAAGATCAGACTCGCCGCGACCAGCTGGGCGTTCAATTCGTCCGACTGCAGGCCCAGCACCCCGATCAGGATCAGCTCGGTCACGCCGAGATTCCCGGGAGTGAGCGGCACCAGCGAGGCGATCGTCCCGAGGGCGTACGCGTAGAGCACCGCCGACGCCGGGAGCACCTCGCGGGTCAGGCCGACCGCCCGCAGCGAGGCGAGCAGGACGCCGTAACTGGCGCCGGTCGCGGCGATCTGGGTCGCCACGACGAGGGGCGCGTTCCGGCGTACGCCGATGACGAGGTGCTCCCGCGTCCGGAGGACGCGTACCGCGACTCCCCGAGGTGGCGGCCGGCGCAGCTTTCGCGCAAGCGCAGTAGCCACCGTCTGGAGCCGGTACGCGAATCGGTGCGCGTAGTCCTCGCGCCGCAGCAGCAGCCACGGTATGCCCACCAGCAGCACCAACGCGGTCACGCCGAGCGCGAAGAACAGCGGCGTGTGCTCGTCGCCGCGACCGGTGATCAACACCGCCGAGGTGCCGACGACGGGAAGGAGCAGCATCGTCAGGTAGCGGCCGATGCCGGCCAGCGCGACCGCTGTGGTCGTCCGGTCGGTGGAGAAGCCCCACGAGCGGCACATGGCGTACCGGGCGGCGAGGTCGGCCCCGGTCGGGAACAGCGCGGTGAGGAAGTTGCCGACGAGGCCGGTCTGCGTGCCGCGCCACCAGCTGAGCCCCGGCAAGGCGGCGACGGCGGACCAGCCGTTCAACGCCAGTACGATCAGGCCCAGCGCGAGCAGGAGCAACAGTTCGCCGCCGGACAGGCCGCGCACCGTCTGCCAGATCTCGGCGTAGCTCGCCACGTGCGGCACGACCCAGCCGAAGACCGCCACCATCGCCACGACGCCGATCAGCCAGACGATCTTCTCCCGCCGGCTTGATCGGGTCATGACGATCATGCTAATCCGGCTATCGGACCCCTCGCGGGCGGAACTGGATGCTGATCCGTGGCCCGGCCGGCTTGGCCGTCTTCAGGATGGCGTGTTCCCAGGTGCGCTGACAGCTGCCGCCCATGACGATCAGGTCGCCGTGGCCCTGTTCGAACCGCAGCACGTCGCCGCCGCCGGCCGGGCGCAGGGCCAGCGCTCGGGGATCGCCGACGGAGACGATGGCGACCATGGTGTCGTGGGTGGCGCCGCGCCCGATGCGGTCGCCGTGCCAGGCCACGCTGTCCTGGCCGTCCCGGTAGTAACAGAGCCCGGCCGTGCGGAACGGCTCCCCCAGCTCCTCGGCGTAGTAGGCGTTCAGCGCCTCCTTGACCACCTCCAGCGACGGGTCGGGCAGTTCGGCGTCCTCGTCGTAGAAGCAGAGCAGCCGGGGGACGTCGACGACCCGCTCGTACATCTGGCGGCGCTCGGCCTTCCACGGGACCTGGTCGCGCAGGCGGAGGAACAGTTCGTCGGCCCCGGTCAGCCAGCCCGGGCAGAGATCGACCCAGGCGCCCCGGCTCAGCTCCACGCGCTGCACCGACCCGGCCAGCGCACCGGGCGTGATCTCGTCACCGAGATCGAACAGCGAGCCCTGAAACGCAGCGGTCATCTTCGCAGCATACGCCGCCGGTTAGCACAGGTGTGCCAGCGGGCGGGTCACAGGCGCCGCCCGTGCCGGTCGAGCCAGCGGAGATATTCGGGCCGCCGCGCCGCATACGCCCGGTACGCCTCCCGGGCGAGCCGAACGAGGTCGTCGAAGCGGTCGGCCAGCGGCCCGTCTCGGCGGCAGACGACCAGGTGACGCAGCGTGATGGGAGTCCCGGCCAACGGGCGGACGACGACGCCGTCCCCAGCTGGGAAGACGGCCTGGCACGGGCTGACCGCGCGCCGGGTCGCCACCATCTCCCGGATCGGCACCGCGTCGGAGATCGTGTACAGCACCCGGGGCGTGAAGCCCGCCTGTTCGCAGGCCAGGTGCCAGCAGTCGGGCCAGCCGGCGCCGTCGGCCGGGGTCATCGCCATCGGCTCGCCGGCGAGGTCGGCCAGCTCCACCTCGTCGCGGTCGGCGTACGGGTGGCCCTCCCAGAGCGCGACGAAGACCGGCTCCTGCACGATGACGTCCCACAGGAGGGTCGGCGGCGGGCGCAGTTCGAAACCGGGATAGTCCACTGTGGCCGCCGCGTCCAGCCGGTCGGCCAGCAGCAGTTCCCAGAGCAGCCGGGGCGAGTATTCGGCGTGCAGGCGTACCTCGGTGGCGGGCAGCCGCGCGCCGAGCCGGTCGGCCAGGCCCACCGACACCGGACCGGCGAGTCCGCCGAGCCGCAACGGCTCGGACTCCCGCCGCGTCTGGTACGCCGCCCCCCGCCGCAGGTCGTCCATCGCCATCAGCATCGACCTGGCCCGGACCAGAACGTACTGGCCGAGCGGCGTCGGCCGCGCGCCCTGGCGATCCCGGACGAAGACCTGCCCGCCGAGTTCGCGTTCCACCCGCTGGAGCAGCGCCGTCAGGGCGGGCTGCGACACCCCGAGGGCCGCCGCCGCCTTGGTGATGCTGCCGGTGTCGGCGATCACGCAGACGGCGCGGAGGTGACGCAGCTCCAGTTCCATAACGCCGATGCTATGGCCACTCGCGATTGCCGCAATGCCTTCATCAATGGGGATATTTGGATGGCCCGCACCCCCTCACGCGAAGGAGGCATCCGTTGCGTCCATCCATCCGGCTGGCCGCCCTGGCGGCGCTCACGTTGGCCGCCGCTTTCGCCGGACCGGCCCCGGCGTCGGCCACTTCCCCGGCTACGCAATGGTTGGAGGCGTTCGCCGAAGACGGTGGCATCAGCCAGATCGCCGTTCCGGCGCAGTCCGCCGCCCAGCGCACCGCCGCCACGGCGGCGGTCACCGCGACCGTCACTCCGTTGCAGCAGACCGGCAGCACGGGCACACGTTTCGACCTCGTCTTCGTCGGCGACGGCTACACCTCGTCCGAGCTGGCCCTCTACCACCAGCACGTCGCGGAGAAGTGGGCGACCCTCACGACCCTCGCGCCGTACAGCACCTACAAGAACTACTTCAACGTGTGGATGGTCGACGTCGTCTCGGCACAGTCCGGGGTGGACAACGACCCGACCCAGGGCATCAGCAAGAACACCGCGCTGGGCATGTACTTCTGGTGCTCCGGCACCGAACGGCTGCTGTGCCTGGACGAGTCGGCCGCGCAGGCGTACGCCGCGAACGCGCCCGCGGTGGACATGATCGTCGCCGTCGGCAACAGCACGAAGTACGGCGGCGCGGGATACTCCACCGTGGCCACCGCGTCCGGCGGCAACGCCCAGTCGGGCCTCATCGTCCAGCACGAGCTGGGCCACTCCATCGGCGGGCTCGCCGACGAGTACGACACCCCCTACAACCGGTACGCGGGCGGGGAGCCGGCCGAGCCCAACGTCACCCGGTACACCGCCGCCCAGCTCACCTCGGGCAAACGCAAGTGGTACGCGCTGCTGGGTCAGGCGACCCCGGACGGCGGCGTGATCGGCGCGTACGAGGGCGCCCGCTACTACAAGTACGGGCTCTACCGGCCGTCGCAGAACTCCGTCATGCGCTCGCTCGGCCAGCAGTTCAACACGATCGGGCTGAACGTGATGACACAGAAGCTCCTCGCCAAGATTCAGCTCACCACCGTGACGGGCGTCGTCCCCGCCGGCTGAGTCAGCGTCCGGCCGGACCGCGCCGAATCGCCGGAGCGACAAGATCGTGTCGCTCCGGCGTCCTGCCACTACTTATGGTTATTGTGCGGAGATGACCGGTTCCGCCCTTCTCCGGCCGTTGCTGTTCGTCGCCGTCGCCCTGATGGGAATCCTGTTCCATCCCACCGGGGCCCACGCCGACGACCGGGTGAAGCTGACCGACACCGAAGCCCGCGCCCGGCTGAAATCTGCCGGCATCACCTGGTGGTCCAGCGGAAACTGCACCAACCGGCAGCGCGCCGACTGCACCTCGTTCGACCAGATCCGGCGTACGACGATCGCGGGCGTCGTGACTCTCCGAAAATCCAGCACCTGCCCGATCATGGTGACCGGCGGGACCGAGACCGGCCACGGCGCCGGGACCTACACGCACTGGAACGGCTGGAAGGTCGACATCGCGCTGAACGACTGCGTCAACGCGTACGTGCGTCGGTGGTTCAGCGACGTCGGGACGATCAGCGGCTGGGGTCACCAGTATCGGGCGCCCTCCGGCAACCTCTACACCAACGAGGGCAACCACTGGGACATCCTGTACTACGGATGTGGTGGCTGCGATCCCGAGCCCACACCGCCGAAACCGGCTCAGGCGGTCGGGCGTACGAGCGCGATCTGGTAGCTGTAGCGGTCGCCGCGATAGGTGGACACCGCCCGTTCCACCGGCCGGTCGCGCTGGTCGAACGCGGTCCGCTCGACCAGCAGCGCCGGGCTGAACGCGGGGACCGCCAGCAGGTCGGCGGCGCCTTGGTCGAGGACGGTCGCCCGGATGGTCTGCTCCGCCCGGACCAGGGTGATCCGGTAGCGCTCGCGGAGCACGTCGTAGAGCGATCCGTCGAGCGGTTCGTCGAGCAGGCCGGGCACCGTCGCGCCGGCCAGGTAGGTGTGCTCCAGGCACATCGGCTCGCCGTCGGCGGTGCGTACGCGTTCGATGTGGACCACCGGAGCGGACGGCGAGATCCCCAGCGCGAAGCCGATCTCGGCCCCGGCCGGGATGTCCTCGGCGACGCGCAGCCGCGAGCCCGGGCGCAGTCCGCGACTGCGCATGTCGTCGCTGAACGAGGTCAGCTCGATGCTCTTGGTGATCGCGGGTGGCGCGACGAAGGTGCCCGCGCCTTGCACCCGGTAGACACGCCGCTCCTGCTCGAGGCGTTCCAGCGCTTGGCGGACCGTCATCCGGCTGACCGCGAACTCCTCGGCGAGGTCCCGTTCGGTCGGCAGCCGGTCGTGCGGGGCCAGCTCGTACTCGATCAGCCGCCCGAGATGGTTCTGCAGCAGCTCGCGCTTCGTCCGCGCCATGTCTCCCACCCGAGCGATTGGTATGAACCATCGAAAGGATACCTGCCGCTTGCGGTCGGACGAAGTCTGAGGCAGACTCGCCAGCGCGCCAATTGGACTAGACCATTCGTGATCTTGGGAGGATGACCGGCGATGAGTGTCCTGGATCGGCTCGTGGGGGGCCTGATCGTGTCCTGTCAGGCGAGGCAGGGTCACCCGCTGCGCTCGGCCGAGATCATCGCGCGGCTCGCGCAGTGCGCGGTCCTGGGCGGGGCGGTGGGCGTACGGGTGAACTCCCCGGAAGACGTCCGCGCCGTCCGGGCGGCCGTCGGCGACCTGCCGATCGTCGCCCTGCACAAGGTGCGCGCGGCCGACCGCGACCTCATCACGCCCCGCTTCGAGCTGGCCGAAGGGCTCGCCGAGGCGGGTGCGGACGTGATCGCCTTCGAGGCGACGGCTCGCATCGACGGGGATCCGGCGCGACTCATCGCCCGGATCCACGACGAGCTGCGGCTGCCGGTCATGGCCGACGTCGCCACCGCCGCCGAGGGATTCGCCGCGTGGGACGCGGGCGCCGATCTCGTGAGCAGCACCCTCTCTGGGTATACATCGGACAGTCCGCAGCGCGAGGAGCCCGACCTCGACCTGGTCGCGGCGCTGGCGGCCTATGGGGCGCGCACGGTCGCCGAAGGCCGGCTGATCACCCCGGACCACGTCCGATCGGCGTTCGCGGCGGGCGCGTGCGCCGTCGTAGTGGGCACGGCGGTCACCGACCCGGCCGCCATCGCCCGCCGCCTGGCCATGGTTTCTCCGGCGTTTTCCAGGGATACGCGGTGAGCAGCGCATCGATTTCACCAGTGATCGGGGTCGACATCGGCGGCACCAAGACCCTGGCAGCCGCAGTCGGGGCCGACGGTGTGATCGGCGAGCGGGTCCGCGTACCGACTCCGGCGGCGGACGGGCCGGACGCCGTGCTCGCGGCGGCCGTCGACGCTGCCCGCAGGGCAGCTGCCGGAGTCGGCGTTGTGGCCTGCGGCGTGGGGACGGCGGGCGCGGTCGACCCGTCGGGGCGGATCAGTCACGCGACGGCCAGCCTGCCCGGGTGGACGGGCACCGACGTCCGGGGCGCTTTCGAGGCGGCACTCGGGCTGACCACCGTCGTGCTGAACGACGTCCACGCGATGGCCCTCAGCGAGGCGGCCGGTGAAGCCGGGACGGTCCTCGTGGTCGCGGCCGGCACCGGGGTCGGCGGCGCACTCCTGCAGGACGGCGTACTGGTGGCTGGGGAACATGGGCTGGCCGGGAGCGTCGGGCACCTGCCGTCGGTCGTCCGGGACGGCCGCCCGTGCGGCTGCGGCGGCGTGGACCACGTCGAGGCGTACGCCGCCGGTCCGGCGATCGCCGCCGACTACGCCGCCCGCCGGCGTTTTCCCGGCCCCGTGGCGCTGGAGGCGGTCGCCGCTGCGGCCGCAGACGGCGATGCCGCCGCACTCGCCGCCATCGACTTGGGCGCCCGAGTGCTCGGAGCCGGACTGGCCGCCGCGGCCACGCTCCTGGACCCGGTCGCGATGGTCCTCGGCGGCGGAGTGCTCCACCTCGGCGGCCGATACCTCTCGACCGTACGCGAGGAGGTCGCCGCGCACTCGCTCGGCGAAACCGGGCGCGCCGCTGTGCGTACCACTGCCTGGGGACCGGCCGCGGTCGTAGCGGGAGCGGCCCGCGCGACCCGGAACGCACGGACCTGACCGGCCGGTTATTCCCCACCGTGGGATCGGTCTCCATCCCGCATGCCGCGCTGATCTTTGTGCCTACGATCAGCGCGGGAGGCTCGCGAAGGAGAACCGATGGTCAACGGCACGGCCCTGCGGACGGCGTGGACGCGGAACATGGACACGCCGCTCCGGCGGTTCCTGCGCACGTCGACCGGCGGCGCGGCCATCCTGCTGGGCGCGACCGTGCTCGCCCTGCTCTGGGCGAACATCAGCCTGTCCTCCTACGAGCGGGTGTGGGAGACCGAATTCTCGATCCACCTGGGACGGTGGGGCATCGAGCTGACCCTGCGCGAGTGGATCAATTCCGGGCTGATGACGTTCTTCTTCTTCGTCGTCGGGCTGGAGGCGCGCCGCGAATTCGACCTCGGCGAACTGCGGGAGCGACGCCGGTTCGCGCTCCCGCTGGCCGCCGGCACGGCCGGCATCCTCGTGCCCATCGGGATCTACCTGCTGATCAACGCGGGCTCGGACTCCGCGCACGGCTGGGGCGCGGCGATGTCGACCGACACCGCGCTGGCGCTCGGGATGCTGGCGCTCGTCGGCCCGCGGTTCCCCGACCGGCTACGGGCCTTTCTGCTCACCGTGACCGTCGTCGACGACCTTCTCGCCCTGGTGGTCATCGCGCTGTTCTACACCGGCGGCGTCGCCCTGGGGCCGCTGCTGCTCGGCGTGCTGTTCCTCCTGCTGGTCCTCGCCGCCCGGATCGCCCGCGTCCGGACCGGCTTCGTCTACGTGGCGCTCAGCATCGCCGCCTGGATCGCCGTGTTCGGCTCCGGCGTCGACCCGATCGTCGTGGGTCTCGTGGCCGGTCTCGTCACGTACGCGTACCCGGCGCCGCGCAGCGAACTGGAGCGGGCCACCGACCTGTTCCGGACCTTCCGCGAGGAGCCCACCGCCGAACTGGAACGGGAGGCACGCGCGGGCCTGCGGCTGGCGGTCTCGCCCAACGAACGTCTCCAGGCGCTGTACCTGCCCTGGACGAGCTATCTGATCGTGCCGCTGTTCGCGCTCGCCAACGCCGGGATCAAGATCGACGGCGAGTTCCTCGGCCGGGCCGTCACGTCGCCGATCACGCTCGGCATCGCCGCCGGTTTCGTGATCGGCAAGCCGGTCGGCATCATCGGCGGCTCCTGGCTGGTGACCCGGCTGTCCAAGGGCCGGCTGCGGCCCCCGGTCGGCTGGGCCGCCGTCGGCGGCGCCGGGACGATCGCCGGCATCGGCTTCACCGTCTCCCTGCTCGTCGCCACCCTGGCGTTCACCGGCGACCAACTCGAGGAGGCGAAGCTCGGCGTCCTGGTCGCGGGATTGTTGGCCTCCGCGGTCACCTGGATCGTCTTCCGCGTGGTGACCATGCTGTCGCCGTTGCGCCGCGCACGTGCCCTCGCCGACGGCGCGGAGTCCATCGTGGACCTCGCTGTCGAGGTGGACACCGATCGCGACCACATCCGGGGACCGGCCGACGCGCGGATCACCATCGTCGAGTACGGCGACTTCGAGTGCCCGCACTGCGGACGGGCCGAACCGATCATGCGCGAGCTGCTGTCCGGCTCGGCCGAGATCGCCTACGTGTGGCGGCATCTGCCGCTGACCGATGTGCACCCGCACGCGCAACTCGCGGCCGAGGCCGCCGAGGCCGCCGCCGAGCAGGGCGCGTTCTGGGAGATGCACGACGTGCTGCTCGATCATCAGGGCGATCTCGACCTGGCCGACCTCGTACGCTACGCCGAGCAGCTGAAGCTGGACACGGAACGGTTCGAGGAGGATCTGCGTACGCGGGAAGGTGCCGCGCGCATCGCCGAGGACGTCGATTCGGCCGATCTGAGCGGGGTCGCCGGGACGCCGACGTTCTTCGTGAACGGGCGACGGCACCATGGCGCGTACGACATCGACTCGTTGAAGGCGGCCGTGCACGCCGCGAAGACCCGCGCGGTGATCCTCAACGTTTAGCCGTCGTACGCGCGGGGTAGCTCCCGCGCCGTGTCTAACTCCGCCGTCCAGATGATGGTTGTCACGACCCGTTTTACCCGTTATCTGCTGAACGGGGTGCGGGTCCCTGCCGCCACCGCCAGTTCGCCTCGTCGGCCGACGGCGGCGGTCCGGGGAGATCGGGATCGGCGTCGGTCCGGCGGAGACCGGCGAGAATGACGGCGAGATAGCGGCGGCGCAGTTCCTTCGTGCGCACCCCGTCCGGTACGCGGATCGCCGCGCACGCCTCCAGCACGAAGCCGAGATCGGAGAGGCCGACGTCCGGCCGCAGTTCGCTCTTCGCCTGCTCGACGAGGCGGGCGGCCAGTTCTCCCGATCGACGGGCCTCCTGCGTCATCTCCGGGGTGGGCGCGAACGTGCCGGCGAGGTGCACGGTGAGCGAGTGGACGTCCGCGTCGACCACGTTGCCCAGGAACGCTTCCAGCGCTTCCCAACCCGGCGTGCCGCCGGCCAATGCGGCTTCGGCTTCGGCGTTGTAGCGCAGCAGGCCGTCCTGGCACAGCCGGCGCAGCATGTCCTCTTTGCCGGGGAACCGGCGATACAGCGCGCTCATGCCGACGCCGGCCCGCTCCGCCACCGCCGCCACCGGAGCCTTCGGGTCGGCCAGGAACACCTCGCGCGCGGCTTCGAGGATGGCCTCGTCGTTGCGGGCGGCTTGGGCTCGGCGGCCGGAAAGTCCTTGGGTCACACCGGTGACATTACCGGAACGGACCATTCCGGTCTACAGTGGCGTCGCGGCGTGCGTGGCGTCGTGACCATCGGTGGAACGCCATCGACGTCATCCGGTCGCCGTAAGGTGCACCGCGTTCCACCGAGCGCGCCCCAGCCCGCGCGGAAACGACGCACGAGGGCCGGTAACGGCGTGAGTTTCACCTCACACGGCGTCACTCAGCCGTTCGGCGGAGCGCGTCCGGGTTGCGAAGACCCGCAACGGATGGGCAGACTATCTGCCTGCCTCGCGTACGACTCGGCGTACGACTCGCGGCGGTTCCGATTGGCGGATTGGACCCGTAACCTGAGTCGGCCCAGAGTCGGTTAAGCCGTGGCAGGCCGGGAGACCGGCACGGCGCGCGGGATGCGGGCGGGAGACCAGCCGCCGCGGCCAGGGGCACCGTCCGCACCCCCGCGTCGTGCAGAAGACCGGCGGTGCAAGAGATTCCGGGTCAGCGATCGTGTTTGTGGACCACGCCGATCGCGCCGGAACCGTGATGGGTCAACGCCCGGCTCACCGAACCGAGCAGCGCCCCGGTGAAACCGCCCCGGCCCCGGCAGCCCACCACCGTCAGGCCCGCCGACCGTGCGGCTTCGATCATCGTGTCCTCGACGTTCTTGCTCGACACGATCCGCTTCTCCACCGGAATCCCCGCGACCTCGGCCGCCGCCTGTTCGAGCACCTCGTCGAGGACGTCGACGTCGTCGCCTTCCGGCCGGGCGTGCACCAGGACGAGCGACGTGCGGCGCAACTGCGCCTCCTCGGCCGCGAACCGCAGCGCCGCTTGGGATTCGGCCGATCCGTCGACGCCGACGAGCACCGGCCCGGCGTCCGGATCGGGGTCCACGCCGGCCATGCCCTCGGCGGTATCAGTGTCGGTGTCGCCCTCGGCGGTGTCGCCCTCGGGGAGTACCGGGCGTACGACGATGACCGGACCTTGGCCGTGCGCGGCGACCTGGCTGGAGACCGAACCGAGCAGCAACTGTTCGAAGCCGCCGACGCCCCGGCTGCCGACGACGGTCACGGCCGCCTCGCGAGACAGCTCGATCAACGCCGCCGCCGGCCCGCCCGGCACCTGACGCGCGGTCACCTCGGTCAACTCCGGGTACGCGTCCCGCAGCCCGTCACCGATGTGGGCGACCATCCGGTCGAGGTCTTCGCGTACCTGGTCGTCGGCGAGCACTCCGGGGTCCATCCCACCCATCGGCGGGTACGCGTACACGGCCGGCTGGTAGGCCAGCACACAGTCGAGGGAGGTCTGCCGGCGGACGGCCAGGCGGGCGGCGTACCGGGCGGCGGCGAGGCTGGAGGGTGAGCCGTCGACGCCGACGACAACTGGAGCGATCATGTGCCACGTTTCCCCCGTACGCCCGGCGGCGAAACAGCCGCCCGTCTTATGGTGAGGGCATGAAGGCGAAGGTCGGCGATCGCTTGATCATGGAAGGCGCCCACGTCGGCGAGGCCCGCCGGGTCGGCGTCGTGCTGGAAGTGCGCCACGAAGACGGTACGCCGCCGTACCTCGTACGGTGGGCGGACGACCACGAGGGGCTGGTGTTCCCGGGGCCTGACTCGCACATCGAGGAACCCCGGGAACGGTGACGTCAGCGGCGACGTCAGCGGAGGGCGGCGGCCAGCTGCCCCAACCCGAGCGAGCCGAGATCGAGCGCTCGCCGGTGGAATTCCCGTAACGGCAGACCGGAGGCGGCGCGCGCGTCGAGCCAGACGCGCTCGCCCGCCTTGTACGCCAACGCCTGCGCCGGTCGGCCGAGGTAACGCGCAAGTTCCGAGGACGCGTACCCGCCTTGCTGGCAGCGGTTCGCCAGCATGTCGTAGGCGGCGTCCGGCGTCCAGGTCCGCCCGTCGCGGTCCGGCAGCTCCAGGTGCAGTCCGATGTCGATCACGACGCGGGCGGCCCGGAGCAGCTGCGCGAACAGGTAACCGAGCCGCGCGCCCGGCTGTGTGTACCAGCCCAGCTCGTCCATCAGGCGCTCGGCGTAGAGCGCCCAGCCCTCCTGCCCGGCCGACAGCCCGCCGAGCAGGTTCAGCCGCTGCCCGAGCGGGTTGCGCCAGGACTCGTAGCCGATCTGCAGATGATGTCCGGGCACACCCTCGTGGTATACGGTCGTGTAGGCGTACCAGGTGGCGAACTCGGTGTCGTGCTCCGGCAGCTGCCACCACACGCGGCCCGGCCGGGTCAGGTCGGCGGACGGCCCGATGTACATCGTCCCGGCCGACGTCGTGACGCGCGACTCGATGCGCCGCAACGGTTCGGGGATGTCGAAGTGCGTACCGTCCAATTCGGACAGCGTGCGTTCGAGCACAGCCTGCAGCCAGTCCGCGAACTCCGGCGGGCTGCCGATCATGCCCGGCGACCCGGGCGCGTCGAGGTGGTCGAGCACGTCGCCGAGACCGGCCCCCGGCATGATCGCCTCGGCCTCCGCGCGCAGCTGTGCCTCGATCGCCTCCACCTCGTCCCAGCCCCACGCGTACAGCTCGGCCAGGTCGGGCCGCACGCCCAGGAACTTGCGCAACCAGACCGCGTACCGGTCCGGGCCGAAGGCCTCAGCCGGGTTCGCCTTCGGCTTCAGGTCCGCGCTGAGCCGGCTCGCCAGCAGCTGGTACGCCTCGACCGCGGCCTTCGTCGCCACAGTCAGCGCGGCCTGGTGCGGTCCTCCGGAGTAGGACGCGGCGAGCTGCTCGGTGTCGGCGATCCACCCGTCGCACCGCGCCACGACCAGGTCGATCTGCCGGGCGGCGGCGACGTGGCCTCGGCTCGCCGCGACGGTCAGGCTCTCGGCGTACCCGGCGAGGGCGCGAGGCACGTCGGCGAGCCGTTCGGCGACCAGCGCCCAGCCCGTCTCCCGCTCGTCCGCGTCCACGTCGCCGGCCGGGACGGCGGCGTCGACCGCCTGGCGGATCATCTGCAGCGGCCCGGTCGCGGCGGCATGCAGCTCCCGGAGATCCTCGCCGCTGTCATGGAACTCGATCATCGACTCGAGGCGTTCGGCGAGATGGTCGAGCAGGCGGCGGTCGTGCGCGGACTCGGCCGGCACCCCGGCGATCTTCCGCAGCTCGGCCGCCGCGAAGTCGGCCCGCGCCTGGTGCCCGGCCGGGCTGTAGTCGGTCAGCCGGTCCGGATCCTTCGCGCCCGCCTCCACGACGGCGGACGTCGGGTCGAGGACGGCGTACGCGGCCAGCAGTTCGTCGGCGAACTGATCCGCGGCCCCCATCAGAAGTACGTCCGCAGCAGCTCGGTGACGGTGTAGTCGTCCTCGACGACCGGGATCACCGACCATTTGTCGAACGCGGTGCACGGATGGGAGATGCCCAGGCACACCAGGTCGCCCACGGCGACCGCCCCTTCGTCGCGTACCGACAGATGCCCGTGATGATCGTTGAGCCGCACGATCTCGAGCCCATCCGCGGCCTCGACCCGCCCGTCGGCCCGCCGGACGCGCAGCGGGACCGGCAGGCCCTCGTCGTAGGGCGCCTCGCGCTTGCCCACACCGAGCAGCGCGAGACCGGGCTCGGGCGTGGCGAGGACCTGGGCCCAGACCTCCAAGGCGGCGTCGAGCGTCCCCTCCCCCGGAACGCGCAGGAACGGCGTCTTGTGCCGATAGGTCCCGTCGTCGTGGGAGATGTACGCGCCGCTGCGCAGCACGAGCCGCAGCCGCCGGCCGTCGAGCCACTGCCCGCCAAGGGTGGCGGTGACCAGGTCGAAGTACGCGCTGCCGCCCGCCGTCACGAGGGGCTCGGCCGGCAGCAGGTGGGCGATCGCCTTGGTCGCCTCGACCAGACTGTCCAGAAAGGACTGCGCGTCCGCGGTGGTCGGCAGGAGCCCCTCGAACGACGAGATCCCGATGAGGTCGAGGTTCGGGGCGTCATGCACGGCCTGGGCGACGGCGACCGCGTCCGCATTCGTCCGGCACCCGGTACGCCCACCGGCGTAGCCCCATTCGAGCAGCACCCGGAAATGCCCGCCCGCCTCGGTCGCCGCCGACAGCCGCTCGACGGCCGCGAGCGAATCCGCGTAGACGAGGATCTCGGTGTCCTGGGTCGCCAGCCAGCGCAGCGCCACCGGGTCCACTACCTCGTTGGCGAGCAGCACGCGGGGCACCCCCAGCGCCGCACACACCAGCGCCTGATTCGGCGTGGCGACCGTGATCGCCCACGCGCCCGCCGCCAGCTGCGCCTGGAACAGCGACGGCGCCATCGTCGTCTTGCCGTGCGGGGCGAACAACGCGCCGTGCCGCTCGCAGTAGTCGGCGAGGGTCCGCACGTTGTGCTCGATCGCCGTACGCCGCGCGACCATCACCGGCCACGTGAACGCCCCGCCGAACAGGTTGTGCCGCGCTGCGGCGAACTCGGTCAGCGTCACCGGCGGGCCCGGATTCCAGACGCCCTTGGTCCGCCAGTCCACGTATTCGTCGGGGATCTTCATCCCCGCATTCTGTCGCCTTTCGCCGGTCCGCTCACACCGGGCTTTCGCTTTCGCCGTGGGCGGAACGCGGACCCGTCGACGTATGTCGAGCAACGGTGTAATCATGTAAGCATGATTCGAGTAGTGAGTCGCACCGAGCAACCACCTCCGGCCGACGACGCCCCGGCCTGGATCACCGGCCTGCTGCCGGACGACTGGTTCACCGGACCGGCGGAGATCGTCATCGACCGCGACGAGATCCTCATCGTCGGCACTCTCGCCGAGCCCGCCCACGCGGCGGACGCGTCCGAGGCCGACCGCGCCGCCGCCGAGCGCGGCCGCATCGCCGCCTATCGCGAGGAGACCCGCGAACGGCGGATCCGGTTCGCCCGGCAGATCGAGCACAAGTACCAGCGGAAGGCCGCCTGGGGCGTGGTCTGCGGCGGCACCCGCGAACTGTTCACCACCCTGTCGGCTCCGGTGATGACCCGGCTGCGCCAGCCGGACCGGCAGGTCCTCGACACGCTCGTGGACGCCGGAGTCGCCCGTTCCCGGTCGGAGGCGCTGGCCTGGTGCGTACGCCTCGTCGGGCAGCATGCCGATCAGTGGCTCGCCGAACTGCGCGACGCCATGACGGCGGTGGACGATCTCCGTAAGCGGGGGCCGGCGCTCTAGTCTTGTCCGGTGGAGATCACCACCGGGACGCTGCATCACGTCGAACTCTGGGTGCCCGACCTCGACCGCGCGGTCGCCAGTTGGGGCTGGCTGCTCACCGAGCTGGGTTACGAGCAGTTCCAGGACTGGCCGGGCGGGCGCAGCTGGCGGCTCGGCCCGACGTATCTCGTAGTGGAGCAGAGCCCGGCGATGAACGCCGGCGAGCACGACCGGCATCGGCCCGGCCTGAATCACCTGGCCTTCACCGTGTCCGGGCGCGACCGCGTCGACCAGCTCGTCGCGGTCGCGCCCGCACACGGCTGGTCGCTGATGTTCTCCGACCGGCACCCGTACGCCGGCGGCCCCGAGCACTACGCCGCCTATCTGGAGAATGTGGACGGTTACGAGGTCGAACTAGTCGCTGACTAGCTTCAGATACGGCAGGTGTGCCCCGCCGAACGGGCCGCGGCGGTCGCGTACCGCGTCGAGCAGCCACCTCGCCGAGGCCTCGGCGTTCGCGACGACGTCCGGCGGGTAGGCGTACCGGACCTGGTGCTCGGCGAATTCGTCCGCGTCGTCGAGCAGCACCCGCCCGTCTTTCATACGCAGCACGTCGAGGTCGAGGTCGACCATGGTCACCTCGCCGGGATGCGGCCAGATCGCCGGGGTGGCGATGTCGCAGTAGATCTCGTTGCGCGCCCCCGGGCCGTTGAAGGCAGCCGTCCACCAGGCATCGTGCGGGATCAGGACCACGTGCGCCCATTCCGCCTCCGTGACGACGTCGTCGTGGCCTTTGCGGACGACGGTCCCCTTGGTCCCGCCGAGCCAGACGCCGTGCTCGTCTTCGCCGAGCCGGCGCGCCTTCTGATGCCAGTGCAGGGAACCGTCGTACTTCGTGTAAGCCAGCCAGACCTCCGCCATGCCGTGACGGTAACGGTCAGCGGGCCGCCTGTCGTGCCCTTAACACGTCGGCGGTGAACGGATCGGCCGGGAAGAACGACTCGATCGCCAGCTCGGCCACGGTCACGTCGGCCGGTATGCCGAAGGTGGCGATGGTGCTGAAGAAGGCCAGCTCGCCGAGCGGCGTACGCAGCCGCAGTGGGGTGACGACGTCGCCCGACCCGGGCGACTCCACCTCCGGCTCCGGATCGTCGCACGGGTACGCCTTCAGCTCCTCGTACAGCTCCTGGAGGTCGGCGTCGCCCGCGACGGCCGCCTGCCGCCGCAGCCGGGTCAGCAGATGCGCCCGCCACTCGCCGAAGTTGACGATGTGCGGCGCCAGCCCCTCCGGGTGCAGGCCGGCCCGCAGGATGTTGGCCGGCGGCTCCAGCAGCCACGGGGCGACCACCCCGGTCAGGAGGTCGATGGCGGCGTTGGCGTCGAGCATGCGCCAGAAGCGGTCGGTCACCACCGCCGGGTACGGCTCGTGTCCCGTCAGCACCTGGCGTACCGCCTGCCACACACCGGCCATGCGGGGCGAGGTGACCTCGCTTTCGGTGTACGCCGGGGCGTACCCGCCCGCGAGGAGCAGCCGGTTGCGCTCCCGCAGCGGCACGTCGAGGTTCTCGGCGAGCCGCAGCAGCATCGGCCGGCTGGGCTTGGCCCGGCCGGTCTCGAGGAAGCTGAGATGCCGGGCGGACACCTCGGCGATCCCGGCGAGGTCGAGCTGGCTCAGCCGGCGGTGTGACCGCCAGTGGCGTAGCAGTTCACCCACCGTGGGCGAGGACACCGTCATGATCGTTCTCCTCCGTCGCGTGGACCGGGGCCAGTCTGCCCGGACATCTGGCGATTCGCCGAACAGACCGGCACCGAGCGGGCAATGCTGAACAGATGACCAGCGGCACGCAGGGTCCTGCGATTCACGAACACGGCCTGATCGGCGATCTGCAGACCGCCGCCTTGATCGACACGAACGGAACCGTCGACTGGTTCTGCGCGCCCCGCTTCGACGGGCCGAGCATCTTCGCGTCCCTCCTCGACCCGGTACGCGGCGGGCACCTGCGGGTGGCGCCCGAGGGCGTCGACTACGTGACCCGGCAGCTCTACCTGCCCGGTACGCCGATCCTGATCACGCGGTTCCTCAGCGAGGCGGGCGTCGGCGAGGTCATGGACTTCATGCCGATCGCCGCGGGCCACGGGAAGGTCGCGACCGATCGGCACCGGCTGGTCCGGATGATCAGCGTCGTCCGGGGCAAGATGCGCTTCCGGTTCGACTGCGAGCCGCGGTTCGACTACGGCCGGGCCCGGACCGAGGTCGAGTACGGCCTGAACGGCGCGGTTTTCCAGGGCGGGGGGATGACGGTCAACATCAACCCGGCCCGCAAGGACCGGATGCTGATCCAGCCCGGCGACATCCAGCGGACCGAGCAGGGGCTGACCGCCTTCGCCGACCTGGTCGCCGGGGACGTCGGCGGCATGGTCCTCGAGACCATGCCGGACGAGCCGCCCCGGGTGTTCGCCCCGGAGGAGATCGTCGCGCTGTTCGAGCAGACCCGGGACTTCTGGCGGTCGTGGATCGGCCGCTCGCAGTATCAGGGCCGCTGGCGCGAGATGGTGGAGCGCTCGGCGATGACGCTCAAGCTCATGACATACGCCCCGACCGGCGCGCTCGTGGCGGCTCCGACGGCCGGCCTGCCCGAGCAGATCGGCGGCGAGCGCAACTGGGACTACCGGTTCACGTGGGTCCGGGATGCTTCGTTCTCCGTCTACGCCCTTCTCGGCCTCGGCTTCACCGACGAGGCGGCGGCGTACATGGGCTGGCTCAACGATCGGGTGAAGGAGTCCAAGAACGGACATCCCCTCCAGATCATGTACCGGGTGGACGGTTCGCCCGACCTCGACGAGGAGGTCCTCGGCCACCTGTCCGGCTACCGTGACTCCCGCCCGGTACGCATCGGCAACGGCGCGGCCGGTCAGCTGCAGCTCGACATCTACGGCGAGGCCATGGATTCGCTGTACCTGGCCGACAGTCACGGGCTCACCATCGGCAACGCGGGCTGGCGTAACGTCCGGGATCTCGTCGACTGGCTCTGCGACAACTGGGACCAGCCGGATGAGGGCATCTGGGAGACGCGCGGCGGCCGGCAGAACTTCACCTACGGGCGCCTGATGTCGTGGGTGGCGTTCGACCGGGCGGTACGCCTCGCCCGCGACAAGGGCCGCCCGGCCGACCTGGCCCGGTGGACCGAGCAGCGCGACGCGGTCTACGAACAGATCATGGACCGCGGCTTCCATCCCAAGCGGGACGCGTTCGTCCAGCACTACGACACCGACGTGCTCGACGCGTCGCTGCTCTACATGCCGCTGGTCGGCTTCGTGGCGCCCAGTGACCCGATGTGGCAGTCGACGTTGCGGGCGATGGACACCGAACTGGTCTCCGACAGCCTCGTCTACCGCTACGACCCGGAGGCCTCGCCGGACGGCCTGCAGGGCTCCGAGGGCACCTTCACCATCTGCTCGTTCTGGTACGTCGACGCGCTCGCCCGCTCCGGACGGCTGGAGGAGGCCCGGCTCACCTTCGAGAAGATGCTCACCTACAGCAACCACCTCGGCCTCTACTCCGAGGAGATCGCCGCGACCGGTGAGCAGATCGGCAACTTCCCGCAGGCGTTCAGTCACCTGTCGCTGATCAGCGCCGCGATGAACCTCGACTTCCAGCTCGATCACGGCGCGGGCTGGGTCGGGCCGGTGCTGAGCCATGCGTAACCGTGCCCTGGTCCCGTTGGCGCTGGCCCAGTTCATCTGCAGCTTCGCCGGCTCCAACATGAACGTGATGATCAACGACATCAGTCAGGACCTGAACACGACGGTGGCCGGCGTACAGCTGTCCATCACGCTGTTCCTCCTGGTCATGGCGGCGTTGATGATCCCGGGCGGCAAACTGACCGACAAGTTCGGCCGCAAGCGCCTGTTCCAGCTCGGGCTGATCACTTACGGCGTCGGCGCGCTGGCCTGCGCGGTCGCGCCCGGGCTGGGCGTCCTGGTCCTCGGGAACTCCATTTTGGAGGGTGTCGGCACGGCGTTGCTCATCCCGCCCGTCTACATCCTGGCCACGCTGTACTTCACCGATCTGACCTCCCGAGCGAAGGCATTCGGCATGATCAGCGCGATGGCCGGGGTTGGCGCGGCGGCCGGTCCGCTCATCGGCGGGCTGATCACCTCCGCCATCAGCTGGCGGGCCGCGTTCGTCTTCCAGGCGCTGGTCATCGTCGTGATCGTGATCCTCGGCCGCGGGCTGACCGATCCTCTGCCGGCCCAGCCCGACCGGAAGTTCGACGTCCGCGGCACGGTGCTGTCGGCGGTGGGGCTCATCCTGATCGTCGGGGGCATTCTCCTGTCCAGCAAGAAGGCCTGGCTCATGCTCCTGATGATCGCCGCCGGGGTCGTGGTGCTCGTGCTCTTCTTCCGGCATGTACGCACAACGGAGGCGGCGGGCCAGGAACCGTTGCTGTCGATGCGATTGTTCGGCAGCCGCGTGGCGAACCTCGGCATGATCACCCAGAACCTCCAGTGGCTCGTCCTGATGGGCACCTCGTTCGTGGTCGCCGCGTTCCTGCAGGTGGTCCGCGGATACAACGCCATCGAGACCGGCCTGATCTTCACCGCGGCCACGGTCGGCATCCTCGGCACCTCGCTGGTGGCCGAACGGCTGGCCAAACGGTGGCCGCAGCGTACGCTCATCGAGACCGGCTTCTTCGTGACCGTCGTCGGCGTCTGCGCGCTGCTGCTGATCGTCGCCTGGTCCAACGGCGGCGCGCCCGCCCTGCTGCCGGGCCTGTTCATCATCGGCGTCGGCATCGGGCTGATGATCACGCCGTCGGTGAACATCGTGCAGTCGGCGTTCGGCGAGAAGCTGCAGGGCGAGATCTCCGGGCTGTCCCGGAGCGTGTCCAACCTGGGCTCGTCACTCGGCACCGCCATCGCCGGCACGGTCATCGTCGCCGGGATCACCCGCACCCCCGAGCGCTCGTACGCCCTGGCGATGCTCGTGCTCGCGGTCGCCGCCCTCGCCGGTCTGCTCGTCGCCGAACGCTTGCCGAAGGAACAGCCGTCAGGCGGCCCCGCTCCCGACGGCGCCACTGCGGACGGCGGCGCGGACGCGACGCAGACCGAGGTACTGGAGATCGATGAACAGCAGAACGGGCAACGCCTGGAGAGCTGACACCGCGACGCCCCACCCGGTGAGGTCGAACGCCCCGCCGAAGGCGACGGCGAGGCTGGCCCCGATCCAGCCCACGTTGAGCACGATGACGGTCCACCCGCCGGCCGGGGAGATGTCCCGTTGAGCCGCCAGCACCGCCAGCCCCGTCGCCCACACGAGCAGGAACACGCCCACGCCGACGGTGAACGCGGTCGGCGTACCGAGCCACTCGTCGAGCTTGCCGCTGAGGACGAGGATGACGACACCGAGACCGGCGGAAGCGCCGGCGTCGAGCCGCAACGCGAAACGCAGAAGATTCATGCGCTTACTGTCGCGGCTCGACGTCATGCCGTCGATTACCTGCCAGGTAATGCGCTGAGCCCCGCCTCGGCCCTCGCCTCAAACCTCGCTGAGGACCAGTGGGGACGATCCGGGGAGCTTCGTGACGTAGTCCGCGCCCATCAGCTGTGACGGGGTCCGGGCGCCGCTGTCGGCGTATCCCTCGGAGAGGAGCTTGACCACCACGGGGAGCGAGCCGGTCACGGTGAGGTCGTAGCCGTTGGCCGTGGTGATCCGGGCGACGCGGCGCTCGCCGGGCGCGGTCACCTCGCCCCAGACGTGCATGGGCCGTTTCGCGCGGGTCTCGGGCGACGGGCCGGGCCGGCTGCCCGCCCGGTTCTGCAGGAACCGCTGGACCGCCCCGATTTTCAGGACGGGCCGCGCGATCTCGGTGAACCGGAGGCCGCGGATCTGGCGGCGGGAGGTCGGTAGGTAGACCTCGATGTCGGGGATGCCGGTGGTGCGGTACGCGCTCGCGACGTCGCCCCATGGGATGGCGACGGCGAGCTTCTCCCCCACGCCGAAGTCGATCGTGCGGGTCAGGCTGCCCATCGGCACCCGGGTGAGGCGGCCCTGCCGGCGCACCCTCGTGCCGCCGACCGCACCTTCCACTGTGGTCTTCGCCGTGCCGGGCGACAACGCCGACCGGGTGTCGAAACCGAGCCGGAGCCGCGTCGCGCCAGGCAGTTCGGCGGCGAGCGTCGCCGCGACGCAGTCGGTCGGGATCACGTCAAAGCCGACCGCCGGGCAGATCACGATCCCGGCCTGCCGCGCCGCCTCGTCGAGCGAGTACGCGTGCTCCAAGACGTCGATCTCGCCGGTGATGTCGAGATAGTGCGCGCCCATTCGGAGGCACGCGGCGAGCATGGGCGCCGAGGTCCGGGAGAACGGGCCGGCGCAGTGCAGGACCAGCGCGACGCCACGCAGACCGGCGTCGAGTCGAGCCGGGTCGTCGAGCGGGAACGCACGCATCTGGAGACCGAGTTCTGCCGCGAGCGGTCGCAGCCTCGTTTCGTCCCGGCCTGCCAGGATCGGCGTCAACCCGCGCGCCACCGCCTCCCGGGCGATCAGCTCACCGGTGAACCCGTACGCGCCGTAGAGCACCCACTCGCGCCCCATCGCACCCTCCCCTTCCCCGGCTTTCCGCGCGGTCATGAACTTTCGGCCATGATCGACCGGCGTGTCGTGTCCACAGCGCCCTGATCGTTCCCCGAACGGACTGATCGGCAGCCTACGGGAGCAGGTGATGGGTGGCGAGGGTTCAGGGCCGGCGGCGAGCCACAGTCAGCACCTGCGTCGGGGTGTTCCAGGCGGCCGTGGTGAGTGGCTGCGGCTGGACCCGGGCCGGGGCGAGCAGCGACAGCGCGTGCTGCGCGCGTTCGGTGGCGGCGTTGGCCTCCCGGCGCAGGCTGCGAGCCTGGTCGGCTGCGGCGACGTAGGCGTCCCAGGCGTTGCGTTCGCGCTGCGCGACCGCCCGGTACGCCGCTTCGCCGGCTTGGCGTACGACCCGGCTCAGTTGGCGCTCCTGGTCGGCGAGGGGGCGTTCAGGATCCCAGCCGTCGCGGCCGGCGACGGCGTCGCCGAGGGCGAGCGGGGAGATCTGCCCACGCAGGGCAGCCTCGGTGACGATCCGGCGGAGGTGGCGTACTCGGGCGGACAGGTCCTCGTCGTTCTCGGTGTCGGAGGCGACGGCAGCGGCCAGGGTCAGCCGGCGCCAGCGTTCGTCGGCCGCGTCGTATGCCTGCTCGGCTCGCTCCAGTTCGGCCTGGGCCTGGTGCCACAACTCCCGCAGGCGCGTTTCCCGGGCTCCGGCGCGGTCGGCCGCGACCGTCACCTCTCCCGCGTATCGGGTGGACTCGACGGCCAGCGTGGACAGCCGTTCCCGCCGCAGCACCGTCGCCGTCCGCAGCCGGGCGGCGTCGCGCGTCCACCGCCGGACGCCGGGGACGATCAGCCAACCGGTGGCGTAGACGGCGAAGAGGACCAGGAGAAACCACAGCGCGGCGGCGTTCGGTACCACGCGAATAACCTACAGCTTTCGCCGTTAATCCGCATCAGATACGACAAGTCCGTTTGTCCACTCTGGACTGTCAGATCAGGTCAACGGCTTGATGAGCAGCTCGAACTCCAGATCGTCGCGCTTGGGCAGCCCGAAACGTTCGTCGCCGTACGGGAACGGGGTCGTCTTGCCCGTACGCGTGTAGCCGCGCCGGGCGTACCAGGCGATCAGCTCCTCCCGGACGGAGATCACGGTCATGTGCATCTCGCGTACGCCGAAGGCCGCGACGGCGACGCGTTCGGCCTCGGCGATGACCGCCTTGCCGACGCCGCCGCCCTGGAGTCCCGGGCGCACCGCGAACATCCCGAAGTACGCGTAGTCGCCGCGATTCTCGACGTGACAGCAGGCCACGAGGTCGTCCGGCCGACCGGCGGCCGTCGCGACCAGCAGCCGGCTGTCGGAGTCCTCGACCAGGTCGGCGACCTCGTCGGCGTCGGTGCGCTGGCCGTCGAGGAAGTCCGCCTCGGTGGTCCATCCGGCCCGGCTGGCCTCCCCCCGGTACGCCGACTCCACCAGGGCCACGATGGCCGGCACGTCGGACTCGGCGGCGAAGCGGAACGAAAGATCCATCAGCCCAGCATAGGCGGATACCCGGCTAGACCGGCACGGCGCGGCGGGCGGCCGGGATCACCAGCGGCGCCCCGGTTTCGGGGCACTCGACGATCCGGCACGGCAGCCCGAAGACCTCTTCGATCAGCTCGGCGGTGACGATCTCGGACGGCTTGCCCTCCGCCACGATCCGGCCGTCGCGCATGGCGATCAGATGCGTGGCGTACCGGGCGGCCTGGTTGAGGTCGTGCAGGACGGCGACGAGCGTGTGCCCCTGGTCGGAGTGCAGCCGGGCGCACAGGTCGAGCACGTCGAGCTGGTGGGCGATGTCCAGGTAGGTCGTCGGCTCGTCGAGCAGCAGCAACGGGGTCTGCTGGGCGAGCGCCATCGCGATCCAGACGCGTTGCCGCTGGCCGCCGGACAGTTCGTCGACGAACGCGGTGGCGAGATCGCCCACCCCGGTGGCCACCATCGCCTGCTGGACGATCTCCTCGTCCTGCGCCGACCATTGGCGCAACAGCCCCTGGTGTGGATAGCGGCCGCGGGCGACCAGGTCGGCGACGGTGATCCCGTCCGGCGCGATCGACGTCTGCGGGAGCAGTCCGAGCGTCCGCGCGACCGTCTTGGCCGGCAGCGCCCGGATGTCCTTGCCGTCCAGCAGGACGGTGCCCGTCTGCGGCCGCAGCGTCCGGGCCAGCGCCTTGAGCAAGGTGGACTTGCCGCAGGCGTTGGGGCCGACGATGACGGTGAACGAGCCGTCCGGGATCACCACGCTGAGATCCTCGGCGACGACGCGCCGCTCGTACGCGAGCTTCAGGCCGGTCGCGGCGAGCCGCGTCATGAACGTCCCCCTTTGCTGAAGCGGCGACGCGCCGCGAGAAGCCAAACCAGGTACGCGCCGCCGAGGATGCCGGTGAGCACTCCGACCGGCAGGTCGCGGCCGGGCACGAGCCGTTGGGCGGCGAGGTCGGCCGCCGTCATGAGGGCCGCCCCCACCAGCAGTGAGGACAGCAGGTTGGGACCGGGGTCACCGGTGATCCGCCGGGCGACCTGCGGTGCGGTCAACGCGACGAACGCCACCGGGCCCGCCGCTGCCGCAGCGGCCGAGCAGAGCAGGACCGCCGCGCCCAGCAGCGACACGCGCACCGGGGTGACGCGTACGCCGAGCGCCAGGGCCTGGTCGTCGCCGAGCGCCAAGGCCGACAGCGGCCGCGACAGTCCGAACAGGACGATCGGCCCGACGACGGTCAGGACGGCCAGGAGGGGCAGTGCGTCCTCCCAGCCCCGGCCGTCGAGGCTGCCGGTCAGCCACAGCATGGCCCGGGACGCGTCGGTGATCTCCGCCCGGGTGAACAGGTAGCCGTTGACGCCGGTCAGTACCGCTGCCACCCCGATGCCCACGAGCACCAGGTGGTTGCCGTGCGAGCCGTGCCGGACGGCGAGCAGGTAGATCCCGGCGCCGGTGACGATCCCGCCGACGAGCGCACCGGCGGCCAGGGTCAGGCTGCCGCCGCCGGTGACGACGATCGCCAGCAGCGCTCCGGCCGCCGATCCCTGGGTGAAGCCGAGCACGTCGGGGCTGCCGAGCGGGTTGCGGGTCAACGCCTGGAAGATCGCGCCGGCCAGCGCCAGGGCCGCCCCGGCGAGCAACGCCGTCACGACGCGCGGGGCACGCAATTCCTGCACGATGTACGCGTCGGCGGGCGTACCGGAGCCGAGGGCCGCTCGCAGTGCGGCACCCGGGCTGAGGGGATAGTCGCCGGTGCTCAACAGCAACAGCGCACAACCGACGGCGACGGCGAGGACGACGAATCCGGCCGCCACCGAACGCGGGCGGAGTTTGACAGAGACGGCGGCGGCGCGCAGGACGGTCATACCGCCACCGCCCGCGTCCGGCGTACCGCCCAGACGAAGAAGGCGCCCCCGGCGACCGCGGTGACGATGCCGACCTGCACCTCGCCGGGCCGGGCGAGGACCCGGCCGAGCACGTCCGCGCCGAGCAGCACGAACGGTGCCACGAGGGCGCTGACCGCCAGCAGCCAGCGCATGTCCGGCCCGGTGAGCGGGCGGACCAGATGCGGCACCAGGAGTCCCACGAAGACGATCGGCCCACAGGCGGCGGTCGCGGCTCCGCAGAGCAGCGTGATGGCGACGATGCAGCCGACCCGGACGACGGCCGGGCGGGCGCCCAGCGCGCGGGCGGATTCGTCGCCGAGCGCCAGCGCGTTCAGCGGCCGGGACAGCACCGCGACCGCGATCACCCCGACGGCGACGAACGGCGCGATGAACAATGTGGACGGAGCTCCGGCCGCCGCCAGCGAGCCGACCGTCCAGAACCGCATGGCGTCCAGCGACGCCGTGTCGAGCAGCTGCACCGCCGACACGTACGCGTACAGCACCGCGTTGACGGCGGCCCCGGCGAGCGCGAGCCGGCCCGGCGTGGCGGTACGCCCACCGCCGACGGCCCACACGAGCACCGAGACGACGGCCGCGCCGAGGAAGGCGAACCAGACATATCCGCTGAGCGAACCGATCCCGAACACCGTGATGGCGGTGACCACCGCGGCGGAGGCTCCGGCGTTGATGCCGAGCAGCCCCGGATCGGCCAGCGGATTGCGGGTCAGTGCCTGCATGACGCCACCGGCCAGGCCCAGCGCCGCCCCGACCTCAAGACCGAGCAGCGTACGCGGCAGGCGCATCTCGCGTACCACCGTGTAGGCGGAGGCCTGGGGGTCGACGAGGCCGGACCAGACCTCGGACAGCGACATCGGCCTTGCGCCCACCGCCAGGCTGAGCGCGGTCGCGGCGGCCAGCAGGACCGCGGATCCCAGCAGGACGGCGGACCGGTTGGGGGGTCGGGAGAGCACGGGGATATCTCCGAAAAGATGTGACACGCCCGGCATGCGAGCTTCGCTTGACAACACTGACTCAGGTAAGGCTAGCCTAACCACAGCTGAGGCGGAAGCCCGGCCCCCCGCGATCCCCGTCGCGGGCTCATCCCCATTCGCAGGAGTAGAACGATGACGCACACCTTCAGCCGCCGCGGCCTGCTTTCGGCCGCCGGAGCCCTCGGACTGGCCGCCCTGACCAGCGCCTGCGGCTCCGGCGACAAGCCCAGCTCGACCTCGGGCACCGGCGGGGCCTGGTCGTTCACCGACGACCGCGGCACGAAGGCGTCCACGCCGAGCCGCCCGCAGAAGGTGGTCGCCTTCATCGGCGCCGCCGCCGCCCTCTACGACTTCGGCATCAGCGACCAGATCGTCGGCGTCTTCGGCCCCACCAAGACGGCCGACGGCAAGCCCGACGTACAGGCCGGCGACTTCCCCATCGACAAGGTCGAGATCCTCGGCAACGTCTGGGGCGAGTTCAACGTGGAGAAGTACGCGGCACTGCGGCCCGAGGTCCTGATCACCGACATCTACGAGAAGGACACGCTCTGGTACGTGCCGGACGAGAGCAAGGACAAGATCGTCCCGCTCGCGCCGACCGTCGGCATCAACGCCGCGCGTACGCCGCTCAACAAAATCATCGAGCGGTTCGGCGAGCTGGCCGCCTCGCTCGGCGCGGACCTGACCGCACCGAAGGTGACCGACGCGAAGACCCGATTCGAGGCGGCGGCCAAGAAACTGGGCGAGGCGGGCAAGTCGACCGGCCTCAAGGTGCTCGCCTGCTCGGCCGCGGCCGACCTGTTCTACGCCTCCAACCCCGGCGTCAACAGCGACATCATGTACTTCAAGGAGCTGGGCGTGGACGTCATCGTCCCGGACAAGCTCGACGACCTCGGCTACTTCGAGAGCCTCAGCTGGGAGAACGCCGGCAAGTACGCCGCCGACATCCTGCTCCTCGACAACCGCAGCTCCACGTTGCAGCCCAAGGACCTCACCGGCAAGCCGACCTGGAACCAGCTGCCCGCCGTCAAGGCCGGCCAGATCGTCGGCTGGAACAGCGAGCCCCGGTTCTCCTACGCCGGCAGCGCAAGCGTCCTCGAACACCTCGCCAACGCCCTGACCACGGCGAAGAAGGTCAGCTGATCGAGATGCAGGCCCTGTCGCACCTGCTCGACGCCGCCGGAGCCGACCGGTACCGGCTGGCGGTCGCGGACGGCGCGCAGCGAGTCGCCCGGCGGATCACCTCCGCCGGGCGGCCGTTCACCGGGATCTCCCCCGCCCGGCTCGCCGACGACATCGACGCGATCGACCTGGACCACCCGCTCGGCGACACCACCGCCGCCCTCGACGAACTGGACCGCGTCTACCTCCGCGACGCCGTCTACTTCCACCACCCCCGCTACCTCGCCCACCTCAACTGCCCGGTCGTCGTGCCCGCCCTGCTGGGCGAGACCGTACTGTCGGCCGTCAACTCCTCGCTCGACACCTGGGACCAGAGCGCGGGCGGCACACTCATCGAACGCCGCCTGATCGACTGGACGGCCGCGCGCATCGACCTAGGGCCGCTCGCCGACGGCGTCTTCACCAGCGGCGGTACGCAGTCCAATGTGCACGCGCTGATGCTGGCCCGCGACGAGGCGCTGGACCGCTTCGCTTGCCCAGCCGATCAGCTGCGCGTGTTCGCCTCCGAGTACGCCCACTTCAGCGTCACCAAGGCGGCCAAGCTCCTCGGGCTGGCCGAGGACGCGGTCATCTCCGTCCCCGGCACCGCCGACCGCCGGATGTCACCCGAAGCGTTGCAGCGGTCCTTGGACGCCTGTCGCCAGGCCGGGCTCGTGCCGATGGCCGTCGTCGCGACCGCGGGCACCACCGACTTCGGCAGCATCGATCCCCTCCCCCAGCTCGCCGACCTGTGCCGGCGTACCGGGGTGTGGTTGCACGTGGACGCGGCGTACGGGTGCGGACTGCTCGTCTCCCGCCGGCGGCGGCTCCTCGACGGGATCGAACGGGCCGACTCCGTCACCGTCGACTACCACAAGTCCTTCTTCCAGCCCGTCAGCAGCAGCGCCGTCCTCGTCCGCGACCGCGCCGTCCTGCGGCACGCGACCTACCACGCGGACTACCTCAACCCCAAGCGAGCTGCCGAGGAACAGATCCCGAACCAGGTCGACAAGAGCCCGCAGACGACCCGCCGGTTCGACGCGCTCAAACTGTGGCTGACCCTGCGCATCATGGGGCCGGACGCCGTCGGCGCGCTCTTCGACGCCGTCGTCGACCTGGCTGACGCCGGCTGGCGGATCCTCGACGCCGACCCCCGCTTCGAAGTCCTCGTCCGGCCCCAGCTGAGCACGCTCGTCTTCCGCTTCGTCACCGCCGAATCACAGGCCGACGCCGCGAACCTGTACGCGCGCAGAGCGATCGCGGAATCGGGCGAGGCGATGGTCGCGAGCACCGTCGTCGACGGCCGCCACTACCTGAAGCTCACCCTGCTCAATCCGCGTACCACCGTCGACGACGTCAGCGCGGTCCTCGATCTCCTCGCTCAGCACGCCGAGACCTATCTGGGGAGCAGCCTTGTCGCAGCATGAGGTCCACGACACCCGGACGCACGACTTCGTGGCCGTCGGGCTCGGCCCGTTCAACCTGGGCCTGGCCTGCCTCGCAGAACCGCTCGGCCTCGACGGCGTCTTCCTGGAGCGCAAGCCCGACTTCGACTGGCACCCGGGCATGCTGCTGCCGGGCAGCACCCTCCAGACGCCGTTCCTGGCCGACCTGGTCAGCCTGGCCGATCCGACGTCGGCGTACTCGTTCCTCAACTATCTCAAGCACTCGGGGCGGCTGTACTCGTTCTACATCCGCGAGAGCTTCTTCCCGCTGCGCCGGGAGTACGCCGACTACTGCCGCTGGGCCGCCCACCAGTTGAGATCCCTCCGATTCGGGCGGCACGTCACCTCTGTGTCCTACCACGACGGTGCGTACGTCGCCGCGACCGCGAGCGGCGAGACCTTCCGCGGACGGCGGCTCGTGCTCGGCGTCGGCACAGTCCCGCATCTGCCACCGGCCGCGGCCGGGCTGCCCGGCGTAGTGCACAGCTCGGCGTACCTGGATCGGCGGGACGCGATACGCGCCAAGGAGAGCGTCACCGTCGTCGGCAGCGGCCAGAGCGCGGCCGAGATCTACCACGATCTCCTCACGAGCCGGGGCGACGACGGCCACGACTACGGCCTCACCTGGATCACCCGGTCGCCGCGGTTCTACCCGCTCGAATACACCAAGCTCACGCTGGAGATGACCTCCCCCGAGTACGCCGACTACTTCCACGCGCTGCCGATGGGCGTACGCGACGCGCTGAACGTGAGCCAGAAACAGCTCTACAAGGGCATCAACGCGGACCTGATCAACGCGATCTTCGACGAGCTGTATGAACAGCGGATCCGGCCGGGCGGCCGGGGCGCGCGTACGCGGCTCATGACGAACACCGCACTGCGTAGAGCGTCCTATGACGCTAGCCAGGACATCTACACCCTCGGGCTGCGGCACGAGGAGCAGGGCGCCGGCTTCGAGCTGCGAACGCAGGCGCTGGTGCTCGCCACCGGCTATCGGCAGCCGGAGCCGGAGTTCCTCGGCCCGATCGGCGACCTGCTCGCCCGGGACCCGGCGGGACGGTTCGCGGTCAGCCGCGACTATCGCATCGACAATGGACAGTCCGGCGCCGTCTACCTCCAGAACGGCGAACTGCACACGCACGGCTTCGTCGCACCGGATCTGGGCATGGGGGCGTACCGCAACTCGGTCATCCTGCGGGACATGCTCGGGCGGGAGGCGTACCCGGTCGAGAAGGCCATCGCCGTCCAGGAGTTCGGGGTGCCCGCATGAGCTTCGAGGTGCGGCACGTCGACCCCGTGGGCGACGCCGAACTGCTCCACGGCTGGGTCACCCACCCCAAAGCGGCCTTCTGGATGATGCGGCACGCCTCCCTCGGCGACGTGGCCGCCGAGTACGCCGCGATCGCCGCCCGGCCGGGCCACGACGCGCTGATCGGGTCGCGGGACGGTGTGCCGGTGTTCCTCATGGAACGCTACGACCCCCGGCACGAACTGGCCGGGGCGTACCCGGTGCGGCCGGGCGACGTCGGAATGCACTTCCTCGTCGCCCCGGCCGAGACGCCGATCCCCGGCTTCACGCGCGCCGTCATCCTGGCCGTCCTCGACCTGCTGTTCGCCGATCCGCTCACCCACCGGGTCGTGGTCGAACCCGACGCCCGAAACACCGCCGTGCACACGCTCAACGCGTACGCCGGTTTCGAGATCGCCGAGAAGGTCCGGCTGCCGCACAAGGAAGCCCTGCTCAGCTTCTGCACCCGCGCGGCGTTCGAGCACGCCCAGCGAAGGAGTCGTCATGTCCATTAAGCACCTGCGCCCCGAGTTGTGGGCGCGCGCCAACCGGCACCTGGCGGCCAAGGCGCTGGCCGAGTTCGCCCACGAGCGGCTGCTCACGCCCATCCCGCACGGCGACGAATTCGCCGTCCGGGCAGCCGGCACCGAGTATCGCTTCGCCGCCCGCCTCTTCGCCCTCGACCACTGGCAGATCGATCCGGACTCGGTGAGCCGGGTCTGGGACGGCGTACGGCTGCCGGTCGACGCCGTCGACCTCATCCTGGATCTGCGCGACACTCTCGGGCTCAGCTCCACCGTGCTACCCGTCTACCTGGAGGAGATCACCAGCACGCTCGCCGGGCTCGCGTACAAGCTCGACCGGCCGCCGGTGGATCTGAGCACGGCCGGCTTTCAGGCCATCGAGACCGGCATGACCGAAGGCCACCCCTGCTTCGTCGCCAACAACGGCCGCCTCGGCTACAGCCTCAGCGACTTCCACGAGTACGCCCCGGAGGCGGCGAACCCCGTCCGGTTGACCTGGATCGCCGTGCACCGGTCGGTCTCGGCCTTCACCTCGTGCTCCGACGTCACCTACGAGTCGCTGATCACCGGTGAGCTTGATCCGTCCACTCTGGAGCGGTTCACCGCGTCCCTCGACGACCCCGGCGACTATCACCTCATGCCGGTGCACCCGTGGCAGTGGCGCAACCGGATCGCCGTCACCTTCGCCGGTGAGATCGCCCAGCGCCGCATAGTCCACCTCGGCGACGGCGACGACCTCCATCAGGCGCAGCAGTCGGTGCGCACCTTCTACAACGTCAGCGCGCCGGACCGGCACTACGTGAAGACCGCCTTGTCGGTGCTCAACATGGGCTTCCTGCGCGGGCTGTCGGCCGAGTACATGCAGGCCACTCCCGCGATCAACGAGTGGCTCGCGGGGCTGATCGCCGACGACCCGGTGCTCGCCAAGACCGGGCTGACGATCCTGCGCGAACGGGCCGCGATCGGCTACCGCCACCCCCAGTACGCCCAAGCCGCGCCGAAGGGCTCGCCCTACCGAAAAATGCTGGCGGCGTTGTGGCGGGAAAGCCCGGTCGTCGCCCCCGGCGAACAGCTCACGACGATGGCCGCGCTGCTCCACGAAGACCTCGCCGTCCAGTGGATCACGCGTTCGGGTCTGCCCGCCGCGGAGTGGCTCCGGCGGTACCTCGACGCGTACCTGACCCCGCTGCTGCACTGCTTCTACGCGTACGAGCTGGTCTTCATGCCGCACGGGGAGAACGTCATCCTGGTGCTGGACGAGCGGGCCGTGCCGGTCCGCGCGATCTTCAAGGACATCGCCGAGGAGATCGCGGTGATGGACCCGGACCTGCCGCTGCCCGCGGAGGCCGAGCGGATCCGGGTGACCGTGCCGGACGAGCTGAAGCTGCTGTCGCTCTTCACCGACGTGCTGGACTGCTTCTTCCGCTTCCTCGCGCCGCGGCTGGAGCCCGTGCTGCCCGAGGCGTCGTTCTGGCAGGTGGTGGCGGATTGCGTCCGCGACTATCAGACCGCCAATCCGGCGCTGGCCGCACGGTTCGCCAAGTACGACATGTTCGCCGAGCGGTTCGACCTGTCCTGCCTGAATCGGCTGCAACTGCGGAACAACCAGCAGATGGTCGACCTCACGGACCCGTCCGGCTCGCTGCAACTCGTGGGTACGCTCGCCAATCCCCTCCACACCGCCCAGCGGGGTGGCGGCGGCGTGTAGCATCGAAGGCCGTGCCCCGTCCGATGCTCCTGCTCGACGTCGACGGCGTCCTCAATCCTTACGCCGCCGTCAGCTGCCCCGCCGGGTTCGGCGAGTACGCCTTCTTCCCGGCCGAGGAGCCCGTACGCCTCTGTGAAGGCCACGCGTCGTGGCTGGCCGATCTCGGGGAGGCGTACGAGCTGATCTGGGCGACCGGCTGGGGGGTCAACGCGAACCGGCTGCTCGCGCCGCTCCTCGGGCTCGCTCAGTTGCCGGTGATCCAGTTCCCGCCCGCGCCGTTCCGGCCGGAGGACAAGGTCCCCGCGATCGCCGCGTATGCCGAGGGGCGCCCGGCGGTGTGGATCGACGACATGCTGACGGCGGAGGCGTACGCATGGGCTGATCGGCGCGCCGAGCCGACGCTGCTGATCGCGGCCGACCCGGCTGAGGGCCTCACCCGTGCGATGGTCGACGAGGCGCTCAGCTGGGCGGCGACGCTCGACGGCGGCCCCGTCCGGCCACGCCGGCGGCTGGCCCTGCATCGGCACCTGCGGCGTCTCCGCACCCGATGACGCGTCCGCTGTTCGGCCTGGCCGCCGCCGTCTGCCTGCTGCACGTCGGGACCGGGGTGACCGCCCATCGGTCCGGGGTCGTCGAGGACGCGGGCGACACCGTCGTCAGCCTGATCATCTCGGCGGCACTGGCCGGCTTTCTACTCGGAATGGCCGCCGTGTTCCGGTCGCGCAAGCTCGCCGTCGCCGCACTGCTTCCGGCGGTGGCCCGGGTCGGCTGTGGCGTGCCGGGCGTGTTCGTCGTGCTGGACGGCGGGCGCCCCTTCGACGGCTGGGCCGCGTACGCCGAACTCTTCGCCGGGGCTGTGCTGATCCCGTTGATCGTCGCGGGGCTCTTCACCGGCGGGCCGTTGATGATCTCCGGAAGGCTGGATACCTCACCGACGGCCGATGAGGTATCCAGGCCTCCGGAAGTCGCGAGCGCTCCCCCGCTCCGGCGGGCAGCGCCGGACTAGCCCGCCGGGCCAGCCTCGCGGGGCGGGCCGCGCGGGGCGGGGCGGGCGGGGCGGGGCGGGCGGGGCGGGGCGGGCCGCGCCGGGCCAGCCGCGCCGGATTAGCCGAGGTAGAGGACCGCGTCCACCTCGATGTCGAACCCGTTGAGCGCCACCGGCACGGTGGTCCGGGCGGGCAGGCCGTCGGCCGGGAAGTATTCGCGGTAGATCTCGTTCATCTCGGCGAAGTCGGCCCAGTCGCGCAGGTAGACGCCGACGCGTACGGCTTGGCTCAGGTCGCCGCCGCAGGCCCGGGCCACCTTGGCGAGGTTGTCGAACGCGGCCCGCGCCTGCTCCGCGAAGGTCCCCTTGACCCACGTGCCGTCCGGCAGCATCGGCACCTGGCCCGAGAGGTGGGCGTACTCCCCGGCGACGATGGCGTGCGACAGTGGGGCCGGGGAAGCGGCGACGTCGTCAGCGCGGATGATCTTCTTGGGCACAGGTCAACCTCCACTACGCGGGTACTGTTCGGCGAGCGCGTCCGGGCTCACCAGCGGACGAGTCATCATGGCCCGGATCGCCTCGTCCCGGGCCGCCAGGGCGGCCCGCTGGGAGTCGGTCAGCGGGATCCAGGGCGCGGGCGGCTCCGGCAGCCGAGCGGGCAACCGGCGACCGGCCCGGTAGGTCGCCTCGTTCACCAGGCGCGTGGGCGCGGTGCGTACCTGGCCGTGCACATCGGCGACCGTCCAGGGCTCCTCGACGAGGCGGAAGACCGCCAGGTCCGCCGGGGCGCCGACGTCGATCGTCCCGGCGGCCAGTCCCAGCACGTCGGCGGGCCGCTTGGTCGCGGCCGCCACGACGTCCGCCAGCGGCCAGCCCACCGCCAGCATCTTGGCCATCGTCGTGGGCAGGTCGAACACCGGGCCGTGCAGCGACCGCGCGTGCAGGTCGCTGGAGACCGTGTGCGGCTTCAGCCCGGCGGCCAGCTGCGCCTCCAGGATGTCGAAGGCGAAGCCGCCCGAGCCGTGGCCGATGTCGAAGACGACTCCCGAGGCGTACGCCTCCTTGGCGGCCGGGTCGAGTCCGCCCGGCAGCGCCGCGGCCGCGATCCCGCTGGCGCAGTGCGTGACGATGTCGCCCGCCCGCAGCAACGGCAGGATCTCGCCCAGCGAAGGCGGCGCTGCTCCGATGTGGACCATCACGGGCAGGCCGCACGCCTCGCCTGCCTCGATCGCCCGGCGCAACGGTTCCAGCCCGCTCGGGCCGACGGCGTGCCGGTCGACGCGCACTTTGAAGCCGCGTACGCGGTCCGGGAAGGCGCGCGCGGTCGACACGGCCAGCTCGACGTCGCAGTTCTCCAGGGCCCGGGACTCCCCTGTGGACGCCACGAGCCCGACCGCCGAGATGTTCAGCAACGCCGGGACGTCCACCGCGAACCGGCGTACGCGCTCGTCGAGGGCAGGGAACGAGAAGGCCCCGGCCGATCCGGCGTCGACCCACGTGGTGACGCCCGAGTGCCACGCCGTCGGGTCGGGGTGGATACCCCAGTAGGTCGCTCCGGCGTACACGTGGGTGTGCAGGTCGACCAGGCCCGGCGTGACCAGGCGCCCGGACACGTCGAGCGTCTCGGCTCCGGCGGCGGCCGGGTCGGCGGCGAGGCCGGGATCGACGGCGGCGATCCGGCCACGCGCGACCGCCACGTCGGCCCGGCGCGGCCCGCCCGGCCGGGTGGGGTCCAGGACGTCGCCGCCGCGGAGCACTAGATCCCATCTCATGTGGTTGATCCTGCCCGATGTTTCGCGGAGGTGGCACACGGGGATCGTCTGGCGTGTCTCGCGAACCGTGACGAGGACGTCCGAGACGGCACATTCGGCCTATCCGCGTGGCACCGGGCATGGAAAGATCGATGGCGGTGAAAGGAGACCGATGACGCCGCAGTTGATCAGCCCGCCCCGCCGCTCGCTGGCCGACCTCGGGGAGGTGATCGGGCCGGACCGGCTGCGAGCGCTCTGGGAGTCCGCCGACGAGCTGCGCCGCCGGTTGGGCGGGCGCACGGTGTGGCAGGTCAACTCGACGGCCACCGGCGGCGGCGTCGCCGAGATGCTCCAAGTGCTGATGGGCTACCTGGCCGACGCGGAGTTGCCGGTGCACTGGCTGGTCGTCGGCGGTGAGGCGGAGTTCTTCGACATCACCAAGCGGCTGCACAACCGAATGCACGGCGCGGCCGGCGGACCGCCGCTGACCGAGTCCGACGCGGCGGCGTACGCACGGGCGACGGCGATCAACGCGGCAGCGGTCGGCGAGCTGACCCGGCCCGGGGACATAGTGGTGCTGCACGACCCGCAGACGGCGGGGATGGCGCCCGGTCTGGCCGCGCGGGGTGTCACCGTGATCTGGCGTTGCCACATCGGCGCCGATCGGCGTACGCCGGTCAGTCAGGAGGCCTGGGAGTTCCTGCGGCCGCATCTGACCGCCGCGGAGGCGTACGTGTTCTCCCTGGCCCACTACCGGCCGGACTTCCTGCCCGCTGAGCGTACGGTGGTCATCCCGCCGTCCATCGACCCGGCCGCGCCCAAGAACGCCGACCTCGACCCGGCGACCGTGGAGGCCGTGCTGCGTGCCTGCGGAGTCTTCACCGGCGGAGCCGACGGACCCGCTCGGTTCATCCGGCGCGACGGCCGTCCCGGCGAGGTGACCCGGACGGCCAAACTGCTCGCCGACGAACTGCCGAGCCCGGACGAACCGATGCTGGTCCAGATCTCCCGCTGGGACCGGCTCAAGGACATGGCCGGAGTGCTGACGGCGTTCGCCCAGCGGGTCGCCCCCGCCGGGCCGGGCTGCCTCGTGCTGGCCGGCCCGCAGGTCGACGAGGTCGGCGACGATCCCGAAGGCGCCCAGGTGTACGCCGAATGCCAAGCGGTGTGGCAGGCGCTGCCGCGCGAGAGCCGCCGCCGGACGGTGCTGGCGAGCCTGCCGCTGGAGGATCTCGACGAGAACGCCGTCATGGTGAACGCGCTCCAGCGGCACGCCACGGTGATCGCGCAGAAGAGCCTCGCCGAGGGTTTCGGGCTGACCGTCGCCGAGGCGATGTGGAAGCGGCGGCCGGTCGTCGGGTCCGCCGTCGGCGGCATCCTGGACCAGCTCGGCGACGGTCGTGGGGTGCTCGTCGAGCCGTCGGACGCGGCCGGCTTCGCCGGAGCGGTACGCCGCCTGCTCGACGATCGCACCGAGGCGGCCCGGATCGGGGAGGCCGCCCACGACTTCGTCCACCAGGAGTATCTCGGCGACCGTCACCTGCTGCGCTGGGCCGGCCTGCTCGGCCGCTTCCTCTGACGAGTCCCTCACCTGCGGCACGGGTGACGCGTAAAGCGGCCTCACCTGGGTAAACGACTCTCGTGGATCATGAACGGGCGGCGCAGCTCGACGCGATCGAGCAGTTCCGTGTCGCAGGCAGACCGCGAACCGGGTGACCGCGTGCGGTCCGGACCGTCTGTTCCCGACGCAGTCGTCGTCGGCGCGGGGCACAACGGCCTTGTGGCGGCCAACATGCTGGCCGACGCGGGCTGGCAGGTGCTCGTATTGGAGGCCACGGACCGCCCGGGTGGCGGCGTACGCTCCGCCGAACTGGTCGCCCCCGGCTATCTGAGCGACTTGTGCAGCGCGTTCTACCCGTTGGCGGCGTGCTCTCCGGCGTTGGCCGCGCTGGACCTGCCCGCGTACGGGCTGCGCTGGCGGCATGCGCCGAGGGTGCTCGCCCACGTGCTGCCGGACGACCGGGCGGTTGTGCTGTCGCGGGAGGTGGCCGAGACGGCCGCCTCGGTCGACGCGTTCGCGGCCGGCGACGGCGATCGCTGGGCGGCGGCAGCGGCGGACTGGGATCGGTTCGGCGACCAGGTGACGGCTGCGCTGCTGAGCCCGTTCCCGCCGGTGCGCGCGGGGATCCGGGTGCTGCGGGACCTGCGCGCGGCAGGTGCGGCCCGGCTGGCCCGGCGGTTGCTGCTGCCCGCCCGTACGCTCGCGGCGGAGCTGTTCCGGGGCGAGGGCGCCCGGGCCATGCTCACCGGGCTCGCCCTGCACACGGACCTGACGCCGCTCGACGCGGCGAGCGGGGTCTACGGCTGGCTGCTGGCCATGCTGGGACAGCGGCACGGCTTTCCGGTGCCCGCCGGTGGGGCACAGCGCCTGACGGACGCGTTGGTCGCCCGGCTGCTCGCCCGGCACGGCAAGATCGTCTACGGCGTGCGCGTGGCTCGGATCGACACGGCGCACGGCCGGGCCACCGGAGTGTCAGCGGCCGACGGTCGCCGCTGGCCGGCCGCTCGTGCAGTGCTCGCCGACGTACCGGCGCCGGCGCTGTATCTGAACCTCATCGGCCCGGAACGACTGCCCGCCGGGCTGGCCGACGACATGACCCGGTTCCAGTGGGACGGTGCGACCGTGAAGCTGGACTGGGCGCTCAGCGAACCGATCCCGTGGTCGGCAGGTGAAGCGGTCGGCGCCGGGACGGTGCACCTCGGCGGGGACGTCGCCGGGCTCACGCGGGCCTCGCTCGACCTCGCCGACGGTCGCGTTCCGGACCGCCCGTTCGTCCTCGTCGGGCAGATGACGACCGCCGACCCGAGCCGGTCGCCCGCGGGGACCGAGTGCGCGTGGGCGTACACCCATCTGCCGCACCGGTCGCAGTGGACGGCGGCGGAAGTGGCCGATTGCGCCGGCCGGCTCGAGGACCTGGTCGAGCAGCACGCTCCCGGCTTCGCCAAGACGGTCGTCGCCCGGGTGGTGAGCGGGCCGGCCGAGCTGGAACAGGAGAACCCGAGCCTCGTCGGCGGCGCGCTCAACGGCGGCACGTCAGCGGCGTACCAGCAGCTCTTCCTACGCCCGGTGCCGGGTCTCGGCCGGGCGGACACCCCGATCGACCGGCTCTACCTGGCCAGCGCTTCGGCGCACCCGGGCGGCGGCGTGCACGGCGCACCGGGAGCCAACGCCGCTCGGGCGGCGCTGGCCCGCGAGCGGCCGGTGACCGGGCCCTTCTATGGCGCGGCGATCCGGCGTACGCAACGCGCCCTGTACGGCGGCTGACTCAGATCCGCACAGCGCCGCCGGGCGCGCCGCGGTCGAGGGTCACGCGAACCGCCGGGCAGCCAGCTCAGCGAGGCGGCGCAGCGCTTCGCGGTTGCGGTAGTGCAGCAGCAGGTCGTCCAGCTTGTTGCGGGTCCAGCGCAGTGGTCCGGCGGCGAACTCCTCGGCCAGCGTCACCTTGGTCTCCTGCGGGCTCAGCGCGGTGAGGCGCAGCCGGACGGTGAGTTCGCCGAACGGCCACAGGTGTGGTCGCATGACCAGTTCGTGGGGCGGGTCGCAGCTGACCGCGACGGTCTTGTCCTTCAGCGCGAGCGGCCAGCCGGCGGCCTGGTGGTAGATGTGCGACCCGGGAGCGGGCCAGTCGGTGTCGACGTCCCGGATGTGGGCCGTGCCCACCACCCAGTCGCTGTAGGTCCAGCCATCGGCCAGCACTGCGAACACCCGGTCGGCCGACACCGGCACGACCTTTTCCACGACCGCCATGACCTGCGGATACCCTCGTTCGGCCGGGCTAGTCCTGGTCCGGCGATCGACGACCCGCTATCGTGCGGCCGATGGGAGCCCACTGGCTGAAGCTGATCGGTGGCATCGTCGCGCCGGGGATCGGCGACCGGGTGCTGCGACGGCGGGTGGCGGGCCGCATCGTGCTCGTCACCGGGGCGTCGGAGGGCATCGGCGCGGCCACGGCGGTCCGGCTCGGTGCGGCGGGCGCGGTCGTGTTGCTCGCGGCGCGGACCGAGAGCCGCCTCGCCGAGGTACGCACGGCGATCGAGGCGGCAGGCGGGCGGGCGTACGCGTACCCGGCCGACCTGTCGGATCCGGAGCAGGCCGAACGGCTGGGCGAACGGATTCTGCGCGACCATCGCCGGGTGGACGTCGTCGTGTGCAACGCGGGCCGGTCGATCCGCCGGTCGGTGGCCGACACCGCCGACCGCTTCCACGATGTCGTCCGTACCACTGACCTGAATTTTCTCGGCCCGGTCCGGCTGCTGCTGACGCTGCTTCCCGCCATGCGGGCGGCCGGCGGGGGTCACATCGTCAACGTGTCGACGGCCGGGGTGCTGACGCCCGGCCAGAACTGGTCGTCGTACCTCGCGTCGAAGGCGGCATTCGACGTGTGGCTGCGGTGTGCCGCCCCGGAACTGCGGCTCGACGGCATCACCGTGACGAGCTTCTACAGTGGACTGGTCCGGACCCGGATGAGCGCACCGACGAAGTACCTGCGGCGTTATCCCGCCGCCAGTCCGGAGGAGGCGGCGAGCACGGTGTGCCGCGCGGTCGCCCGGCGGCCGCGTACGGTGCAGCCCTGGTGGTCCCGGCCGGGCGAGGTGCTGGCCACCGCGTTCAAGGGCCCGGTGGAGCGTGGCATGGCGGCGAGCGCCCGTCTGCTGCCGCTGCGAGCGGTGGTGCTCGTGGATCCGCTGCGCATGCTCCGGCTGGCCTGGGCGAGCCGCCGCTTCGGGTGGACACTCGCGGCGGCCACCGCCGGTGGGCGGACCGGGGAGGTCGCGGTCGTCGACCGAACGGGGTCGCTCACACGCGGCGAGCTTCGGTCGGCGGCGCTGTCCTGCGCGACCGCGCTACGCGACCGCGGCGTCCGTCCCGGCGACCGGGTGGGCATCCGCTGCGCCACCCATCGCGGGCTCGCGATCACCGCAAGCGCGGCCGGGCTGCTGGGTGTCGACGCGGTGTTGCTGCCTCCGAACGCCGATCCGCCGGACACGCTGGCCGTGCTGGTCTCCGACGACGCGCCGGGCACGCCGTGGTCCACGCTCGTCGGCGGCCCCGGCGGCCCGCTCGGCCGTCCCTCGGTCCGCGGCCGGCTCACGGTCCTCACGTCCGGCACCACCGGGACACCACGACTGATACGCCGAAACCTCACCTGGCGTACGCTGCTCGGCCCGGCGCTGGCCCATCTGCGGCACATCCCGATCCGGCGGGGCCGACCGATCATCGTCGCCGTTCCCGCGTACCACGGCTATGGCCTGAGCTATCTGGCGGCGGGTCTGGCGCTGGGCGCGCCCGTCATCCTCGTGCCGGGCAAGGATCCCGCGGCCGTGCTCGCCGCGGCGCGGGAACACCGGCCGACCGCGATCTTCGCGTTGCCCGAGCATCTGGCCGGATTGGCCGCCCAGCCCGACGCGGCCGAGCTGCCGCGCGGCGTACGCATCGTGACCGGCGCGGAACCGTTGGACCCGCAGCTGTCGCAGCAGCTGCTCGACGTCTTCGGCGACCGTGTCTACAACTTGTTCGGCTCGACCGAGGCGGGCTGGGCCGCGATGGCGACCCCGGCCGATCTGAAGGCCGCCCCCGGCACGGTCGGGCGACCGCCGACCGGCGTACGCCTGCACGTCCTGACCGACGACGGCCGGCCGGCGCTGCCGGGCGAGACCGGGGCGGTGCACGTCGGCGGCTGGCTGCCCCGGGGACGTCTCGTCGCCACCGGGGACCTCGGCCACCTCGACCGGGCCGGCCGCCTGATGCTCGACGGCCGCGCCCCGTCGTGACCGATCACCGGCAGGGATAGCTGGACGCCGTGCAGGTGACGCCGGTGTTATACGCGTCGTTGAAGTGCGTGTAGTACGCGTCGTAGAGCGGATGCGTGGCACCCGTCTCCGGCCCCATCTTGACGAAGATCTCGTCGTTCTCGTTGAGGGCGTCCTGCGTCCAGTTCTGCGAGCCGGTGTAGACCCGATACTGGTATGCCGACCCGTTGAGCCCGTACAGCAGGAAGAACTTGTCGTGCACGTGGTCCTTCCGGCGGATCTTCACTCCGGCGGCGAACAGGTCGGCGTACACGCCGCTGTCCATCGCGATCCCGCCGGCCGCGTCGGTCCCGACGGCCATCCACACCGCGCATCCGGCGGACCGGAAGCGTCGGACGAGGCTGACCAGCTCCGGGCGGCCGCCGGTGACGCTGGCCATGCCGATGCGCAGGCGGCAGTCGCTGTTGGGGGTGATGTCGTTGAGCCGGTTCACGATCGTGTCGGTCTGGCCCGCGCCCTCCGGCGACGCGTACGCGTCCGCAGCGGTGCCCAGGTAGTAGCCCCGGCTGGAGGCGGCGTCGTAGTAGTCGTTGCCGGTGAAGTGGCGGCGGTTCCACATGTCGGTGAAGTTCGCGACGAACCCCGCGTAGAGGGCCGAGTCCCCGTACACCGTGATCGCGTTGTTGAACGCGTCCGGGCCGGTCGCGTAGGTGAGGTTGGCCGAGCCGAACCACACGACGTTCGAGCGCGTCGCGCCGTTCGGGTCCACGGTGCCGCTGAACGTGAACATCTTCGTATGCATGTCGCCGTCGGCGCTGGTGCTGATGCAGCCGTGCCCGCCGTTGGTGTTCTGGCAGAACTTGTAGTGCGCCAGCTGCTTGATCGTCGTCACCGCGGGATCGGCGGAGGCCTCGTTCTTGCCGTCGACGACGACCCAGACGGCGACGCCCCGGTTCTGCGCGCGCAGCAGCGCGTCGGCGACGGAGTCGATGCTCAGCGAGTGGATCGTGCCCCGGATCGTGCCACCGGCCGGCGTCTTGTCGATCAACCGCTGCAGTTCGGTGTGGATGGTGTAGTCCCGCCCGGCGTCCGGGTTCGAGAAGTGCGCCCATACGGGGTACCCGCCGATGACCGCGGAGGCCGACGAGACGGCCGCGGCGCTGGGCGCTCCGGGAACGATCGCCACCAGGGCGCCCAGCATCGCGGCCGCGGCCGCGCCGGCCCAGAGCCGGCGAGCCGGAAGTCGAAGCGTCATGGACGCATCTTGATGAAAGACTTTAACGCTGTCAATGTCCGCCAGCGTTGAGCCTTCACGAGCCGAGCGTCACGACCTCCTCCAGTGTGGACAGCGGCAGTGGCCCGTGTCCCAGCACGGCGTGGTGGAAGTCGCGGATGTCGAAGCTCGCGCCACGGGCCGCCCGCATCCGCTCCCCCAGTTCCTCGATGCGCAGCTTCCCGATCATGTACGCCAGCGCCTGCCCCGGCACGGCGATGTACCGGTCGACCTCGTTGGTGATGTTGCTCATCGACAGCGCCGTGTTGTCGCGCATGTAGTCGATGGCGCGCTGCCGCGACCAGCCGAACTGGTGCATACCGGTGTCGACGACGAGGCGGCAGGCCCGCCAGGCGTCGAACGAGACCATGCCGAGCCGGGTCGTGTCGTCGCTGTAGAGGCCCATGCGATCCGACAGGCGCTCGGCGTACAGGCCCCAGCCTTCCCCGTGCGCGGTGATGTAGGTGTACCGGCGGAACTCGGGCAGCTCCCGCTGCGCCTGCGCCAGCGCGATCTGCAAATGGTGGCCGGGCACGCTCTCGTGGAATGCCAGCGCCTCGTACTCGAACCGCGTACGGGTCTGGGGGTGCAGCGTGTTGATGACGTGCGCGCCCGGCCGCGTCCCGTCGCCGGTCGGCGGCTGGTAGTAGCCGAGCACGGAGTTCTCCGCCTCGGCCGCGTCCATCTCGCGTACCACGCAGGGGGCCAGAGAGTAGTCGCGGAACCAGTCCGGCAGCGCCTCCTCGGCCCGGCGGAGCGCGCCGGTGACGGTGTCGACGATCTGCGCACTGGTCTCGAAGCGCAGCGCCGGATCGTCGCGCAGCCGGGCGATCACCTCGTCCGGGTCGCTCGTGCCGAGCACTTTGGCGCCCCGTTCGGAGAACTCCTCACGCAGTCGCGCCACCAGGCGTACCCCTGTCTCATGAATCTCGGCCGGGGTGAGCTCCGTGGTGGTGTGCGCGCGGACCAGGCCGAGGTAGGCGGCCTCGCCGCCGGGCAGCCCGCCCACGCCGACCTCGTCGTCGCCGCGGCCCGCCGGCAGCAGACGGTCCGCGAGCAGCTCGCGGTAGCGGGTCAAAGCGGGCCGCACCGTGCCGCGGACCAGGTCCTCCGCGCGGGCCAGCCAGCGCGTGCCGTCCACGTCCGCGCCCGGCCGCGGGCTGATCAGCGGGTCGCTCTCCAGGTCGCTCGACAAGTACGCATCCAGCTGCGCGACCGCCTGCTCGACGCCCAGTCTCGTGGGAGTACGCCCATCGGCGAGCGCTTCGACGTGCCGGTGGCCGAGGGCGTCCAGGAAGCCGCCGAGTCTCTCCAGGCGCGCCAGGTACGCCTCCGCACCGGCCGGGTCGGCCACCGACGCGGTCGGGATCGTGCCGACCAGCAGCGGCACCACTCCGGCGATGCTCGCGTTGACGGCGACCTCGTCCAGCCCGCCCCGGAGCACCTCCTGCTCGTCGGCGAGCACCCGGGTGAGCCAGGCGTGGCTGACCCGGTCGGTCTCCCCCAGCGTGGCCGGGTCGATCTCGGCGACCTTCGCGGCGATGCCGCCGAGCCGGTTCGCGGCCCGGTCGGCGGCCGCCCGGCTCGGGTCGGGCACCTCGGCGTCGTAGCCCGTCACCCCGAACACCGTGGCGCCGAACGGGTCGTGCTCGTTCCTCGCCCGGAAGTACTCGTCGCCCAGTGCGGCGAGACGCGCGTCCTGTGTCGTGTCCATGGTTCAGCAGCCTATTAGCCTTGGAGTCGTGCAACCGACCGCTGACGCCTCGTCCAACGGCCCGCCCTCCGCGTTCTCTGGCGCCTCGCCCGACGCGTCGTCTGGCGCCTCGCTCGGCGCTGGGGCCGACGCCGAGGCCGACGTGCTGGTGGCGTCGCTCGCTGAGCGGCTCACCGCGCTGACCTTCGCCGGCCGCTCCGCCGACGAGGTCTCTCAGCTGATGCTGGACGAGATCGTCGCGTGGGGCCGCGATCGCGGCTGGCGGGTCTACCGGAGGGCGGCCAGCGTCGCGAAGCTGCCGCCGCCCATGGACAAGCAGCATTCCTATGTCGACGTCGCCTTCGCCCGTCCCGACGGCCGTCCCGTCGTCATCGAGGTCGACCACACCGACCGGCGACGCACCGTGGACAAACTGCTCGAAGAGTCCGCCGCCGGGCGTGTCGCGATCTGGGTCCGCTGGAGCAGCCGCGCCATCGCCGCCCCGCCCGACCCCGTACGCCTCGTCGCCGTCCCGGTGACCTCGAACCGGGGGCTGCACTCGCGGCGGCCCGACCTGCCGGTGCCGTCGCACAGCTCCACCGACCTGGCCGACGCCGAACAGCCCGACCTGTTCTGACCGCGCCGCTTACGTCTGGGGGTGATCATCGCGTCAGCCATGCTGCTTCGCGCGGCGAAATGTCCGCTCAAACAGCATGGCTGACGCGATGATCAAGCGATGCGGTGTGCGGCATCTGCCAGGCGTCGGCGAGGCGGGACTCGGCGAGGTTCTCCCCACCGCCGAAGAACTCGCAGAACTTCATGATCAGCGGATCCCAGGCGACAGGGTCGACGTATGCCGTACCCGGGATGCCCACCTGCTCGTGGACGTACGCCCGGAGCACCTTGGCGTGAAACGCGGTCGCGCTCAGGTCGCTCAACGGATGGGCCGCCGTCACGGTGCACTCCAACTGGATCGGGCACTCCTGGACGCGCCGGGGGCGTACCAGCTGGGACTTCTGGGGAGTGAGGCCCGCGGCCTGGAACTTATCGGCGACGTGGTGGTAGCCCATGGTCGCCTTGTGGGCCGGGACGTCGGCGCGGCCGGTCGTGAGCGCGAGCCGGTCGACCGCGGCGACCAATGTGGAGGGTACGAGGTTGAGCACACATTCGCCCTCGCGGCGGAGGTTGGCGGCGGTCTGGGAGGAGTTCCCCAGCCCGAGTACGCACTCCTGACCGAGCCACCACGCCGAGGACATCGGCGCGAGATTGGTGGTCCCGTCCGGATTGCGCGAGCTGATCATGACGACAGGGGTGCCGAAGTAGAGGACCTTGAGGTCGGTTGTCTGATGCACATCACGATCGTGGCCTGGTACGACGCCAGGTGCTGGCGGGAATCGGCCGTCACGATCATTGGAGCAGGCGGTTGGTCCAGCCGCCCTCGATGATGCCGTCGCCGTCGATCCAGATGCCCCAGTCCACGATGTCGGCGACCTCGACGAACGCCGGTCGCCCGGCCCGGACGGTCGGATCGGTCTCGGCGTCGGACATGCTCACGCCGTGCAGGCGGTCGGGATCGGTCCACGAGGTCACCGTCGACCAGACGAACTCGTCGGCGTCCTTGGTGTGCAGGTGGTGTTTCACCAGCAAATGCGCGGGCGGCTCGATCTCGCCGGCGAGGAAGCGTGTGCGGGCCGACGGAAGCGCGGCCCGAGCGGTCGCGATGGCCGTCTCCATCTCGTCGCTGTGCTGCGACCGCAGGACGCTGGTCGACGGCGTGTCGAACAACGCCGCGCAGATCTGCGCGAGGAATTCGCCGGACGAGGCCGGGAAGTCGTCCGGCGGGACGACCGTCAGGAACGTCTGCTCGTCGAACTGGTCCGGCGGGTCGAGGCGCAGTGGCAGTTGCACCGTCGCCGTCGGATCGCCGCCCGTGTGATCCCCGTACGCCTCCGCGACGTCGGCACTGGTGACGGTCAGGATGCGGGGAACGCTGACGAACGCCGGGTCGTCCGTCTCGTCGACCGCCCGCGACCAGTGCCGGAGCAGGACGACGGCGGCGCCGCTGAGCGCTGCGGTCCACGGCCCGGCCAGCGTCGGCGGCACGTCGAGCACCTGAAGCTCCGGCAGCCCGTAGCGATCGAGTCCCTTGGTGGTCATCCAGATCCCGCGGTCGTCCGGCGACTGCGGTACGAGCACCCAGCGGGTCAGCGTCACCCGGCCCTCTTCGTCCGGCAGCGTCTCCAGGGCCTGCCGCGGATTCAGGATCTGCGGCATGAACGCGTCGATGAGCGTACCGGGGAGGTCCTGGGCGAGTGCGGCGGCGACGCCACGGGCGTGCCACTCGTGCGCGGGCGGCCACCCCGGCCGGAACGCCGCCTGGCAGATCACGACATGGGTGGCGGTGGAGGCGACCCCCAGCTCGGCCGGGGTGGCGCCGAACATCCGCAGATAGTCCAGCGGCAGCGGCGGCGCTTCCTCGACCGGCCAGACCTCCAGCGTCAGCAGCGGCCCGGCCAGCATCTGCAGGGCGCCCGAGCGCAGGGGCTCCGGCAGCCGTAACGCGGCCTGCGCGGCCGCCACGTCGATGTCGTCGGGCGGCGAGGACGTCGTCACGACGTAGGTCGCCTGGACCATCTCGGGAACGCTGAGGGTCACCACGTCGTCGGAATCAGCCACTCAGCCATCGTGCCCAAGATCGGGGCTCCCGGCTAGTACGACGCGAGGTGCGGCGCAGTCGATCATGCCGCCGCGGAACGATCAGTGCTCCGGGGACACGGCTCGCCGGTCGATCACGACCGTTAGTTCATGATCGCGCGGAAAGGGGTTCGGGCGGGGAGGCGAGCGCCGACACGACGACGTCGCACGGGTCGGTGACGGCGTCGATGTCGCGCACGGCGCAGGCGACCCGCCGCAGCAGGGCGCGGAACGCGTCCCGTTCGGCCGGCGACAACGTGCCGAGCACCGTGTCCTCCGCTGTGCGTACCCGTTTCTGGAGGTCTTTGAGGGCGCGACGGCCCGCCGCCGTGGCGACCACCTTGCGCTGGCGGCGGTCGGCCGGGTTGAGCTGCCGCTCGACGAGCCCGGCGGTGACCAGGTCGTCGATGAGGTAGGTCATCACGGTCCGGTCGATGCCCAGGTACGCCGCGAGCGCGAGCTGGCTCGGGTGCTCGCCCCGGACGACCTCCGTGAGCGTCTGGTAGCCGCGCGGGCCGTGGGGGAAGTCGCCCAGTTCGGTGACGACCGTGCTCTGGTACGCCCGCAGCAGCACGCCCAGGCCCCACCCGAAGTCGTCGTGCTCCCGATCCATGACGGGAAGCATACCCGCCGAAGCGCGGTTGCACCTATCATCTGCGCGACATACGATCTGCTCGGCAACACGTATCGGGGAGGACACATGGAGTTCGGCACGTCGATAACCCCGGCCAACGGGGGCGACCCGGTCGGGTTGGCTCGGCGGAGCGAGGAGCTGGGCTTCGACCTGGTCACCTTCCAAGACCATCCGTATCAGCCCCGGTTCCACGACACCTGGACGCTGCTGGCCTGGGTCGCCGGGCAGACCGAGCGCATCCGCCTCGCGGGCAACGTGCTGAATCTGCCGTTGCGCGAACCGGCGGTGCTGGCGCGCAGCGCGGCGAGCCTCGACCTGCTGTCCGGCGGGCGGCTGGAGCTGGCCCTGGGCGCGGGCGGCTTCTGGGACGCGATCGAGGCGATGGGCGGTCCCCGGCGGGAGCCGCGCGAGGCGGTCGAGGCCACCGACGAGGCGATCGACATCATCCGTGGTCTTCACGACGCTGGAGATCCGACGCCGTTCCGCTATCACGGCACGCATTACCGGGTGCCGAACGCGCAACGGGGTCCGCTGCCGGCCCACCACATCCCCCTTTGGCTGGGCGCGCTCGGCCCCCGGATGCTGCGCCTGATCGGCCGCAAGGCGGACGGCTGGCTGCCGAGCCTGGGCCGGGTGACCCCGGACGGCCTCCGGGCGGGCAACAAGCTGATCGACGAGGCCGCGATCGCGGCGGGCCGGGATCCGTCGGACATCCGCCGCATCGTGAACGTCACGCCCGACGTTCCGCTGGCGGTGCTGCGAACCCTGGAAGCGGACACCCTCATCCTCTACACCGACGAAGTGTCCGAGATGGAGCGGTTCGCCCGGGAGATCATGCCGGTGCTGCGCGAGACGAACCGCCGGCCCACCCGGCCGAGCTGGGCGCGGGCGAAACGGCGCGAGGGAATCGACTACGACGGGGTACCGGCGTCGGCGGAGGCGGTCGAGCCCGGCGACATCGACTTTCCCCGCCTGAAGTCGACCTACCTGCGCGGCGGGAGTCCCGGGATCGTGCTGCGACCCCGGACGACCGCCGACGTGGTCGAGGCGCTGGCGTTCGCGCGCCGCCATCGCGACCTTCCGCTCGGCATCCGCAGCGCCGGGCACGGCATCAGCGGACGGTCCACCAACGACGGTGGCATCGTGCTCAGCGTCGCGCGGCTCGACCACGTCGAGATCGTCGGCGACCGCCGGATCCGCGTCGGCCCGGGCGCACGCTGGGCCGACATCGCCCAGACGCTCGCGCCCCACGGGTGGGCGCTCACCTCGGGCGATTACGGCGGCGTCGGCGTCGGCGGCCTGGCCACCGCGGGCGGCGTCGGCTGGCTCGCGCGCAAGCACGGGCTCACCCTCGATCACTTGCGGTCCGCGGAGGTCGTGCTCGCTTCAGGCCAAGTCGTACGCGTTGACGCGGCGCACGACGCCGATCTGTTCTGGGCGATCCGGGGAGCCGGCGCCAACTTCGGGATCGTGACGGACTTCGAGTTCGACGTCGACGAGGTCGGCGACGTCGGGTTCGCTCAGCTGGCCGTGGACGGGAGCGATCCGGCCGGGCTGCTCGAACGGTTCGGCGCGGCCGTGGAGGCCGCACCCCGCGACCTGACGGCTTCGCTCATCATGGGCCGGCCCCGGCCGGGGGCGTACGCGACGATCCTGGCCGTCGTGGACAGCGACGACCCCGAGACGATCGTGTCGCAGCTGGAACCGGTGGCGTCCGTCGCTCCGCTGCTCGACCAGCGCGTCGTCCTCACCCCGTACGCGGGGATCATGGCGAACGCGAGCGGGGCGGACCACGACGGCCAGGGTGAGCCGGCGGCGCGATCCGGGCTGATCGAGCACCTGACGCCGGAGTTCGGCGCCGCCGCCGAGGAACTGCTGCGCAGCGGCGCAGTCCACTTCTTCCAGCTCCGCTCGGTCGGCGGCGCGGTCGCCGACGTCGACCCCATGGCGACGGCGTACGCGAATCGCTCGGCGAACTTCTCGGTGACCGCGCTCGGCGGCAGTCAGCGGCGGCTCGACGAACTCTGGGATCGCCTGCTGCAGCCGCATTTCTCGGGCAGTTACCTCAGCTTCGACACCGACCGGCGACCGGAACGGCTGCGTGACGCGTGGCCGCCGGAGCATCTGGCCCGGCTACGCGAGCTCAAGCGCCGCTACGACCCGGACGGTCTCTTCCGCGACAACTTCTACCTCGGGGACCACTGATGACCGACTACGGACACGACCTGCAGTTCGGGGTGTTCGTCACCCCGGCCGCCCACCCCGCGCAGCACGCCGTCGAGCTGGCCGTCGCCGCCGACCGGGCCGGGCTCGACCTGGTGACCTTTCAGGACCACCCGTACCAGCCGCGCTTCCACGACACCTGGACGCTGTTGAGCTACGCCGCGTCGCGTACGTCGCGGGTGCATGTCAGCGGCAACGTCCTGAACCTGCCGCTGCGGCAGCCCGCCGTCCTCGCCCGGGCCGCCGCCTCCCTGGATCTGCTCTCGGGCGGCCGGTTCGAGCTGGGCATCGGCGCGGGCGGGTTCTGGGACGCGATCGAGGCGATGGGCGGGCGTCGGCTGACCCCCGGACAGTCCGTCCAGGCCCTCGAAGAGGCGATCACCATCTTCCGCGAGATCTGGAACCCGGCCGAGCGGGGCGGCGTACGCGTCGACGGCGAGTTCTATCAGGTACGCGGAGCGAAGCGCGGTCCCGCCCCGGCGCACGACATTCCGATCTGGCTGGGCGCGTACAAGCCGCGCATGCTGCGCCTGATCGGGCGGAAGGCCGACGGCTGGCTGCCGTCGCTGGGCTACCTGCCGGGCGGCCCGGCCGAGCTGGCCTCGCTCAACGCGGTGATCGACGACGCGGCGACCGCCGCCGGGCGTTCACTGAAGGCCATCCGGCGGCTCCTGAACGTCGGCGGGCAGTTCTCCGCCCGGTCCAACGGCTTCCTCAACGGGCCGCCGGATCAGTGGGCCGAAGACCTCGCCGGGCTGACCCTGGAGTACGGCGTGAGCACCTTCATCCTGGCCACCGACGACGCCGCCACGATCGAGCTGTACGCGGCCGAGGTCGCGCCGGCGACTCGCGAGCTCGTCGCCGCCGCCCGCTGACCCGTCCGCTCGCGTCACGTCGGGCGCTTCCGCCCGCGTCGCGTTGCGCGCTTCCGCCCCGTCACGTTTGGCGCTGGATCAGGGTTCCCGGTCGAATCTTGGGCCATGATTCGACCGGGAACCCTGATCCAGTGCTGAAGGGCCGGCCGAGAGTGGAAGGCGGACGGTGAACGTCGTCCGGCCCGGTTCGCTGGCCACCGAGACGCTCCCCCGGTGTGCCGTGACGACGGCCTGCACGATGGCGAGGCCCAGCCCGGTGCTCCCGGCGGTACGCGACCGCGAGCCGTCGCCGCGGGCGAACCGTTCGAAGATGTGCGGCAGCAGCTCAGGCGGGATGCCGGGACCGGCGTCGGAGACGCTCAGCTCGGCCTCGTGACCCGAGGGCGCCACCGTGACGGTGACGACGGTCCCCTCCGGGGTGTGCGTACGCGCGTTGGCCAGGAGGTTCGCGACGACTTGATGCAGGCGCGCCCGGTCGCCGGTGACGACGACGGGTTCCTCGGCGACGTCGAGCCGCCACCCGTGCCGGGGACCGGCGGCGTGCGCGTCGCTGACCGCGTCCACCACGAGCGAGGACAGGTCGACCGGCTGATACTCCAGCGGGCGTCCGGCGTCGAGGCGGGCGAGCAGCAGCAGGTCCTCGACCAGGCCGCTCATGCGGTGCGCCTCCGACTCCATCCGGCCCAGCAGGTGCGCGACGTCGTCGGGGAGGTCGTGGCGGCGGCTGAGTTCGGCGTACCCGCGGATGGAGGCCAGCGGCGTACGCAGTTCGTGACTGGCGTCGGCGACGAATTGGCGTACCTGGGTCTCGCTGGCGTGGCGGGCTTCGAGCGCCTCACCGACGTGGTCGAGCATCCGGTTCAGCGCCGCGCCGACCTGGCCGACCTCCGTACGCGGATCGGTGTCCCGCTCGTCGACCCGTTGTGGCAGCTCGACCTCGCCGCGATCGAGGCGTACCTGGGAGACGCGGGTGGCGGTGGCGGCCACTCTCGACAGTGGACGGAGTGCTCGGCGGACGATCACCGTTCCGCCGATCGCCACCGAGCCGAGCACGAGCACGGTCGCGGCGCCGACGACGATCGTCAGTAACAGCACCGTCTCCTGGGTCTCCTCCAGCGGCAGCCCGGTGATCAAGACCGCCCCGTCGTCCAGCTGGCGCGCGACGACCCGGTACGCCCCCTGGTCGCACAGCTCGATGGTGTGCGCCCGGCCGTCCACCGGGACCGCCAGCAGATTCGCGTACGCGTCGCTGAGGTCGGGCGACGTCTGGCCCTGCTCCGACAGGACGGACGCCGAGGTGACCTGGCCGTCGCAGAGGCGCGCGTTGAGCGTCCCGATGCTCTGCCCGAGCACCCAGTTGTCCTGGTCCGGCTGGCCCGAGCAGCCCTGGCCGGAAGAATCGGCGGCGGGCTTCGGTTTGTGGTTGTCGTAGCCCTTCGGCGCCCGGGTCGCCGCCGCGGTCAGCTGCTTGTCGATCTGACCGTTGAGCGTCTTGGTCAGGGCGACGACGGTCGTGATGCCCACGGCGAGGAACGCCAGAGCCAGCAGCGTCGTCATCGCCGCCACCAGCCGGGCGCGCAACGTCCAGGCCGACGGGCGCGGGAGCAGCCTCCTACGCGGCCGGCTTGAGGACATACCCGGCACCACGCATCGTGTGGATCATCGGCACCCGCCCGGCGTCGATCTTCTTGCGCAGGTAGGAGATGTACAGCTCGACCACGTTGGCCTGGCCGCCGAAGTCGTAGTTCCAGACGCGGTCGAGGATCTGCCGCTTGGACAGCACCCGGCGCGGATTGCGCATGAGGTAGCGCAAAAGTTCGAACTCGGTCGCGGTCAGCTCGATCGTGTGGCCGCCGCGGCGAACCTCCCGGCTGTCCTCTTCGAGCACGAGGTCGCCGACGACCAGCATCGACTCCGACTGGGACTCGGCGCGCACCGAACGGCGTACGAGGGCGCGGAGGCGGGCGACGAGTTCCTCGACGCTGAACGGCTTGGTGACGTAGTCGTCACCGCCGGCGGTGAGCCCGGCCACCCGATCCTCCACCGAGTCCTTGGCCGTCAGGAAGAGCACGGGCACCTCCGGGGCGTCGGCGCGCAGCTTACGCAGCACCTGCAGGCCGTCGAAGTCGGGCAGCATCATGTCGAGGACGACGGCGTCCGGCCGGAACTCCCGGGCCGTACGCACCGCGCTGCCGCCGTCGGCGGCGCTGCGTACCTCCCAGCCCTCGTAGCGCAGCGCCATCGAGAGCAGCTCGGCCAGGGTGGGCTCGTCGTCCACCACGAGCATCCGGACGGGACTGCCGTCGGCTCGCCGCAGTTGCCCTCGCTTGGCCGAGCCGGCCGCCGAAGCCACTGTCACCGACGTCACCGTGGCTGAGTTCACCGAGGCTGGATTCACCGTCATGCCCTCGATGATGCGGGTGATCGCTAGAGGCCCGCTTTTCGTTCGCTGTGTGTTCCCTGTACTTGCCGGCAACCTTCCGGCTCACACGTCACGCCTAGCTCGGGACCGCTGAATGCCGCTGGCGGCCGGTGCTCGCGAGATCGTTGCGGCAGACATGCTGTTTCCGGAGGCGAAATGCCGGAGAATGCAGCTTGGCTGGCGCAATGATCGAGCGGCGGACCTTCGGCGCCGGTAGCCTGGGCGCATGGGCGGCATCCGGGTCGGCACCGCCTCGTGGACCGACAAGACCCTGCTCGCCTCCGGGTGGTATCCGCCGACGGCCGACACCGCGGAGAAGCGCCTGGCGTACTACGCCCGGCAGTTCCCGCTCGTCGAGGTCGACGCCACCTATTACTCCCCGCCCGCCGAGCAGACCGTGAAGCTGTGGGCCGACCGGACTCCAGCCGGGTTCACCTTCAACGTCAAGGCGTTCAGTTTGCTCACCGGACACCCCACGAAGGTGTCGTCGATCTTCAAGGACCTGCGCCCGGAGACCGACAAGTCCTCGGTGTACCCGCGTGACCTGGACCCGAAGACGACCGACGAGATCTGGGAACGGTTCCTGTCTGCACTGCAGCCGTTGAGCGACGCGGGCAAGCTGGGTGTGCTGCTCTTCCAGTTCCCGCCGTGGTTCACCATCCGGCGCTCGAACAAGGACTACATCCTGGAGGCGGCCCAGCGGTGCCGGCCACTGCCGATCGCGGTCGAGTTCCGGCACGCGTCCTGGTTCGCCGGGGACAACCGCGCCGAGACGCTGGACTTCCTCCGCCGGCATCATCTGCCGTTCGTCTGCGTCGACATGCCGCAGGGCCACAAGACCTCGATCCCGCCGGTCGTCGAGGCCACCGCCGATCGCGCGGTCGTCCGCTTCCACGGTCACAGCGACGGCTGGACGAGCCGGGACATCTACGAGAAGTTCGGCTACCTCTACTCGGAGCGTGAGCTGAAGGACTGGGCGCCGAAGCTGGAGAAGCTCGCCGACACCACCGGCGAGACCCATGTGCTGATGAACAACTGTTATTCGGACTACGCCCAGAGGAACGCCAGGCAGCTGATTGACTTGCTCACCAGCGAAAACATGTCCTGATCACCTGACCAATGGGTTTGCATGTCGCTCCTAGTCCCGATAATATCGCGATCATGAGCGCCGCACCATCGGCTCACCCAGACTTCGCGCTCCTCAGCGACTCCTGGGAGTTGACTTTGCGTGCCGATGGCTACGCCGCCAACACCCTCAGCAGCTACCGCCGAGCACTGGCTCACTTCGCCGCATGGCTGGCCGTGCATCAACCCGCCGCGGGACCAGCCGACGTCACCCGCGAGCACGTCCGGGCCTGGATCGTGCACACCCGCGAGACCACCTCCAGCGGCACCGCCCGCTCCGAGTTCGCCGGCGTGCGGCACTTCTTCCGTTGGGCGCTGGCGGAGCAGGAGACCGGCCACGACCCGACCGATGGCGTCAAGACACCCGCGCCCAATGACACCCGGACTGAGCTGCTCAAGGTCGACGACATCAGGGCGCTTCTGGCCACCTGCACCGGACGCGACTTCGTCTCCCGCCGGGACAGCGGGATCGTGTACCTATTCGCCGACGGAGGGCTACGCCTTGCGGAGCTGGCCGGGCTCACCGTGGATGACGTGGACCTACATGAGCGTAGCGTCCTGGTGCAGGGCAAGGGCACCAACCGATCGGGGCCCCGTCGGCGCACGGTATTCCTCGGCGTGAAGGCCGCGCAGGCGCTCGACCGGTACCTGCGGGAGCGCCGACGGCACCCGTATGCGTCGCTGGCACAGCTATGGCTGGGCGATCGGGGCCGCGCGAACCTGACCCCAGACGGCATCGACGCGATGCTGAAGCGCCGGGCCGAGCGCGCCGGTATCGGTCACATCTACCCGCATCAATTCCGACACACCTGGGCGGACGGGTTCCGGGCCGCCGGGGGCTCCGAGGGCGACCTGATGGTGACGGGCGGCTGGCGCTCCCGGGCGATGCTCGACCGGTACGGCCGCAGCAACGCGGAGGGCCGCGCGAGGGAGGCGCAGCGCCGCCTCAGCTTCGGCGACCGGCTCTAGAGACCGCTGACGTCGCGGGGCAGCACGATCACACGATCGCGCGCGGGCCGGGAGACCACGGCGAAATAGGCGGTGTTCAACTTGTCCGCCCGCACCGGGTGCTGCGCGCCGCAATGCTTGCACACGAGGCGCAAGCCGTACGTGCGCCAAACCTGGCCCACGCTGTCGGCCCCGTCAATTCGCGCGAGCAGCCTAGTCAATCCAGCCATTTGCAAGCACTCGTAAGCGGCCGCGTATGACACGTCGGCGGGGGGCGCGGCGAAAAGAGCGGCGGCGACCGCATCCTCGTCAAGATGGAGCATCTCGTCGGGCACGGCCCGAAAGAATGACGGATGCAGGATGCCGCCCGTCATCTGGTCGAGTAGGTGCTTGCAGCACTCACAGAGCAGTCGCACCCGTGCGCCGCTGGTTCCGGCCGGGGGGACCCGCTCCTGTTTTGCCTGCTGGCGACGCATGGACGCCATGCTAACCTGGTCGGACAGGTTCACACATCGCCCGTCTGCGGAACCCCCTAAGTCGCTTCCGCGACGCGCACGTCACTGGCTGGCTCTGGCGTCACTCCCGGCCGCAAACCTCATCCCGGCGGATGCGGGTCGAGGAGCTGACGTCCCCGTGGCCGCATCCACCAGCATGACCCCTGAGCAGAGGTCGCAGCGCGCCCGCCTGGCGGCGCTCGCCCGCTGGTCCCGCGAAGATCCCAAGCCCTCCGGCCTGCGCGCCAATGCTGGGCTGCGCGCGAAGTTCACGCGCGAAGTCGAAGCCGAGTACCCCGGCCTTCCGCCAGCCGAGCTGGCCCGCCGTGCCGAAGTCAGATTCCGCGAGCACATGGTCCGGCTCGCATTGGCTAGCTCGAAGGCTCGGGGTGCTCGCAAGGCGAATGGCGAGTCGCCATGACCGACCCCGATCACCTCTACCACTCCGCAGACCTCGTCTGTTTTGGTGGCACCCACCCCGTCTGGTCTGTGGGTCCCAACGGTGAACTCTGGCCGTGGCTGATCGACCTCGCGCACGAGCACCACGAGGGTGACGTCTGCTGCCACATGGCGACCCCCGCACACGAGCAACTCGGCCGGCTGCCGCGCGAAATCCGTGCCCGCCTCAACCCGTGCCAGGCGATGACCCGGGCCGGCGACGCCTGCACCCAGGCCGCACGACCCGGCCAGCCGTTCTGTCACATCCACGCATCGCGGACCGAGAGGCGGTGACCGTGATGGGTGCTAAGAACGTCATCGCCGCGCTGACCCTCTACTCCGACAAGGTCTACCTCGGCGAGAGGAACGGCGGCATACCCCCGATCTCGCTGATTGTGCTGGTGCACATGGCCGCCCACTCCCGCGACAAGGACGACCCGCCGTTCTACGAGTACGGCCATGACCACATCGCCGCGTCGGCGCTGGGACGGCCGCGACCCACCAGCCAGAACGACCGAAACGCCGATCTCAAGGCCGTTCAGCGCGCAATCGAGCCGCTGAGAAGGATTGGGGCCGTAACCATCGTGCGGAGGCCGACCGTGCGCCGTGACGGCCGGAACAGCACGACCCGCTACGTCCTGAACCTTAAGACGGTCGTCGATACCGAGCGGACGAACATCGTCCAGCGTCGGACAGCTCACGGTGGACGAACCTCGTCCGGTCACGGTGGACGTAGTGCGTCGACACGGGGGACGACCCTCGTCGACACGGGGGACGAACGTCGTCCCCCTAAGGAGTACGAGGAGTTACTCCGTAAGGAAGAGGACGGCGTGGCGGCAAGAAAGCCGCCGCCAGCGCCCGAGGAAGAAATGGTTGCTGTTCGTACGGATCTCGCGGTTCCGCGCGCGCGAGAGGCCGCGAACGATCAGAACACATCGACCACGACAAACCAGCCGACCTGTCCTGACTGCCGCGTCTATCTCGACCGCGATGGCTCCTGCTTCATGTGCGGGAGTTCGTCATGACCGGACAGCACGACCTTGAACACAGCTGCGTCCTCGATGGCGAGCTCGACGACCGGTCACACACCGGCGAGATCCGCACCTGCGCCGCTCACGGCTGCGGCGCGCGTTACGACGACGACCCGGCTGGCTACCAGGCGCACTCGGTCGTGTTCGGCCACCAGCCCCGGAGTCGGCGATGACTACGCCGGAGCCGACGGCAGCCGACCGGCCCGCTGAGCGCCACGCTGACGGCCCAACGCGGCCAAGCGCATACCTCGGTGACCAGGCGAAATGGCGTGAGCGCCTGGCCGCCGTCAGGTCGCGCCAAGATTTTTTAAGCCAGGCCACCCGGACACCCCCCGATCCACCGTGTCCCCGTTCTCCAGTTCGTTCGCGGAGGTTTCGCGAACGCCTGGGGGCCGCCGCCGAGCACCGAGCCGCAGATTTTCCTGCGGCCAAACCGATCGGAGGACTCCGGTCCCGACATGCTGCACCGAACATCGAGAACAAGCGATACGAAGTGAGGAACGAATGACCGACGACAACATGAACGATGACCTGATCGACCTGCCGCTTGAGGTGCCGTTCCCGTTGTACGCGCAGCTGACCGCCTTGTCCGCGCGTAAGGGTCTGGCGGTTCGGGAGATGGCGCTGGCGCTGCTCACGGTCGCCTTGGTGCCCGCCAAGATCCCCGAGGACGCCGATGCGACGTTGATCGCCGCCGCAAGGGCGTTCCTGGCTGGCGACTTCGATGCGATCACCAACCTGCTCGCCGACGTCGACGCCCGTCTGCTGCTGGGTACCGCGTTGGGGATGATCAACAGCGTTGGGCTGACCCTGCACGACGGCGACCATGACGCCTGGGACGCCGAACTGCTGCGCGGGCTTCAGGGAACGGCCCGGCCTGGCGATATAGCAGAAGATTGATCTTCCCCGGTAGACTGGAACCGAGCGCATCGCGAACCGGGCCGACGCGGTGGGGGCAGAAGACCCCCGCGCAGCGTCAGATGAACGCCTCCTCGGCCCGGGGGTGGTGACCTCCCCGTGTCAGGAGCAAGCGTCGGGAGCAGATGACCGACGGCGCGCCCGTAGCCGAACCGCCAGACGAGCGGATTCGAGCGTCCGGGCTGCGCTTCGACACACACCTAAATCTGTCTATCCCCCAAGGTGTGTGTGTTTCCATGGCTACAACCCTTCCCGAGCTTCTGCGCACGCTGGAGACCCAGCGCGCCGGAGCGCGGCGGCGCGAGCAAGATGCCGTCGCCACCATCAAGGACATCTGCGCCAAGGCCCGCCAGGAGGGCCGCGCGAATCTCACCGCGTCCGAAGACATCCGCGTCGCGTCGCTGCAACGGCAGCAGGAGCAGGCGCGCGCTGAGGCGGACCGGCTGGGCCGGGATCTCGCCGAGGCGCAGGATGCCGCCACCGACGAGGTTCGCGACGCGCGGGCGATGCAGACCCGTTCCGCCGAACCGCGTACAACCGGCGCGTCCCTGCCGGCCTATGACCGGGTGGCCCGCATCGGTGGCGAGGCGCGGTCATACCGGCCTGACCACGACCCGAGGGGCAAACGCTTCTTGTCCGACGTGATCGGCGCGAAGCTGGGCGACTATTCGGCCAGCCAGCGCTTGGCACGGCATAACGACGAGGAGCGCGTCGAGAACCCGCAGTACTTCACGCGTGCGGCCGGTGACGCTGGTACGGGCGCGTTCACGGGCCTAGTGGTGCCGCAGTACGTGACGGAGTTGTACGCGCCGAAGGCCCGCGCCCGTCGGCCGTTCGCCGACAATTGTCTGCATCACGACCTCCCGGCCGAGGGCATGACGGTGAACATCTCGGCGATCACGACAGGGTCGTCGGCGGCGTTGCAGGCGTCGGAGTTCACGACGGTGTCCGCCACGAGCATGGACGACACCTTGATCACCGAGAACGTGCAGACCTGCGCCGGCTCCCAGGACGTGTCGCGGCAGGCGATCGAACGCGGCACGTCCATCGAAGAGACGGTCATGGCCGACCTGTTCGGCGCGCACGCGTCCTCCCTGGATTCGACGCTGCTCAACCAGGCCACCACGGGCCTGGCCGCCATCTCGGCGTCGCAGACCTACACCAACGCCACCGTGGATACCACGGCGATCCCAGCCGCGTGGAAACAAGTCATCCAGGCGCAGAACGCCGTCGAGCTGGTGCTGCTCGGCCAGGCCCCGGTGTCCCATGTGGTGATGCATAATCGTCGATGGAATTGGTTGTGTGCGGCGATCTCGTCCTCGTGGCCGGTGATCGCCGGCACGAACGTGCCGCCGCAGTCCTGGGGGCTCCAGCTCACGAACGAGTACGGGCCAAGCGTCCGGGGGGTGACCGCGTCCGGGCTGAAGATCATCGTGGATGCGAACGTCTCGACAACCTGTCTGGCGCAGGCGACCACCGGCGGGACGCAGGACCACATTTACGTGGTGGCCGGCGACGAGTGTCACCTGTGGGAGGACCCGAACGCGCCCATGTTCATCCGGGCCGACCAGCCGCGGGCGAAGGATCTTGCGGTGGTCCTCGTCGCGTACAGCTACTTCGCGTACAGCTTCCGGCGGTACGCGAACGGTTCGGCCGTGATCAACGGCACCGGGCTGGCGACGCCGAGCTTCGCCTAAACCGAGGCCCTTTGCCTCATTTACCCGCCCCCTGGCCAGATCCCAGGGGGCGGTGCCGTCAGACGCGGCTACGCGTATGCAGCTCCCGCATCGGTGGCAATCTCTTCCCTGGCCACAGCGCGTATTTCCTGGATTACATCGCCCAGCTCGTCCACTTGAGAGCCCAGCAAGACGGTCAGCTCCTGGAGTTCGGCAGCGTCGTCCTTCGAACGGGCCGAGACTTCGCGTTCGTTAAGGTCGCACCACCGGTCATAGTTTCCGAGCACAACCAAGATGGCTGGTTGAAACTTCTCCAGTGTTGCTCGGAATTCCTTGCTTCCGTACAGCTCTGTGAGCGCGTCCAGACGTGCGCGATGTACAAGCTCGGAACCTTCACCTTCCCAACGTTTCTTCAGGTTGATGCTGATCCGGAGCGTGTCTCTTACGAGAGCAAACCATGTCAGGACCTCGGTGTACGCATCTCGCTTTAGCTGCTCAAAGGCCAGCCTTCGGTTGTGCTTCTCGGCGCGGCGCGCGCTGAAATTGCTCGAAATCAGCTGAATCGCACTGCCCGCCAAGGCGAGCCCACCACCGACAGCCGCGCCCCATATTGCGGCCACAACTTCCGTATCCATCTAAACTCCCGAATCTTGTTCCAGGATTGACTAGCTCACCTTGGTACCGGAATCGGCGATGAACGACAGAAGCTCGCGGCCGAGCGAAGTGATAGCTGATGCCCACAGCCCGTTTTCCGTCATCATTCCGCTCAATGACTGGCTTATCAGACCAAAGCTCGTTAGGGCGCCCGCGTAGCGATCGATTAGATCGCGACGGCCCGCAAGCTCGGGCATACCAGCTTCGACGATGTCGGCCTTGGGGCCGGCGTAGATGTTCGGTCGGCTGATGCCGTGACTCTCGAACCAGCCAGGCGGGTCGGAGAGCAGCTTCAGCATCCGCACGTGAGTAGGCGTCAGCCGGTCGATCATGTCGAAGAACAGCTGTTGCGTGTCGAGATCGGGCGCGCCCGGCATCACGGAGTTCACGACTGCATTGCGCAAGATCTCAAGCTTCTCCACCCTGGATGTGCGATCGGCGATCTGCGCCGCCGTGGTCAGCGCGTCCATGAACGCATCCTCACTGATCAGCTCTGCAAAGGTGCCGACCTGGTCTTCGAGATCATGGACTTTCTCGGCGAGATCGTTCAGCCAGCGAGTGCGTCGGTCTGCTAATCGCCGACCGGCGAGATCGTTGAGGGCGACCTGTAGGGCGCTGCCTATGGCTGGCACGAAGGAGAGGGCGATCTCCGCAGATTTTGTAAGCCCCTGCTTTCGGTCGCTGTCTTCTGGAAATGGCTCCATAGTGGCATGATGCCGCACGGCCCCCACCATCCCCGCTAGGGTTCATCACCGGTCGCCTTCGTCGAAGGTCAGCAGGCTGTCCACGGCAGCTGTTGCGGCATGGCGGCGGCGATGAAGTCATGCGGTGATGTGCTCCCTGCATCTCGATGCAGCGCATGCCCAAGGACTGAACCCGATAGTTCTTCTACTGCGTTACCGCCGAGGTGTCACCGTGCTCGATCGCATGCTGCTGGCGCACCTGATTCTGCATGGCCATGCGCTCACGGCGCTTGGCTCGGGTGCTCTGACCAGGAGGGGGCGGTTCTGGCCCCAGATCCACATCAAGCTTGATCACCTTCAGGTCCTTGGAGATGGCGCGATGACGCATCCCTGTGTCGTAGGTGATCAACGTGACCTGTCGTTGGGCTAGTGGCTGGATGCTGGCCAGGCGATCGATCAGCTCGTCGTCATCGCTGGGCAGGCGGACATGACCGGGCCGGTCCAAAATGATCTCCACTGTGACTTCGCCGCGTGGAATCCGATTGTCACCTTCGCCGGAGAAGCCAGCCGCGAATAGTCTGGCCGGTCTGCGGGGGTCCGCGACGATCCGGTCCAGGACCGCCAGCGTGTATCCGGCTCGCCACCGGATGTGAACGTCGTTCTTCTCCTTCAGTCGGTCCAGTTCATCGATGACTACCATCGGGATCAGTAGCCGGATCGGTTCAAGAGTTCCGTGGAGGATCTGCTGAAGGTCTAGTTCTTCGATCTTGTCGCCGTGAAGGAAGACGCCGGTATCCATCGCGACGAATCGTTCCCCGTCGTCCGGCCAGCGTTCGGTCTGCCGCTGAAGGTCGGAGATCAAATCGTCGAGGATCCTGACTCGGGAATCCAGCTCCGCGTACAACAGGTTCAAGATCGCCTTGCTATGAAGCTCTCCGGCACCTAGAAGCAGCTCATAACGTCTGGTCAAAATTAGACGGTCAATGTCTCGCGGGCTTACCTGATAGGTCAGCATCGACACGGCCCGGTTGGCCCATGCCACGTACTCAGCGACACGCTGCGACGGTCCCGAGCCATCCGACGTCCCTCTATTGCGAAGATTCTGTGCGTCTGACGAAATCGCGTTGAGCGTCTGAAGCAGGTTCGCCCGGTTGGCCCCCGGGACCATGTCAATGAACATCGGACTATGTTCGCACCGCGGTACGGCGGTGTCTCAAACGGTTTCGGCCCCCGGGTCGCTCAGCGCCATGTTTGCTGAGCCACACAGCTTGCCCTCGGGTCGTCGGATACGTGCAAGCGGCCCCGCGGCCATCTGGGAAACCGGGGCGCTTGAGTTAGTGATCAAATCGCCGTGCGCGGAAAGCGCTGATGCCGTCCTACGCCACCTGCTCGATGCCGGAGACCTTCGCCCAGGGGACGTAGGTATTGGGCCGGCTGTTGGGCACGGTGAACGACAGGCCCTCCGGGAGCCATTCAACGTCGCCGGTGGCCGCGTCCACGACGTCGGCGTTGCCGTTGGCCGGGTTGATGTAGAAGATCCGGACGGTGACGGCGGTGGCCCACCAGGTGGGCTCCAGGAATTCGATTGTGAGCCGGGCCATGATCATGCTCCTTTCGAGCGGATGGGTCAGACCTCTTAAGCCCCGACCGCGTTTGGCGGCCTGGGCTCGTACGGTCTACCCGGCTGCAACATCTTCAGACGTAACCAGCGCGATCGCGTCGGCCAGCTGGCCGGCCAGCCGCCGCGCCGCGTCGAGGGACAGCAGCTCGTCGCCGACGCGCACCTGCGGCGGGTGCTCGTAGATGACGCCGGATTGCTGGTCCACCAGCTCGACCAGGCGAATCGGCTCGGCCCAGATCGACCCACCCGTCTCGGTCGGGATCGGCTCAACCGCCCCGGCGCACTCCCGTAGCTCCGCCACGTCCTCGTGCACCCGGCCATGTTCAGTGACGCACCAGGGTGGGCAAGGTGGCATGTCATTCATGATCATCCCCGTTGGTTAGTCTCGATAAACACGTGCATCGGCTTCGGTTCTGAGCGCTGTTTCCGCAGGTGAGCATGCCGCTAAATGGATCACAGACAACTGCTATTCAGACTACGCCCAGCGCAATGCGAGGCAGCTCCTCGATCTGCTGACGGACACCGACTGAGCTGGGGCGGACGGCGTTCCCACCGGGGTTCGACAGACGTCGATGATGTGATCCACGACATGCCCGCCTGGGGCCGGGCAACGCGCCGCAGTGATCTTGCGTCAAGGTGCTCAGATCACCCTCCCCCTTTGACCCCGGTGGTGCCCTTATGCGCAAAGGCGATCGCAATCCCCTCATGAACGTGGTGTCGCTGCTGATCTGCGGGGTGCTCGCGGGTGTCGTGGTGGCGGCGGCGGCGTTCCCCGCGATCGCGATGTCCGGGCTGGCGGCCAAGACGGGCGCGCAGGCGTTCGCCGATCTGCCGAGCGAGCTGACGGTGAAGCGGTCGCCGCAGATGAGCAAGATCTACGCGAGCGACGGCAGGACCCTGCTGGCCTCGATCTATGACGAGAACCGCCAGGACATCGGCATGGATCAGATCCCCAAGGTGATGCAGCAGGCGATGATCGCCGCCGAGGACCACAAGTTCTACGAGCACAACGGGGTCGACGTGCAGGGCATCGCCCGCGCGTTCGTGGCGAACAAGAACTCCGGGGAGACTCAGCAGGGCGCGTCGACGCTCACGATGCAGTATGTCCGGCTGTCGATCACGTACGCGGCCGACAACCCGAACGACGTGCTCGACGCGGCCGAGGACACGCCGGCACGGAAGCTGCGGGAGGTCAAGTACTCGCTGGCGATCGAGAAGAAGCTGACCAAGGACCAAATCCTCGAGGGCTACCTCAACATCGCGTACTTCGGCAACCACGCCTTCGGCATCTACGCCGCGTCGCAGGTCTACTTCGGCAAGGAGCCGAAGAACCTGACCGTGGAGGAGGCGGCCTTCCTCGCCGGCCTGGTCAAGTCGCCGAGCGACTTCAACCCGATTCAGGACGACGGCTCGGTCAACGAGCAGGCGGCCGCCTACGGCAAGGGCCGGCGCGACTGGGTCATCGACCAGATGCACGAGATCGGCGCGATCACGGCCGATCAGGCGACTCAGGCCAAGGCCAAGGAACTGAAGATCACCGGCAAGCCCGCGCCGAACGGATGTACCGCGACCGCGATCGCCAGCGCCGGCTTCTTCTGCGACTTCCTGCAGCGCTGGTGGACGAACGAACCGGCGTTCGGGGCCAACTCCTACGAGCGCGAGCGGGCGCTGAAGACCGGCGGCTACAAGATCATCTCCTCGCTGGACGTCTCCACGCAGAACGCCGCCAAGGCGAACGTCGAGAAGTACCTCAAGACCGGCAAGAAGCACGCGCTGATGGTGGTTGCGGTCGAGCCCGGCACGGGCAAGGTCCGGTCGATGGCGGTCAACCGGAACTTCAAGATCGACGACGCCGCCAACCCGAAGAACGGCCTGTCCACCGACCCGGCCAAGGCCGCCAAGAACATCCGCGGCACCTACCCGAACACGGTGAACCCGCTGATGAGCGGCGACCAGTACGGCTACCAGTTCGGCTCGACGTTCAAGGTCTTCACGGCGGTCGCCGCCCTCGAGAACGGCTACCCGCTCGACTACACGATCAACTCGCCGTATCAGTGGGTGTCGCCGTTCATCACCGCGCCGGGTCCGGCGAGCTGCGGCGACAAATGGTGCCCGAAGAACGCGTCGCAGTCGATGACCGGCGTCCACACGATGTGGCAGGCGTTCGGCCGCTCGGTCAACACGTACTTCGCGCAGCTCATCGCGCGAGTCGGGCCGGCCAAGGCGGTCGAGGCGGCCAAGCAGATGGGCCTGACCTTCCGGGGCGACCCGAACCAGCAGAACACCGACGCGTACTTCGCGGCGCACCCCGACGCGTGGGGCACCTTCACCCTCGGCGTCACCCAGAACACGCCGATGGAGATGGCCAACGCCTTCGCGACGCTGGCCGCCGACGGCACCTACTGCCAGCCGATCCCGGTCGAGTCGATCACCGACGCCAACGGCGTACAGCTGGACGCGGCGAAGCCGCGCTGCCAGAAGGTGATCGACACTGACGTGGCGCGGGCCGCGATCGACATGGCGCGCTGCCCCCTCGGTGACCGTTCGCAGCTCGGCGGCTGCGCCAACGGCGGCACCGCGCCCTACGTCCACGACATGGTCGGTAAGCCGGTGGCGGGCAAGACCGGCACCACCGACAACGACCGCACCGCCGCGATGGTGGCCACGACGCGGCAGCTGTCGGTGGCGGGCATCGTGGCCGATCCGGACTGGACGAACAACACGGTCAGCGACGCGAACCTCGGCGGGAAGGACGCCCACCGGGACGTCGTCAACCCGGCGGTCGCCGACACCCTGCACGACGGGATGAAAGGCAAGCCGTCGCAGCAGTTCGGCAAGCCGGACAGCACGAAGATCGTGCACGGGACGAAGACGTCGATCCCCAGCGTCACCTGCAAGACGGTGAGCGAGGCGACGACCCTTCTGCGGAACAAGGGCTTCACCGTGACGATCGAGTCCCGCGAGGTGAACTCCACCTGCCCGAAGGGCACCGTCGCCGGGACGTCGCCGAGCGGCTCGACGAGCAAGGGCAGCACCGTGTCCATCCAGGTCAGCAACGGTCAGGGCGGCGGACAGAGCCCGCCGCCCGCCGGCGGTTAGAGGGCGGACCAGCCGGGCGTCGCCGCGACCGCCGGCGGCGCCTCGATCCGCGTACGCCCGACGACCCGCCCGTCGCGGTCCAGCGCCTCGTACGCCACGGCGGACGGGTCGGCGACTGTCAGCACCGCCGCGTCGTCGGCGACGGGGGCCTCCGCGACGGTGGAGTCGCCGACGACGGCCCGCACCGAGACCGCACCCTCGGGCGCGATCACCAGTACGCCGGAGCTCTCCGACTCGAACCGCACGGCGACTGTCGCATGGGGATCGGCGGGGTTCTCCGAGCTGAAGAAGCCGTTCCCGAGACCCTGCTGGTCGTCGTCGTAGCGGATGCTGACCTCGCCGTACCAGCCGCCGAAGGCGTGCGGCGCCGCCGCCACCGTCGTGATCCCCCGGCGTCCCTTCGCCTCACCGTCGGGCCAGGCGACCCGGCCGCCCCAGACGAGCCGCGGCATACCGCTGAGCAGCACACCGCCGTTACGGACGGACGTCAGCGTCTCCTGGGCGTACCTGCGGTCCGGCGTGCCCCGGGCCGTCAGCATCTCCTGGTCGACCACCTTGGTCGTCACCGACAGGACGCCGGTGTCGTAGGGCGCGGGCATCTGCTCGCGCAGCACCCCGCCACACTCCACCCGCCACCATTCGGGCCGGGCGGAGGCGGCGTCGCGCGTCAGGAAGGAGCCGGTCGGCTCGGCCTGCCACCGGTTCAGCTCCGGCCACGCCGCCGAGGACACGGTGCAGCCCGCCGGGGCCAGCGCCACCGTCGCCGTCATCGTGCCGACGTCGGACAGCTCCACGTGATAGAAGGGCTCGAGGCCGTCCCCGTAACCACGCAGCGCCTCCATGCGGGTCAGCGTCGCGGCGTCGGAACCCCGGGGCGCCACGAAGGTGGCCGAGGCGTGGGTCCACGACGACGGCGAAGGATCGGTCAGCGCCAGTGCGACGATCGCGATGCGCCACGGGCCGACGTCGTCGACGTACAGCACCTTCTCTTGGCGTACCGAATATTTGCCGAGGTAGAGCCCGGCTCGGCGCCGTTCCCCGACCAGCTGGGCCACCGCGGCGACGTAACCTGGGTCCGCGAGCGCGACCTTGCCGCGGACCGGCGTGTCCGCGAGCCGTTGTTCCCAGACCCGGACCGCGTCGAAGCCGGTGGCGGGCGGCGGCTCCGGCGCGCGCCCCGGCGCGACGGCCCCAGCCACCGCCAACGCCCCCGCGACCGTGGTCGCGACGACGGCGGTCCGGCGTCGGCGTGACCGGCGGTGACGCACGCGGATCCGGCCGTACGGGTCGTGTTCCGGGCGGACTTCGTCGGCCAGGTCGCGCAGAGCGCGGCCGACCATCTCGTCGACGCTCACAGCGGCATCCTTTCCAGATCGACCGGGTCGAGGACGGCCCGCAGCCGGGCCAGTCCGCGGCTGGCGTGACTCTTGACGTTGCCCAGGGAACAGCCCAGCGCCGCGGCCACCTCGGCCTCGGACATGTCGCTCAGATAGCGCAGGACGACCACCGCCCGGGTACGCGGCGGCAGCGACCGCAGCGCGTCCCGCACCGCGTGACGCTGCGTGACAGCGTCGGCGGTGTCGGCGAACGCCGTGTCCGGAGGCGAGGCGGTCACCAGCTCCCGTCGCCGGACCCGACGCCAGACGCTGATGTGCTGATTCACCATGACCCGGCGGACGTAGGGCATGGGCTCCTCCACCCGCGACCACGCCCGCATGGTGCGGACCAGCGCGTTCTGGACCAGATCCTCGGCCTCGTGCGCCGAGCCGGTGAGCAGGTACGCGATCCGCAACAGCTCGACGTAGCGAGCCTCCACGAATTCGCGGAACCCGTCCTCACCCGGCATCGGCGTGCTCCCCCTTCGGCAAGTGCCGGGCGCGGCCGCTCGGCTACCTGACACGACCCGGTGTCACCGCCGAAGGTTGTGTCCAGGGGCCAAGATCTTCACACGGCCACCTTCGCCGGGGCGAGCGGGGCGACCGCCGCCCGCGACGTACGCAGCCAGACGGAGAACCCGTAGGCCACCAGTCCCCCGTAGACCACGTAGAGGACCGCCGACGGATAGAAGTGCGACTTGATCAGCAGCGGTACGCCGACCGCGTCGACGGCCAGCCAGGCGAGCCAGAAGTCGTTCCAGCCCCGCGCCATGGCGTACGTGGCGACCATGGAGCCGACGAAGATCCAGGCGTCGCACCAGAAGTACCACCGTGGAGCCGGCCAGCCCGCCCCGAATCCGACGAAGACCTGCTGGACGACGGCGACCGCGATCACCCAGAAGGCGACCAGGGCCAGCCGCTCGCGAGCGGTCGCCCAGCGGGGGGTGATCGCCGGGCCGGTGGCGCCGCGACCGCGCGACACGCTGTACCACCGCCACCAGCCGTAGACGCTGGTGACGATGAAGAAGATCTGCCGGCCGGCCTGGCCGAACAGGGTCATCGCCTGCGGATTGTCGAAGGCGACGCCGAAGAACACGGTGAACAGCAGGAGATTTCCGGCGATGCCGACCGGCCAAGCCCAGACCCGGCGGCGCAGGCCGCCGATCGCCGAGGCGAAGCCGAACGCGTTGCCGATGACCTCGCGCCACAGGATGTGCTGGCCGAAGACGGCCAGCTGGGCGTCGAACAGGTCGTGCAGAACACTCATCACAGGGTCCCTTTCCACTATGGACCCCGGGGGACGCGAGACGACGGCGTCAGCCCACGGCTGACCCCGTACGTCGCGTGCTGCCTCCCGTCCGGACTTTCACCGTCGGTCCCGGAGTTTCACCGGGTCAACCGGCCGCTGGCTGCGGCCGGGTCGCGGACTGTCACCGCCGGTTCGGACTTTCACCGACCCCGGAGCACGTCTGTCGCGCAGTATCACACTTGTGCGGCTCGCTCCCTAGGGTGCCGGTCACACACTTCGCTGGGCTGATTCGCAGACGGCGGCTTCGCGTACGTGACCCGGGCTGTGCGCCCGTTATCCGGGATAACGCCGCCTGGAACACTGTGCGAGACCGCGTTATGCCGGATTACGCAGGTCGCGAAGAACCCGCTCGCTAGCCGGCGAGCGCTGCGGCCTCCTCGCGACCCGCGGTTCGCAGGATGCCGGCGATCTTCGCCCGGTGCGCCGATTCCCAGTCGTCCAATGTCTCGGCCGCCTCCTGGGCGAGCTTGGCCGTCGCCTGCGCGGCGATCTCGTCCCGCCGGGCAGCCGGGACGACGACCACGCCCTCCTCGTCGGCGACCACGACATCGCCGGAGTGGACAGTCACCCCGCCGCAGGACACCGGAACGTTCAGCGGTTCCGGGCAGGCCTTCGCCCCCGGAATCGGGATGACCCCGCGGGCGAAGACCGGGAACTGCGCCGCGCGTACCTCGGCGAGGTCGCGGATCAGTCCGTCCAGGACGAACCCGGCGATCCCCCGCGACTGGGCGACGGCGCAGACGTTGCCGCCCGCGAGGGCGTAATCGAGGTCGCCGGACTCGACCACGATCACCGAACCCGGCTCGGCCAGATGGATCGCGGCGTGCAGCATCAGGTTGTCGCCCGGCCGGCAACGGACCGTGTACGCCGGGCCGGCCATGCGCGGCGTCGGCGACCACAACGGCCGGATACCGATGTCCATGACCTGGGCTCGATCCAGGAGGTCGGCCAGGGTGGTCGTGGGGAGGTCAGCGAAGTCGATCACCTCCCCATTTAACAGTACGGACGTACGGTACGCAACCGTCAGAGACCGCCGAAGAACGCCCGCAGGTCCGCGACGACCAGGTCCGGATCGGTCGTGTACGCGAAGTGCCCGCCCCGGTCGAACTCGGTGTAGCGCACGATGTTGTTGGACCGCCCGGCGAAGGTCTGAATCGTGCGGAAGTCCTGCGGGAACACCGCGACCGCGGTCGGCACCTCGTTGGGCTCCTCGCGGTAGCCGGCGCCGCTCTGGGCGTCCTCGTAGTAGTGCCGGGCGCTCGATCCGCCCGTCCTGGTGAACCAGTAGATGCTCACGTGGGTCAAGTAGTTGTCCACGTCGAGGTAGTCCGCGAAGTCGCCCCAGCCGGTCCAGAGTTCGGCGTTCCAGGCCAGCTGGCCGGCCGGCGAGTCGGTCAGCCCGTACGCCAGGGTCAGCGGCCGGCTCTGCTGGATCTTCTGATAGCCCGCCTTGCTCTGGAACTCGGCGGTCGTGCCGGACAGGCTCGCCTTGTCGGCCTCGGAGATCTTGTCGAACTCGGCCGGATCCCCGGACGGGAAGGCGAAGATCTGCAGCAGATGTACGCCGATGAGCCCGGCCGGTGCGAGGATGCCCAGCTCGCGGCCGACCAGTGCGCCCGCGTCGCCACCGGCGGCGCCCCAGCGTTCGTAGCCGAGGCCGGTCATCAAGGTCGCGAACGCCCGGGCGATCCGGGCGCTGTCCCAGCCCGGCTCAGTCGGCGGACCGGAGAAGCCGTACCCGGGCAACGACGGTGCGACGACGTGGAACGCCTGCGCCGGATCGCCGCCGTGCGACCGGGGATCGGTCAGCGGGCCGATCACGTTCAGGAACTCCACGATGGACCCCGGCCAGCCGTGCATCAGCAGCAGCGGCGTCGCGTCCGGCTCGGCCGAGCGTACGTGGAGGAAGTGGATGTTCTGCCCGTCGACCGTCGTGGTGAACTGCGGGATCTCGTTGAGCCGAGCCTCCTGCGCCCGCCAGTCGAAGCCGTCGCGCCAGTGGTCGGCCAGCCGCCGCACGACCGCCGTGGGCATGCCGTACGCCGTACCGCTGCCGGGCACCTCGTCGGGCCAGCGGGTCGCCGCCAGCCGCGACGCCAAGTCGTCGAGCTCGGCCTGCGGAATGTCGATCCGGAAGGGCTTAATGTCGATCGTCTCAGTCATGACCCCGACGTTACGGGGGCATTAGGACGAGTTAATTCCTAATGCGGCAACGCACGGCGCGGACTCCCCGGGCCGCCGCGCCCGGGCCGCCGCGCCCGGGCCGCCCGCGATCTCCGGAATCTCCCGTACCTAACAGCGTCGCGGTGAGGTACCTGAGCCTCCGGAGATCATCCACTCGCGCGCCGAGGCCATCCGACGAGTCGGCAGCCCGCCGCCGGACAGGAGGCAGCCCGCCGCCGCCGTGGAGGAGGCAGCCCGCCGCCGACGAGTCGGCAGCCCGGCGCCGGAGAGGAGGAATGCCCCCCGACGCCGGGCCGCCGACGGCCTGCGATCGGCCGGTCAGGTGGTCAAGTCCCGTCGCCGGAACAGGGCCAGCCCGCCGACGGTCAGCGCGACCGCCACCACAGCCAGCGCGATGAGGGGCAGCGCCCGGGGGTCGGCGACCGGTACCGCCGGCACGTGGCTGAACGGCGAGATGTCGCGGACCGCCTGTGGCAGGCCGAACAAGTCGCCGAGCATGCCGAAGGCGATGCTCACAACCAGTCCCGCCCAGGCGAGCGCGACGCTGATCCGGGGCAGCGCCCCGAAGGCGAGGACGACGAACCCAGCGACGGTCAGCGCGGCCGGCAGCTGGACGAGGGCGGCCCCGGCGAGGGTGCCGACGCTGGTCTGACCACCGGTCGACAGGTCGCCGAGCCCCATGGCGAGTCCCGACGCGACCAGCAGAACCGCGGCGCCCACGACCGCGATGACGAGGTGCGAGGCGACCCAGCGGATCCGGCCGGTCGCCGTGGCCAGGACCGCTTCGGCGGTGCCGGCCGTCTCCTCGCTGCGCAGCCGCAGCAGGACCTGGACGGCGAACCCGGCGGCGAGGACGCCGAAGACCGCCATCATGGCCGCGTAGAAGACGTCCACGAGACCGCCGGACGCTCCCCCGGCGAGCTGGCCCATGAGGTCGGCGACGCCCTTGTTCTCCTCGAAGGCGTCGTTCACCGTGTTGCCGAGGGTGCCGATGCCGTAGCCGAACACGACACCGCCGATCAGCCAGCCGAAGACGGTGCCGCGCTGCAGTCGCCAGGCCAGGCCGGTCGGGCTGAGCAGCGAGGGGGCCGCGGCGGGCGGGCCGAGCCGCGCGGGCACCAGGCCCGCGCCCAGGTCGCGGCGATTCACCAAGGCGTACGCCCCGGCGGCGCAGACGGCGAAGAAGAGCAGCGGGAGGATCAGCACCCACCAGCGCTCTGCGCCGTAGGGCCGGACTTGTTCGCCCCAGCCGAGCGGCGAAAGCCAGGCGACCCAAGAGCTCGTGACCTTGATCCCGTCCGGCCCGATGTCGCCGAGCGCGTCGCCGACGCCCCGGAGGAAGTACGCCACGCCGATGCTCGCGGCGGCGAACCCGTTCGCGGCGCGGGCGGTGCTGAACACCTGAGCCGCCAGCGCCGCGATCCCGGCGAACGACAGCCCGGTGACGAGACTCGCCGCGCCCCAGGCGACCGAGCCCGCCGCCGGTAGACCGGCCCCGAGCAGGGCAAGGGTGGAAAGGAGTCCCATGAGGACGTTCGCGATCACCGCATGGGTCAGCGCGGCGGCCAGGGCGGCGTGCCGGCCGATCGCGGCCGAGCCGATCAGCTCCGCCCGGCCGGTCTCCTCGTTCTGCCGCGTATGCCGGACGACGAGGAAGGTGCTCATCAGCGCCACGAGCACGAGCAGGGATGCGAGGTTCCGGAAATTGACGAGCGCGCCCTGCGTGACGCCGACCGGGATGCCCCGCATCAGCAGGACGGCCGGGCTCGTGACGGCGCCCTTGAGCGCGGTGGCCGCGTCGGCCTCCGTCGGGAACTCGTCCTTGACGGCGGCGGCGCCGGCGTACAGGAGCAGCATCGCGCCGACGATCCAGATCGGCAGCTGCACACGGTCTCGCCTTAGCGCGAGTCTGGTCAACCGGAGCGCGCCCGTCATCGCGACGCTCCCGAGGCCGTGACGGCAGCCGGGCGGTCGTAGTGACGCAGGAACAGCTCCTCCAGCGTCGGCGGCTGGCTGACCAGCCCGCGTACGCCGGCCTCGGCGAGCAGGCGCAGCGCCTGCTCCAGGGCGGTGTTGTCCACAGCGAAGCTCACGTGGCCGTCCCGGGCCTGCAGATCGTGCACACCTGCCAGGGTGGCCAGACCGTCGACCGGCCCCGCGAGGTCGGCCCGGATCGCCGTACGCGTCAGATGCCGCAGGTCGGCGAGCGTACCGGTCTCGACGGCCTGGCCGTCGCGGATGATGGTGAGCCGGTCGCAGAGGGCCTCCACCTCCGACAGGATGTGGCTCGACAGCAGGACGGTACGCCCGCCGCGCTGCACCTCGGCCCGCACGACCTGCCGGAAGACCTCCTCCATCAGGGGGTCGAGGCCGGACGTCGGCTCGTCCAGAATGAGCAGTTCCACATCGGAGGCGAGTGCCGCGACGAGGGCCACCTTCTGCCGGTTGCCCTTGGAATAGGTGCGGGCCTTCTTGCGGGGGTCGAGGTCGAACGCCGTGAGCAGTTCGGCGCGGCGTTGCTTGTTGAGCCCGCCGCGCAGGTCGCCGAGCAGGTCGATGACCTCCCCGCCGGACAGGTTGGGCCACAGCGTGACGTCGCCGGGCACGTACGCCAGCCGCCGGTGCAGCTCGGTGGCCTGTGCCCAGGGATCGCCGCCGAGCAGCCGGACCGTGCCGCCGTCGGAGCGGAGCAGGCCGAGCAGGATGCGGATGGTCGTGGTCTTCCCGGCGCCGTTCGGGCCGAGGAATCCGTGCACCTCGCCCGTGCGGACGGCGAGGTCGAGGCCGTCCAGCGCGCGCGTGCGCCCGAACGACTTCACCAGGCTTTCCACATGGATCGCGTGCGTGATCGCGTCGGACATGGTGGTCGTCACTCCTTCGGAGAGGATTCGGGAGAGGTGTCGAGCAGTCGATCCATCGCCGCGTGCAGGTAGCCGGCCTGCTCGGGCGACAACATGGCGGTGGCGGCGACGTCGATGAGGGCGTGGTTCAGCCGCACGTAGCCCTCGGTGCTGGCGAGGTCGACGCCGAGCACTCGGGACAGTTGATCGGAGAGCAGGAAGAGGCCGAGTTGCATCGCGCAGATCGCGGCCCCGTAGGCCCGCGCGTCGCGTGTCTGCACGCCGGTCTTGCCGACCCACTCCTCGCCGAGGTCGACCATCCGGTCGAACATCGCCGTGGCGGCCGGTGAGCCGTCCCGGATGGACTGAACCAGGTAGCGCTGCAACAGCCGCATCTCCGGGCTGTGGCTGACGAGGAAGCCCGGATCGGCGATCTTGCCGGCGAAGACCTCCTCGCGGAACTGGTCGGTTCGCTCCTGCGCGAAGACGTCGCAGGCGTCGCGCAACGCCTCCTTGGAGCCGAAGTGGTGCCGCAGCAGCCCGGAGGAGACCCCGGCCTCCTGCGCGATGTCGCGGACGGACGCCCCGGCGATCCCCCGGTCGGCGAACAGCCGGATGGCGGCGTCTCGGATGCGAGCCCGGGCGGTCAGATCGTCGGGCGCTCGTTCGCTACACACGCGTATAGCGTACTACACGGCCGTGTAGCCGCCAAGAGGCCGTAGCGGAAGGTAGGTTCGGATCATGGCGACCGCTGACCCCGCAGCCGATCTGGCCCCGAGCGAACTGCGTGTCCTCGTCGCGGTCGAGGCCACCGGCGGTTTCACCGCCGCTGCCGCGCAGCTCGGGCTGACCCAGCCGGCCGTGTCTCACGCCGTCCGAGCCTGCGAACGCAAGATCGGCGTGGTGCTGTTCGAGCGCGGGCGGCACGGCGCCCGGCCCACCCCGGCGGGCGTACGCGCGGTGGCGCACGCGCGCCGCATCCTGCGGCTGCTCGAGACGCTGGGCGCGGAGGCACGAGGAGCCGCGGCAGGCGTCGTCGAGGGCCCGCTGCGGATCGCCGCCTTCCGCAGTGCGGCCGCGCACCTGCTGCCGCCGGTGCTCGCCCGGCTGACCGCCCGGCTCCCCGGCGTACGCCCGGAGGTGGCGATCGTGCGGGAAGTCGGCCGGGGCACCGCCGGTGAGGTCGCCGACGGCCGGGCCGACATCGGCATCGCCACCCTCGGCGGGAGCCAGACGATCCCCGCCGGGCTGCTGTCGGGCCGCCTGTTCGAGGAGCCGTACGCGCTCGCGTACCCCTTGGGCCACCGGGAGCCGCGCGGCCTGCCGTTGATCGACTGGGACGAGAACTGCGGCTCCTACACGCGCGAGTGGTGGTCGCGGCGGGAGTGGCTGCCGCGCGCGACGATCAAGGCGCAGGACGACAGCGTGGTGTTGTCCATGGTGGCGCAGGGCATGGGCATGGCCGTCGCGCCGCGGCTCAGCCTGCTCGGCGCGCCGCCGGGGCTGGCGGTCGAGGATCTGGGCGAGTGCCGTCCCCGGCGGGAGATCGGGTACGTGACGACGCCCGCCATGGCGCAGTCGCTGGCGGTCCGGACCTTCATCCGTGAGCTGCGCTCGACCGCCCGCACGGCCCTCGACCCCGCGTAGCGCACTCCAGCATCGTCGGCACCCAGAGCGGGGGCGAACATCGATCTAGACGAGAAACGGTCGCCTGGACCACCATTTCTCGCCTAGATCAACTAGGGTCGCTCTTACTGGGGATGGACGATGTCGATCATCCAGGGCACGCCGAACTGGTCGACGACCATGCCGAACTCGTCGCCCCACATCTGCTTCTCGAGCTGCATCGTCACCGTGCCCTTGGCGGCCAGCTTCTCCCAGTAGCCGCGCAGCGCGTCTGCGTCCTCGCCGCTGACGCTGATCGAGATGTTCTGGCCCGGCTGGTGTTCCATGCCGGGCGGCAGGTCCGAGGCCATGATGGTGAACCCGGCCGGGGTCTCCAGCAGGGCGTGCATGATCTGGTCCTTGGTGGCCGCGTCGTCCGAGCCGTACTCGCCGAAGGTGTTGAGCTTCAGGTCGCCGCCGAGGACTTCCTGGTAGAACTCCATGGCCTCCCGGGCCGAGCCGGGGAAGTTCAGATACGGGTTCAGGCGCGTGGTCATCGGATCCTCCTGATCGCTGATCGCCCTGACGTGCGGTGTGCTGTCGCCGTCGTTCCTGAGCCTAGGACGATGTCGCGGAGCCGACCGGCGCTTCAGCCGAACGGGTTCGGCGAATTCGGTTGTGCCGGTCCAGGGGGCATGCCATCTTTCGCAGCGTGAACAACCCCGTAGACATCGATCCCGCCGACAGCATCGCGGTCAACCGCGCGAACTGGGACGAACGCGCCCCGGCCCATGCCCAGTCCCCCGACTACAACGTCGCCGACTTCGCCGCGGATCCGGCGTACCTGTCGGAGGTCGTGCGGTTCGACGTCCCCCGGCTCGGGGACATCGCCGGGCTTCGCGGCGTACACCTGCAGTGTCACATCGGCACCGACACCGTGTCCCTCGCGCGGCTCGGCGCGCGCATGACCGGTCTCGACTTCTCGCCCGCCGCGTTGGTCGAGGCCCGCGCGCTGGCCAAGGCCGCCGGGGCCGAGGTCGACTTCGTCGAATCCGACGTGTACGCCGCCGCCGACGTCCTTCCCAACGGGGAGTTCGACCTGGTCTTCACCGGCATCGGCGCGCTGTGCTGGCTGCCGGACGTGCGCCGCTGGGCGGCGGTGGTGGCACGGCTGCTCAAGCCGGGCGGGCGGCTGTTCCTCCGGGAGGGGCATCCGATGCTCTGGGCGCTCAACGAGCACACCACCGACGGCATCCAGGTGACCTACCCCTACTTCGAGACCGCGGAGCCGCTGGTCTTCGACGAGCCGGGCACCTATGTGGCGACGGAGACGCAGCTCGCGCACAACGTCAGCCACAGCTGGAACCACGGGCTGGGCGAGATCGTGTCCGCCCTGCTCGCCGAGGGGATGCGGCTGACGATGCTCGAAGAGCACGACAGCGTGCCGTGGAAGGCGCTGCTCGAAGGCATGGTCTCCGACGAGCACGGTGAGTGGCGGCTGGCCGAGCATCGCGAGCGGGTGCCGATGAGCTACACGCTGCAGGCGGTTCGGGAGCGGTAGCGCGCCGGAGCAGTAAAATCTGTCGCGATGAATGATCCGACCACCGAGGGGTACGCCGCCACTCCCGCCGAGATCGAGGGGATGGTGCGCAACCTCTGCGCGTACGCCTTGAGCGAGCCCGATCCGATGCAGCGCTATGTCGAGCTGACCCATCAGCAGGTGCTGTTCGAGGGCATGGTCGAGGCGATCCGCCGGGAACGCGGGCGGGCGCTGGCCGACCTGATCGTGGCCGGGATGCCGGCCGCTCAGGTGGCGGCCAAGACGAATCTCGCGACCGAACCCAAGGTACGCAAGCTGATCAGTGCCGCCGGTGAGACCGACCGGGTCAAGGCGGCGGCGCGACCAGCCAAAGCCGCCAAAGCGACGAAAGCGGCGAAGCCGAAGAAGGCACCCGAGCCGTTGCCGCCACACCTGGCCGCACCGAGCGGGAAACGCGTACTGACCCCGGCCGATCTGGAGGCGTTGGGCGTCGCACCGAAGAAGCGCGCCGCCCCGAAGCAGCCGCGGGCGAAGAAGGCGGCGGTTCAGAAGAGCGCGAGCTGACCGGGGATCGGATCGCGCCGGTTGCGCCGCCGCCACTGGTTCGGCACGAAGGCCGCGGTCCCACCGGCCGAGTCCGCGCCGTTCGGGTCGGCACGGCCGGTCAGCGCCCACAACGAAGGGCCGAGTGAGATCCCGTGTCCGGACAGCGCCCGGCGCATGACGGCGAGGTCCAGCGGCAGGCGGATGCCGTCGAGCGCCGGGATGCTCAGGTCGTGCTTCATCGCCATGATCCGCCGGTTCCGGTCGACGACCTCGCGGGCTTCCGGCGTACCGAAGTTTGTGGCGGCCCGATCGCCGACGGCGCCCCGGACGGCTTCGGCCTTCCCGTCGTCCCAGGCCGACCAGGCGGCGTCGACGCTGCCGAACGCGGCAAGCAGCCGAGCGGCGGTGGCCGAGCCGAAACCGCGTACGCCATGCAGGTTGTCGGACGGGTCGCCGCGGAGGGCCGCGTAGTCGCGGTACTGGCCGGGTGTGACGCCGTACACGTCGGCGAGGGACTCCGGGGTGACGACGACCGCCTCGTCGAACCCGCCGTTGCGGATGCGCAGCACCGACGTCGTGGGGTCGAGCAGCGCGAAAGCGTCGCGGTCGCTGGTGACGAGAATCGAGTGCCAGCCGGCGCGACGAGCCTGTTCGGCCGAGCTGGCGAGCACGTCGTCCGCCTCGTAGGCCGTCGGCGTGACCACGCACAATCCGGCCGCCCGCAGCAGGTCGGGCGCGGTCGCCAGCTGCGTGGTCAGGTCGGCGGGCTTGTCCGGCCGATGCGCCTTGTAGGCGGGGTACACCACCCGGCGGGCCGACTCGTGCGGGCAGTCGAAGCCGACCACCACCGCGTCGGGCCGGATCTTCGCGGCGGCGCGGGCGATCGAGAGCACGAGCCCGTGCAACGCCCAGACCGGGCGGTCCGCGCCGTCGACGAGCTTGCCGATCGGAGCCGCGTGGTACGCCCGGTGCAGCAGGCTGTTGCCGTCGACGGCGAGCAGCAACGACCGCCGTTTCGCCTGCGCGCCCGAGGCGGCCGTTCCTGAGACGGCAGTCCCCGTGGCAGCCGGTCCCGAGGCAGTAGTCCCCGAGGCTGGGGGCGGCGGGGACGGCGGGGGCACCCGATCAGAGTAGCGTCAGGGTCCGATCTCGATGCCGAGTTCCCGCCGCAGGTGTTTGCGGAGCGCCTCCTCCATCGCGTCCGGCCAGGTCGCCCCGGTCCGTTCGGCCAGCTCCCGCGCGATCGGGAAGAACAGCCGTGAGCAGGCAAGATGCGCCGACACCACCGACGTACGCGTCGCTTCGATCGCCGGCAGGGCGGCGTACGCGGCCAGCCGGTCCGCCGGCAGGACGCCCTTGAGCCGCAGCGCTCCCGCGCGGTCGGCGCCCCGCAGGACGGCGTCCTCCAGCATCACCTGCAGGATCAGCGTACGCAGCAGCGCCGAACCGGAGGCGCCGACGGCATACTCGCTGCGGCCGAGGACGACCGGGAGCAGGCCCAGCACCCGGAGGAACTCCCGGATCAGGTGCTCGACTCGGGCCGGGTCCGGCGACGCCGGCTCGTCGCCGGGCGGCGCGAGCTCACCGAACAGCGGGCGCAGCTGTCCGCGTACGCGGTCGGGAGTGGTGATGGTGACGTCGAAGCGCAGCCAGTCCCCGGTCACGTGGGTGACGACCGTCGTCGTCGCGTCGGCCATCCGCTGGCGGTGGACGACGGGGGCGACGCGGTCGGCGAACGCGTCCCAGTCGGCGGCGAACCCCTTCGGGTCGTCCGTCGCGAGGACGACGTCGACGTCGCTGAACTGGTCCGCCGTTCCCCGGCCGAGGCTTCCGCCGAGCCAGGCGGCCTGGACCCGGCCGTCGGCACGCAGCAAAGCGGTCAGCCGCTCGATCAGTTCGGCGCGGGTCATCGCAGCCTCCGGTTGCCGGGCCCACGATAGAGACTCAGGTAGTACACACCCGCGCCGAACACGTTGAACCCGACGAACGCCGCCAGCCAGGCCGTCCGGGCGTTGCGGGTGAGCAGCGGATTCTGCAGCATGTCGTCGAGCATCCAGGCCCAGAACACGATCAGTGGAGCGACGAGGAGGAACAGCAGAACGCTCTGCAGCAAGGGACTGAGCCGGTTCACGCCGACCAATCTACGTCGGACCGATCAACGTCTCCCTCAGGCCTGAGCCGTGGGGAGACCGAACCAGGCGGTGACCTCCGCGACGAGGTCGTCCTCGCTCGCCGCGCCGTCCACCTCGATCACGCGCAGCCCGAGATCGGCCGCCTCGGCCCGGACCCGCTCGGTGAACATCGCGTCGCGGGCGAGCAGGTTCTCCAGTGCCCTCGGCGGATCACTCGTGCGGCTCGCGATGCTCCACAGCGATCCGCGATGTTCGAAGGCCCGCCGCCGGAACTCCGGGGTCGGCAGCAGCCAGACCGCCCGGTGCGGATCCGCCACCTGCGCCCGGACCAGGTGCGGCAGCAGCCGGAAGCCCTCCACGACGACGCCGCCGTCATCGGCCGCGAGATCGTCGACGATCAGGTCGAAACCCTCGCCGCGATACCAGTGGAACGTGTCGAGCATCGTCTCCGGCGACCGCAGCAGCCACCGCTCGTCCATGTCCATCGCCTGGAACCGCGCCAGATAAGGACTGGTGGTGGGCGTACTGCGCTGGGCGTGGTCGGCCATGACGTCGTCGGTCGCGTACAACCGCAGGCCGTGGGCGGCGGCCAGGCGGCGGGCCACCGTCGACTTGCCGCCACCGCTTCCGCCGCCGATCCAGTAGACCTGCTCCATCAGAACGGGTCGCTCTGGCCGGTCAGCTCCAGGCTCCGGCGCCACAGCTCCGCGCGGGCACCCAAGTCGTACGCCTGATCAGCGGCGCGTTCCTCGCGCATGCGGTCGTAGAAGCGTCCAGTGACGCCGTCGAGGTCCCCGCTGACCGCGAGCCGCCGAACCGACTCCACGCCGACGTCGAGGCTGTCGACCGAGCGGCCGATCGACTTCAGCACCATCTTGGTCGGCATGTAGGTGGCCGGGTGCAGGCTGTTGACGGTCACCTCGTCGGCGGGCAGGCGGTCGGCCAGCTCGAAACCGGAGATGATCTGAGCGAGTTTGCTCTGGGCGTACGCCCGCATGCCGTCGTAGCCGTGCTCGAGCATGAGATCGTCGAAGTCGAGCGGGTACTGCCCGAGCGAGGCGACGTTGACGATCCGCGCCGGAGCGCTCGCCCGCAGCAGCGGCAACAGGTCCACCGTCAACGCGAACCCGGCCAGGTAGTTCACGGCGAACCGCAGCTCGTAGCCGTCGGCGCTGAGCCGCCGGTCGACGCCGTCGGGTTCGCCGCCGCCGATGCCCGCGTTGCTCACGAACACGTCCAGCCGGTCGGCCACTTCGCGGACCTCGGCAGCGAGACGGCGTACCTGCTGGAGATCGGCGAGGTCGGCCACGACGGTCCGGGGACTCTTCCCACGCTGCGCGACCTCGGCGGCGACCTCGTCGAGCCGGGCCGCGTCGCGGCCGTGCAGGATCAGGTCGTGGCCGCCGGCCGCGAGCCGGTACGCGAGCGCGCGGCCGAGCCCGTCGGTGGCGCCGGTGAGGAAGATGGTGCTCATCGTCAGACTCCCGTGTTCGCGAGGGTGTGGACCATTTCGTCGACCAGCTCGTCGTCGAACGGCCGGCGGGTGGCGAGCAGGCGGTACCAGAGCAGGCCGAAGACCAGGTCGAGGACCGTATCCGGGGAGAGGCCGGGCGGCAGGTCGCCGCGCTCTCGTGCCCGGTCCACCAGGTGGCGGAGCGCGGCGCGCCGATGGGCGAGGAACTCCGCCCGGAAGCGCTCGCCGAACGCCGGGTTGACCTGCGCCTCCGCCATCAATGCCCGCAAGGTGTCGGCGATCTGCGGCTGCCCGCCGAGCCGGAAGGTCGCGACGAGGAAGGCCCGCAAATCCTCACGGTAGCCGCCCTCGTCCGGAATCGGGATGTGCAGCTCGGCCTTGGTGGTCAAGGCGTCCAGGAGCACGTCTGCCTTGGACGGCCACCAGCGGTAGATCGTCTGCTTGCCCGCGCCCGAGCGGGCCGCGATGCCCTCGATGGTGAGCCCGGCGTAGCCGACCTCGGCCAGCAGATCGAGGGCGGCCGCAAGGATCGCGAGGCGGCTGGCCTCGCTGCGCTTGCGCCCGGGACGGGCGGGTTGGCGTTCCACGATCACAATGCTAGCGTAAATCGAGACGAGACGTCACGGTTCGAAATTCAAGCCGGCTCAGGTCTCGCGTTCGCAAGGGAGAACCTCATGAGTGACCTCACCGCTCTGATCGTCGGGGGCACGTCGGGTATCGGCCTGGCCACCGCCCGGCTGCTGGCCGCCCGAGGTGCGCGTACGCACATCGCCGGGCGCAGCCGCGACCGGCTGGACGCGGTCGCCGCCAGTGACCCGGGGCTGATCGGGCATCAAGTCGACGGCAACGACCGGGACGGCATCGCCGCCGTCGCCGCGTCGATCGGGCGCATCGACGCGCTCGTGCTCAGCCTGAGCAGTAGCCTAGGCGCCGGCCCCGTCGCCGACCTGGATCTCGGCGTACTCCGGCAGGCGTTCGACGGGAAGTTCTGGGCGCATCTGACCACGCTGCAGACGACGTTGCCCTACCTGGCGCCGGACGCGTCGATCACCTTCGTCAGCGCCATCAGCGCGCGTACTGGGCTGACCGGGACGGCCGGGCTCGCCGCGATCAACGGAGCCATCGAATCGCTCGTGCCGCCGCTGGCGGTGGAACTCGCGCCGCGCCGGGTCAACGCGGTCTCCCCCGGGCTGGTGGACACGCCCTGGTGGAGTGGACTGCCCGCCGACGGGCGGCAGGCGTACTTCGACCAGGTCGCCGCCGCGCTGCCGGTGCGGCATGTCGCCACGGCCGAGGAGGTCGCCGAGGTCGTCGCATTGGCGGCGACCAACCGCAACCTCACCGGGACGGTGCTGGAAGCCGACGGTGGGGCTCGCCTGGCCTCGCTGTAAGCGTTGCGCTTTCACCATCACGGTTATGGTCACGGTGACGGTCACGTTATGCGGGATAACGTCGCTTCGGCAGCGGGTTGAGGGGACGTTATCCCACATAACGCGCGATGGGCACGCCGCCCGCAGGCGCGATGGGCACGCCGCCCGCAGGCGCGATGGGCACGCCGCCCGCAGGCGCGATGGGCACGCCGCCCGCGAGTCGCTCAGGAGCGGGAGACGAGGGCTCGCAGGAAGAACGTCAGGTTCGCCGGGCGCTCGGCGAGCCGCCGCATGAAGTAGCCGTAGTACTCGCCGCCGTAGGGGACGTACACCCGCATCGTGTAGCCGGCGGCGGCGAGCCGCTCCTGCTCGGGGACCCGGATGCCGTGCAGCATCTGGTGCTCCCAGGAGTCGGCGGACCGCTTGTACTGGGCGGCCATCCGCTGGGCGGCCTCGATGATCGCCGGATCGTGCGAGGCGACCATCGGATAGCCGGGACCTGCCATCAGGATGTCGAGGCAGCGCAGGTACGCCGCGTCGATCTCGTCCTTCTTCTGGTACGCCACCGTCGCCGGTTCCTTGTAAGCGCCCTTGCACAGGCGTACGCGGGAACCGGCGGCGGCCAGTTCCCGGCAGTCGGCCTCGGTGCGGTGCAGCGCCGCCTGGACGACTGCGCCGACCCAGGGAAACTCCGTGCGCAGTTTGTGCAGGATACGCAGCGTCGAGTCGGTCGTGGTGTGCGACTCCATGTCCAGGGTGACCGTCGTGCCGACGTCGGCCGCGGCCGTACAGATGCGCCGGGCGTTCGCGAGGGCGATCTCCTCGCCGTCGCCGGGCAGTGCTTGACCGACCGCCGACAGCTTGACGGAGACCTCGGCCAGCGTCCCGTAGGACAGCCCGCCCAGCAACGCCAGGTAGGCCTCCACGGTGGCGTCGGCCTGCGATCGGTCGAGGGTGTCCTCGCCGAGGTAGTCGAGCGTGACGGCGCGCCCGCTGCGGATCAGGTCGCCGGTGACGGCGAGGGCGTCGGTGGTGGCGGTGCCGGGGACGAACCGGTTGACCATCGCCCGGGTCGGGCGCAGGCGCTCGACGACGCGGCGGGTGCGGCCCGATCGGGCGGCCGCAAGCAGGAGGGTACGCATCACGCTGATCACGCTAGGCGGCCGGCGGGCGCTACTGTTTGTGCTGATGGACAACGTACGCGCCGACGGGTTGGAGCAGCGGACAACGCTCCGGGAGATGGTCACCGCGTTGGGCGGGCATCTCGTCGATGTCGTGATCGCTCCGAAGGGCCTGGCGGTCGGCGTACGCGATGTCGTGGTGGCCGACCCTTACGACGATCCGGCGTTGCGGCCGGGCGACGTCGTGCTCGTCGTCGGAGCCCGTGGCGCCGACGCCCGTCCACTGGTGGCGCAGGCCGGGAGCCGGGGAGCCGCCGCGGTCGTGGTCAAGAGCGGCGTGATCTTGAAGGAGGCCGCCCGGGACGCGGGCGTCGCGCTCCTGACCGTGGACGCCGACGCGCGCTGGGATCAGGTGCAGACCCTGCTGCGATCGGGGCTCGCCACCGCCGAACCGGTCGCCCTGCCGAACGAGACGGGCGACTTGTTCGCGCTCGCGCAGACGATCGCGACCTTGACGGGCGGCAGCGTCAGCATCGAGGACGTCGGCAGTCGCGTCCTGGCGTACTCGGCGGTGGCGGGCGAGGTCGACGACCTGCGGCTGCGATCGATCCTGGGCCGCCGCGGCCCGGAGTCGTACCTGGCGCTGCTGCGCGAGTGGGGCGTCTACGACGAGCTGCGCCGACCTGATCACGTGGTGACCGTGCCCGACCATCCGGAGCTGGGCATCCGGCGGCGGCTGGCGATCGGGCTGCACGCGGGCGGCCGGCAGCTGGGCTCGCTCTGGGTGCAGGAGGGCGGCCGGGCGCTGGCCGAGGGTGCGGCCGAGGTCCTGGTCGGCGCGGCGCGGCTGGCCGCGCAGGACGTGGTCGCGCAGGCGCACGGCGCGACGAGTCGCGGCTCCCGATCGCGGCTGCTCGCCGACGGGCTCACCGGGCGCGTACCGGGTGGGCTGGTCGCGGCCGACCTTGGCCTGCCCGCCGGTCCGGCGTTGCTGGTCGCCTGCGACATCCGGGATCAGCCGGGCGACGGCGAACCGGCGGGCGCCGCGCTCCGGCGGGCGCGGGCGGCCGAGATCATCGCGGTGCACGCGGCCGCGTTCCGGCGCAGCGCCGTCACGGCTCAGGTCGGTCCCCGCGTGTACGCGCTCCTGCCCGGCCTCGACGTCGACCCCGCCGGGCCGCAGGCGCAGACTTGGGCGGCTGAGACGACCGAGGCGGTACGCCGGGAGTCGGGTTTCCCGGTGCGGGCCGCGATCGTCACCGCTGCCACGGAAGCGTTGGAGCAGGCCCGTTCCGAGGCCGATCAGGTGCTCCGGGTGCTGCTGCGTTCCCCCGCCCGCCCGGTCGGCACGATGGCCCAGGTACGCGCGGCCGTCCTCCTCGAGGAGGCGCTGGACGCCACGGCCGGCCTGCGCCATCCAGGGCTGGACGCGCTCGCTGCGCACGACGCGGCCCACCACGGCGAACTGGGTGCGACGCTGTCGTCCTACCTGGACGCGTTCGGGGACGTCACAGTCGTCGCCGCGCAGTTGCACGTCCATCCCAACACCGTGCGGCATCGCGTACGCCGGGCGGCGGAGATCGCCGGCCTGGAGCTGGGCGACCCGGAGCAGCGGCTGCTGGCGGCCTTGCTGCTGCGGGGCGCCCGGCGTGGTCCGGCCGAATCCGGCCGGCCGTAGGGATGCTCAGCGCCCGACGGGCGTGAACTCCGGCCGGTCCAGGACCCGGAGCCAGCTGCCGTCCGGCTGACGGCGGGCGACCTGCGCCCGCGCTCCGGCGGCGTCCTTCGGAGGTGTCGCGGTCAACGCCAGGTCACCGTGGATCAACGTCGGCAACGGCGTCTCGGGCTCGAACCGAGCCCCACTCGCGAGGACCTTCTCCCACAGCGCCTGGATCGCGGCCCGCCCCACGGTCTGCCCGCCCGGCGGGTACGCCAGCACGGCGTCCTCCTCGTAGAGGGCGGCCACCCCGGCCGCGTCCCCGGCGTTGGACCGTTCCACGAACAGGCGCGTGATGTCCTCCGGCGTCTGTGCCTTCTCGTACTGCGTCATCGTGCGCTCCTTCCCATCCCTTCCAGCGTCCCGCGTACAGATCTAGAAGTCCAACAGCTGGTTCTTCTGATGACTAGAATCAGCACTTATGGAACTGCGCCAGCTGGAGTACTTCGTCGCGGTGGCCGAGGAGCAGAACTTCACCCGGGCCGGCGACCGCGTGCACATCAGCCAGTCCGGGATCAGCGCGCAGATCCGGCAGCTGGAAAAGGAGCTAGGGGCGGAGCTGTTCGACCGCTCGGGGCGTACCGCGACGCTGACGGTCGCCGGGAAGGCGGCGTTGGAGCACGCACGGGCGGCGCTGGCCGCCGCGGGCGCAGTCGAGCAGGCCGTCGGCGAGGTCAGCGACGTGCTGCGGGGGCGGCTGCGGCTCGGGATGGTGGTCGGCTGCACGGTGACACCGTTGTTCGAGGCGCTGGCCGCCTTCCATCAGGCGTACCCCGGAGTCGAGCTGTCGCTCACCGAGGACGCCTCCGACCGCATGGCCGACGGCGTACGCGCCGGTGAGCTGGACGCCGCCCTGATCGGCGCGGCCGGGGCGCCACCATCCGGAGTGGAGTCATTGACGCTGGTCAGCGAGCCCTTGGTCGCCGTCGTCCCGGCGAGCCATCCCGTGGCGGATCGGCGGACGCTGACACTACGCGCACTGTGTGCGTACCCCTTGGTGTGCATGCCCCTCGGGACGGGGCTGCGGGCGGTGCTGGACCGGGCGTGCGCGGCGCGCGGCCTGACGCCGAGGGTGGTGGTGGAGGCCGGGGCGGGCGACGCCATCGCCGATCTCGCGGGGCGCGGCTTGGGCGTCGGTGTGCTCAGCGCCTCGATGGCGGCGGCCTATCCGCTCACCGCGAAGGTCGTGTCCGACGTGGACGAACCGGCGCTGCTCACCCTGATCTGGCGGACCGCGCCATCCCCCGCGGTACGCCGTTTCGTGAGCCTGGCCCGGAAGAGTTTCAGCGCAGAACGCTGAACCGCAGGTGGTTCGCCAGCGGGGCGGAGGCCTCGCCGATGCGGCGCAGCTTCACGGTCGCGCCACCCGGATGCGCGAACAGCCGCACGCCGTCGCCGAGCAGCACGGGTGCGATGAAGACGGCGACCTCGTCGAGCCACCCGGCCTCGAGGCACTGCCGGGCGACGTCGGCCCCGATGATGTTGACCACCTTCTCCCCCGCGGCCGTCCGGGCGGCCTCGATCGCCTCCTCGAAGTCGTTGACGAAGGTGACTCCGGGAACCGGCTCGGCGGGCGGATTGTGGGTCAGCACGAACTGCGGACCCTCCCAGCCGCCGCCGAACGCCTTGCCCTCGCCTTCGGTGCCGCGATGCGGGTCGTCGCCGCCGAACGACCGCCGGCCGACCAGGATCGAGCCGACCTCGCCGACGAGCGCCTCGGCCGCCGGATCAGGGCCGATGAACTCGGTCAGCCAGGACATGTCGCCCCCGGGCCCGGCGATGAACCCGTCCAGCGACATCGTCGCGGAGTACACCAGCTTCGCCATGGCCGAAGCCTAGGCGCCGAGTCCGACATTTTCCCGCGACGATCTCATTCGTCGGCGCGGCGTGCCTTGATGGCGTCGATGAAGACGAGCCACTCGATCGGCGCGGGGATCACCTGACGGCGGGAACGCTCCTCGCGGTCCCAGCGGTCGTGGTCCCAGCGGTCGTGGTCACGGCGGTCCGGCGCGGGCTCGCCGCAGCCCGTGTCGAGGGTGTGCTCGGTCATCGACGTCACCTGCTCTCCGTACGCCGCGCTCCGTCATATATAGAACGACGCGACTGTCCAGAGCGTTTCACCCGTTACCGCACCGCCGGCACGCCCAGGCTCGCCCGGGCGTACGCCCCCACCTCCGGACCGGCCTCGGCCAGCACGGTTCCCGCCGGACCCCAGATCCGCGAGCGCCCGGCCGCGTCGTCGTAACCGGCGCCGGTCGACCCGGCGAAGCTGGCCGTCACCACCCAGACGCCGTACTTCGCCGCGGTGCGCCGAGCCCGCTCGTCCTGCACGGCGATCTCGTGCGCCCCGTCGAGCGCCCCCGCCACGTACGCGTGGACACCGAGTTCGCAGGTGATCGCGGCGTGCTCGGCGACACCGGTGTCCTTGCAGACCGCGAGGCCGAGACGCCAGCCGTCGACCTCGAGCACCGCCGGAGCGTCGCCCGGCACGAAATGCTCGGGTTCGGCCCCGCCGAGGAACATCTTCCGGTACGCCACGCGTACGCCGCCGCCGTCGATCGCCAGGACGGCGATGTGTCGGCCCGCCGACCCGGATGCCGCGACGGGCGCGCCGGCGAGCGCGATCGCGCCGGTTGCCGCGCAGGCGGCCACGATCGGGGCGAGCCGGGGATCGTCGGCCGCGACTGGCGCGGCGTCGAACTCGTAGCCCGTCAGCGACATCTCCGGGAACACGACGACCCGGGCTCCGGCGCTCCGGACGAGATCGGCGTGCGCGAGCGCGTTGGCGGCGACGTCGTGCGCGGAACAGGCGGGCTGGGCCGCCGCGATGCTCAGCGGAGCCGACGGTGGGGCGATCATGACGACAGGCTAGGTCCGGTTTGTTTCCCGTCTGTGTCGGCTGTGACCGCCTCGGCGTGGTGGCGAGCCTCTGCCAGAAGTCCCGCCAACCGATCTGGGTCGGCCAGTGTTGTGACATGTCCGGTGTGCGGCAGGCGTACGCGTCGGCCGTCCCGGCAGGCCGCGAGGAACTCCCGTTCGTCCGCCCGGAACGGGTCGCGGTCGCCGTTGACCAGCCACACCGGCCCGGCGTACGCCCGGAGCGCGGCGAGCTGGTCGTGGGCGGTGATCGCGGCGACGGCGGACGGCAGCACCGCGCAGCCCACCCCGCCGCTGAGGACGGATTCGGCCACGTCGCGCGGCAGTGCCCGCCGGATCGCGTACGCGCTCACCGCGTCGGCCCGCCGGGGGAAGCGCCCCGCGACGGCCGCGGCCGCCCGGTAGAGCAGAGTCATCGCCCGATTCCGTGCGGTGCAACCCATCGCGACCAGCCCCGCGACCTTCTCGGGATACCGCTCGGCCGTCGCGATCGCGGTGTAGCCGCCGAGGGAGAGTCCGGCCAACAGGGCTCGGCCGCCGGCGGCGTCGATCGCATCGGCCGCGGTCTCCGTGGCCGCTTCGAGGGTGAACACTTCCCCGCGCCGCCGGCCATGGCCGGGCAGATCCGGGGCGAAAGCCGTCGGCCCGAGCCGGATGACGACGGGCTCCCACATCGTGCGGCTGAGCCGGATGCCGTGCAGCAGGACGATCGGGAGCGTCATGCGTCCAGTAAAACACAACGCAACGTTGCGTTGCTATAGTGGCGTCGTGGCGCCTCGCAAGCAGCAGCACATCCTCGACACCACGCTCGCCCTGCTGGCCGAACGCGGATACGACCGGCTGACCATCGAAAGCGTCGCCGAGCGCTCGGGCGTCAACAAGACGACGCTCTACCGGTGGTGGCCCTCCAAACCGGCGCTGCTGGCAGACGCGCTCATCCAGGCACGCGCGCTGGACTTCGGCGTACCGGACACGGGCTCCTTGGAGGGCGACCTGCTAGGGCTGGCAGAGGCGATCGCCGCTCTGCTCACGACTCCCCCCACCGCCGGAATCGCCGTCGCGGCGCTGGCGGCCTCCGCTCAGCATCCCGAACTCGCGACGAGCGTACGCGCGTTCTTCGCCGACCGGATCGCTCGCGAGCGGCCCGTCTTCGAGCGGGCAGTCGCGCGCGGCGAGCTGCGGCCCGACGCCGACCCGATGACCATCGTGGACCTCGTCGCGGGCGCCGTCTGGCTGCGTGCGGTGTTTCGCGGGCAGCCGGTGGACGAGGCGTTCCTGCGTGACGTCGTCCGGCTGGCGCTCACCGGCGTGGCCGCGTGAGCCGGGTGAGCGGCGTCAGACGATCCTGGGCTCCGGCTGTTCAGTGCCGGCCGTGTCCGGGGCGGGTTTCGACGGGAACAACACCGCCGTCAGGTCCCGGCCTTTGAGCAGCCACGACGTGCCGAACGCCCAGACCGCGACGACTTCGCCGAGGTAGAGCGGGGTCAGCTCGCCCAGCGTCAGCCGGAGCAGCCCGCCGACCGCGACCCAGACGACGGCGGCGACGATCGCCCAGCCGCAGATCTTCTGCACCAGTGCCATGCGCCGGTCGTTCTCGTACTTCTTCTCGCGGTACGCGAAGATGAACGCGATCGCCGCGAGGCAGCTGATGAAGACCGCGGCGCAGACGAAGTGGACGATCGCCACCGTGTTCTCGCCCAGGGCCTGCTGGATCGGGGCGCACCCGGCCGGTTGGGGCTCGACGCCGCACAGCGGCGCTCCCGGCTGGATGCCGACCCGCCGGGTCGGGAAGAAGACCACCCCGATGACGGCGATCCCGGCGACCGTGCTGAGCCAGTAGTCCCAGGTCCGGGGCTGCGCCGACATGTAGGTGAGCAGCAGGAAGCCGACCACGCTCAGCCCGGCCACGAACAGGTCGCGCATCGACGAGTGGTAGTACGCGCTGATCGACCCGCGGACGTGGACACTCCCCCGCAGGTACGCCGCCTCGCCGACGATGAACGCGATCGGCAGGGCGAGCCCGATGACGCCGACGACGGTGCGGATGTTCAGATAGGACCGGACGTAGAGGGCGGCCGGGTCCGTGCGGGCGGCGAGGTCCGCGGGGCGCTGGAAAGTGTCGGTGGCGGCCATCTTCCCACGATCCGCCGCTTCGATCATCGACGCAAGATGATCCCCTACACGGTGTACGTCTTGGCCACCAGCACCAGCTCGGAGGTGTGCGACCCTTCGACGCCGACGTCCGGCGGCCGGGGCGTGAACCCGGGCAGACCGGTGAGCCCGTCGCTGCCGTCCATGACGCGTACGCTCACCGGACCGGTCTGTTCGACGGTCAGAGTGAGGGTGAGCCCGTCGGCGGGCGGCGCGTGGAACAGCACCCCGAAGTCGCCGTCCAGCGCGTCGGCGGGAACGGCGCGCCCGGCGACGGTCGCACTGGTCACCTTCGTCCCGGGCAGTTTCAGGTACACCAGGCGGACGTCACGGTTGGGCTTGACGAGCAGATTCAGCGTCCGGCGACTGCCTTCCACTGTGGAGGACGTGACGGTCAGGCTCGGGGCGGGCAGGTCGGCCGCCTGCGCCGGTCCGCTGGCGATCTCGCCGTGCAGCAGCGGGAACTTCGCCTCGACGTGCTCGGTGCCGGTGGCGTACTGGGCGGCCCAGGCGCCCGGCTCGTCGTCGGCGCTGACCCAGCGGGCCTGCCCGTTGTCCGTGTCGAGGGCGTACATGAGCTGCTCGGGAGCGGGATGCTTCGCGTCGAACCGGTCGACCGCCAGACCGACGCCGGTGAACACCAGGGTCAGCACGGCCGCGCCGACCGCCGGCCACAGCGCCCGCCGGGGGAACACCACCCACAAGGCCAAGCCCAGCATCGTCGCGAAGAGCGCGGCCGCGGCGCCGGTGGCCAGGCCCAGCGCCGGGAAGAAGAGCATCACGGTGGGCGCGAGGATCACCACCGCGATCGCGCCGCCGACGGTCACCGCCGCGAGCTTCACCCAAGGGATACGCACAACGAAGGCGACGATGCCCGCCAGTGCCCCGAACAGGGCGGGCAACGCAGCGAGATAGGAACCGCCGGGGGCGAACGCCGCGAGGACGAGGCCGAGGACGGCGAGCCAGCCGAACCCGGCCACGGCCAACGACCACCTCCCGAGACGCCGGCCCCACAAGGCGTACCAGAGCAGTAAGAGGGTCGCGACGAGCGCGACCACGGCGGCGCGGAACCACTCCGGCCGCCAGGGGTCGAGCATCTGCCGGTAGCCGGGCCGGATCGCGACCAGGACCAGCCAGTAGACCTGGGCGAGAATCGGAGCGAGGGCGAGTGGGACGAGGCCGAGCCCGAATGCGGCGGCCTGCCGCCCGAAGCTCGCGCGGCTTCGGACGACGACGCCGAGCGCGACCACGGCGAGCAGCGCGAGCACCGCGACCGGCCAGACGAGCCAGCCCGGGTAGCGCACGAGGTAGCCGAGGACCGGGAAGTAGGTCGAGTCGCCCGCCGACGGCTCCTCCAGAGTGGACAGGTCTCGGGCCGCGAACGCCTTCGTGACCGCGAGCGCGTTCGCGCCGTGATGCTGGAGGCTCGCCTGATCCATGTACTCCGGGCGGTCCTCCGGCGTGTGGTAGACGGCCGACCCGTCGATGTACGCCGTGTTCAGCCCGGTGAACCGGCCCGCGTCGCGGAACGGCGAGAAGTCGGTGTCGTTGGGCAGGATCCGGTAGACCTCGACGGCGAAGCTGGTCGCGACCGGATAGGGCGCGACATCGCCGTAGACGCCGACGACGTCCGCGTTGTCCCGAGTGGTCTCGAACATGATCGCCGGACCGGACGAGCCGCGCGCCTCGAAGTTGAGCACGACGCCACCGTCCTTCGCCAGGTCATGCTGGCCGACGAACGCCTCCGCGCCGCAGAGGCACGCCTCCTCCGCGTCGGTGAACAGGAAAACGACGTCGTTGCGCGGGCGTTCGCCGCTGGTCAGGATGCGGGCGGTTTCGAGGAGCGTGGCGACTCCGGCCCCGTCGTCGTTGCCGCCGTAGGAGACCTGCACCGAGTCGTAGTGCGCGACGAGGAACACCCGGCCGGTCGAGGCGGTGCCCTTCAGCTCGGCGACGACGTTGCGTACGCGGGCCATCGTGTAACCCTCGCCGAGCGCGTCGTCGGCTCCGATCGCGTCCTGGATCCGGGGATCGAGCCCGTAGTCCTTGAGCGTGCCGACGATGTAGTCCCGGGCGGCCTCGGCGTTCTTCGACCCGGCGACGTGCACCGACTCGCCGAGCGTCTGGACGTGGGCGTACGCCCGCCCCGCGCTGAACTCGTCACCGGGGGCGTCGGCGGCCAACGGGGCGGGTGGCTGGACCGTCCACACGCTCAGGACGGCCAGCCCGGCCAGCACGACGAAGACGATGAGACCGCCGAGTGCGCGGCGGGCGGGTGTCTGCTCCACGCCCACATCTTCACCCGGCGGTCCGCCGTCTGTCAGTCAAGCCGGTCGCCCAGGTCGATTTTCAGCTCGGTGATCTGCCGGAACTGATCGTCGAGCAGCCGGGTCACGACCGACCGGATCGCGCCGGCGAACTCCTCCTCGGCGTACTCCCGCAGCGTGCCGGGTTGGACGCGGACCGTCCACTCCTGCATGCCCCGGACCGAGATGGCGATCCTGCCGTCGGGCGACTCGCCGCGGGCGACGATCTGCGCCCGCCGTTCGACGAACTCCCACTGCCCCGCGGTGACCGGCTCGGGCTCGGCGGTGATCGGGACGTCCTCGTCCTCGCTCATGATCTCGAAGTACTCCCGCATGCGGCGGGCCCACAGCACCCGGGCCAGCGCCTCGAGCTGGCCGGGCAGGCGGCTCTCGTCGAGCCACCGGTAGCCGCCGGGGAAGCTCAGCCGCACCTGGTCACGGTCGAACAGTTCCGCCACGATCGCGCCGTCCGGCGTGGACGCCGTGACCACCATGCGGTCGAGTCGCTCGCTCACCATCATCGTCATCACCGTCCTCGGCGCTAGTTGGCGTTGCCCATCATGTCGTGCACATTGCCCCGGGTGGCTCCGGCGAGTTCGGGGCGCATCGGGATCAGCTTCGAGCGGCCGCCCTGCAGCGCGCTCAGATCCTTCGAGACGACCGTGTACACCTTGTTCTGCTCTTCCTTGATGTGCTGGGTCAGCTTCGTCAGGGCCTGCTTGAGTTTCGGCACGATGATCAGCGGATCCGAGCCGGAGATGTTGATCTCCTCCTTCGGCTGACCGGCGGCCTGCGCCCCGACCTGGGCCGCGCCGGCCACGAGTTCGAGCGCGAGCACACCGGCCACGACCGGCCCGCCGGCGAACGCGGTGCCGACCGAGGCGACCGATCCGATGACGGTGAGCACCATCGCCGAGCTGCCGCCCAGACTGCAGTCGTGTTCCAGCGCCTTCAGCGTCTTGTCGGCGATCTTGTTCACGTCTTCCCGCGCGGTCTTCCAGACGCTCTGATAGGCCTGGATCGCGCCGCGCATCACGTAGACGGCGATGAACTGGCTCTGCACCTTCGCCGGGAACGGCTTGATGAAGTTGGTCGTGAAGTTCTGCGCGGCACTACCGGTCCAGCCGTCGACCAACGTGCTGACGTCCATGTGCTTGAGATCGCCGATCGGCGAGATGGTCTCCCCTTCCTTGTTGGCTTTGGTCGGCGGCAGCAGCTGACCGTCGGACAGCTCGGTCAGCGCGCCCTTGAGGTCGTCGATGAGCGTCTTCACCGGACCGTTCGGGTCGGGCAGCTGTGCGAACGGCTCGAACAGCTGCGGGATCTGGCCCCAGGTCGCCATCTCCGCCCGCTGCTCGGCGTCCAGCACCGTCCCGTTCGCCTGGATCTTCTGCGCCCACTCGTTGCACTTCTGCAGGATCTTGTTCGCTTTGCCGCGGATGTCGTCGCTCATGTCAGCCTCACAGCGCCAGCTTGATGTTCGGGATGTCCACCCGGTTGCCGGAGCCGTCCTGGGTGTAGTCGTTGTTCATCAGTTTCTGCAGCTCCGCACGGGCCGCCTGGTCGGTGCGGGCGTACTCCTGCGCGGCCAGGCGCAGCGCCTCCGCGGTCAGCTCGACGTTGTGCCCGGCTTCCTTCACGCAGCCGGCGATGATGTCGCCCATCTGCGAGATCACGTCGGCGTGCTTGTCACCGCCGCCGCCGTCGAAGTCCGCGGGCCGGGTGAAGGCCGCCAACACGTTGTCCGCCGCGTACTGGACCTTGCCCTGCACGCGATAGAACGCCGCCTGCACCACCGGCATCTCGGCATTGGCCGCCCGCACCAGCTCCTCGAGCCGTGCTCCCAGCAGCTGCCCGCTCAGATAATTGCCCACCGCCACCTCCCCAGTCGTTGGCGCTCAGCGAAAAGCTGGGGAACGCACAGTGTGGGATGTGGTGTGACCGCGAGCCCCCCAGCTGCCGTCATCGTAGGAAGATTCCGACACCGGGGACGTCGCACAGGAAGTGGAAATACGCCTACAACTTGCGCGGTATGTGAATGAGGGGGACTACTCCGCCTCGGCGACTCGATCTAGCGCGGGCAGATACTTGCGATACGGCCCGACGTCGAGACGATGCCGCCTGGCCAGCACCTCGGCCATCTGCCCCAGATGGGTGAGGTCATGCGCGACCCAGGCCGACACGACCTGCCGCATCGTGACCTCGCCGAACTCGGGGTGCGACCCGACCCGGTCCAGCTCCCCGCCATCGAGCGCGAGGTCGGCGAGCGTCCGGCGCCGCCCGGTCCGGAACCGGTCCAGCAGGACGTCCACCGCTTCGGGCGCGTCGCGCAGCATCGCCTCCCGGTCGAACGGCTCGAAGACGCGGCCGGCGCCGTGCTCCCGGATCATCCGGATGCGGGGCCGCCAGTTCGTGGCGTCCGCATAGGTCAGGTGCCCGAGGATCGCGTACGCACTCCAGGTGCCCGGCCCGTCGTCGCGATGCAGCCAGGCGTCGGGCAGCCCGCCGAGCAGCGCGGCCACGACGTCCGGCGTCCTGGTCAGGAGGTGTTCGGCAGCGGCCAGGTCGAGGTCCATGCCGCCATGCTGTCGGGTGGGCCGCCGTCCTCACCAGAGCCAATCCCGACCCCTTGGCCCGCGCCGCTTCGATGGTCGTGGGTGATCCACATCCCGTCAGATGTCGTGAAGTAGCTCGATCGCGACACGCGACGGGATGTGGATCATCCGCGGTTCAGGGCGGCGACCATGTGCCGGGTGTTGGCCCAGACGACGTACAACGCCGGGCCGGGCAGCAGGAAAAGCCCGATCGCGGGCTTGGTGACGACCGCGCCGATCAGGATGCCCAGCACGGCCAGGTTCGCCACGCTGACGTACCACTTGCGGACCGACAGGTACGCGGCCGTCACGACCAGCCGCCACGACAGCCGGTCGTCGAGCACCAGCAACGTGGTGGCAGTGACGAACACCAGGACGACGAGCAGGGCCAGCATCGGCGTGGCCGCGCCGAACGGCGTACCGAGGGCGAGCCGGAAGTCGGTGGCGAGCACGATGACGGCGAACGCCGCCGCCGCCCCGATCGCCAGCGACCGGCCGAACCGCTTGCGGTATGTCTGCCAGAACGGCGCACCCGCGAACGAGCCGAACGCGCCCGCCACCGCCGGGCCGAGCAACGCCGACAACGCGACGAAGAACGGCCAGGCCGCCAGCGGTTCCCCGCTGAAGGCGAAGGCGATCAGCAGAGGCAGCGACGCCGCCACGAGGCCGAGGTTGGTCTTTCCGAACGCGTACGCCGTGCTGAAGATCGTGTCGTAGGGCAGCCGGGCGAGCAGTCTCATGCGATCACCCCTTCATCCCGGAGGTGGCGATGCCCTGGATGAAGTACCGCTGGCCGACGAGGAAGATCAGCAGGATCGGCAGGACGGACAGCACCGAGCCGGTCATCATCATTGCGTAGTCGGCGTCGAACTGGCCGACGAACGAGCGCAGACCGAGCTGGATGGTCCAGAGGTCGTTGCTGGTCAGGTAGATGAACGGGCCCATGTAGTCGTTCCAGGTGTTGACGAACGTGAGCAGGCCCAGGCTCGCCAGCGCCGGCTTGGACAGCGGCAGGATGATCCGCGCCCAGATGCCGTACTCGGACAGGCCGTCGACCCGGGCGGCCTCGGACAGCTCCTCCGGGATGGTCAGGTAGTACTGCCGCATCAGGAAGACGCCGAACGCGCCGAACGCCTGGAGCAGGATCAGCGACCAGAACGTGTTCGTCAGGCCGGCCTTCTGCATCATGATGTACTGCGGGATCATGTACGCCTGCCACGGCACGGCGATGGTCGCGATGTACGCGAAGAACAACGCGTCCCGGCCGGGAAAGCGCATCTTGGCGAACCCGTACGCCGCGAAGCTGCCCGTCAGCACCTGCAGGAAGGTGATGACCGCACTCAGGAACACGGTGTTACGCAGGTAGGCGCCCAGCGGAATCTGCGTCCAGATGTCGCTGAAGTTCTTCCACTGGAAGTCCTTCGGGATCCACTGCACCGGGACGGTCAGGACCTCGTTGTTGCGCTTGAGCGAGGCGCTGATCATCCAGAGGAACGGGACGAGGATCGCGACGGCGGCGACGATCAGGACGACGTAGAGCAGCACGCGCCCCGCGACGCGGAACGTGCCACGGCCCCCGGAGGGAATTGCAGTCATGAGCGCTCCCGGCGGTTGTTGAACCAGAACTGCGTCAGCGTGAGCACCAGCACGAGCAGGAACAGCACGAGGGAGATCGCCGAGGCGTACCCGAACTCGCCTTCGACGATGCCCTGGCGGTAGATCTGCTGGGACAGCACCAGGGTCGCCCGGCCCGGTCCGCCGTCGGTCATGACGACGATCAGGTCGAACACCTTGAAGCTCTGCACTGTCAGCAGGATCAGCACGAGGAAGGTGACCGGCCGCAGGCCGGGCAGGGTCACGTGGCGGAACCGCTGCCAGGTGTTGGCGCCGTCCATCCTGGCGGCCTCGTAGTGCTCGGTCGGGATCGCCTGGAGACCGGCCAGGAACAGGATCATGTAGTAGCCCATGTCCCGCCACACGCTGGTGAGGATGACGGCGGGCATGGCCCAGGTGGTGCTCGTCGTCCAGCCCGGCGCGTCGTCGATGCCGATGAAGTGCAGGAACTGGTTGACCGGCCCGACTTCCGGGTTGAACAACATGTTCCACACGATGGCGACCGCGACCATCGAGGTGATGTACGGGAAGAAGGCCGCGGCCCGGAAGAAGCCGACCCCGGCGATCTTGCGATTCAGCAGCAGGGCCAGCGCGAGCGCGGCGAGCACGGTCAGCGGCACATGCCCGAGCGCGTAGTACGCCGTGTTGCGTAGCGCGATCTTGGTCGACTCGTCGTTCAGCAGTCGCTGGAAGTTCTTCAGCCCGATCCACTCGGGCGTGTTGTACGAGTCCCAGTCCATGAAGGACAAGACGAACGCGGCGATCACCGGGATGAGCGTGAGCACCGCGAAGCCGAGGAAGTTCGGCAGGATGAAGCTCCAGCCGATGAGCGTGTTGCGCCACCGGCGCCGGGTGCGCCGCGGCGGCGACGGGGCGGCGGTCGCCGGTGTCGCGGTGAGCAGGTCTGCCATAGTCTCTGCCTTCGTCAGTCCTCAGTGACCCCCGGACCGCCCCGGCCGCCGTCGGCCAGGCGGCGGAGCGGTCCGGCGGAGTGTCACAGCGGTCAGCTGGCCTCGTTCTTGACGCGCTTCTCGATCTCGGCGATGCCCGCGTCGATCGACTTCTCCTTGGTCATGATCAGCTGGTGCTCCTCGTTGAGGATCGTGTCGATCTTCGAGGTCTTGTCGCTGACCGGCATCTCCAGGACGATCTTGTCCGGCGCGAACGCCTTCTTCGACGTCTCGTCGGTGGGCATGCCCTCCAGGCCGAAGTACGACGTGCGGATCTCCTCCGTGAGCAGCGCCGGGACCACGCCGATGGCGGCGATCGCCTTGGCGCCCTCGGGACCGCAGGCGAACTCGACGAACTTCTGCGCCGCGGCGGCGTGCTTGGCGTTCTTGTTCACCGCGAACGCCGTCGGCGAGCCGAACGTCGTCACGCCGGACGCACCGGCCGTCTGGGGCAACGGCGCGATCGCCCAGTCGGCGTCGGTCGAGCCCTTCTTCTTCTCCGCCATGATCTTGGCGATGTACCAGGTGCCCATGGGCAGCATGGCGGTCTTCTTGGTCTCGAACATCGAAGCGTAGCCGGTCTTCTGCGTCTTGGCGGTGCCGTAGTCCAGGGTGGCGCCCGCGTCCTGGATGCCCAGCGCGGTCTTGTACTGGTCGCCGAAGAACTTGTAGTCCGGGCCCAGCAGGTTGCCGCCGGTCTGCGCGGCCGAGATGGCCTGCACGACCGACCGCCAGGTGTGGTGGTAGGTGCCGTACACCTTGTTCTGGCCCGCGCCGGCGGTCAGCGACTTGGCCAGGTCGGCGTACTGGTCCCAGGTCAGGTTCGCCGGGTACTGCTTGCCCGCCGCGTCGAACAGCTTCTTGTTGTAGTACAGGACCCAGAAGTCCTGCCGGTACGGAAGGGCGTAGTACTTGTCGCCCTCCTGCTTGAACGCGTCGAGACCGTTCAGCTTCGCGCCGTTGTCCGACTTCGCCAGCGAGGTGATGTCCTTGAGCTGGCCCCGGCCGGCGTACCGCGCGTAGTCGATGACGTTCTTCATCGTGATGACGTCGGTGCTGTCGCCACCGGCGAGCATCGTGGTCACCTTGGTCGGGTAGTCGTCGGCCAGGATGTCGACCGGCTTGACGGTGATGTCCGGGTTCGCCTTCTGGAACGCGTCGAACAGCGCCTTGAACTCCGGCGTGGAATCCAGGTTCCACACGCTGATGGTCAGCTCGACGGGGCCGCTCTCAGCACTGTCGTCGTCCGAGCCGCAGGCCGCGAGAGGCGCGGCGGCGGCCACGGCCGCGCCGAACGCCAGCAACTTTCTTCTGTTCACGAGGGGTCCTTCCTAGGGAGCGGGAAATCGAGGGGGGCGGTCGTTCTGGTCAGGTCGGGCCAGGTCACCGTGACGATCGGCCCGGAGATGCCGGCTCGCGGAGCCTGCTCGCCGCCGTTCAGCGCCAGGCCCGCGAGCTTCCAGCCGTCCATCTGGTACGCCGAGAGCCACGGAGTGCTGGTGAGCCCGCCGAGGGGAGTGGCGTCCCGGGCTTGATGGGTGCCGGAGACTTCGAATCCGCCGAGGTTCACCGCGACGGACGTGTGGTGGTCGCCGGTGACCGGCCAGCCGCCGACGCGCAGCGCCACGGCCCGGTCCCAGCCGGGCGCGCCGTCCGGATCGGCGACGGGGTCCACCCGCACGCAGCGGACCTCCCATGCGCCCCGGACGATCGACACGGTCGTGAGGGTGGCGGCGTCGACCGCCGGACCCGGACGGCCGGAGCCGTGGTCGGGCACGGTGCGATCCGGTTCGACCCAGTGGGCACGAGCCCGCGAGGCCAGCACGATCGCGCCGTCGACTTCGGCCACTGAGAGCGTCTCGAACCCGGTGCGGTGGGTCGCCCGCCCGTCCGCGTCGAGCAGCACGACCGAGTTGTCCAGCGGCGCGTCCCAGCCCTCGTCGTCCATCAGCGGGGCCGTCGCCGTCGAGTACGCCATCCGCGCGTACAGGGGCGAGTCGCCGGTCCGGTCGCCGGGGTGGGCGTGGTCGGTGCCGTGGTTGTAGACGCGGACGACACCGTCGGCCTGCGTACCCGCGACCGCCCAGCCGGGCGCTGCGATGACGGCGAGCTGGTCGGCCTGCTCGACCGGCAGTGGCTGTTCGACGTCGGTCCAGACCGGATGATCGGCGGGCAGGGCGAGCCCGAGCATGCCCTTGGCGGCCCAGTAGGGAGAGCCCGGTCCGGAGTAGCGCTGGGCGATCGGCCGCCACGGATGGTGCCAGCCCAGGGTCAGCAGGCCGTCGTCGTCCGGTGCCCCATGGTCGGCGAAGTGCTTCACGATCCCGGACGCCGCCCGCCGGACCAGGCCGGGGGCGAGTGCGGGCGAACCGGCGTACGCGCCGACCCAGAACGGGGCGGCGGCGGCGAAGCGGTAGGTGAGGCTGCGGCCCTGGATCAGCGGTGAGCCGTCAGCACCGACGAGACGCACCGCGTCGAGGAGGAAGCGGTCCAGCCGTTCGGCGTACGCCGGCAGCCGCGGAGCGGAGAGCTGTTCCGCGCCGGTCATCCGGCTCCAGAGGATCGGATACAGGTGCAGCGCCCAGCCGGCGTAGTGGTCGTAGTTGCGCGAGACGCCGTCGCAGTACCAGCCGCCGTCGCGGGCGAACGACTCGTGCGTCGCCAGGTCGGCCTCCATGTCGTCGAGCGACCACGGTCCGCCGACGGACGCCAGGAACTGCTCGACGACGATGCGGAACCACACCCAGTTCGAGCGCGGGTAGTCATGGTCGCCGACGACCTCGGCGAGGTAGTCCACGACGCGTTGCTGGACGCCGCTGTCGAGGGCGTCCCACAGCCACGGCCGGGTCAGGTCCAGGATCAGCGCGATGGACGCCGCCTCCACCTTGGCCTGACCGTGTTCACTCGGCCGGACCCAGCGCTCGGGGGACGCGGGATCCGTGCCCGTGGCGATGCCTTGTGCGTACCACTCGAGGAGATGGAGCGGGTCCTCGCCGCGCTCCCCCGCGACGCGGAAGCCGGCGAGCAGCAGGGTGCGGGCGAAGCCCTCGAGCCCGTCCACATCGGTGCCGTAGCCGCCGGGCGGGCCGGGCGGCGTGATGCGCGCGTGCGTGGGCGAGCCGAAGCGCCGGGCCGCGAGCAGCATGCGGTCGGCGAGCGCGGTCCAGTCGTCGCGCGTCCAGCCGGTGATCGGCGAGATGGTCATGCGCTCACCTCGAGTACCTCGCTGGTCACGGCGTCGATCGGGGGTTCACCGGCGATGAATCGTTCCAGTTCGTCCAGTGCCTGGGCGCTCATCCGGCGCGTCTCCGAGCCGAGCGACCCGGCGATGTGTGGTGTGATCATCACGTTGGGCAGCTGGTAGAGCAGCGAATCCTCGGGCAGCGGCTCCGGCTCGGTGACGTCGAGGATGGCGTTGAGCCGGCCGGTCGCGCATTCGCGCTCCAGCGCCGCGTGGTCGATGACCCCGCCGCGGGCGGTGTTGATGACCGTGGCCCCGTCCGGCAGCAGCGCGAGTTCCCGTACGCCGATCGCGTTGCGCGTCTGCGGCAGCTCCGGCAGGTGCAGCGACAGGATCTCCGACCGGGACAGCAGTTCGTCGAGGTCGACGAGGCGGCCGCCGGCGGCCGTCACCGAGGCGGCGTCCGCGTACGGGTCGGTGACGAGAACCTCGGCGGTGTCGAGGGTCTGGAGACGCTCGACGACGCGGCGGCCGATCCGGGAGAACCCCAGGACGCCGATCGTCCGCCCGAAGTTGGACAGATCCTCCCGGGCGGCGACGGTGTACCAGTCGGCGCGGTTCGCGCGGGCCTCCGCCGCGAGCACGTGCGCCTTCTTCCCGGCGAAGATGATGGCGGCCATGGTGAACTCGGCGACCGGTGTCGCGTTGGCCTCCGCCCCGCTCGTGACGAGGATTCCCCGGTTCCACACCTCGTCGGAGACGAGGTTGCGGACGCTGCCGGCACAGTGGAGCACCGCCCGCAGCTTCGGCGCGGCGTCCAGGCGTTCGGGAGTGAGCGTCGGGCACCCCCACGAGGTGAGCAGTACCTCCGTCTCGGCCAGGCGGGCGCGGGTGTGCGGCGCGTCGAGGTCGTCCGACCAGATCGGATCGCCGAGGTCGGCGAACGACCGCAGCCGCTGCATCTCCTTCGGGCCGAATTGGAGCCGGAAACTGTCGGGCCGCATCACGAGCAGTGCCTGCGGACGGTGCATGCGATCTTGCCTTCCGGTGTCCCTCAGGGAGGGGGTTCGTTTGTGTTCGTTTTTGTTCGTTCGATCGGGGTGAGAGGGAGTAGATCGCATGCAGAACTGCACCACAAGGTTTCGTTACCAGTCTGTAACACGATATGGCTCGGAACTCGGCGCACTTTTGTGATCGAATCTGATCGGTTCTGAGCGTATGCCGATCACCGGCTGATGACTGAGGGGGTTCTCGTGCCGTCGACACCAGGGCGCACAATCGAACTCCCGACCGTGCACCCCCTCATCCGCCCGACGCTGGAGGCGCAGCAGTGACCCTGTCCGAGCCCCCGCTGCTGCCCGCCGAACGACGCGAACGGCTGCTCGCCGACCTGCGCGTACGCGGCACCCTGCGGGTCAGCGACATCGCCCGCTCGCTCGGCGTCACCGCCGTGACCGTGCGCCGCGACATCGCCCAGCTCGCCGACGAGGGCGCGATCGAACGCGTGCACGGCGGGATCCGGCTGCCCCGCCAAGCCGGGCCTGTCCTGTCCCCCGCGGTGACGGTCGACGAGGATGCGACCTCCGCCCCGGACGAGTCGGAGCTGGCCGCCGTCGGGATGGTCGTACCCTCGCTGGACTACTACTGGCCCGCCATCGTGCAAGGCGCTCGCGACGCCGCCCCGGCCGCGGGCGTACGCATCGTGCTGCGCGGCTCGTCCTATGACGACGTCGCCGACGTCCGCCGCCAGGTCAGCTGGCTGCTGGAATCGATCGGCATCCAAGGCCTGCTCATCGCCCCGCCGACGGTGGGAGCCGAGGCCGCCGAGCTGATCACCTGGCTCACCGGGCTGGAGATCCCGGTCGTGCTGGTCGAACGCACCGCCACCGTCGGCCCGTATCACGAACACGTCGAGTCGGTCACCACCGATCACGCGTTCGGCGCGAGCCTCGCGGTGCGCTACCTCGCCGCCGAAGGCCACCGGCGCATCGGCTTCTTCGCCTCCGCGACCAGCCCGCACACGCCGAAGGTGCGGCTGGGCTGGCGGGATACCGCCACCGAACTGGCCCTCGACCTCGACGGCACGCCCGACGTCATCTCCCCCGACCATCGCCATCCGCAGTGGAGCGAAGAGGTCGACCGGGCGCTCGACGCCTGCGTCGCGACTGGGACGACCGCCCTGCTCGTGCACTCCGACCGGGAGGCGATCTCGCTGGTCGCCCGATGCGAGGAACGCGGCATCCGGGTGCCCGGCGACCTGGCCGTGGTCGCGTACGACGACGAGGTGGCGGGCTTGGCGAACCCCGCGCTCAGCGCGGTCCGACCGGCCAAGTTCACCATCGGCGAGACCGCCGTCCAGCTGCTCGCCCAGCGCATGCAGGCCGGCCGCGACCGGCCCGTTCGTCGCGTACGCGTCAGCCCGCGGCTGGTCGTCCGCGACTCGAGCGGGCGCTAGAGGTTCACCCAGTACCGTCTGGTTCGGCCGAGGGCGGTGTCGCGCACGTCTTCGAGGACTCCCCCATTGCGCTCGATCGTCCGGGCCGACCCGGTATTGGCGTCATCGCACGTGATCAGCACTCGGTCCAGTCCTCGTTGCTGGGCGCGCCGCAAAACCTCGGCGAGCGCCCAGGAGGCGATGCCGCGTCGGCGGGCCGACGGGCGTACGCCGTAGCCGATGTGGCCGCCGGCGTTCAGCAGGAAGTCGGTGAGCTGGTGCCGCAGCGTGATCGCGCCCAGGATCTCGTCGCCCTCGGCGATCCACCAATAGTCGGCGTGGACCCGACCCTCCTCGACCGGCACCGACGTGTCCGACTGCCGCCGCAGGTACGCGACCCAGGCCGCGAACCCCTCGGGCGTGCTCACGTCGTACTTCGCCGACAGCCCCGTGCCGTGCACCTCCTCGCCGCCCCACTCGTCGCGGAACTCCAGCCAGGCGCGGTACCGGTCGGCGGCCGGTTCGATCAGGTCCAGCATGCCCTCACCGTAGGCACCGGAGGCGATACCCGCTTCCCAATTACCCGCCCGGCGGTGTTCACTTCTGACCCATGGGCCCTGTGTTGTCGCACGTCGTCGATGTCCTCCCGCAGTTCCTGCTGGCCTGCCTCGTGCTGGCGGTGCTGCCCGGCCCGGCCACGGCGCTGTTCCTGCACCGCTCGGTCCGCGACGGCCGGGCGGCCGGACTCGCGGCCGTCGCCGGGAACGAGATCGGCATCTTCGCCTGGGCGCTGGCGGCCGGTAGCGGCTTGACCGCCCTGCTCCAGGCCAACCGCATGCTGTTCGACGCGCTGCACATCGTCGGCGCGGGCGTCCTGGTCTGGCTGGGCGTCTCCGCCTGGCGCAGCGCGGGCCGCCTCGACGTGGCCGCCCTCGCCGACCTGACTCCCCCGCGCGGGCGTACGCCGGCCGCCGCGTTCCGGGCCTCGCTCATGTCGATCGCGGCCAACCCCAAGGCGGCCGTCTTCGCCTTCTCCTTCTTCCCTCAATTCCTGCCCGCCGACGGACCCGTCTTCACCACCACGCTCGCATTGGCAGCCGTGCAGGTGATCCTCGACGGCGCCTACTGCGCCCTCATCGTCCTGCTGGCCGTACGCGTACGCGGCTGGCTGTCCCGCGCGTCCGTCCGGCGTCGCCTAGAACGCACCCTCGGCGCCGTGCTCGTCGCGCTCGGCGTACGCCTCGCCGCCGAAACCCGGTGAGCGAGACGCCATGCCATTGATGGACGGCGCCCCGCCGCTGTACTTGCTGAAGGTCGAACGCTACGGCTTCATCGACGACGGCTGGCCGCCCTGGGTGAAGGCACGGCTGGTGGACGCCGACGGCCGCACATGGCATTTCCACGAAAAGATGCCGACGCTCTTCACCGACGACGAGCCCACCGAGGCGACGCCGTTGCCCGTGATCTGCGATTCCTGCCGGCCTCTCGGCATCATTCGCCCTTCGTATGCGCTCAGGCGCCGTTTCGCGCACAGGGAGGGTGAATGTCGCCGCGAACCGGCGCGAAATCGCAGATGTAGGGCACACGAATGCCTCACTTGCCGCATCTTCGATGGAGGGTGTTGCGGACGGGCCTTCGTTGTGGGTCGATGAAGGTGGGTGGGAGGAATTCGGGGAAGCCGTCGGGTCGGATGCGGACTTCCCAGTGCCCGTGGTGGATCTCGCGATGGTGGAACGCGCAGAGTAGAACGCTATTGGCCAGGCAGGTGTCGCCGCCGTCTGCCCAGGCCTTGAGGTGATGACCGTGACACCACTGCGGTGGCCGATCACATCCCGGGAACGCGCATCCCTTGTCCCGCAAGACAAGCGCCCGCCGCAGGGGTCCGTCGATCAATCGTCGGGCGCGGCCGACGTCGAGGACTTGGCCGTCGCCACCCAACACCGTTGGGATGATCATGGCGTCGCAGGCGAGGCGTCGCACGGTCTCGGGGGTGAGCAGGTCTCCGGTGTCGAGCAGGCGGGCGCCGACTTTGGCTTGCAGGGCGTCCCACGGCAGCGTGACGGTCAGGTGCGGCTTCTCCCCACCGTTGTCGGGCAGTTCCCCGGCGTTGAGGATCCGCTGGCACAGCTCGATCAACGCATCAGCCCGCCGGGCACCAGCCGAGCGCAAATCTGCCTCGCCCGGCAGCGCCCGGCCAGCTGAGCCCGCAGCACCGTTTCTGCCCCCGTCGTCCCCGCCCGCGCCACCTTCACACCCGGCGCTACCTTCCCAGCCTGCGCCGCCATCGCCGCTCGCGCTGCCTTCCCCTCCCGCCCCGCGGTTCCCGGTCGCGCCGCCAATCCCGTTCGCGCCGAGGTTCCCGTGCGCGCCGCCGTTCCCGCTTGGCGCGCCAGCACGGGCGCACGCGCGACCGGAACCGGCGCACTCGCCGGACACGGATGTGGCCGCTGCGGTCGGGGCAGGCCTGCGGGGTCCGGACAGCGGATCCAGGGCTGTTCGGACGATCGCAGCCATCTCCGCGTCGAGCACACCACGCACCCGGTATTCGCCGTCGCCGTACGGGACGAGGGTGAAGTCGCGCCGATCATGCGCCGATCGTTCGGCCCGTTCCAACTCCCGGCGAAGCCGATCCTCGGCGATCTCCGGCGCGATCATCTCCAGGATCTGCGACCGGTGCTTCTCCAACACCTCCGGGCGAAGGTGGTCGTCGACAGCCAGCCGAGTCAGCGCGTCGGCGGCCTTCGCCTTGCCCACCTCACCCACCGCCGAGGGCAGGTCGTGGACGGTCTTGGCGATCACCCGCGCCTGCTCCACGTTGACCTGCCCCGAAGACAACGCCGACTCCACCACGGGAACAGCGGGCAGCATCGCCGCCAGAGACACCCACGCACGAGCGTCCCTGTCCCGGATCGCCAACAGAAACGTCAGCCAGTTCACCGTCCCGGTCGCACCCGCGTTATACGGAACCTCACGACCTTCAGCGGTAGCGATCAACGCCGCCAACCGACCCGACAAGCGCTGGATCAACGCGAACGTACGCCGGACTTCGTCGGTGATCTCGGCGTCCGAAAGCGTCCACAGGGGACCGGCGAGCAGCTCGGCGACATCCGCCTCCACCTGCGCCAACACCCCCGTGCCCATGAGATCAAGTTTAGAACGCCTGTCGGAGTGCTAACCGGGGGAAGAAGGAGGCGGCACACAAGATGCCAAGGGCGATCAAGCCCCTTGACCTGTCCACATCAGATGCCGTGGGAGAACGTGTACGGAACGGCGCCGATCAGCGACGCCGCCGGAGGGCATTTCAGTAGCCGATGCGGAAGGTGGCGTCCTGCTTGTCGGTGGTGGTGCTGATCGGGTCGATCCGCAGCACGTAGTTGGAGTGGCGGACGTAGCGGTCCGGATAGTTGTAGGACCGCAACGACGTCCAGGACGCGTCGGCCAGTCCCGCGACCTTGTAGAAGGTGGCATCGGCGGCGAACACGCTGCTGTTGTCGTTCGCGTTGAGCACGAGCGCGTAGTTGCTGTGCCGCAGATAGCGGTCGGGGTAGTTGACCGACCGGAAGGAGACGCCGACCGAGTCGGCCAGACCCGGCACCAGCGTCCACAGCTGATCCTGATACGGGTCGAACGGGTACGCGTCGATCCGGCCGACGTTGTTGGCGTGGCGGACGTAACGGTCGGGATAGTTGTACGACTTGAGCCGGTTCCAGGTCGGCGTGCCCCAGCCGCTGGTGAGGTTCGCCAGCTCGGCAGCGGTCACCGGGGTCAGGCCAGGGTGCTTGGAGTTCAGCGGCTGGGTGTAGGCCCGATCGTTCAGCGGACTCCACGACCCGCCCGCGAGATTGCTGGTCTGCCAGCAGAAGAAGCGCCCGTTCGGGCTCCACGTGTCGCCCCACAGGTACCAGGTGTTGGCGGTGTTGGACTTCACGATCTCGGGCGCCTCGACGCCGCGGCCGGGACTGACCGCCGAGCCGCTGACCGTGAAGCTGCCCGGGTTCAGCGTGCCGGACTGGGCGCCCTGGAGTGTCGAGCTGCGTTTGAAGTACAGGTAGTTGACCCCGTTGGCGCTGACGAAGTCGCCGTCGATGACGTCGTAACCGGGGTCGAAGAACGTCTGCGGAGCCGAAGCCGTCACGAAGTCGCTGGTGTAGTTGACCATGAGCACGTTGTGGCCGCCGGCAACCGCGGAATAGACGACGGCGTACTGTCCGCGACTGGCGTCCCACACGGCCTCCGGAGCCCAGGCGTGCGTGGCCAGGGAGTGCACTTTGAGCAGCCGGTAGTTGCGGAATGTACGCAGATCGGCGGAGTCCCAGACGTGCAGGTACTGGCTCTGGTAGGTCCAGTCGGTGCCGTTCAGATCGGTGGCCAGGACCACGAACGTGCCGTCTTGTTTGCGCAGGATGAACGGGTCGCGCAGGCCACGGCTGCCCGACGTCGGTGTCGCGACCGGGTTGTTCTGGTTCAACGGCGTCCAGTTCAGGCCGTCGGAGCTCACCGCGAGATGGAGGGCGTAGCTGGCCGCGGTCATCGACGGCGATTCGGTGAAGTAGGCCATCGCGTAGCCGGCGTAGGTCGCGGCGAAGGCCGGTTCCGGCCGCAGCAGCAGACCGGCGACGGCCGTGCCGCCGAGAAGATTCAGGACGGTGCGCCGTTTCATGGGTTCCCTCTTCCGGATGTTAGCGCTAACATCGTCTCCGCAAGACGTAGACAGAAGTCGATAGCTGGATAGAAGGAAACTATCGCCATAAATACGGCGACTGTCAAGTCATCGGGCGAGCGCGCTGAACAGCAGCGCCGCGTCGGCCGTCGGCGGCAGGTCGCTCACCTGGCCGTCGCCGACCTCGACTACTCGCCACTCGCCGTCCGCGCGCAGCGCCATGTCCGTCGTGACGAACCGGCCGCCGAGCGCCGCGACCAGCGGCGTGATCGCGCGGAGGTCGGGTCGTGGGGCCTGGTCCGGGGTGTCGGGGTGGGCGCTGACGAGCACCGGTTCGGCATCCACCCACCACACTCTCGCCTCGGCGGTACGCCCAGCGGCGCGGCCGAAGTCCTCGAAGCGGCGTACCACGATTCCGCCTTGGAGCGTGTCCTCCTGCAGCTCGATCAGGCGGGCGATGACGCGTGCGGCATGGCCGGCGTCGGCGAGGTCGGGGAGGAAGCAGGCCTCGGTCCACTCGTGTTTGCGGGATTTGACGTAGTCCTTGACGATGCCGGGACCGTCGCCGAGCGGCTGGACGAGGTCGGCGACTTCGTCGGCGGACAGTAGGTCGAACGGCTTCCGCGGAGTCCAGACGGTCGCGGGGGTGACGGCGGCGAAGGTGGCGTACCAACCGGGTAGTTCGTGCGCCGCGCGGTAGTCGTCGGGTTCGACGCGCAGCGGTGTGCCGTGGGCGGCGAGCACAGCCGCGAGTTCGGCGTACCGGTCGGCCGGGATCATCCAGCCCCGATACCAGACCGGGCCGAGGTCGGCGGGGACTCGCCGCGTGGCGACGATCGCGTTGCCAGCGAGGATCGCGTCATGGTCGACGAGGGCGATCGCGCCGCCGAGGTCGCGGACGAGCGCCGCCTGGCCGGCGAAGTACGGGTCGACCCGATGAGGGCTCAACGGGTCGGCGCAGAACAACACGGTGAACGCAGCCACCCGACCACGGTAGTCACTCGCCCGCGTGCCGGCGCGCCGTACCGCGGCGTGGCGACGGTGCGTTACGGCAGGGGCGCTCGCGGCGGCTGGCCGGGCGGGGCCGCCCGGTTCTTCCGTTGCGCGGAGACGACGACGGCGATGACGGCGGCGGCGACCCCGCCGACCACGGTCACGACGATCAGCAGCACGATGGCGAACAGCAGCCACGAGGCCACGGGAACCTCCAGGGGAATCCGGGTCCACCGAGGATAGTTCAGCGCGGGTCTCGCGAAATGCACTGTCCGTTTTAATCGTCTTGATACGCTTTTGGCCATGCTGCGGCATCCCTGGCGGCCCGTGATCGGCGCGACGATCGCGTCGGTCGTGCTGGCCGCCGCCATCTACCTGGGCAGCCGTGGCCTGCGTACGTTCGACTCAGCGCTCGCCCCGTACGCCGTGGCGACGGTGTTCCTCGTGTTCGGCGCGACCTACCGCTATCTGGTGTGGATCTCGCGACCCGGGGCGCGGCGGCTGTTCCGGAAGGGCTTCGGCGCTCTGTTCAGCTGGGACAACTTCCGGCGTACGCCGACCGCGCTGCCCCGCATGGCGGCCACCTATCTCGGCTTCCAGAAGTTCCTCGGCGCCCGGTCGCGGCCCCGCTGGGTGGCTCACCAGCTCGTCTTCTGGGGATGCGTCCTCGCCGCGTTGATCACCTTCCCGCTGACCTGGGGCTGGTTCACCTTCACCGCGAACAGCGGGAGCGGGCCGCAGTACACCATGAACCTCTGGGGCTTCGGGATCCTGACGTTCGACGCCTTGTCCGTGTTCGGCTGGATCATGTTCCACGGCCTCGACCTCGCGGCTGTGCTCGTCATCGCGGGCGCCGGCTACTTCCTGGTACGCCGCATGCGCGACCGCGAGGCAACGACCGGTCAGCGGTTCGGCTACGACTTCCTGCCGTTGCTGGCGCTGATCACGATCTCGGTGACCGGGCTGCTGCTGACCTTCTCCAGCGTGTTCCTCCACGGCGGCGGTTACGAGTTCCTGGCTGTCCTGCACATGGCCTCGGTCGTGCTGACCTTGATCTATCTGCCGTTCGGCAAGTTCTTCCACATCATCCAGCGCCCGGCCGCCGTGGGTATGCAGCTGTTCAAGTACACCGCCCGCGGGCAGGTCGCGCAGTGCCTGCGGTGCGGGCAGGAGATCGACACGGCGGCGTACTTGGAGAACCTGCGCGGGACGATGCGCGACCTCGGGCTGGACTTCGACGAATGGGCCGCCACGTGCCCGGACTGCAAACGGCGACTGCGCGGTCGGGCGTACCTGACCTCGGTGAAGAAGGGCTTCTGACGGCGTGAGCGTCGACCCGACTCTGACCCCTCCGGGCACCCGGAACTTCCGCGACGCGGGCGGGTTGCCCGCCGGCGCCTGGCGCGCCCTCTACGGCGACGAGACGCTGGTGCCGACCCACTGCTGCTTCTGCGGCGTCCAGTGCGGGATGTATCTGCGGGTCCGGGGCGGCAAGGTGTTCGGCGTCGAACCCCGCAATCACGACATCAACCGCATGCGGCTGTGCCCGAAGGGGCTCAACGCGTACCAGCAGGTCAATCATCCGGACCGGCTGACCGCGCCGCTGCTGCGGACCTCGCGTGACGCGGACCTGCGCCCGGTGAGCTGGGACGACGCGCTGGATTACACGGCCGGCCGGATCCAGGCGATCCAGGCCGAGCACGGCGTGGACGCGTTCGGGATGCTCGGCGGCGCGAGCCTGTTCACGGAGAAGACCTACCTGGTGGGCAAGTTCGCGCGGGTGGCGCTGAAGACCCGGCACGTCGACTACAACGGCCGGCTCTGCATGGTCAGCGCGGCCGGGGCGAACAAGCTCTCGTTCGGCATCGACCGCGCGGCCAACCCGTTCGCCGACATCCTGCTCACCGACTGCGTGCTGATCGCCGGGTCCAATGTGGGCGAATGTTTCCCGGTGATGACCCAGTACCTCTGGGGCGCACGGGATCGCGGCGCGAAGCTGATCGTGGTCGATCCGCGCGAGACGAGCGTCGCCCGGACCGCCGACATCCACGTGGCGCTGCGGCCCGGCACCGACGCCGCGTTCTTCAACGCCGTGCTGCACGTGGTGATCCGGGAAGGCCTGGGCGATCAGGAGTACGTGGACGAGCACACGACCGGCTGGGACGACCTGGCCGAGACCGTGCGGGCCTATCCACCCGAGCGCGCGGCCGAGATCTGCGGCGTCCCCGCAGAACAGGTGGAACAGGTGGCCCGGATGTTCGCCACCGCGCCCAAGGCGATGGCCTGGCACGCCCGGGGCATCGAGCACCACACGCAGGGCGTCGAGAACTGCCTGACCGTGATCAACCTGTGCGTGGCGACCGGCAACCTCGGCAGACCGGGCGCGGGCTACGGGACGATCACCGGGCAGGGCAACGGCCAGGGTGGGCGCGAACACGGGCAGAAGTCCGACCAGCTGCCCGGCGGTCGGTCCATCAACGACCCGGTGCACCGGCGGCAGATCGCCGAGATCTGGGGCATCGACGAGGCCGACCTGCCCCAGGCGGGGACCTCGATGATGGAGATGGTCCATCAGATGAGCCGTGGGGAGATCCGCGGCCTGTTCGGGATGTGCAACAACCCGTTCGTGTCACTGCCGGACTACGCCGTCGTCAAGGCGGGCTACGACGCGCTCGACTTCCACGCGCAGTGCGACTTCTTCCTCTCCGAGACGGCCGCCAACGCGCACGTCGTCCTCCCCGTCACCACCTGGACCGAGGACGACGGCGTCATGGCCAACGCCGAGGCGCGGGTGATCCGGCACCGCAAGGCGCAGGAGCCGCCGAACGGCGTACGCACGGACACGTGGGTGTTGTGCGAACTGGCCCGGCGACTCGGCGCGGGCGACAAGTTCGCCTTCACGTCGTCGGCCGACGTCTTCTCCGAGCTGCGGATCGCGTCGCGGGGCACGGTCAACGACTACTACGGCATCACCTATGAGCGGATCGAGGAGACGGGCGGCATCGCCTGGCCCTGCCCGGATCTGGACCACCCCGGTACGCCCCGGCTGTTCGAGGACGGCCGCAGCTACCACGCCGCCGGCAAGATCCATCTGCAGGCCGTCGAGTGGCATCCGCCGGCCGACCCGTACGACGACGACTTCCCGATGCGGCTGACCACCGGGCGTACGGTGGCGCACTTCCTCTCCGGCAATCAGACGAGACGCCTCGGTGGCCTGGTCGAGCAGACGCCCCGGCCGTGGGTCGAGATCCACCCCAGTCACGGGTACGCCACCGGCGAAGCGGTGACGGTGGTGACCCGGCGCGGCGAGGCGACCTTCCCGGCGCTGGTGACCGAGGCGATCCGGCCGGACACCGTGTTCGTGCCGTACCACTGGCCGTTCCCGGTGGCGGCGAACGCGCTGACGATCGACGCGCTCGACCCACGTTCGAAGATCCCGGAGTACAAGGTGTGCGCCTGCCGCCTCGAACGTGCCACCGCCGTGGTCGACGTCCCGGCACCGCCGATGCCGCCCGGGCGGGAGGCGTACCCGGCGGCGCAGGCCGCCCGGTCGGACCCGAATCCGCCGACGTCGTCTCAGGGAAGGGGGTTCTAGCCGCCATGATGGGCCGCACCCTGTTCATCGATCCGGGGCGTTGCATCGGCTGCGAGGCCTGCGTCTCGGCCTGCCGCGAATGCGACTCGCACCGCGGCAAGTCGATGATCCACCTCGACTTCCTGGAACCCGGGTCGACGGTGGCGTCCATGCCGACCGTGTGCATGCACTGCAGCGACCCGGTCGCGCCGTGTGCCCAGGTCTGCCCGGCCGAGGCCATCCTCGTCACGGAGGACGGCGTGGTCCACGACGCCGACAAGACCCGCTGCATCGGCTGCGGGAACTGCGTCAACGCCTGCCCGATGGGCGTACCGAAGATCGACCTCGCGGCCAAGCTCCAGTACAAGTGCAACCTCTGCTACGACCGTACCGCGCACGGGCTGGCCCCGATGTGCGCCACCGTCTGCCCGACGGGGGCGCTCTTCTACGGGTCGCTCGACGAACTGGAGGCCGACCGGCCCGGCGTACGCGTCTCCGACCGGTTCGACTTCGGTGGGTTCCCGCTCGGCACCGGGGTCGGCGTGGTCGTCCCGGCCGACCGGGACCAGCCGGTGCCGGGCGGCTTCCTCCCCAGCGTGCTCGGGGAGCCGCTGTGACCACACACGACTCCGGAGTGGACACCCCGGACGCCGACCTCGACCGGTTGCGCGCCGACGACCTGACCTCGCGGCGGGACTATTTGCGGATCGCGGTGACCGTCTCCGGCGGGCTCGCCGTCGGCGGCATCGCGACCGCGGCCGGGCTGTTCCACCGGCACGGCGACGGGACGGCCGAACCGCTGCGCATCGCCGAGCGCATCGAACCAGGCCAGTCGGTCGCGTTCGCGTACCCGGGCGAGGAGGATCGGGCGGTCGCAATCCGGCTGGCCGACGGCACCCTGGTCGCGTACTCGTCGATCTGCACCCACCTGGCCTGCGGCGTGCTGTGGCGGGCCGACCGGGGTGACCACGGCGAGCTCTACTGCCCTTGTCATGAGGGCGTCTTCGACGCGCGGACCGGGCGGGTGACCGGGGGCCCGCCGCCGCGGCCGCTGCCACGCGTGATCGTCGAGGAGCGCACCGACGGGATCTACGCGACCGGCACCGCGCGTTCGGTCGAAGCGTCATGAGCAATCAGCCGACCCACGATCGCTATCCCCAGATCCGCCCGACGAGCGGGTACGCGGATTCGCGCATCAGCGCGACGGGTCCCGGGCCGGGCGCGGGCGTGGACGCCGATCCCGAACTGTCGGCGATGCTGTCGGCCCGGACCGGCATCGTCCTCACCATCCTGATCGGACAGTTGTGGGCCTTGGCGGTCGCCGTCGACGCCTGGATGACCGGAACGGTCGCCACCGCCTGGTGGCTCGCGGCCTTCCAGGTCGCGTCGTTCGTCGTGGCGTACGCCGTGTGGCGAGCCGGAGACCGGAGAGATCGATGAACGAGACGCCCTCGCGCACCGCGTACGTCAACGTCATCCTGGCGGCGACGTCGTTCCTGCTCTGCTCCTGGGCCTGGGGACTGATCAGCCCGCTCGGCGGCCGGCTCGGCACCGCCCTGCACCTGAGCTCCTTCCAGCAGTCCCTGCTGGTCGCCGTCCCGGTGCTGGTCGGATCGCTCGGCCGGATCCCGGTCGGGGCGCTGACCGACCGCCTCGGCGCGAAGGTGATGCTCCCCGCGATCTGCTTCCTGACGATCCTTCCGGTGCTGGCCCTGATCCCGGCGTACGACTCCTATCCGGCGCTGCTCGTCGTCGGGTTCTTCCTCGGCCTCGGCGGTACGCCGTTCGCCGCGGCCATCCCGCACGGCAACGGCTGGTTCCCACCCGCGCGACGCGGTTTCGCGCTCGGGGTCATCGGCATGGGCATGGGCGGAACGGCGATCGCCGCCCTGCTCACCACTCCGATGCTCGACCACTTCGGACGCAACGCCCAGTTCGTGCTCGTCGCGATCGTGCTCGCCGTCTTCGGGCTGATCCTGCTCGCCGTGCTTCGCGACCCACCCGGGCGCACACCGCCGGCCACATCGTTCGCCCAGCGCTTCGGCACCGCCGCCCGGCAACCGATGACCTGGCCCCTGTCCGGCCTGTACGCGATCACCTTCGGCGGCTACGTCGCGTTCGCCGTCTACCTCGTGACCTACCTGCAGACCGCGTACGGGTTGGAACCCAACGACGCCAGCCTCAAAGCCGCCGGGTTCACCCTCGTCGCCGTCGTCCTGCGACCCTTCGGGGGCTCCCTGTCCGACCGGATCGGCCCGGCCCGAGTCCTGACCGGATGCCTCGTCGTGGTCACGGCGATGGCGCTCTGGCAGTCCTTCCAGCCGTCGCTCTACCCGTGGGCGACCATCACCTTCCTCACGATGGCGGGCGCCCTCGGCGCGGGAGCGGGCGCAGTCTTCGCGCTCGTCTCCCAAGTCACCGCGAAAGACCAGATCGGCTCGGTCACCGGCATCGTCGGCGCGGTGGGCGGGCTCGGCGGATTCGTCCCGCCCCTGGTCATGGGCGCCATTCACGGCATCACCGGCTCGTACGCGCTGGGCCTGGTCCTGCTCGCGATCGTCGCGTTCGCCGGGCTCGCGTACTCGTGGTTCCTGGTCCGGCGGCCCACGCCGGCGACTCCGGCCCCGCGGCGCCCCGCCGCCCCCTGACCGCCTCTTTTCCGCGATCATGAACTATCGGTCGTGATCAACCGGCGTGTCGTGTCCACAGCGTCCTGATCGATTCCGCATGGACATGATCAGCCGACGGTGATCAGGAGCTGACTGACGATCCAGAGCAGCTGCCGAGCGAGGTCGAACTCTCGCGGTTGATGGTTCGGCCACGCCGAGGCTCGCAGTCGCGCCTGCAGCGGTGCCCGCAGCTCACGAAGAGCGGTGACCTGGGGCGGACTCAGGTGGCCGTCCGCGATGACGAAGGCGCCCGCGATGGCGAGGACCTGCCGGCCGTGCTCGTCCGCCTCGCAGCCCGCCCGGTGTCGCCAGCGTTCGACGGCCACGAGGGCGCCACCGCGCACGTCGCCGTACCACTTGACGGGCCAGGACGGATTCGTCTCCGCGGGATGCGGGGCGCGCTGGCCGGATCGCTTGGCCACCCGGCGGCGGGCGGCGTACGCGGCGACGTCGGCGAGCCACAGCGACCGGCTTCGGGACAACGCGTCCAGCGCTCGCAGGAGAGCCGCCTCGTCCCGGCGGATCGGACCCGCGACCTGCCGCAAGTACGCGAAGGTGGCCTGATAGCCGATCGGCCGGTACAGCTGGACGCAGCTGCCCAACGCGGTCAGCCGTCGATTCCACGGCAGGTGCGGGTCGGCGACCTTCCGGGCGTAGGTGCCGAAGCTCATAGCACCCCCGCGAAGGCAGCCGCGTGCTCCCGGACGTACGCCGCATCGGAGTCGTACAGGTCAGCGTGGCCTTCGGCGAGGTGACGGGCGAAGGCCGCATCTCCGGCAGCCGCCCGGCTCCGGATCAGCTCCGCCATCGCGCGTACGCGTTCCTCGACGACGGCCGGCAGCTGCGCCCGGTCGGCCGCGGGCAATCCGTACGCGTCGCAGAAGAGCCGTAGGCGATCAGCCTGCTCGGCGACGGTGCCACGACGGTCGTGGTTGGCCGGGCCGCCGAGCGGGACGAACCGGTAGACGGCGTGCGCGATGTCCCAGACCCGCGGACCTGGATGCGCGGTGTCGAAGTCGATCAGCGCGACCGGATGACCCGCCCGGAACACCGTGTTGTACGGCGCGACGTCGCCATGGCAGACGACCTCGGCGGGCTCCCGAGCCGGCTGATACCACGGTCCGTCGGCCGCGAACCCGGCCGTGGCCTCGTGGTACGCCCGCAGCAGCCGAGCCGCGGCGACGAGCGTCTCGCCGGACCACACGTACTCGGGCATCGGATAGCCGGGGACGTCACCCGCGACGAAGTCGACGATCTCGTGGCCGTCGCCGTCGAAGCCGTGGGCCCGGGGCGCGCCGGGGAATCCGGCGTCCGCCAGGTGCCGCAGCAGGGCCTGCACCGTCGGCGACCAGGGTCCGGCCGGGCGGTGCAGCAGCGAGCCCCGGCGGACTACCGCGTTGACGCCACCGCGCAGGATTTCTTGATCCACTCGGCCGAAGATACAGTCACGGAATGGACGTGTCATGGGGGTTTGTCAGCGGTCGGCGGCTCGACCGGCACGGTCTGACCACTCCGGCCGCCGACGTCCCGGCCGCCGCGCGGGCGATGTGCGGTACGCATGCCCAGGTGCTCTCCGCCGCCGAGCTGTCGATCGGGCTCCGGCTGGCCGACGCGACCCGGCAGGATGTGCAGGACGCCTTGTGGACCGAGCGGACCCTGGTCAAGACGTTCGGTCCGCGGGGAACCGTGCATCTGCTGCCCGCGCAGGATCTGGCGCTCTGGTGTGGTGCGCTGGGCGCGATCCCGGCGGCCAATCCGTTTCCGGCCGGCGTACGCGTGACGCCGGAGCAGGCCGAGGAGCTGATCACCGCCATCGGGGCGATCCTCGCCGACGGTGAGTTCACCGTGGACGAACTGACCGAGGCGCTCGGCGTACGGGTCGGGTCGTGGGCCGTCGACCCGGTCATGCCCGCGTTCCAGACGCTCTGGCCGAGGTGGCGGCAGATCACTCACCTCGCGGCGCATCGCGGGGTGCTGTGCTTCGGCCCGAACAAAGGCCGCAACGTCACCTACACCAACCCCGCCCGGTGGCTTCCCGGCTTCACGCCCGCTGCGGCCCGCGAGGCAACCTCCTGGCTACTGCACACCTATTTGTACGCCTATGGCCCGGCCACTCCGCAGCACTTCGCGCGCTGGCTCGCCGCGCCGCCGCGCTGGGCGAACGACGTCTTCGCCGACGGAGACCTCGACGAAGTCGTCGTGGAAGGCACCGCCGCCTGGGTGAATCGCGGGGACACGGAGTTCCCGAACACGGCTGGCGGCGTCCAGTTGCTGCCCCACTTCGACGCGTACGCCGTCGGCGGTCAGCCGCGTGACCTCTTGTTCCCGGGCGAGGCGGCGACACGGGCGCTGGCCGGAAGTCAGGCGGGCAATCATCCGGTGCTGCTCGTGGACGGAATCGTCGCCGGGGTGTGGCATCAGAAGAAGTCCGCCAAGAACGTCGCGATCACCGTCGACCCGCTGCGTACGCTGTCCCCCGGGCATCGCAGGCAACTCGATGCGCAGGCCGACCGGATCGGCGCGATCCTCGGGCTGAAACCGTCACTGACGATCGACGCGGTGACCGTCGGCCCGCACGCGTGATCAGTCCCTCGGGGAATCGACCAGGGGGCTGTGGACACGACACGCCGGTCGATCACGACCGTGAGTTCATGATCGGCGGGATAGGGGGCGGCGGGACTGAGGGCGGCGGGACAAGGTGGGAGAGGACGGCGGAGGCGATGACCAGGTCTTGCCAGGACATGCCGGAGCCCTTGTAGAACACCGGGCCGGGCGGCACGACGTAGGTTCCCCGCACGACTGAGGCCATCGGGACGAGGCGGTCGGGGGTGAGCGACCCGGCGGCGATGGCGAGGACGACGTCGCCGCATTCTCGCAGGGCGGTCGCCGGGTCTTCGACGATGACGGTCGCGCGCCCGCAGAAGGCCGCGTCGACTTCCCGGGCGTCGGGCGTGTGCGCGCCGATCGCCGCGACGACGGCGTCGTCCCGTAGCTCCGACGAGTCGAACACGGGCTGTGTCGAAGTGGTGGCACAGATGATCACGTTGGCGTCGCGCAGCGCCGGGCGTACCCCTTGGGAAGACACCACGTCGAGGGAGGCGACGTCGTAGCGCGCGGCCAGGGTTTCGGCGTGGCTGTGGCCTTGTGGCCCGGCGCCGAACACGACGACCCGCAGGGCGCCGAGCCGGTCGAGGGCCGGCTGCAGCGCCGCGACCGTGACCGCAGGCGTTCGGAGCGTGGTGAGCGCGGCGCCGTCGAGGAGCGCGACCGGCTGGAGTGTTTCGGAGTCGAACAGCGCGTAGACCGCGTTGATCCGAGGCAGGCCGCGGTCCGCGTTGCCGGGCGCGACGGTCGCGAGCTTGACCCCCGCGTGCCCGCCGGCTTCGGCCGGCATCATCAGGAGTTCGCCGTGGCTGAGCGGCACCGAGGTACGCGCGACCGATGCGGCGGGGTCCAGGCCCGAGCGGAGCGCCGCGGTGATGGCGTCGACGGCGGCCGAGGGGCTGAGCGAGCGCCGGATCGCGTCGGCGTCGAGGTAGGGGATCATCTCAGCACGAACCCCGGCAGGTCGTCGCCCGGATCGACGAAGAAGGTGTGCTCCCCGGTCGGGTACGCGCTCCCGGTGATACACGGCACGACCGCAGGATGTCCGTCCACAGTGGTCTCCGAGGCGATCGTCGCGGTGAACCGCGAGCCGACGATGGAGTCGTGCGTGAAGGTCTGCCCGGCGGTGAGCCGTCCCGTCGCCGCCAGCGTGGCCACCCGGGCGGCGGTGCCCGAACCGCAGGGCGACCGGTCCAGCTCGCCGTCGGCGAAGATCGTCACGTTGCGGTGGTGGAGCGGGCCCAGTTCCTCGTAGAGGATGGTGCCGTAGACGCCGCTGAGCCGGTCGTCGCTCGGGTGTCTCGCCCACGGGCTGTCGTTGAGCGCCCATTTGATCTCGCGGCCGACGGCGATGAGGTCCTGGTAGGACTCCGGTGTCACGGTCAGGCCGAGCGAGGCCGCGTCGACCTGTGCGTAGATCGCTCCGCCGAAGCTGACGTCGACGCGGTACTCCCCCACTTCGACGTCGCGGGCGATCAGGTAGCTGGGCACGTTCACGAAGTCGACCCGGCCGTCCCCGGTGTGCACGCGAGCGGTGACTCGCCCGGACGGCACGTCGATGATCACGTCGGTCCGGTCGCCGGTCACCGGCACCAGTCCACTGCGGACAGCCCACGCGCCGAGCGCGATGGTGCCGTGCCCGCAGGCGGTCGAGAACCCGTCCTTGTGCCAGAACAGCACGCCCAGGTGTGCTCCGTCGTCGTCCGGCGGCACGAGGAAACCGCCGTACATGTCCGCGTGCCCGCGCGGTTCGAAGCACAGCAGCCGCCGCAAGCCGTCCACCCGTGGGTCGCTCATCGCGGTCACCCGCCGGTCCGCGACGGTCTTGCCCGCGATCGGCCCGGGGTCGGTCACGATCCGGAAGGGCTCACCGCCCGTGTGATAGTCGACGGTACGCACAACGCCGTGATCCATGCGGTCAGCATATTTACCAGCACCGGCCGTCGGGGAGCGCGTCGAGGCCGGGGACGCTCAGGTGCAGCACTTCATAGCGGTCGCCGGACTCCTCCGGGGAGACGGCGTCCCGCCACAGGACGAAGCGCAGCAGCTGCCAATGGTGCGGGTCCACAGCGAGCGCGGCGGTGTGCATACCGTCGCCGAGGGCGGACAGCTCGGCGATTTCCCGCTCGACCAGGGCCGCCATCCCGTCCGGTTCGCCGGGCGGCGGGATCGGGGTGATGCGGCGCGTCGCCTTCGTCGGCGGGCCGCTTCGCGCTGGTCCGGCGTACGCGGCGAGGCCGGTGAAGTGGCGTACGACGGGCCGGCCGAAGTCCCGGACGATGTTGTGGAAGCCGCCGCCGAACAGGAAGTGGGCCATCGCCCCCGGATCGTTCCAGAGGTAGAACGGGGCGTACTGGTTCACCGGGGAGCCGTCGACGCCGCGTTCCCGCATCAGGTACGCCTTCAGCCCGAGTCCGGGACGGTCGTCGAGGACGTGGCCGCCCGCGGCCACCCGCTTGCGGATGATCCCCATGTCGTAGTCGGCGGGCAGGGTGATCTCGTACTGCTTCGCGTACACGGGTTACCTCTTCAGCAACTCGATGATGCCGGTGATCGCCTGGTCGAACGGGTCCGTCGAGCCCGCGGCGCGGGCGAGGACGTAGCCGCCCTGCAGGACTGCGACGAGGGCCGCCGCGGTCGCCTCGGGGCGGTCCTCTTCGGCGAGCACCTCGGCCAGCCGGTTTCGGAGCCAGGCGAAGGTCTCCTCGATCGGGGCGCGCAGGACCGGATCGGCCATGACGTCGGGGTCCTGGGTCAGCCGCCCGATCGGGCAGCCCTTGAGGACGTCCCGCTCCCGGCGCAGGTACGCGGTGATCCGTTCGGCCGGGGTGCCCGGTCCGCCCAGCTGAGCCTCGGCCTTCGCGCGCAGGTCATCGGCGGTACGCCGAATCGCCGCGAGCGCGAGGTCGGGCTTGCCGGTGAAGTGGTGGTACATGCTGCCCTGACCGGCGCCCGCCCGCTCTTGGATGGCGCGCGGGCTCGTGCCGGTGTAGCCGCGTTCCCACAGCAGCTCGCGGGTGCTCTCGATGAGGCGGTCGGCCGTGCTCACCTTCGCACCGTACATACTAGTAGGTACAGAACGCAAGATCGCGTGTCGACTGTGGCGGTACGCAGGCATCCAGCGCCGGGACACCTGCGTACCGTCACAGTCGCTGAGAGCGTGCCGGAGTCAGGAGAACGCCGTCAGGAAGCGGTCGCGGAACTGGTCCATCGGCCAGACCGGGGCGTTCGCCGCGGGCCGCAGCCCGTCGGTCCACCCCCACGACGTGGTCCGGTCGAGCAGGGTCCGGTCGCGGGCCACGATCGTGATCGGCACGTCGCGCCCGGCGCCCGGCCCGGTGACCGCAGGCGCGGGCTGGTGGTCGCCGAGGAAGACGAGCACCAGGTTGTCGTCGCCGTACGTCTCCACATAGGAGATCACGGTCTGCAGGGAGTAGCTGATCGCCGTGCGGTAGTCCGCACGCAGCCGGGCCGGATCACGGTGGATCACGAGGTCGGCCGAGTCGCCGGAGCCGGGCTTGCTCTCGAAGGTCGAGCCGTCGCCGACCTGGTCCCAGCTCCGCAGGGTCGGCACCGGCTCCCACGGAGCGTGGCTGGAGATCAACGGGATCACGGCCATCACCGGCGGCCGCCCGGTCTGCGCCCGTTCCCGCTGCTGGAACTGCGACAAGGTGTACTGGTCGGGCATCATCGCGAAGGCGTACAGGGGACCCTGGTAGTCGAGGTCCTTCGAGGCGTACACCTGGTCGTAGCCGAAGAAGCCGGCCTCCGGGAAGTCGGCGACGGTGGCGGGCATGACGGCGACCGCCCGCCCGCCGCTCTGGGCGTACGCCGAGGTGAGGGTCAGCCGGTCGCTGCGGGTGAGGGTGTCGTAGCGCTGCTGGTTGTCCACCCAGAGGCCGGACAGCAGCGTCGAGTCGGCCAGCCAGCTCCCGCCGCCGACGACCGGCGAGGTGAGAAAGCCGCTGCGGGCGGCGTACCCGGCACGGGCCAGGCGCGCCATGCCGTCGGCCAGCACCTGGTCGATCTGCGGCGCGATCTCGGGCCGGTCGAGCGCGGTACGCCCATAGCTCTCGATGATCGCGAAGACGACGTCCTTGCCGCGCAGTCCGGTCAGCAGCCGATCGGCGGGGACGTCGGCGAACTCGTCCTGCTTCAGAGCGGCGGCGAACTGGCGCTGATCCTCGATCCCGGCGGTGACCTGGCGTACGCGGTCGTAGCCGTCGCGGGCGGCCACCGGGACGGCGGTGACCAGTTGCGCGCCGGTGATCGCGAGGATCACCCAGCCCACGGCGAGGACGCCGAGGACCACCCCGGCCGGGGTCCGGTGGTCGACCGACACCTTCGCGATGCTGCGGAAGGCGACGACGGCGAGCCCGAGGACGAGCAGGCCCAGCAGGATCACGCCGACGATCGCGGCGATCTCGACCCCTCGGCCGCTCGACAGGCGCAGATAGGTGGCGCCGGAGCCGAGGAAGCTCCAGTCGGCGACCGGGTCGAACGGCCGGTCGAGGACGGTGGAGAAGCCGAGGCTGAGGATCTTCAGAATCGCCAGCACGCCGAGCACGACACCGATGACGGGGACGCCGACCCGGCGGGCCTTCGGCGGCAGCACCAGGATCAGGCCGAGGCCGATGATCAGGTCGATCGGCAGCCGGACGAACGCCGCCGGGCTGAGCCGGCCCACCTCGTCGGGCGCGAGCAGAAGCGCGACGAGCACGAGGACGGCGAGGACCGCCGCCCCGATCGCCAGCGGACGCCGGATGCGCACCCGCTCATCATCGCAGGTGACCGTTGAAGGTATGACCGCCGAGCTTGGCCTTGGCCGCCAGGTATCCCGCGTTGGCCGGGGACAGGTGGACGCCGGTCGCCACGTGCTCGGTCACGGCGATGCCGAGCCGGCCCAGCTGCTCGGCCTTGTCGGGGTTGTTGCTGAGCAGCGCGATCCGGTCCGCCCCGAGCGCGTGCAGCATCTGGGCGGCGACGGTGTAGTCCCGCTCGTCCTCGGCGTGCCCCAGCGCGAGGTTGGCCTGATAGGTGTCGAGCCCGGCGTCCTGCAGCGTGTACGCCTCGAGCTTGGCGTACAGGCCGATGCCGCGACCCTCCTGCCGCAGGTAGAGCAGGTATCCCCCGGCGGCGGTGATCAGTTCGGCCGACTCGCGCAACTGCGGGCCGCAGTCGCAGCGCTGGCTGCCGAACACGTCGCCGGTCAGGCACTCGCTGTGCGGGCGGACCAGCGGCGGCGTCCCCGCGGGGATCGTGCCGAGCCGCAACGCGACGTGTTCCTTGGCGTCGACCAGGCCGGTGAACGAGAAGACCCTCGCCACGGTGGTGTAGCCGTCGGCGAAGCGCAGCGGGACGGTGACCTCGGTCCGGATTCGGGCAGTCGGAATCTCCTCGGGGATCATGCGCCACCCCCGGACGCGTCGCAGCGCGGCGAGAGGGCGTACCGCATCAGCACGACGTCGCCGATCTGGCGTACCTCGGCGAGGGTCGCCCGGCGTCCGGGGTGGAAGGGGTACCGGCCGTCCCCGACGAACCGCCGCCCCCGGGAGTCGCCCACGAAGAACGGGGCCACCACCAGGTGCAGCTCATCGGCCAGGTCGGCGGTGAGGAATTGGGTGTGCACGGTGCCGCCGCCCTCCACCATCAGGCGGCGTACGCCCCGCGCGTAGAGGTCTTCGGTCAGCGCCCGGAGGTCGACCGGCTGCCCGCCGTCGACGATGGTGGCGCAGCCGCCCAGCCGGGCCTTGGCTTCGCTGACGGCGTCGCTCTGGCAGTAGACGAGCCGCTCGGCGTCGCCCGCCGTGAAGAACGCCGCCTCCGGGTCGAGCATGGCCGAGCCGGTGACGGTCACCTTCATCGGACTCGACGGCAGCCCGAGGCGTACGCGTTCGTCGCGCCGGTCACCCGAGCGGATCAGCAGGCGCGGATTGTCGTGCCGGATCGTGGTCGCGCCGACGAGGATCGCGTCGTGCGCGGCGCGTACGGCGTCGACCCGGTCGAAGTCGGCGTCGTTGGACAGCAGCAGCCGGTCCTCGGTCGGCCCGCTGAGGTAGCCGTCGATCGACATGCTGCAACTGAGCAGGATGTAGGGGCGGTCAGCCATGGGCGGCCACCCCCGCGTCCGGAGTAGACGGTCGCAGCACCCGGGCCAGCAGCACCAGCGCGCCCGGCAGGCAGGCCACCAACCCGAGTACGCCGTAGGTCACCGCGGTGGCGACGCCCTGCTCGGCGGTCAGCCCGGCCGCGCCGAACGCCCAGGCGGCGACGCCTTCGCGAGGTCCCCAGCCGGCGAGGTTGAGCGGCAGCATCATGGCCAGCAACGCGCACACCGTCAGTGGCAGCAGCCGCGTCACGGACGCGGTGGCACCAGCCGTCCGGGCGGCCACGACGAACGTGGTCAAGTGCCCAGCGAGGATCACCGCCGACAGCCCCGCGACACCCAGCCAGGGCATCTCAGCGGCCCTCCGCCGCTGCCGCCAGGCCAGGACGCCGGCCAGCACCGCGAACGGGATCAGGGCGTACAGGGCGTAGTGGCGTACCGGGGACGGCAGGACGGCCAGCAGCAGCACGCCGAGCCCGGCGACCACCGCCTGACCGGCGATCCGCTCGACCGCCACCGACCGCACCCCGAGCCGGACGTCCCCGATGGACCGTCCATGGCGGACGGCTCGATGGACGTCGCCCGCGATCCCGCCCGGCAGCGTCGTGTTGAGGAACTGCGCCCGGTAGTACGCCGCGATCGCCCGGTGCAACGGCAGGTTCACCCCGAGCCGGGTCGCCACCAGCCGCCACCGCCACGCCGAGCACACCGTCGTCAGCGCACCCGCCGCGAGGGCGACGCCGAGCGCGACCGCGTCGATCCGGCGTACGCCGGTCAGAAAGGGACCGGCGCCCACCCGCCACAACAACACGGCGAGCAGGGCTAGGCCGCCGATCGCTCGGATCCACCCCCAGAACGGGCGGCTCGGTCTGGACGCGGTCATCCACCCACCCTAACTACCGCCGGATGCGCCTGGACTAAACATCGCCGGACCGCCGGTGCGACCGGCGCGGCGGGGGTTTCCGCCCGGCCGTCCGATATCCCGGACCGCACACTGATGAGTTTCGCGGCGTGCGGCAGTCTGATCAGAGCAACCGCCGCACTCGACGACAGACGAGGTGATCATCGTGAAGTTCCAGGCCGTCATCGAACTCCATGGCAAGACCGCGACCGGGATCGTGGTGCCAGACGAGGTGGTCGAAGCTCTCGGCGCGGGCAAGCGGCCACCGGTGCGCGCCACGATCCGGGGCTATGCGTACGAGACGACCATCGCGCCGATGGGCGGCCGGTTCCTGATCCCGGTCAGCGCCGACGTCCGCGCCGCGGCCGGGGTGGCCGCCGGGGACGAGGTCGAGGTGGAGGTCGTCGTCGACGCCGCTCCCCGGCAGGTCGAGGTGCCCGACGATCTGGCGTCGGCATTGGACGCCGTGCCGGCCGCCCGGCAGACCTTCGACGGGCTGTCGGTCAGCCTGCGCAAGTACCACGTGACACAGGTGACTGGAGCGAAGACCGACGAGACTCGGCAGCGGCGCATCGAGAAGGCCGTCGCGACTCTTGCCGAGGGCCGCGCCCGCTGACCGGAGAGCGGTCGGCCGGACCGCACGGCGCGACCGGCACGCCAAGCGCCGGAGGGCCGATCCGGAGCGCAAGATCGGCGACGGGGAAAATGGGGACGTGCTCGGTCTCGAACTCGTCGTCCTGCTCGGCCTCGCGCTGCTGATCTGCGGCCTGCTGGCCCGGCGTACGGGGGTGGCCTCCCCGGTGCTGCTGCTCGGCTGCGGGGTGCTGCTCGGCTTCATCCCGGCGCTCCGGGAGGTGCACCTGCCGCCGGAGATGGTGCTGCTGTTGTTCCTGCCCGCCCTGCTGTACTGGGAGAGCATCACCACCTCCCTACGCGAGATCCGCAACAATCTTCGCGTCATCGTGCTCGTCAGCACCGCGCTCGTGATCGCCACGGCGGGCGCGGTCGCCTGGGCGGCGCACGCGCTCGGACTGCCGTGGGGTCCCGCGTGGGTGCTTGGAGCGGCAGTGGCGCCGACGGACGCGACGGCGGTCGGCGTACTGGCCCGGGCGTTGCCCCGCCGTCAGGTGACTGTGCTGCGCGCCGAGAGCCCGATCAACGACGGGACCGCCCTGGTCATCTACGGGCTTGCGGTCGGCGTCACCGTCGGCGAGGAGCATCTGAGCACCCTGCACGTGAGCTGGCTGTTTCTGGTCGCGTACGCGGGCGGGGCACTGGCCGGCGCGCTCGTGGGCTGGCTGTCGGTGCAGGTCCGGCGCTGGGTCGACGACCGGGTGCTGGGCAACGTCGTGACGATCCTGACCCCGTTCTCGGCGTTCCTGCTCGCGGAGCTGGTGCACGCGTCCGGCGTACTGGCGGTCGTCGTCGCGGGACTGTGGCTGAGCCAGGCCGGGCCGCGGGTCATCCGGGCGGAGGCGCGGCAGCAGGCCGAGGCGTTCTGGTCGATGGCGACCTATCTGCTGAACGGGACGTTGTTCGTGCTGATCGGCCTGCAGGTGCAAGACGCCGTACGCGGTCAGGACGGCAAGGCGTTCACGGAGGGCCTGACGGCGGTGGCGGTCATCTCGGCGGTGGTCATCGGCACCCGGTTCCTCTGGCTGTTCACCACGCCGTACCTGATCCGGGCGCTGGACCGGCGACCGCAGCAGCGGCTGCGCCGGGTCGGCGCCCGGGGTCGCGTGGTGAGCGGGTTCTCCGGCTTCCGGGGTGCGGTGTCGCTGGCCGCCGCGCTCGCGGTGCCCCGGATGATGACCTCGGGAGAGCCGTTCCCGAATCGGGACATGATCATCTTCGTCACGACCGGCGTCATCGTGGTGACCTTGGCGCAGGCGCTGCTCCTGCCCCGGGTCGTACGCTGGGCGCACCTGCCGCCCGACGACTCCCCCGCCCAGGAACGGCACCTCGCGGAGACGACCGCGACCGAGGAGGCGCTCGCGGCGATGCCCCGGATCGCCGACGGTCTGGGGGTCGAGCCGAAGGTCGTCGACCGGCTGCGGCACGAGTACGAGAAGCATCTGCGGGTCCTGCGGGCGTCCGAGCCGGACGTCGACGACCAGCCCGCGTTGACCTACGACCAGCAGTACACCGAACTCAAGCTGGCCGTGCTGGCGTACAAGCGGGCGACGGTCGTGCGGCTGCGCGACGACGGCAGCATCGACGACATCGTGCTGCGCGACGTGCAGACCCGGCTCGACCTGGAGGAGGTGCGGCTGACCCGCCGCGAGGCCCTCGACTAGCGCGCGCATAGGGTGATCGCATGCGCACAACAACGGTGGGAACCGAAGGTCCGGAGGTCGGCGTCATCGGCCTCGGCTGCATGGGGATGAGCCACGCCTACGACGATCCAGCCAACCGCGACGACGCGACCTCGATCGGCGTGATCCGGCAGGCGCTCGACCTCGGCGTGACACTCATCGACACCGCCGACGTCTACGGTCCCTACACCAACGAGGAGCTGGTGGGCCGGGCGCTGACAGGGGCGTACCGGGAGCGGGCGGTGCTGGCCACGAAGGTCGGGCTGGTGCCCGGCGGCCAGGGCGGCGCGACCACGAATACCTCGCCGGGAGTCGGCCGCGACGGCAGCCCCGAACACGTCCGCCGGTCGATCGATGCCAGCCTGCGGCGGCTCGGCACCGACCATGTGGACCTCTACCAGCTGCACCGGGTGGACCCGGCGGTGCCGATCGAGGAGACCTGGGGCGCGATGGCGGAGACCGTCGCGGCGGGCAAGGCCCGGCACATCGGCCTGTCCGAGGTCGGCGTCGAGGAGATCCGGCGGGCGCAGGCGGTGCACCCGGTCGCTTCGGTGCAGTCGGAGCTGTCGCTGTGGACGCGCGACCCGCTGGCCGAGGTGCTGCCCTACTGCGCGGCCGAGGGCATCGCGTTTCTGCCGTTCTCGCCGTTGGGCCGCGGATTCCTCGCCGGTCGCGTGTCGTCGTTCGACGAGTTGCCCGCCGACGACTTCCGGCGGAAGCTGCCGCGTTTCCAGCAGGACGCGCTGCGGGCCAACCTCGCCCTCGTCGGCCGGGTCCAGGCGGTCGCCGACCGGGCCGGGGCGACTCCGGCACAGGTCGCGCTGGCCTGGGTACTCGCACAGGGCGAGCGGGTGATCCCGATCCCGGGCACGAAGACCCCGAAATACCTGGTCGACAATGCGGCCGCGGCCGACCTCCGGCTCAGCGCCGAGGACCTGGCCGAGCTGGACGCGCTGCCAGCCCCGGAAGGAAGCCGGTACTAGACATGGCCGTGGTGTACAAGGCTGATCTGCAGCCGTCGAAGCTCGACCTGGTGAACGCCTGGCTGCCGGGCCGCCCCTGGTTCGCGGGACCGGCCGGTGTGCCGGTGGACCGCATCGCCGCCTGTCGGTTCGACGACCCGGCCGGTGAGGTCGGTGTCGAGGCGATCCTGGTCCGAGCCGGGAACGGGCCGATCTATCACACGCCGCTGACCTACCGCGGCGCTCCGCTGGCGGGAGCGGAGGCGTACCTGCTCGGCACGTCGGAGCATTCGGTGCTGGGCACGCGGTGGATCTACGACGCGCTCGGCGATCCGGTCTATGCCGCCGTCCTGGCCGCTGCCATCGTGTCCGGCGGCGGCGAGGCCGAGGAGTACGTCGAGGACGAGGACGGCCGCCAGGAACGCCGGGAGCCCTCGATGACGGTGCGTGGCAGCGGCATCCCCGGCACGGTCGCGGCTCGGATCACCGTCGTCCGCGACGTCGTCGACGGCGACCCGGCCCGGGTGATCACGGACGGCGCCGAACTGCACGTCGTCCGGGTCGTCGGCACGCCGGTCGAGGGCGCGACGCTCACCGCGACCTGGCCGGGCGCGACCCCAGCGGTGCTCGCGTCGCTGTAGGCACGTCGCAGTGGTCACGTCGCAGTGGTCACGTCGCAGTGGTCACGTCGCAGTGGTCACAGAGCCGAGCGGAACTTGCGGACGGTCTCGTCCCAGCCGGTCAGCGCCGACCGCCGGGTCAGCGCGGCCGTCCGCAGGTCCGCGCGCACGTGCGGGTCGGTGAGCCAGGAGCGCACGGCCCGCGCGTAGGACGCCGGGTCTTCGGGCGGCACGAGCAGCCCGCCCCGGCCCAGCGCCTCCGGCACGCCGCCGACATCGGTCGCCACCACCGGCATCCCCCGGGCCAGCGCCTCGATGATCACCATGCCGTAGGTCTCCCCCCGGCTCGCGACGCACAGCAGATCGCCAGCCCATCGGGTACGCACACCGCCGAGCACGATCCGGTCGGCCAGGCCGGCGGAGTCGATCTGCTTCCGTAAGGCGTCCACATAGGCGGGGTCGCGATCGAGCGGGCCGGCGCAGTCGAGCGTCCACTCCAGATCGGTCAGGCTCGCGAGCGCGTCCACGAGGATGTCGTGCCCCTTGACCGGGGTCACCGCGCCGACGCAGACCAGCTTCGACCCCGCCGCCGTCCAGGCTTCGACCGGCGCGGCGTCCACCCCGGGTTCGGCGACGTAGACCCGGTCGCTGCGGTACGCGTACAAGCCGATCACGAGCCGGCGGGTCCACTGGCTGGTGGTGACGACGGCGCCGACCGAGCGCAGCGCCCGGATTTCCTCGGGAGTGGACAGTGGCATGTGCATCAGCAGGACGAGTCGCAGCCGCCGGTGGCGGGCGAGCACCTCGGGGGCCGCGGAGCCGACCAGCCCGTCGAGGATGACCGTGGCCTGGTCGGGCTGGGCGGACAGCACCTCGTCGAGCCGGTCGAGGTCGGCCGGGGACGGGTGTGGCCAGGCGCCCTGGACGGGATGTTCGACCACGTCGAGACCCTGAGCGCCGAGCCCGTCGATGACCCGGCGGTCGTAGATGTTGCCGCCGCTGGGCGTGGCGTCGATGTCGTTCGGGACGACGAAGTGGACGGTCGCCGCACTGCCGGTCATAGGGCTCTTTCGTAGGTGGCCCAGGCGATATGCGACTCGTGCAGGGTGACGGCGAGGCCGCTGAGCCCCCGCGCGGTCTCGCCGAGCTGTCCGGAGTGGACGCCGTCGGCCAGCCGGTCGGCGATCGCCCGGGCGAGCACCTCGGTGGTGGTGTTCAGGCCGGTGAACTCGGGCAGCTCGTCGAGGTTGCGCAGGTGGTACGCGCCGACGATCTGCTTGAGCGTGTCGGCCGCCAGTGCGATGTCGACGACGACGCCGTCACTGTCCAGATCAGACCGCTTGAAGGTGGCGTCGACGACGAAGGTCGCGCCGTGCAGCCGCTGGGCGGGCCCGAAGGTCTCGCCGTGGAAGCTGTGCGCGATCATCATGTGATCCCGGACGGTAACGCTGAACACTTCACTCTCCTGGGTTCTCGTCGGCGTAGGTGATGACGTGGCACATCGGCAGGTCGCCGGCGGCGATGCGGGGCAGGACCTCCGGCAGGTCCCCGAAGGGCGACTCGCCGCCGAGCAGCGCGTCGAAGACCGGATCTTTGAGCAGGTCGAGCGCGGTACGCAGGCGGTCGCCGTAGGTGCGGCTGTCCCGGCGGGCGGGCGCGACCCGGCCGACCTGACTGCTGCGCAAGGTAATCCGTCCGGAGTGGAAGATCCCGCCGAGGCCGAGGCTCACCTCGCGGTCGCCGTACCAGCTCAGTTCGGTGATCGTGCCCTCGTCGCGGACCAGGTCGAACGCCGTACGCAGACCCGCCTCGGTCGCGCTGGCATGGTAGACGAGGTCCCGGCCGGTCCGGGCGGCGGCCGGAGTCGCGAAGCGCGCGTGGATCTTCGTGGCGACCGCCCGCTTCGCCTCGTCGACGTCGACGAGTTCCACGTCCACGCCGGGGATCTTGGCGAGCACTGCGGCGACCCCGCACCCGACCATGCCCGCGCCGATGACCGTCACCCGGTCGCCGACCAGCGGCGGGGTGTCCCAGAGGGCGTTGACCGCCGTCTCGACGGTGCCCGCGAGCACGGCACGTTTCGGATCCACGCCGGGGGGAACCTCCACCACGGCGCTCCTCGGCACGACGTACCGGGTTTGGTGGGGATGCAGGGCGAACACGGTGGTCCCCGCGTCCGGCCCGGCCTCGATCACGCCGACGCTGAGGTAGCCGTATTTGACCGGCGCCGGGAAGTCGCCCGCCTGGAACGGGGCGCGCATCCGGGCGTACTGGTCGGGGGGCACCTCGCCGCGGAAGACGAGGGTCTCCGTGCCCCGGCTGACGCCGGAGTAGAGCGTACGGACTTCGACGTCGTCGTCGCCTCGCTGCGGGAGAGCTTCCTCGCGGATCTCTCCGGCTCCGGGCGTACGCACCCAGAAGGCGCGTGCTGTGCCAGTCCCCATAATTGATGATTGTGCCGATGATGCGTACCGGACCGGTGGCAGGGCTCGCCGTTCAGGTCGGACTCCTCGCCGGACTTTCCGGTTCGGTGGGGTTGACCGGGCTCGGCTGGACGCTGGGCGCCGCCTACGGGCTGACCCTCGCCGGCCTGCTGACCTGGGCTTTGCGGTCGGACGGCCGGGATCTCGGCCCGGCTGACCGGATCACGCTGGCGCGCGCCACGCTCGTCGGCGGGGTGCTGGCGATGTCGGTCGCGGTCCCCGGCCCGGTGTGGGTGATCGTCTGGACGTCGACGCTGGCGTTGATCCTCGACGCGATCGACGGCTGGATCGCCCGGCGTACCGGGACCGACTCGCCGCTGGGCGCCCGGTTCGACATGGAGGTCGACGCGTTCCTGCTGCTCGTGCTCGCCGTCTACGTCGGGCGGTCGGCCGGGGTGTGGGTGATGCTCATCGGGCTCATGCGCTACCTGTACGCCGTCGCCGGCCGGCTGCTTCCGTGGCTGCGCGGCCAGGTCCCCTACCGGCACTGGCGCAAGGTCGTCGCCGCCGTGCAGGGCATCGTGCTCGTCTGCGCCGCGTCGGGGATCTTCCCCCACTGGGCGGTCGTGACCGCGTTGGCCGCTGCCCTGGCGCTGCTGCTCGAATCGTTCGGGCGGGACGTCGTGTGGCTCGCCGCGCAGCGCTTTCCCGCGTTGCGCCGGCTCGGCCCGCTTGTCTTCCCACTGGCCGCAAATGCCCGCGCCTGGGACGGCCGCCCCCTTGTACGCTCCTCGGCATGACCGACGGGGAGATCAAGATCCGGCGCTCGGCCCGGGTCCTGCTGCTGGACGCCGATGACCGTGTACTGCTGTTGAAGATCCACGACCCGTCCGCGGTGCGTGGCCCCAATCCCCTGCCGAGCAGCGACTTCTGGCTCCTCGTCGGGGGTGGGGTCGACGCCGGTGAGACCTACGAGCAGGCCGCCCGGCGGGAGGTGTTCGAGGAGACCGGCATCACCGACCTCACCCTCGGCCGGTGCATCCTGGAGCACGACAAGGTCGTCGAGAATCCCTACGGCGAACTGCAGCACGTGTACCAGCAGATCTTCGTGGGCCGGGTGCCGTCGGGCGTACCGGTGAGCTTCGACGGGCACGAGCCGCTGGAGGCGTCGACGACCCTCGGCTACGCCTGGTTCACCCAGGCCGAGATGCTCGACCGCGAGCGACACGAGACGTTCGTCCCGCTCGGCCTGAGCGGACTGTTCGCCGAGGCCCTCCTACGCTGAGCGGCATGGACGTGTTCGCCCGCGCCTGGGGCCTGACCCGATCGATCGCGATGTATCACGGCGTCCCCGGGCGGCAGCGCCGGATGCGCCGGTTCTACGGCCAATTCCTGGGTCCGGGCGACCTCGGGTTCGACATCGGCGCGCACGTCGGCAATCGCGTACGCACCTGGCGGGCGCTGGGCGCGCGGGTGATCGCCGTCGAGCCCCAGCCCGACTTCGTCCGGCTGCTGCGGCTTCTGTTCGGCCGTTCGCGCGACGTCGTCCTGGTGCCCTCGGCGGTGGGCGCCGCACCCGGCCGGACGGCGATGGCGCTGTCGTCGGCGACCCCGACGGTCTCCTCGATGTCCCCGGAGTGGATCAGCTCGGTCACCCGGGATCACCGGTTCGCCGGGATTCGCTGGAACCGGACCGTCGCCGTGGACGTCGTCACGCTCGACCAGCTCGTCGCGGCGTACGGCGTACCAGCGTTCGTGAAGATCGACGTCGAGGGCTTCGAGCCGGAAGTGCTCCGCGGCCTGTCCCACCCGGTTCGCGCGCTGTCGTTCGAGTACCTGCCGCCCGCGCACGACGCCGCGCTCACCTGCCTGGACCTGGTCGAGAAGCTCGGCGATTACGAGTACAACTACTCGCCGGTCGAGACCATGCGGCTCGCCTCGGCCGGCTGGCTCGACGCGGCCGGGCTGACCGCGCTGCTGCAGCGGTTCCGTCCCTTGGGCCGTTCCGGCGACGTGTACGCCCGCCGCAGGTCTCAGCCGGTCACGCCGCGCCGCGAAGATATGTGAGTACCGCGGAGACGCGACGATCGGAGTCGGGGTCGAGATCGAGTTTGGCGAAGATGTTGCCGACGTGTTTGCGGACCGCCGCTTCGCTGACGACCAGCCGCTCGGCGATCGTCGGATTGGTGTAGCCCTCGGCCATCAAGGCGAGCACCTCGCGTTCGCGGTGGGTGAGCGTGGCGAGCGGACCGTCGTTGCGACGCCGGGCGACGAGATGGCGTACCACGTCGGGGTCGATGACGGTGCCGCCCGCGGTGACCCGGTCGAGGTTGTCGAGGAACTCGCGAACGTGACTGACGCGGTCCTTGAGCAGGTAGCCGATCCCGCCGCCGGAGGTGGAGGCGAGCAGGTCGGCGACGTACGCCTCGGCGATGTACGCCGACAGCAGGACGATCGCGACGCCGGGATGCGCGGCCCGGATCGCGACGGCGGCCCGGAGCCCCTCGTCGGTATGGGTCGGCGGCATGCGGATGTCGGTGATCACGACGTCGGGCTGCCGCCCGGCGGTGTACGCCAGCAGCGCGTCGGCGTCCGCGACGGCGGCGACCACCTCGTGACCGGCCTTCTCCAGGATTCCGGCGAGTCCTTCGCGCAGGAGCGCCGAGTCCTCGGCGATCACGATGCGCAACGACCGTCTCATTGGCTGATCGGGCATGTCATTCTCACGTGGGTCGGGCCGCCGGGCGGGCTGCTGATGTCGAGTACGCCGTCGACGGCGTCGATGCGGGCGGCGAGACCGGCCAGTCCGGTCCCCCGGCTCGGGTCGGCGCCTCCGTGGCCGTCGTCCACGACGATCACGGTGAGGGCGTCGTCGGCCACCCAGGCGTGCACCTGAGCGGTACGCGCGCTGGAATGGCGGGCGATGTTGGTCAACGCCTCGCTGACGAGGAAGTACGCCGCGGTCTCCACCCGGGCGGGCAGCCGCTGCCCCGGCAGGTGCAGGTCGGTGTCGACCGGGACCGGCGACCTTGCGGCCAGCTCGTGAATCGCCGGGCCGAGGCCGTGGTCGGTGAGGACCTGCGGATGGATGCCGCGCACGGTCGCCCGGAGGTCCTCCAAGGCCTCCTCGGCAAGGGAGTGCGCCTGGGTGACCAGGTCGAGTGCGGGTCCCCCGGCCAGCTCCAGCTCGGCCCGCCCCAGTGTCATCGTCAGGGCGACGAGCCGTTGCTGCGCGCCGTCGTGCAGGTCGCGTTCGATGCGGCGACGCTCCGCTTCGAAGGCGTCGACGAGCCCGGCCCGGGAGCGGCGTAGCTCGGTGACGGCGGCGACCAGCCGAGCCTCGGGTGGATCGAGCAGGAGCCGGGTGAGCGCGGCCTGGGCGCTGGCGAGCGCGGTCACCAGATATGCGGCGACGGCGAGCGCCACGACCCCGGCCGCCACGGCGAACGCGGCTTCACCGGTGCTCTCGATCCGCCAGCCGAACACCTCCACCGGCTCGTACCGGACGAGGACCGGCGCGAGCAGCAGCACGAGCGGGGTCGTGATCGCCACCGACAGCACGAGGACGTCGACGAGCCACCAGACCGTCGCCAGGAGGACGGCGTACCCGATCTCCGGCCACGCGACGGGCAGGGTCCGCCAGGTACGCAGCCGTTCCCGCAGCGCCGGGCGCCGGCCGTCGGACGGCTGCGGGAACACCAGCCGGAGCCGAGCCCGCTCGAGCTCCGCGAGGACAGTGGTCACCAAGGGGATGCTCACCAGGAGCAGGAGCCCGACCACGGTCAGCCCGAGGACGAACATCGCCGCCAACACCGACAGCAAGCCGATCCCGAGCGGCACGGCCGACAGCAGGTAGACCAGCGATCGCCACGGCCACGCCGAGAGGAGGAAACGCCAGGGCCGGCCGCGTACGGCGGTCCAGGCGTCGGCGTAGGGGCTCACTTCACCCAGCGTAGGGGTTGGCCGAGCCGGCGACGGTAGCGCGTGCGCTACCGTCGGACCTCGCGCCTCGGCCAGTGCGCCGGATTCGCGTACGGGCTGGACTGGACGCATGACACAGACCCTCACCGCCCCGGCCGTCGCGCTGGAGCACGTGATCCGCACCTACCGCTCCCGGGCCGGCGACGTCGCGGCGCTTCGCGGCGTCACCCACGCCTTCGCTCGCGGCAGCTTCACCGCGATCATGGGGCCGTCCGGTTCGGGGAAGTCCACTCTGCTCCACGTCGCCGCCGGGCTCGACCGGCCGGATCGCGGCCGGGTGACGGTCGCCGGCACGCCACTGGACAGCCTAGGTGAGACCGCTTTGACGGAGTTCCGCCGGACCTCGATGGCGTTCGTGTTCCAGTCGTACAACCTGCTCGACGCCCTGACGGCGTACGACAACGTCGCTCTGCCGGCCAGGCTCGCGGGGCTGCCGGTCGACCCGGCGGCGGTGCTGGACGCGCTGGACCGCGTCGGGCTGCGTACGCTGCCGAAGCGCCGTCCCGCCGAACTGTCCGGCGGGCAACAGCAGCGGGTCGCGATCGCGCGGGCGCTGTACGGCGTACCGGGAGTGATCTTCGCCGACGAACCGACCGGCGCGCTCGATCGGAGCACCGGCCGAGAAGTCCTGACGCTGCTCCGCGCGCTGGCGGACGGCGGCCAGACGGTGGTGATGGTGACCCACGATCCCCTCGCCGCCTCGTACGCCGACGAAACCTTGTTCCTCGCGGACGGGCAGACGGTCGGCCGCCTCCATCGGGCCGACGCCGACGCGATCGCCCGGCGCATGACCGAGCTGGAACGCCGATGAGCTCGGCGACCCTGCGGCTGTCCCGCCAAACCGTTCGGGCGTCCTGGCCCGCCTACCTGGGCGCGTTCGTCGCCCTCGCCAGCGGTGTCGTCCTGATCGCCACCACGGTCACCCTGATCGGCTCGGTCGACGCCACCCTCGCCACGCTCGGCGGCGGGGCGACCCAGGATCAGCGGTCCCAACTCGACGACTTGACCTCGATGTTCGGCATCATGTCGGCGATCTCGCTGTTCATGGCGATCTTCGTCGTCGGCAGCACGTTCGGGTTCGTGATCGCGACCCGGCGACGCGAACTGGGCCTGCTGCGGCTCATCGGCGCCACCGGGCGCCAGGTACGCCGTCTCGTGCTCGGCGAGTCGATCGTCGTCGCCGTAGCGGCCGCCGTCGTCGGATGCCTCGCGGCGACGCCGCTGACGGGGCCGGTGCTCGGTCTGATCCGCCTCATCGGGCTCACCGACCTGCACCTCGTCGCACCACCTGTCTGGCCGGCCTGGGCGATCGCCGCACCGACCGGCATTGCCGTGGCGATGCTGGGCGCCCGGCGATCCGCCCGGCGGGCTGCTCGGATCTCCCCGTCGGCGGCGCTGCGGGAGGCGACGGTCGAGCGCACCCGTCCGAGCGTCGCGCAACTGGTGGTGGGGATCCTCTGCCTGGCCACCGTGCTCACCACGATCGTGCTGACTCAGCGCGCGGAGCCGCTCTTCGCCCTGGTGACGTCGGTCCTGCTGCCTGAAGTCGTGGTCATCGCGCTCATGTCCTTCGGGACGCTGATCGTCCCGCGACTCGCGGCGCTCCTGGCTCTCCCGTTCGCTGGTCGCGACGTGACCGCCCGGCTGGCCCGCGACGAACTCCGGGCCGGCGTACGCACGACGACCTCGGTCGCCGCGCCGGTCATCGCGATCTCCGCCATCGCCGGGTCGATGCTGCTCGCGCTGAGTTTCACCGCCGACTGGACCTCCGCCCAGGACCGCGCCCAGCTCCACGCGCCGCTGGTGGTACGCCCCGGCACCGGGCACGAGCGTGAAGCCGCGACCAAGATCGCAGCGGACCCTCTGGTAGGGACGGTCGACGTTCGCCGCCAGGTGACGCTCCCCTTCGGAGAGGACGAGCAGGAGCGCCTCGAGGTCGACGTGGTCGACGTCGGCACCGCGATGGTGGCCCGGGGACTGCACGCTACGAAGGGCGATCTCGCGCGCCTTCGCGGCCCGGCCGTAGCCGTCTCCGAGACGCAGGTGATCGACAGCGGGGTCGGGGTCGGCGGCCGGCTCACCGCCTGGATCGACGGCCGGCGGACGGACCTCACCGTGGTCGCCGTCGTGCCCGCCGCCCCCGACCTCTACTCCGACATCTTGCTGCCCGCTGATCTCCTGAACGCGGCCGAACCCGGCGGCGACTTGTTCGTCGTCCCCGTGCCGGGTGCGGAGACTCAGGCCGCGGCGGCGCTCAGCCGGACGCTGGCCGGGAGCGGCAGCCGGGTGCTGACGGCGGAGGAATGGATCGGCGAGGTCACCGACCAGGTGCGGCGCAGCAACAACTTCGGCCTCACCGTCCTGCTTGGACCCGCTGGGTTCTATGCGGCGATCGCGGTGGTCAACGCCACGCTGATCGGCGCGACCGGGCGACGTCGCCAGCAGCGGACGCTCGACCTGCTCGGCGCGACCCGGCGCCAGGTACGCCGATCGGTGCTGTGGCAGGCCGTTCTGGTCACCGGCGCGGGACTGGTCCTCGGCGCCCTCACCACCGCGCTGCTCGGCTGGCACGTCCGCCGGACGGTCACCGCCGACCTCGCCGGGAGCGGAGTGGACGTCCCGATGACCATTCCGTGGCTCCCGCTGGCCGCTATCGTCGTCGCCTGCGTCGGGCTCGCCTTGGCGGCGGCCGCGGCAGGCACGGCCGACCTTCGCAAACGAGCCGCCGCGTGATCGGGCCGAGTAAGCGGGCCGCCGGGTAATCGGGCCGCCGCTTGATCGGGCCGCGTGATCAGGCCGCCGCGTGATCACGCCGGGTGATCAGATCGCGTGATCGGGCCGGGTGATCGGGCCGGGTCCGCTCGCTCGACGGGCGGGCCCGGCGCGACGACCGGCTACGGCCAGGCGATGCCGAGCGCCTCGGCCAGTTCCTTGTCGGCCGGCTCGACCAGGTGGCGGCCGTCCGGCAGGGCGACGACCGGGATCGACATGCGACCGTCCTGCACCCGCTGGACGTAGTCGCGCGCCGTGTCGTCCGCGTCGGTGTCGATCCAGGCGTACGCGACGCCGTTGCGGTCGAGGAACCGCTTGGTGCGTACGCAGTCGCCGCACCAGGTCGCCCCGTACACGGTGAGGGTGTCAGTCATGTCTCGATCAAGTCCCAGCCGCCGCCCGCTATTCCCACCACGGCAGGGATGCGGATGCCGGCCGACTGGCCGCTACTCGGCCACCCGGACCTCTTGCATCACGGCCGTCGCGGTGGATACCGTCCGCTCGTGTCCTACCTCGAGCTGGCCTGCCGCCTGTTGCTGGTGACCGTCTTCGCGACCGCCGTGGCGGGGAAGATCGCGAGCCGCCCGGCCTGGCGGGCGTTCGTCGACTCGCTCAACCGCATGGACGCCGTCCCCGCTCGCCTGCTGCAACCGGCCGCGTGGGCCTCACTCGCCGCGGAGATCGCAATCTCGCTCCTGCTCGTGGTGCCTGGCCGAATCTTCGGGGCGGCCGGGTTCGTCCTCGCGATCGGCCTGCTCGGATCGTTCACAGTGGCCATCACGAGCGCGATCCGCCGCGGCAAGAACGCGCCCTGCCGGTGCTTCGGCGCGTCGGTCACGCCACTGGGATGGAGTCACGTCTTTCGCAACTCGGGCCTGATGGCGCTGGCCGCGCTCGGCCTGACCGCCGCGCTGAGCGGCGGCCCGATCGAGGTGGCGCCCGCGGTCGTCGCGGCCGCCACCGGCGTCGTCGTAGGCCTGCTGGTCACCCGGCTCGACGACCTGCTCGCGCTCTTCCGCACTCCCTGAAACAGCCACTGGTACGCCACGGCGCTCAGCGGGCGACCACTTCGGACGCGGCGGCGACGGCGTACGTGGCGAGCCAGCAGAGTCCGATCAGGAGGCCGATCGCGGCGGGGATGAGCGCCCGGACGAGGCCCCGGCCCCGAGCCCGCCAGCCGCAGACGATCGCCAGGACGCTGGGCGCCGTCGCCATGCCGACCAGGGCGAACCGGACGAGCAGATCCCGCCCGGGATGCGGCGGCAGGTGATAGTCGGGAATCCACGTCCGCAGCCCGACCCCGGTCGCCCAGGCGCCGCCGAGCGCGACGACAGCGGCGAGCGCCCCGATCCACGCGTACGCCAGGGTCGGGTCGTCGACGTCCTCGGTCGCGATCGCGTCGGTCGGCGACTCCACCGGCAGTTCCATGGCGCACCTCTCCGCGTACCACATCTGCTGGAGGAAACGCTGCGCGGACCGGGACGTAACGGACTAACCAAGCGCGGCTGCGACCGCCACCCCGACGAAGATCACCTGGAGCACCGTACGCAGCGGCAGCGGGGTGGCCGGCTTGCCGCCGAGCGTGAGTCCCCGGCGTGCGGCCTGGACGTTGGCGGGGAACATCGCGAGCATCAGCAGCGCGAGGCAGATCGCGGCAAGCGGGGCGAGTGGCTTGATCAGCAGGCCCACCGCGCCCGCGAGCTCCAGGACACCGGTCAGTGTGACGAGCAGGTCCGGCCGGGGCAGCCGTGGCGGGATCATGGCGATCATGTCGCGCCGCCACTCCGGGAGGAAGTGCACGACGCCGGTCGTGACGAACATGAGCGCGAGGCCGCCTCGCAGGGCGGGCTGCCAGGCGTCGAGTGCATCCACGCCGACGAGGCCGAGCAGGCGCAGGACGGCGAAACCGCCGATGAGAGCGATGAGAGGGGCCATGACGCGTCTCCAATCTTGTCGACGACAAGATTGCTCCCTGATCGCGAACTTGTCAACGGCAAGATTCGTGACGCGCCCCACTCGATTCGCTGCGGATCACGGTTACGCGCCCCTGGCGAGGCGGTGGAGACCTGAGACCTGCGTAACCGTGATCCGCAGCCGAACGGTCAGGGCTTGCGGGCGATCACCACTCCGTTGGCGCCGGGCGCGTTCAGTGGGACGACGCGGACGTCGGCGAAGCCCGTCTCGGTGAGCCAGGTGGCGTACTCCACATCGGAGTAGTTCCGGCCGCCCTCGGTCTCGACGATCATGTTCATCCCCATCAGCGCCGCTTCGGCGGGCCCGGTCCGGTCGGCGTTGAGCAGCAGTTCGGAGATGATGAGGACGCCGTCGGGCGGCAGCGCGGCGTAGCACTTCGCGAGCAGGTCGCGGTTGGTCGCCTCGTCCCAGTCGTGCAGGATCATGCTCAGCAGCAGCACGTCATAACCGGCCGGCAGCGCCGGGTCCGCGCGGAAGTCGCCCGGCACCGTCTCGATGCGGTCGGCCAGTCCGGCCGCCGCGATCTTCCCGGCCGCGATCTCGCACACGTGCGGCAGATCCAGCACCGCGGCCTTGAGGTGGCCGAAGTTCCGGCACAGTTCGATCGGGTACGCCCCGCCGCCGCCACCGACGTCGAGCAGCCGCGAATGCGGCCCGAAGTCGTACGCCGAGGCGAGGGTGCGCGCGGTGAAGATGGAGGTGGAGAACATGGCCTCCCAGAACTCGGCCAGCATCGCCGGATCGCCGGTCTCGAAGGCCGAGCGGTCGGTGTCGGGATCCCAGGTCAGCGGGCGGTCGTCGCGCAGCGCCTCGCCGATGCGATGCCACGGCAGGTAGGTCTTCACGTCGCAGTACCGGACCTGTCCGCCGAAGTAGTAGGGGCGCCCGGCGACGAGGAACTCCTCGGCGATCGCGGAGTTGCGATAGCCGTCGCCGTCCCGGTCGAGCAGGCCGAGCGAGGCGCAGGCGGCCAGCAGCATGTCGGCGGGGCGGTCGGCGAGCCCGAGTTCGTCGCGCAGGTCGGCGACCGTGACGACCCGGCCGCCCGCGATCCGGGTGAACAGGTCCAGCTCGACGGCGACGGCGAGGGTCTTGAAGCTCCAGAAGCCGGTCACGAGCCGCATCAGCGGAGTGGGAGTGATCATCCGGCCATTCTCATGTAGACGGTTTGAGCCCGTCCAGCAGTACGGTGAGAAATGCGTTGATGTGATCGGCCGCTCCGGACCGGGCGACGGCGTACGCGGCCTCGCCGATGACCGCCGTCAGGGTGCCGAGCGGGATGTCGGCGCGTACGCGGCCCGCCTGTTGGGCGCCGGTGAGCATCGTCTCGACGGTGGCGACGAGCTCGCCACGGAGTGCCGTGGTCTCCGGCGCAGCCAAGCCCCGCAGGTTGTCGCCCGCCGCGTGGTGCGCCGCCTGGAACGTCATCAGCTCGCCGAGGAACGTACGCAGCGCCCGATCCGGCCGGTCATCAGCGGCCAGTTCGCGCGCTCGGGCGACCACGGGGCGCAGCAGTCCCGCGACGGCCGCGTCGAGGAGCGCCTCCTTGCCGCCGAACGCGCGCACGACGGTGCCCGCGCCGAGGCCGGCCTTCTTGGCGATCGCCTCGACCGTGAGCGCGGCATCGGGCTCGGCGAGCAGCGCGGTGGCGGCGTCGAGCGCCAGCTGCCGGTTGCGTACGGCGTCGGCCCGGCTCGGAGTTGACATCTGGAACGTCCCTTCCACATAATCTGGAACGAGCATTTCAGTTATCGTACTCGAGGAGTGGCCGTGAACCATCGCATCCTGATCTCGGGCGCGAGCATTGCCGGGCTGACCCTGGCGCACTGGCTGTCCAGACACGGTTTCCAGCCCACCGTCGTCGAGCGGGCGGACCGGCTGCGGGCCGGCGGCAACGGCGTCGACGTACGCGACCAGGCCACCGCCGTCGTGGACCGCATGGGCCTGCTGCCCCAGATTCGGGCGGCCGCCACCGACGTGCACGGCATGAAGTTCGTCGACGCCGACGACCGGGCGGTGGCCCGGATCGACATCCGCGACCCGGGCAGTGTGGAGATCATGCGCGGCGACCTGGTCGCCCTGCTGCACAGCGTGACCGACGTGGAGTACGTCTTCGGCGACCGGATCACGGCGCTGCGCCAGCGCGACGACGGCGTCACCGTCGACCTCGCCCACGGCGGTACGCGCCGGTTCGACTTGGTCGTCGGAGCCGACGGGCTGCACTCGGCGACCCGGCGACTGGCCTTCGGCCCCGAGGCGGACTACCTCCGCTTCAAGGACCATTACTTCGCGTTCGCCGACGCCGACGCGGCGCTCGGCGAGGACCGCTGGGTCACCATGTTCAACACCCCGGGCAAGATGGCCGGACTCTACCGGTCCGGCAACCATCCGCAGGCCAAGGCGTACTTCATCTTCCGGTCCCGGCCCATCGCGGTCGATCACCGCGACGTCGCCGAGCACAAGCGCCTGGTGCGGGAGGCGTTCGGGAAGGATCGCTCGTGGCGGATTCCGGAGCTGCTCGACGCCGCACTCGCCGATCCCGAGTTCTACTTCGACGCACTGAGCCAGGTGAAGATGCCGACGTGGTCGGCGGGCCGGTTCGCGTTGACCGGGGACGCCGCCTGGTGCGCCTCCCCCGCCTCCGGCGCCGGCGCCGAACTGGCGCTGGTCGGGGCGTACAAGCTGGCCGAGGAGCTGGCCGCGGCCGACGGCGACCACCGGATCGCCTTCGACCGGTATCACGCCGCCCACCGGGGGCTGGTCGCGAAGAAGCAGCGGATCGGCGTGAACGTCCGGGTCATGGTGCCTAGGACCGAAGGCGGCCGACGCGTACGCGACTTCGCCGCCCGCCTCCGGTCCTAGGCCACCACTATGGACTTGTGCAGGTGAGAGTGGGAGTGGACGGGCTGCCGTTGGCGAGGAAGCCGAACGTCGTCGACGCTCTAGCCCCGAGATTCCCGTTGTACGACAGGTTCCTCACCGTCACGGCCGAGCCGCCGACCGTGAAGGTGCCGCCCCAAAGCTGGGTGATGGTCTGGCCGGAGCCCAGCGTCCAGCCGACGGTCCAGCCGTTGATCGCCGAGCCTCCGGCAGTGACCGTCACCTCGCCCTGGAAGCCTCCCGGCCAGGAGTTGACCGTCCGGTACGCGGCCGCGCACGCTCCCGTCGGAGGCGGCGAGGATGGCGGGGGCGACGACGGCGGCGGTGAGGACGGTGGAGGCGAAGAAGGCGGCGAGGACGAGGGTGGTGGCGACGTCGGGCTGTCGCTCAGCACCGGAGTCGTCCAGTCCCGCCAGTCCGCCAGGTTCCCCGCTTTCAGGCTGGAGATCCGGAACGTTCCGGCGGCACTGCCCGTCTTCAGCAGATACTTCTGCAGGTTCTGCACCAAGGGCGTACGCCACTCCGACCGCACGGCACAGTGCGTACCGTCCTGAATGTCGGACCAGTAGGTGATGTTCTCGCCCGCGCCGAGGGCCTTGTAGACCTCGGCGCCCGCGAGCGCGGCGACGCTGCCCGAACGGGCGGCGAGCCAGTCGATGCGGGGGTTCTCCATGAGGAACAGCCCACGGGGCGCGACCATCGCCACCATCTCGTGGGTGTCGACCGGCAACGCGGCCGGGTTGCCGGTGTACGAGCCGAACGCGTCGCCGAGCCACGGCTGCTCCGAGTACGCGCTGCTCAGCGGTTGTGCACCGGACTCACCCGGAATCCCGCGGAAGATGGGCGCTCCCCCGCTGCCGGACTCGATCGGCATGGTCAGCGCGATCCGCTGGTCGAACGCGCCGATGACGAACGCGCCCTTGCCGTAGCGGGAGCAGCCGGTGACGCCGAGCCCGTCGGCCCGCAGCACGCTGCCGCCGGACTGCTCGATGACGTCGATGATCCGGCTGACGCCCCAGGCCCAGGCCATCAGAATGCCGGTGCTGCTGGTCGCGCCGTAGACGTTGTAGAACGCGCCCTGCTTGTTGTTCCGGGCGGTGCCCTCCTTGCCGACGGCAAGCGGGTCGTAGTTGATGACCGCGACGCCGCTACTTTGGATGGTCGACGTGTCGGCGCCGAGCCCGCCGACCACGATGACGGCCGGATAAGGCGCGGCGCCGGTGCTGGGCACGCTGACACTCGCCGAGAAGCTCGAGCTGCGGCCGTTGTCGCTGACGTTGACCGTGATGCCCGTACGCGACACCGTGCCGCTGACGCTCGCCGGCTTCGGCGGTTTCGTGCCGTAGACGGTGGCCTCGGCCTGCTTCTTGATCTCCTCGCGGCGGCATCGCCAGTCCGACTTGGACGTGATACGCGTGCCGTCGATCTTCTGGAACGGATCGGGCAGCTTGCTGGTGGACGGTGTGGAGCCGGGCAGAGACACCGCGCAGCCCGAGCCCTCATCCTCGACCGCGGCGGCGAGGGTGAGAGCGGTGGGCGCGGCGTGAGCGACGACGGTGGCCGCCCCAGCGACGACGAGCGCGGCGACCGCCAGGGCGAGGACGGTCGGCCGCACGCTGGAACGGCCCGGGATGTGGATCACTGGGCCTCCCCGATGGATGATCACAGATGGTCGGGCAGAACCAGAGTCGATCGATGAGACCCTCTACGTCAATAGCTTTCCGGAAACTTCCGGTCGTTGGCACGCTTCGCCGGTCTAGTGACGCAGGTGGAGATGGCGATCAGCCCTCGGAAGACTTCCGGAGTTCCCGGGACTTGCCACGAAACTCGGCCACGACCTCGTCGCCGCAGGTGACGGTCACGTCGTAGATGCCACTGCGGCCGTACCGGGTGCGCTCTGCCGCGACGGCGGTCAGCACGTCGCCCAGCTTCGCCGCGCGCACGAAGACGATGTCGCACGCCTCCGCGACCGTCGGAGTCCCGTAGGTGTTGCACGCGAACGCGAACGCCGTGTCCGCCAGCAGGAACACGAACCCGCCGTGACAGATGTCGTGCCCGTTGATCATGTCGCGGGTCACCGTCATCCGCGCCGTCGCCCGGCCCGGCGCGACCTCGTCGACGGTCACTCCCGCGCGCTGCGAGGCGAGATCGCCGGCGTACATCGCGTCGGCGGAACGCCGGGCCAGCTCAAGCGCGTCGTCCAGCTCGTTCACGGTGATCACGGTACCGCCCACCCCACCCCACGCCACGCGTGCGGGGCCTTCGGCGCTTCGGGCAGGTTCCGGCGACTCATTGCCCCGCGTGCGGGGCCTTCGGGACTGCGGGCAGGCTCCGGCGACTCATTGCCCCGCGTGCGGGGCCTTCGGGGCTGCGGGCAGGTTCTGGCGACTACCGGAAGGCCAGGTACCTAACCGGTGCCGGGAAAGGTACCTGGCCTTCCGGAAGTCGGGCCCCAGCCGGAAGCCGCGCCCCCGGAAGTCGCGCTCTCGCGGGAGGCGAGCCGCCGGAAGCCGCGCCGCCGCCGGGAGGCGGGAGTCGGGCCCCAGCCGGAAGCCGCGCCGCCGGAAGTCGCGCCCCAGCCGGAAGCCGCGCCCCCGGAAGTCGCGCCCTCGCGGGAGGCGAGCCGCCGGAAGCCGCGCCGCCGCCGGGAGGCGGGAGTCGGGCGCCAGCCGGAAGCCGCGCCCCAGGAAGTCGCGCCCTCGCGGGAGGCGAGCCGCCGGGAGGCGGGAGGCGGGCCCACCGGAAGGCGAGCCCCGCCAGGAAGCCGAGCGCAGCGCCCGCGAGAGGAGGTCAGTCGCGGCGGGACGGCTCGGCCGACGCCGGGATCGGCGTGAGCGGCTGTACGCCCAGCTCGTCGATCAGCTCGCTCTCCCGGGTCACCAGGTCGGTGGCCGGCTGCGTACGCGGTGAGACCATCGAAGCGGCCGCGCCGAGGATGCCCATGACGATGGCCAGCCAGAAGACGACGACCAGCCCGTCGTGGAACGGCCCGGCGATGAGGTCGGGGAAGAACTGCCGGTCGGTGAGCGTCGCCGCGTTCGCCGGCGGGAGCTGGCCGAGGATCTGCGGCCCGAGCAGTTCCTGGATCGGGTTGTAGCCGAGGAACGCCGCGAACAGGGTGCCCACCGGCGGCAACGACGCGATCGTGTGCGCCGCTTCCGGCGGTACGCCCTGCGCCGTCAGTCCGGAGTCCAGAGTGGACGGCAGCGAACCCGAGAGCCCGGCGACCATCAGGGAGAAGAACACGCCGATCGAGAGCACCATGCCCGCGTTCTGGAAGGTGGCCCGCATGCCGGAGGCGACCCCACGTAGGTGCGCCGGGACGCTCGACATGATCAGCGCCGTGTTCGGGGCGGAGAACAGCCCGCCGCCGAACCCGTTGAGGAAGACCAGTAGCGCGAAGACGCCGTAGTGGAAGTTCGTCGGCACCAATAGCAGTGCGGCGAACGACGCCGACATGAGCAGCAGCCCACCGGCGGCGAACGGGCGCGGGCCGAACCGGTCGGACAGGAACCCGGACAGCGGACCGGCGGCGAGGAACCCGACCGTCAACGGCAGCAGGTAGATGCCCGCCCACAGCGGGGTCTGCTCGTAGTCGTAGCCGTGCAGCGGCAGCCAGATGCCCTGCAACCAGATGATCAGCATGAACTGCAGACCGCCGCGCGCGATCGAGCCCAGCAGGCTGGCCGCGTTGCCGCCCGTGAACGCCGGGATGCGAAACAGCCGCAGCGGGAACATCGGTTCGGCGACCTTGGCCTCGATGACGCCGAACGCCACCAGCAGCAGCGCTCCCCCGGCGAGCCCGGCGACGATCCACGGGTTCGTCCAGCCCATCGAGTGGCCCCCGTACGGCTGGATGCCGTAGGTGATCGCGGCCAGCACCGCGGTCAGCCCGGCGGCGAAGGTGAGGTTGCCCCACCAGTCGATCTTCCCCGGCCGGCGTACGCCGTTGTCCCGCAACGACTTGTAGGCCCAGATCGTGCCGGCGACGCCGATCGGGACGTTGACCCAGAAGATCGAGCGCCAGTTCCACTCCGCGAGGACCCCGCCCAGCACCAGTCCGATGAAGGATCCGGCGATGGCGGCGACGATGTTGATGCCGAGCGCCATGCCCCGCTGGGCGGCCGGGAACGCGTCGGTGATGATGGCGGCCGAGTTCGCCATGAGCATCGCGCCGCCGATCGCCTGCACCACCCGCCAGCCGATCAGCCACAGGGCGCCCTTGCCGCCGGTGAACGGGTCCAGCGAGAGGATCACCGAGGTGGCGGCGAAGATGGCGAAGCCCAGGTTGTAGATGCGTACGCGGCCGTAGATGTCGCCGAGCCGGCCCAGGGTCACCACGAGCACGGCGGTGACGAGCATGTAGCCCATCAGCATCCAGAGCAGGTAGCTGACGTTGCCGGGGAGCAGCGGGTCGAGGTCGACGCCGTTGAAGATGGCGGGCAGCGAGATGAGCACGATCGAGGAGTTGATCGTGGCGATGAGCATGCCGAGGGTCGTGTTCGACAACGCGACCCACTTGTAGCGATCGGTCATGCGATCACCGTCCGGCGGTCGGCGCTCCCGTGACGGAAACTGTGCTGGCCGGTGGCCAGCTCGCGGCTGTTCATTGAGCTTTGCTCTCCGGAGAGGTGACGAGATCGGCGAGGGCGTTCAGGGCGGGGAGGGCGGCCTCGATCGCGGCGGCGTCGCGGGGATCGAGCTGGGCCAGCAGGGCGGCCACTTTGCCGCTGCGGATCGTGCGGTGACGCCTCAGTAAGTCGCGTCCGGCCGCGGTGATCTCGACGAGCACCACCCGGCGGTCGCCGGGATCGGCGGTACGCACGGCGAGCGAGTCCCGTTCGAGCCGAGACACGATCTGCGTCATCGCGGGCTGCGTGACGCCTTCGACGCCGGCCAGTTCGGTGAGCCGCCGAGGTCCCTCGCGGTCGAGGGTCGCCAGCGTCGACGCGACGGACAGGCTGAGGCCGGAGGGGCTGAGCCGGCGCAACGCGGTGAACACCCGCACGACGGTCGTACTCAGATCCGTTTCAGCCGAGACGTTCGGGTCAGCCGGGACGGAGGTGGACCGCATACGGCATTTCTATCACGAGCTTATAGAAGTTCCTAATGCATCCCGCGTACGCCGCCGCTCCAGGTAGCGGCCCGGCCATTGGGCGGCCGTCCCGATGACGGACAACAGCGCGGGGGCGAGCAGCGAGCGTACGACGAAGGCATCGATCAGAATCCCCGCGGACAGTGCGAAGGCCAGCTCTCGGAAGGGCCGCAAGGGCACCAGCGCGAGCAGGCCGAAGCTGAGCGCTAGCGTGAACGCGGCCGTGCGGATCGCGCGCGCCGACTCCGGCAGGGTGATGGCGAGCGCCTCGCGCAGCGGCCGGCGGCGGGCCTCGCGCCAGGCAGGCCCGACGCCGAAGATGTTGTAGTCGGAGCCGAGCGCGACGAGCAGCACCGCCGCGGCGAACGGGACGTAGAAGGTGAGCCCGTCGTTGCCCAGCCAGTCCTCGAAGACTCGTGTCGTCAGGCCCAGCGTGGCGAGGATGGCCAGCACGCTGCAGGCCAGCAGAGCCAGCGGAGCCGTGAGCGCACGCAGGTACAGGACCAGGAACAGCAGGTTCGCCGCCAGCGCGGCCAGGGCGATGCGACCTAGGTCGTGGACGGTTTGGTCCACGATGACGTCCGCGATCGCCGTGTCGCCGCCCAGGCTGAGCCGCGTACCGCCGAGGCCGGCGCGGTCGGCCAGCCCGGGCAGGTCCGCCTGCAGCCGGGTCACCGTCTGCACGGCATGCGCGCCGAGTGGTTCGTCGGACAACACCACCAGGTAGCGGGCCGCGCTGCCGTCCTTCGCCTCGAACAGCGGGCGTACCTGCTCGATCAGGCGATCGTCCGGGCCGACGACCGCGGCCACCCCCGGCTCGTTCGCCAGCGCCTCGCGCAAGCGGGCCAGTTCCGCCGTCTTCCCGGCCACACCCGCGCCCTCCACCAGCACCTCGGTCGGCGACAGGATCCCCTCGGCGAATCCCGCCTCGGCCTGGGCGGCCGCCTGGCGCGCGGGATGGCTCGCCGGCAGTGCCTCCACAAAGGAGACGCCGAGCGTCATGTGCCGCACCGGCAGCGCCGCCCACACCAGTCCGCCGACGCACGCGACCAGCACCACGAACGAGAATCCCGGCCAGGTCAGCACGCGCGCCCACCAGCCGCGCGGCTCGCGTACCGCCACCGGCCGCTGCCGCCCCCGCCACGGCGACCACAAGACCGCACGGCCGAGAATCGCCAGCAACGCCGGCACCAGCGTCACCGCCACCACCATGCCGATGGTCACCGCCACCGCCAGGCCCGGCCCGAACGCGCGGAACGTCGGCGATCCGGCCACGATCAACGCGCCGGTCCCGGCCGCGGCGGTCGCTCCGGCGGTCATGATGATCGGCGAATACCGCGCCGTCGCCAGCCGCGCGGCCGCCACCCGGTCCAGGCCGTCATCAAGGTGTACGCGTAAAGCCGAGACGTAGAACACGACGTAGTCGGTGACCACCCCGAGCAGCAATGCGACCAGCAACGGCTGAGTCTCCTGCGGAACCGCGACGTCGAAGTGCGCCGCGAGCGCGCCGCCCACCCGCAACGTGATCACGATCGCCAGTCCGGCCACCGCCAGCGCCAGCACCGGCGCGACCAGGGAGCGGAACGCGAACGCCACGATGACGAACACCGCCGCGACCGTCGCCACCTCCAGCCAGGTCAACGAGTCCAGCACGATGCGGCCCTGCTCGACGCGGGCGGGCACCGATCCGGTGACGCCGACGACGTGATCCTGCGGCCCGTAGTACTTCTTCACGAACTGGTCGGCCGCCTCGACCTGCTCGGCCAGGCTCACATCGGGCCGCGTGAACAGGTACGTGATGATCGTCGTCCCGTCCTCCCGGGACCCCGGAAGCAGCTTCTTCTCGTTGGTGATCGGCACCGCCGCCAGAATCGGCTGCACATCGGCGTACTGGCCCTCCGACACCGCCTTGGCCCGGGAGACCGCCTTGGCCTGCACGTCGAGCGGCAGCCCCTGCGGATCCCGTTGCACCACCGCAACCCGGCTCAGCAGCGGAAAGCCGAACTTGTCATAGGAGCGCATCTCGGTCTGCACCGCCGGGTTCCCCGCGGAGACGAGCTGGCTCAGATCTTCCCCGCCCGGCCCGACCGCCGGCAGCAACCGCACCGCCGCGACCGCCGCGACCAGCCAGAACGCGACGACCACCCAGCGCAGGGCGACCAAGACCCAGGCGTAGACCTTCATTGCCGCTCCCCTGCCGCTCGCCGCGTTCCGATGTGCGCGGCGGGTACCCCCCGACCGTCCACCGGAAACCCGGTGAGTCGTCCGGAGCGCGGGCATCTAGATTGGAGCGATGCAGCGTACGCCGCCGGAGGAACTGATCGCCGAGGCCGCCCAGAACCCCGGCGGCTACGTCTACGAGATCGACGGAGACCTGATCAGCGACCCCGACGGGTACATTCCGCCGGAGGCGATCCGGGGCGCCTGGGAGGTCGGCGCGGACGGCGTCCTGACCGGCGAGTACGCGCCGAATGAGAAGCACGGGCCGCCCCAGGACGACTTCGCGTACCTGACCGAGGCGGATCACTGGCTCGACTGGCTGGGTGACGACCCCGCCTCCGCCGTACGCGATTCGGTCCTGGAGGTGTTGCGGGAGCAGGTGCCGGAAGCGTCGCTACGCTGGATGAAGATCGTCGCCGAGCCGCGTTTCCTGACCGCTGGACGGCCTACCCCGGACGATCCGGACAAGTTGCTGGTCACGCGGGCGGCGCTGGCCGTGTCGTTCGCGTTGGGCGTCGACTCGCCCGGCGACCGCTACGAGATCTTGTGGGGCGTCTTCAGCGCCGCCGTCGTCGGCCTGGACGAGCCGGTCGGCCGAAGCCGCATCTGGTTCGACCTGTGGACCGACCTCGACGAGGTCGAAGAACAACTGCCGGACCGCATCACCAGCTTCTGACATCCCGTCGGCGCCCCAGGTATGCCGAAGCAGCCCGATTCTCGGCGTCATGCGCCCGCCATTTGCGCAAATGGCCGCATGAGCGCATACCTCGGGTACATGATCACGAAATCGGGCCGGACATCGCATACCCAGGGCGCACATCGACGGGCGGCCGATAAGGACGTTCGGCAGGGAGCATCGCCCGAACCGAGTCAAGGCGGCCGCCTCGGACCAAAGCCCGGATCTCGTGACATTTCGTGGTGATGTCGTCGATGCCGGCGATCCACTCCTCGGTGTAGCGGCGTACGGCGTCGCCGGAGAGGCCGACCTGGATCGCCCGGTGCGGCAGAGGGCGCAGGTGCAGGTCGCGTTCGGGGTCCCACTGGATGCGGACAGGTGCGCGCAGCGACTGCTTCCATTCGTCGCGGTCGCCGTGGAGGTCGCGTTCGTAGCTGCTCAGCGCGCCGTTGGCTAGCGCCCAGTCGAAGCCGTGACGGCGGAGGCGGATGGCCAGTACGCGTTCTTGGCCGGGTTTGTCCGCCCAACCGCAGCGGTACATCATCCAGAGGAAGGACGGCTTGATCCAGGTCATCCGATCACGCTTGAATCCTGGGCCGAATCGCCCGAAACGGGCGGCCGGCTCGGCGATATCGGGGCGATATGCCTGGTAGACCGTGATGGTCTCGTCGTCGTACAGCGCCCGGATCTGACGGGCGGGTATCTCGTTCATAGCGGAATCAAGGTATCGAGCGGAAATTCGGTTGAGCGTCCGAGTTTGGCCGCGATAGCATCCCCCGCCGCAATCGAGGCGAACCCCTCGCAGCGTACGCACGCTGGACAGAGGACGGGCGTGACTGTCGGCTGAATCATCACGGCGAGGGATGGATTTCAGCATGGGCGGATTCACCGAGATCGAAGCAGAGCAGGCGTACCTCGCGAACGCGCGGGGCGCGTTGGACCGGATGCGGCAGGACGTGCTGGACACGGAGACGCCGGAGTTCGTCTCGGGCACCGACGAGGTGTGGTTCAACACGATGTACCGGATGGCCCGCGCGCAGCGCGGCCGGGATCTCCTCGATCTGCCGGACGTCCCGCTGTTCTTCGGGCGGCTCGACTACGACCCGGGCACGGTCTTCGAGGACTCCGGCGGTGGCGAGGACCGCGTCTATGTGGGGCGTCGGCACGTCCGGGACAACGACGGCACGCCGCTGGTCGTGGACTGGCGGGCGCCGGTGGCGATGCCGTTCTATCGTGCGACGCCGAAGGACCGGCTCAGCGTCGTCCGGCGCCGGCGCTACGGTTTCGCTGAAGGTGCGCTGCTCACGGCGTATGAAGACGAGATTCTGGGGAGCGGGACCACCGGGCCGAGCGCGTTGCTGGCCGCGGAGATCGAGCGGCCACGGTCCGGGCCGATGCGCGACATCGTCGCGACCATCCAGCCCGAACAGGACGAGCTGGTCCGCGCGCCGCTGCAGCCGAGCATTTGCGTGCAGGGCGCGCCCGGGACCGGCAAGACCGCGGTGGGCCTGCACCGGCTGGCTTACCTGTTGTACGCGGAGCCGCAGCGCCTCGGCGCGGGCGTGCTGGTGGTCGGGCCGAACCGATCGTTCTTGTCCTACATTCGCCACGTGCTGCCGGCACTGGGCGAGGTCTCGGTCGGGCAGAAGACGATCGACGAGCTGCTGGACCGGCCGTTGTCCGCTGTGGACTCCGCAGAGGCCCTGGTGGTGAAGGGCGACGCGCGGATGGCCGAGGTGCTGCGGCGGGCACTGTGGAGCCATGTCTCGCTGCCCGCCGACGACCTGGTGTACGTCCACGGCTCGACCCGCTATCGCGTCGGCCAGGGCCGGATGTCGCAGATCGTGACCGAGATGCAGACCGTACGCTACGCCGCCGGGCGCGACGGCGCGGCGCAGCGGATCGCCGGGCTGGTCGTGATGCAGATGGAGCGGCGCGGTGCGACGCCGGACGATCGCGAGGTGGCGGCGGTGGCCCGGTCGAAGCCGGTCAAGGCGGTGCTCGACGCGGTGTGGCCGCGCCTGACGCCGGAGCAGGTGCTCTTCCGGCTGCTGTCCGATGCGGATTTCCTCGCCTCCTGCGCGGCGGACCTCCTGTCCCCCGACGAGCAGAAGGCGGTCCTGTGGGCCAAGCCCGGCCGCTCGGTGAAGTCCGCCCGCTGGTCGGCCGCGGACGCGGTGCTGCTCGACGAGCTGGCCGGGTTGATCGATCGCGTGCCGTCGCTGAGCTATCTGATGGTCGACGAGGCGCAGGACCTCAGCCCGATGCAATGCCGGGCGCTCGGACGGCGCTGCGCCAACGGGTCGCTGACCGTTCTGGGCGACATCGCGCAGGGCACCAGCCCGTGGGCGGCCGGTGACTGGCCGTCGCTGCTCGCCCACCTCGGCAAGCCGGACACCGAGGTCTCCGTGCTCGACCGCGGCTTCCGGGTCCCCGCCGCGATCATCGAGTACGCCGCCCGGCTGCTGCCGGCCATCGCGCCTGGGCTGAGCGTGCCCACGTCGGTGCGGCAGACTTCCGGGGCGCTCTCCGTCGACTCCGTCGCGGGCTCCATGGAATCGGCCGTGGTGTCGGCCTGCCGTTCCCGGTTGGCCGCCGAAGGCTCCATCGGTGTGATCGCCGCCGACTCCGACATCGCCGCACTCCACGCCGCACTCACCGCGGAAGGGTTCGACGTCTCACTGGTGGGCGTCGACGAGGACGCCCTGGAGGCTTCACGGGTGGTATGCGTACCGGCCGGGCTGGCCAAAGGGCTCGAGTTCGACTCCGTGATCGTGGTCGAACCCGCCCGGGTCGTCGACGCCGAGGAACGGGGTCTGCAGCGGCTCTACGTCGCGCTGACCCGGGCGGTCAGCTCGCTGCAGGTGCTGCACGCGTCGCCGCTGCCCGCCGCTCTCGCGTGATCATTGCGCCAGCCATGCTGTTTCGGGCAGTGAAATGCCCGAGTTAACAGCATGGCTGACGCAATGATCATGCTCAGTACTGGAAGGCCGAGCGGACCGCGCCACCGGCGATGGCGCACCAGGTGGAGTGGTCGACCTTGCCGTTCGGGTCCAGCCCGTGGAGGCGCTGCATGTCTTGAACGGCCTTCTTGGTGACGTAGTCGAACTCGCCGGTCACGAGGACCTCCGGCCAGCCCTTGCGGTTCAGCATGTACTGCACCGCGCTGACCGGCAGGCCGGTGGCGTCCTTCTCCAGGTCGACGACCAGCGCCTCCCACGTGTCCAAGGTGAAGGTCGCGTCGACGTCGACCGCAATGCCGTTGGCCGCCTGGAACGCGCCGACGGCCGCGACCGTGGCCGCACCGAACGCGCCGTCGATCGGCACGGTGTAGCCGTGGTGGTTGAGCAGGTATTGGCCCACCTGCACGACCGGGCTGTTGACGAAACGCCAGATGTCCGGCCAGCGCCGGGCCGGGATGTCCGCCTTGGCGGTGCCCATGGCCTCGGCGACGCGGCTGCGTACCGAGGGGAAGAGCTTGTAGAACTCGATGCCGGGGCAGTCGGTGAACCGGAAGTCCCAGTGCCCGAAGATGTCCCAGGCGTGCAGCCCGAACCGCTGCGATACTGCGACGCACAGCCGGACGAGTGAGTCCAGCAGGGCGTCCGGCGGCACCTCGGTGACGTAGGTGCCCTCGTTCTCGATGCCGATCGCGTTGCCGTTCTCGCCGGGGCAGTGCGCGGCGACGACCTGGTGGTCACCGGCCTCCAGCCGTTCGAGGCTGCGGTGGCGGCCTTCGAGGACGTAACCGCCCCGGCTGACGGTGAAGTGCTGGCCGGTGTCGGCCCAGCCGTTGCCGTCCATGTGCAGGTTCTGGCAGTCCTGCGCCAGCTTGACGGCCTGCTCCCGGGAGTAGTCGGTGACGTTCGGGAACGCCATGTGGTGCAGGATGATCTTGTTCGTGGTGTTGTTGGTCAGCTGGATCGTGCTGGACGGCGGGCGGGCGCCCCACGAGTCGCAGTCGATGATCCAGGGGAACTCGGTGCTCGGGGCGGCCGACGCGGGCGCGCCGGTGGCCAGCTCGGTGCCGACGACCGCAACTGCGGCCAGGCCCAGGCCGGCGCGCAGGAGCGTACGCCGATCCACTTCGGAGATCGCGTCGGAGATGTCGTGTGCCATGAGGACCTCTTGGGGGCGAGGGTGGCAGATTTCTTCTTCTTGCCACAGGATCACGAAGACTATTTGCGCTCCGCAGTCCCCGCAAGACCCTGGTAGGCGGACACCCCCAGCAGCTTGTCGACGGTGACAAACTTGTAACCCCGCGAGAGCAGACCATCCACCGTCTCGCGTACGGCGACGACGGTTTCGCTCCGGTCTCCGCCGTGGCCGTCGAACCCGTCGTGGAAGATGAGGATCGACCCGGGGCGCGTCTTCGCGATCGCCCGGTGCGCCATGCGTACGCCGGACGGCTGGAACACCTCCAGTGCGTGCCCGAACTCCCCCGCCACCGGGTGCAGATCACGGCGGCGCAGCATCCGCAGAAGCGCCGGATGCCGCCACAGCCACGGCGTACGCGCCAACGCCGGAGTGCACCCGATGACCCGGGTCAGGATCTCCTGGGTCCGCTCGACCTCCCGCTCGTACGCACCCGGCCGCAGATAGGTGCCGAACCGGTGGCTCAGCGAGTGGTTGCCGACCACGTGCCCGGCGGCGATCACGCGCCGGACGACGTCCGGGTGCCGCTCGACGCACTGTCCAACATGGAAGAAGGTGGCCTTGATGCCCCGATCGTCGAGGATGTCGAGAATCTCCGAGGTGTAGGGCTCGTTGGGCCCGTCGTCGAAGGTCAGCGCGACGACCCTGTCCTCGGCCGGCGAACGATGCGGATAGCTCCGCGCCGTCGGCCCGAACGGCGCCATGAACAGCCAGTACGCCGCGCCCCCGAACGCGACGACCAGCAGAGGCGCGGCAAGGACGATCACCGGGTCTCCTGCCCGGCAAGCACCGGTACCGGCATCGGCGCCGTCGCGACGACGGGAACCGCGGCCCGCGCCGAAGCCGAGGCGGCGGGCTGGGCGGGCAAGGTCGCCTGGAAGGAGCCCTGGTCGTGCCGGAACGCCGGAGCCGAGCCGAGCACCCGCCGGCCGGCGATCCGGTTCACGCCGTAGGTCAGCAGGTAGTGCACCGGCAGGCTGACGAACACGTTGTACGCGAGCCCCCGGGTGAACCGCCGCCCCGAGGTGAAGGTGGGGTTGGCGTGGGCGTAGACGACCCGGCCCCGGTTGCGCAGCCGGCGCAGCTGGTCCAGCTCGTCGCCGCCCTGGGTCAGGTTCGTGTCGTAGCCCGTCCAGGCGTCGCGGCGGAACGCGATGTTGGTGGCGCTGGCGTACATGGCCCGGCCGGTCAGCTTGTAGACGCCGTTGACCGCGCCGAACAGCACCCGGCCGTACACGCGGCCCCAGCGCGGGCCGTCGGCGTACTCGCAGGGGCCGACGACGGCGACGACGTCGTCGCCTGCCCGGAACTGCTCGTCGATGCGGCTGAGCCAGTCGCGCCCGTAGACGGTGTCGGCGTCGGCCGAGACGACGATCTCGCCGCGCGCCTCCAGCGTGCCGCGCTGCCGCGCGTTGCAGACACCGGGGACCGGCTCGGACACGACCCGTGCGCCAAGGTCGCGGGCGATCTGAGCGGTGTCGTCCGTGCAGTTGTTGTCGACCACGATGACCTCGACGCCGCCGGAAACGCCCTCGTCGAAGTCCTGCTTCCGCAGCGACAGGAGGGCGTCGGCGAGGTAGCCGGCCTCGTTGAAGCACGGGATGACGACGCTGAACCTGATCTTCTCTGCCATGCGGTTCAGTCTTCGGCCCCGAGCCTGCCTGAACCATCAGGAGCTCCCCCGAGTTCGATCTGGGGTTATCCCCCGTAAGACCCTGCGCTCAGCCCCAAGAAGACCGGCGGTACCCAGGCGAGGGAACCCGGGCGGCGGGGTGAACAACTCACGGGTACCTGAGTATCGGCGCTCATGCCCCGGCCGCCCGGGCTGCCGAGGATGGAGGCCATGGACGAGGTTTATCTCGGATCACCGACGTACGCGCTGGGCGCCCAGAAGCGGCACGTCCGCGAGTCCGCCGAAGCGGGGCTGCTCCGGTCGGCCGCGAGCGACCTGGAGGCGGCCGGCTTCCGGTGGCATCACGTGTGCGGGCCGGACGAGACGGCGTACGACTTGGCGCGCCGGGCGGTCGCGGAGATCGAGGCCGGCGGCGGCCTGCACGACATCGACGCGATCGTCTACGCGACCTGCCTGCCCGAGCCGCAGGACGGCCCGGTACGCGACGTGAAGGTGCTCATGGACTTTCCGGCCGGCCGGTTGCAGGCGGAGTTCGGGTTGCGCGACGCGGTCGTCGTCGGGGTGCATCAGCAGGCCTGCACGGGGATGCTCGGCGCGCTGCGGATCGCCCGGGCTCTTCTCGCCACCGAACCGGGGTGGCGGCGGGTGTTGTGTGTGACCGCCGACCGCTTTCCCGACGGCGCCTGGTACGAGCAGGCGTACAACGTGATCTCGGACGGCGCCGCCGCCTGTGTGGTCGGCAGGGAGCCGGATGTCTGTCGATTGCTGACGGTGCACCAGATCACCAACGGCGGCCTCGGCCGGGCCGGTGACGACGAGACCGTCGGCACCTATTTCGCGTACACGCACCGGATCGTGCGCGAGACCGCCGCGCGGATCGGGGCGTCGCCGGCCGAGCTGGACTGGATCGTGCCGCAGAACACCCACGAGCAGGCGTGGCGCATCCTGGCCCGGTTGCTGGCGGTCGACCACGGCCGGGTGTGGCATCCGTCGTTGCCGGACGTGGGCCACGTGATCTCCGCCGACGTGGTGGTGAACCTGACCGCGCTGCTGGATTCCGGCCAGGCGCGGCCCGGTCAGCGGATCGCGCTGGCGATGGCCGGGTTCGGGCTGAACTGGCAGTGCGCGGCGCTGGAGGTGACGCGATGAGCGCGTTGGCGACCGCGTTGGCGGAGGTCGCGCCGACGGCCGAGCGGCTCAGCCGCTTGTCGCAGCGGGCCTTCCAGAACCCCTACACGGCGGTCGAGTGGCCCGCGACAGTGGACCCCGAACTGGACTGGTTCACCAGCCCCGAATACGTCAGCCTCTACGGCACCGAAGTGTGGTCGGGCCTCGACGAGAAGGCTCGCCGGCGGCTCGCCTTCCACGAGGCGGCCGGCTTCTACAGCCTCAACATCCACGGCGAGAAGTCGTTGATGCAGGGGCTCGCCGCCCGGCTGTACCGCAGCGATCTGGCCGCCTTCACCGGCTATCTGCACCACTTCCTCGACGAGGAGAACAAGCACAGCGTCTACTTCGGCGGCTTCTGCACCCGGTACGCCCGGGTGCACCGGACGCGACAGCTGCCGTTCGCCACCGAGCGGCCGCGCGACGTGGACGACTTCCTGTTCTTCGCCAAGACGATGATCTTCGAGGAGATCGTGGACCACTACAACCGGGTCCAGGCCCGGGATCGGCGGCTGCACCCGCTGGCCCGGTTCATCAACGACAGTCACCACCGGGACGAGGCCAGGCATCTGGCGTTCGGCCGTCAGCTCGTCGGCGCGCTCTGGGCCGCGGGAGCACCGTGGCGGGAGGAGGCGGAGATCCGGGCCGACCTCAGCCGGTTCGTGACCGCTACCTGGCGCGACTACTACCACCCTGACGTCTACGCCGACACCGGGTTCGCCGAACCCTGGGAACTGGCCGACGCGGCCTGGTGCGCGCCCGCCCAACGGGAGCATCGCCGCCGGGTCTCGGCCAAGTGCCTGCGGGTGCTGGCGGCGGCCGGCGTACTGGTCGAGGAGCCCGCCGATGCGTTCTGAGCCCGAGATCCGGCAGGCGTTGCGGACGTTCGTCGCGCGGCACGCCGGTGACGTCGTGATCACCGATCAGACCGCACTGTTCTCGGTGCGCGTGCTGCGATCGATCCACCTGCCGGAGCTGATCATGCTGCTCGAACGGCTGCGCGGTGCGCCGATCGACGTCGAACAACTGCGGATCGGCGACTTCGACAGCATCGACGCGATGCTCACCCGATTCGGGGGGCCATCATGACCACCCTCGCCGAGCTGACCGACCTCGGGCTCCGCTGGGACGCGTACGGGCAGTCCGGGCTCTCCGGGCCGTTGCTGCGTCTCGCCGAGGACCTCGACGGCGCGTTCCGCCGCCTTGCGGCACAGTGGAGCGCCACCGAGGAATGTCCACCCCCGACACTGCCCGCCTCGGCCCTCACCGGCCACCTGCGCGCGTTCCCGCAGCAGGCCACGTTCGCGTTCGGGCTCGAACCCACCGACGCCAACCTCGGCGAGTTCGCCGACGGCCCGGTGGTCGACGAGGAGGGGTCCGTGGTGCTCACGCGCACCGGCCCGGTCACGGCGGTCCTCACTCCCGCCGCCTGCTTCCACGTGTACGCACAACGCCGAGGTGCGCAGCTGGCGCAAGCGGCGTACGTGACGACGCGGACCACCTGCTTCCGGCGCGAGGAGCGGTACGACCCGCTGCGGCGGCAGTGGAGCTTCTCGATGCGGGAGATCGTCTGCCTGGGCACCCCGGCCGAGACGGCGTCGTTCCTCGCCGAGACCCGGGAGCTGGTCGACGACTTCGCTCGCCTGATCGACCTGCCGCTGAGCTGGTCGCCCGCGACCGATCCGTTCTTCCGGCCGCATCGCCAGCCGGGGTTCCTGCTGCAACGCGTACTGCCGGTCAAACACGAGGCGGCGTACGGGTCGCTGGCGCTGAGCTCGGCCAACCGGCATCACGAGCACTTCGGCTCCGCCTTCGGCATCTCGCGGGCGGGCGTACCGGCGTCGACCGCCTGCGTCGCCTTCGGCCTCGAACGCTGGCTGTACGCCGTCGTCGACCGGCACGGAACGAACCCGGACGGCTGGCCGGATCTCACTACTCTCACGGACAAGGTGGTTACCCGATGACGACCCTGATCACCGGCGCGGACGGCTACCTGGGCAGTCGCCTCGCCGCCGCCCTCGCCGCCACCGACGACCTCGTCCTCGCGGTACGCGCGGCGGACAACGCCGAGCTGAACCGCAAGCGGGCGAAGCTGGCCCATCTTCCCGGGGCGGAGGTCGTCCCCGCCGATCTGCGCGACGGCGACCCGTTCGCGTACGTCGACCCCCGGCGAATCACCCGCATCGTTCATGCCGCCGCGCTCATCCGGTTCGACCTCGATGAGACGACCGCCGAGCAGGTCAACGTGGCCGGGACGGCCCGCGTACGCGACTTCGCCCTCCGCTGCGACCGCCTCGACCGGCTCGTGTTCCTGTCCACCCTGTACGCGGCCGGCCGCCGTCGCGGCGAGGTACGCGAAGAGCGCCTGGCCGACGCCGGATTCGTCAACCACTACGAGTGGTCGAAGTGGGCGGCGGAGGAGGTCCTGCTCGACGCGGATCTGCCGTTGACCGTCCTGCGCCTGCCGACTGTGATCGCCGAGGACGGGAGTGGCGAGATCGGTCAGTTCAACGTCTTCCACCACACGCTGCGGTTGTTCCATCGGGGTCTGCTGACCTTGGTGCCCGGTGATCCGGCGACGCCGTTGAGCCTGGCCACCGCCGAGTTCACCGTCGACGCCGTCGGGGCGCTGCTCGCCGCCGATCCGGGGATCTACCACGTTTGCGGCGGCGCCCTCCCGCTCGGCACGGTCATCGACGCCGCGTTCACCGTGTTCGAGCAGGACCCGGTTTTCCAGCGGCGGATGCTGCCCCGGCCGGTGCCCTGCGACCGGGCCGCGTTCCTCGACCTGGCCGACGCCGCTCAGCGACTCCGGGGCGGCGCCCTGCAACCGGCGCTGCCCTCGATGCTGCCCTTCGCCGAACAGCTGTACCTGCCCAAGACGTTCCGGACCGATCGGCTGCGGGCGGCCTGGCCCGCCCATGCCGGTCCCGACCGACCCGACCCGGTCGCCGTGGTGACGGCGGCGAGCCGTGCCCTGGTGGCCGGCTTGGCCGGTCCGGTGGAGAGGAGATCCCATGCTGCGGCGCGATGAACTGCCCGGAGCCGTCGACGACCGGCTGTTCTTCGCCCAGGTCCGGGAGGATCCGCAGGTCGAGATCGACGCGCTCGCCGGGCACTGGGACGGCCCGATCGCCGTCGTCAGCTCGGCCGGGTGCACCGCGTTGTCGCTGGTCGCCGCGGGCGCACCAGACGTCACCGGGGTCGACGTCAACCGTACGCAGAACCACCTCGTGGAGTTCAAGGCGGCCGCGATCGACCGGCTGGATCGGCCGGCCGCACTCGGGCTGCTCGGTGCGGTCCCGATGAGCGCCGACGACCGGCGGTACGCGTACCGGGGCATCCGGGGGGTGTTGAGCCCGGCGGCGAGCCGCTATTGGGACGGCCGCTCCGCCGCTGTCGGCCGGGGCGTGCTCCAGTCCGGCGTCACCGAGCGGCTGATGCGGCTGATCGCCCGGGTCGTCCGCACGACGCACCGGAGCCGGGTGCCGCAGTTGCTTCGTCTGTCCACCATCGATGCACAGCGGCAGTTCTACCGGGACGAGTGGGACACCCCGGCCTGGCGGGCGCTGTTCCGGGTGCTGTGCAACCGGCTGGTGCTGCGGCGGGCGTACGACGAGAGGTTCTTCGCACACGTCGAGAATCCGAGCTATGCGGCGCACTTCCACGCCGTCGCCGAGCACACGCTGACGAATCTCACGGTGTCGGACAACTACTTCCTGCACTGTCTGCTCACCGGCAGCTATCCGGTCGAGAGCCGGCCGCCCTATCTGGCCGGGACCGTGCCGGTCGACCGCCTCCGGCTCGTCGACGCCACGTTCACCGACTATCTGCGTACGCGCCCCGACCGCAGCATGGCCGGGTACGCGCTGTCGAACATCTGCGAATGGCTGACACCGGACCAGATCGACGAGTTGTTCGCCGAGATCGTCCGCACCGCCCGGCCCGGCGCGCGCCTGGTCTTCCGAAACTTCGTCGGCTGGACCGAGGTGCCCGAACGCTGGCGTGACGCCGTACGCGAGGACCGCCCGCTCGGCGAGAAGATGATCAGCGGCGACCGGAGCCTGTGCCAGCGCCGGGTCGCCGTCTGCGAGGTGGCCGGATGAGGGTCCGTGACGCTCGGCCCGGCGACAACGCCGGACTGGTGAGCCTGGCCGCGCAGTCCACGATGGACGGGGACCTCGCGCTGCGGTTCGACCGCGAACCGGACTACTTCGCGCTGAACCGCCTGGCCGGGCAGGAGTGGCGGGTCGGCGTGGTCGACGGCGACTCCGGGCCGCTCGGATGCATCGCAGTCGCCCGGCGGACCGCGTACCTCGACGGCGAACCCGGCTCGATCGCGTACGTCGGAGATCTGAAGGTCCACCCGGACTTCCGGCGGCGGGGCGTCGCGCGAGCGCTCGGGCAGTGGGCGTACCAGACCGCCTTGGACCTGGTGGGGCCGACGGCGCCGATGATCTCGACGATCCTGGCGGGCAACGACGCCGCCACGACGCTGGCCCTGGGGTTCGTCCCCGGCGTGACTCGGTGGGCGACGATCCGCTCGGCCAGCGTGGATCTGCTGACCCGCCATCGGCCACGCCGATCGGACCTCGCCGTACGCCTCGCCGGGCCGGCCGACGAGCCGGAGATGGTCAAGCTTTGGCACCGGCTGGCCGTGCGGCGGCAGTTCGCACCCGCCCTCGACGGGTTCCCGCTCGAGCAGCCCGGCCTGGACTACCTGCTGGCCCGCCGGCCGGACGGTGAGCTCGCCGGCTTCGTCGGGCTGTGGGACCAGCACGAGATCAAGCAGATGCGGGTCATGGGCTACTCCGCCCGGCTGGCCGCCGTCCGGGTCGCCTTCAACGCCGCCGCGCCGCTGTTCGGGGCGCCCCGCCTGCCGAAGCCGGGCGGCGCACTGGCCTACCGGACGGCGGTCAACGTCTGCGCCTCCGATGTCGAGACGCTGCAGACGCTGCTGCGCCACGGTTGCGACCGGCTGCACGGACGGTATTCGTTCCTCACCGTCGGCCTCGACGTCGGCGACCCGCTCGCCCGAGCGTTGACGGGGTTGCGGGCGCAGCCCACCGATGTGGATCTGCTCGTCCTCAACGGCCCCCGCGATCGCCGTACGCCGATCCACTTCGAGATCGCGACGGTCTAGGCCCCTGCCCTGAGTGTCCATAGTGCACGATTGGTGATCGACATCCCGGAAAGTGTCGCCGGGCCTCCGGATTTCGACACGCGACGGGCTGTGGATCATCGCGAGTGGCACCGGCACAGCGCGGTGTCGGTGGCCGTGGCTAGAGTGCCGCGCATGACAATGCGTCGTGGTTGGGTCTCCGCCGGGCTGGGACCCCGTCGTCCGGTGAGCGGGACCTACGGCTTCGACCCCGCCGAGGATCTCCCGTCCCTTCCGGTGGATCACCCGGGCGGGCTCCACGCCTGGATGACCGGCCTGATCCCGCTCAACGAACTCGCCAAGGGCCGCTACGGGCTCGACACGCTGGGCGGGCCGGTCCGCGTGGCAGCGCATCGAGCCGCTTTGCCCGAGTCGTTCGTCGCCTTCGTGACCGACCCGGCGCTGCGCGACTCCGTCCCCACCTGCACGTCGTGCTACTGGGAAAGCGACCTGCCGACCGCGCCCAGCCCGGTCACCGAGGGCGCCACTCTCGTCCGCTTCCTCAACGACCAGCAGGGCTGCCTGTTCTGGTACCTGCACCTGCTGCCGACCGGCGAGCACGAGGTCCTCTGCGGCGGCATCGCCTACGACTGCGAGGAAGCCGATCCGCAGGAGGCGGCCGAGGACCTCCTGCTGGTCGCCGACGGCTTCGACGAGTTCATCGCCCGGTTCTGGATCGAAAACCTCGCCTGGTACGAGGTCGTCGGCCAGAAGCGCCCCGAAGAAGAGCTGTCGCCACCCGTACGCGACTACGTCCGCCAGCTAGGCCCGATCGAGGAACTCGGCTGACCACCGGCGTCAGTGGGGAATCGCGCGGCGCGGACGGACCTCGGTCTGCTCGCGGTAGGCCTCGATCGCGAGCCCGACCTCCAGCGGCGTACGGGAGTGCTCGATCAGGTCGCGGTAGCGCAGTTCGCCGGCCAGCGCGTCCAGCCCCACCACGAAGTACAACGCCATCAACGGGTTGACGAACAGCTCGGTGCCACGCGTCCGCACGGTCACCGGCGCGTTGCCGAACTGACCCCGCAGCGCCGCCGCGACCTGCCCGTGCACGATGCTGGCATGCTTCGGGTGTTCGCGTGCGGCGTGCGCGACCGCCTCCAGGTAACCGTCCGGCGACACGGTGCAGGCGCCGTGATAGCCGCCCGCCCGTTGTAGCGCGGCCAGGTTCTCCAACACGTGCGCATGGCAGACACCGTGATGTGAGTCGATGCCGAAGCCCAGACTGACGACCAGTTTCAGCGGCACGTCGAGGCCGGCGACCGCTGTCAGGCTGGTCATGTCCTCCTCCGGCGTGCCGATGCCGGCCTCGTCGCCCCGCATCAGGATGTCGGTGCCGCCGTCGGCCAGGACGATCGCGTCGACGCCGAGCACCTCGACCAGCTTCCGGTAGGCCGCCCGCAGCGGACGGACGCCGGTGCGTTCGAAGGCGTACACGACGGGATCGTGGCCCTTCGTGTGCAACCAGCGGGCGAGCGCGCGTTCGGGAAAGTACCGGTCGTTTCCGGGCGAGTCCGGCCGGATCGCGGCGAGCCCCGTACGCAGCCACGCGTCCGGCTTGAGCATGCCCAGTTCGCTGATCGAGAAGCCGGCCAGCGACACCTCTACGCCTTCAGCCCGCAGCGCGAGGGCGAGCGGGAGCCCGGCGTACACGTCGAAGCCACCGCCGGCCCCGGCGATGAGCACATGACGGGCCGACCGGAGGCGGTCGGCGATGGGCAGGGAAAGCAGCGTCACGCGGTCACGGTAACGACCGTCTCGACGTGTTCGCGACGCATTTCAGCTGAGCAGGGCCAGCAGGAAGTCGGTCTTCGCCTGGGTGTACGCACGCGCCGGGCGTCTGCCGGACGGCCAGGTCGATCACGGGTTTCGCGGCGAGCCCCGGGACGGAGGTCGAGCCGATGTGCTCGACGCCGCCACTCAGCCCGCCGAGCACCGTCGCCACCTCGGCCGCGTACGCCGCGCCGGTGGGCAGCCACGACGGGTCGTGGTCGACGACTGTCACGGTTCCGTAGGGCAAACCGAGCTGGGCCATGCCGTGACTCTACGGGCCCAGGGTACGAGCTGAAGCAGGCCGAACGTCACCTCCACGGCGAGAAAGCCCCACAGGATTCCGCTCACCCCGTGCCCCAGGGCGTACGCGAACCAGGTGGAGAACAGCATCCGGGCGATGCCGTCCAACAGCCCGTGGATGGGCAGCGTACGCGTGACCCGCAGCAGCGCCCAGATCAGCACGACCGAGCCCATCAGGGTGGCGTACAGCGATTGGAGAGGGTCGAGGGGCGGGAAGCCGCCGAGGCCGACCGCCGTTCCCACGGCCGACAACGCGTCGTGCAGCAGCGCGTACGTCCACGGGGTGGCGAATCCGGCCGTCACGACCAGGTCGTACCAGGCGCTGATCCGGACGACACGCAGGTAGTTCTTCGTCATGATCGGGACGCTAAACCCTGGAGTACGCTTCAAGGTCAAGTCAGGGAGGAACATGCGCATCGGGGAACTCGCCGAACGGGCCAGGCTGACCACGGACGCCGTGCGGTTCTACGAGAGGGTCGGGCTGGTGTCGAGCCGTCGGCTGAGCAACGGATACCGCGACTTCCCGCCCGAGACGCTGCCCTGGCTGGAGTACGTCCGGACGGCGCAACGCCTCGGGTTCTCGCTGGCCGAGATCGTCCGGGCCGGCGAGCGGCTGAAGGACTCCCCCGACAGCGCCGCGGCGCTGTCCGCGTTGTTCGCCGAGAAGATCGAGGTGATCGACGCCCGGATGGCCGACCTCGCGGCGATGCGGGCGGAGCTGACCGAACGGGTCGCCACAGCGTGCCCACTGCAAGTCGCGGCGACCGCATGAGGTCGGACGCCGGTGACGAACTCGCTCCCGTGCCTCCGACGACCTTGACCGCGCTGGAGAACGCACTGCGAGCCAGTTGGGCCGCCGACACGTGCTCCCCCGACGACCTGGAGCGGTGGGGCTGGGACGGCGCCAATCCGTCCCGCGGCCACTGCGATGTGACCGCGTTGATCTTGCACGACCTCTTCGGCGGCGACCTGGTCCTGGGCGACGTGCACACCGCCGACGGGGCGCCGCAGGGCTACCACTGGTGGAACCGCCTGGGCAGCGGGATCGAGATCGACCTGACCCGCGAGCAGTTCCAGGCGGGCGAGGTCGTCTCCGGCGCCCGGATCGTCCAGCGGCCGCCCGGTCCGTTGAAGCGGCGCAACGACGAATACGAGCTGCTGCGGCGGCGGGTCGAGGATCAGCTCGGCGAGCCGCTTCCGCGTCACGACACGGCTCAGGCGTCGGTGTAGCCGATCTTCTGCAGGTCGTACCAGGTCTTGTAGAGGCCACCCCGGGCGATCAGCTCGTCGTGCGTACCTTGGTCGACCAGGCGGCCCTCGTGGAGCACGAAGATGACGTCCGCGTGGCGTACATTGGCGAGCCGGTGGGTGATCAGCACGGTGGTCTTCGTGCCGTGCCGGGCGCGGACGGACGCGAACAGGGCGGCTTCGGCTCGGGCGTCCAGCGCCGACGACGGCTCATCCATGATCAGCAGATCCGCGTCCTTGAAGAACCCGCGAGCGGCGGCGAGCCGCTGCCATTGGCCGCCGGACAGGTCCTGGCCGCCTTCGAAACTGCGGTCGAGCAGGGTGGCGTACCCGTGGGGCAGGTCGAGGATCATCTCGTGGGCGACCGCCGCCCGGGCGGCCGCCTCGACCGGATCGCGCCCCCCGTCGACCGCCAGGTCGCCCAGGCGGATGTTGGTCTCGGCGGTGAACGGCCACTGCCAGTGGTCCTGCGTCACCGCCCCGAACGCGGCCCGCACCGCGGCGGCGTCGAGGTCCGGCAGCCGGTGCTCGTCCCACCAGACGGTGCCCTGATCCGGTGCCCGCAGTCCAGTGAGGACCGCGGCGAGGGTGGTCTTGCCCGAGCCGTTCTCCCCCACGAACGCCACTGTCTGTCCGGCTTGGATGGTCAGGCTCACCCCGTCGATCGCCGGGCGGTCGCGGTCGGCATACCGGAGGGTCACCTCGTCGAGCCGGAGCGTGCGGAACCGTTGCGGCACAACCGGTTCCACCGGCCCGTCGGGGGTCAGCCCTCGCGCCCGGGTCAGGAACTCCTCCAGATCACGCAGGTGACGGCCATCGGCGTACAACTCGTTGATGTAGATGGTGGCCACGTGCAGGCTGTTCCGCGCCGATTGGAGAGCGACCACGGCGGTGGCTGCGGCCGCGAGCGGGAGGTGCCCGGTGATCAGGAGGCCCGCGAGCAGGCCGTAGACCCCGGCGTTGCAGGCGCCCGTGATGATCGCGCCGACGGTGGTCGTGGCGGTGACCGCTCGCGCGAGCCGCAGCTGGGCCGCGGTCTCGGCGTCCATGACCACGTCGTACTGTCGCAACAGGAAGTCGCGCAGATGGTAGGCGCGCAGTTCGGCGGCGGATCCGCGGCGTGCCATCAGCTCCGTGAGGATCCACACTCGACGGCGGCGGATCGAGCCCAGCAGATATTCGCGGTAGCGCTGCCCGCCCGCGCGCAGCGCCGCCCAGGCCTCGGGGACGCTCGCGGCGAGCAGCGCCACCGGCAGCAGCGGGTGCAGCAGCGCGAGGGCGGCGCCCGCGGCGATCACCCCGATGACGCCCGCCAACAGGTTGATCGCGTGCCGGACCACATTCCACACCGCGTCCACGCCTCGCCCGCTGCCGCGTTCCAGCTCGTCCGTGAAGCCTTCACTGTCGTACGCCGAAAGGGGCACCGCGGTCGTCGCCTCGAAGAGGGAGCGCTCGGCCTGCTGGCGCAACCTGGGTTCGAGGCGGGTCTGGGTCCACCCGGAGGCGATGCCGAGCCCGCCGCGCACGGCGATGAGAGCGACCAGGGTGAGCAAGGCGGGCAGGGCGGCCTCGACGCGTTCGACGGTCGGGCCCTGCGACAGCACGGCGATGAGCACCCGTTGGGTGGTCAGCAGACCCAGCGTCGCCAGGACACCGGCGGTGACCGTGATCGCGATGGTGGCGATCGTGCCCGCCCGGTCGGCGGCGATCGCCCGGCGGAACGCGGTCGCGATGAGGCGCGGAAGGGCTTTGGCGACCCCGGTGATCCCGGCGTCGACGCGCGCTTGGAGGCCGACCTCCCACCAGGCGCTGCGCAACTTCGGTAGCTCGCTCACCCGCTCTATCGTCGCGGCGTGAGCCCGATTCACGAAGAGTCCTACGCCCTTACGTGAGCGCCTTCGCGTAACAGTGGGTCCAGAGCTGGCCGACGTACTTTCCGTAGCGCGGGGTCTCGGCGTATCCGCTGCTCTCGTAGAGGGCCATCGCCTCGGGCTGCAGATTGCCGGTGGTGAGCCGGATCGTCTGATATCCCCGCGCACGACCTTCGTCTTCCACCGCCGCCAGCAGCGCCCGGGCCAGTCCGCGACCCCGGTACGCCGGGCTGACGAACATCCGCTTCACCTCGCCGGTTTCGTCGTCGGCGTGTTGCAGCGCGACGCAGGCCACCGCCTGCCCGTCGACCACCGCGACGAGGTAACTCGCGTCGGTCTGGACGTGCGACCGGCCCTCGGCCCCGTATCGGGCGACGAGTTGCGCGAAGGCCGCGTCGAGCAGGGCGGCCAGGTCGGGATCCCCGAGTTCCCGCTTCTCCACGTGCATGTGATCACCGTAGGCCGAGCGCGTTACGCAGTTGTTTCGCGACCTCGGCTGCCGGCCTCCGTCGGCCTCAGCGGCGGCCGCCCGGCTCCCAGGCGTACACGTCGATGACGGCGTACCGGTCGGCGGTGAGGATGCCGCGGGCCGCGTCCGCGTCGGCCGCCCGCAGCAGCGCCGCCGTCCCCAGCCAAGCCGCACCGTCATCCGACAGCAGCGGCCCGTACGCGATCAGCCCGTCTTCCTGGCGTGCCTCCAGGTCAGCCGGTTCGCCCTCGCCCAGCCCCAGCACGAGGTAACGGTTGGCCTCGTCGCGCAGCCCTGGGAACTCCCACATCGTCCGACCGAGCAGATTGCGCCACCGCCGCAGCAGCACATCCCGGTACGCCCCGGCCTGGTAGTTCGGCTCCTCGAAGGCGAACCGCCGGGCGGCGGCCGCATCCGGCAGGTCGACGATGTGCACGCTGCCGAGCAGGGTCTCGCCGTCCACCGAGAAGACCGGACCCCGCGCGATCAGCTCCGCCTCGAACCCATCCATGTACGCCCAATGCGGCTCGATCAGCGCGTCCCGCAGAGACAGCGAACCCGGGCGGTCGCGGTGGTAGCAGAAGAACTCCATGTCGATCATCTTGGTGCACGCGTTGGCCGCGCCACGGATCGGGTGCTTGATCCACATCCCGTTCCGTGTCGAAATCGCGGCCGGATGCGACACACGACGGGATGTCGATCACTCGTCGCACGACGAAAAAGATCCCGAACGCCCGGTCCGCGGCGAGTGTAGGCGCCCACGCGATGCCTAGCTTGGAGGGCGGCGGGGATGAGGCTGTTCGGCCCCTTCTCGGACGTCGCCGAGTGACTTCCCGCCACCCTGACCGCACGCCCGGACTTCAGGTCAGCTGACCGGCCCAATCGATGTGAGCGAAGCCTACCGTTCGGATAGGACAGAATCGGGGCGGACGTTCCAGGAGCCGAGCACCGGCTGGTCGTGCTCGCTGGTCAGGATGCTGACCGTCGCGGTGTGCGGATGCGCCAACAACCGCCCCGCCTCGGGGGGCAGGCCGAGCCACCGAGCGGCGAGGACGCGTTGCAGGTGGCCGTGCAGCACGAGCACGACGTCACCGTCGGACAAGAGCGGCCGGACTCGGGCCAGGACGGCGTCGACCCGGCTCGCGACCTGGGCCGCCGTCTCACCGGGATGAGCCGCGTCTGCGGGGAGGACGCCGTCGCGCCAGAGGTCCCAGTCCGGACGGGTCGCCTCGATCTGCCGCTCGGTCAGGCCCTCGTAGCCGCCGTAGTCCCACTCCCGCAGATCGTCGTCGGCACGCACGTCAGCGAGGCCGAGCAGCGTCGCGCTCTGCACCGCGCGCCCGGCCGGGCTCGTGAACGCCGCCGCCACCGGACGGGATGCGAAGACGGGCCTCAGACGGCGTACGGCGGATCGGCCGGCCTCCGTCATCGGGATGTCGGTGCGTCCGGCGTACTGGCCGGTGCGGCTCCACTCGGTCTCGCCGTGGCGTACGAGGATCAGCTCGCCCATGTCAGGAGTTCCAGCCCGCTTGCTCGCACAGCGTCAACACCTCGCGGAACGCCGCCAGGTTCTCCTGGAACACGTCGAGGCGGTGCAACTGGTCGTCGACAGTGTCAGTGCCCGCCTTCTGCTTCTCCGCGTACGCGTCCACCGTGTCGGCGTAGCGCTCGCTCTTCAGGGAGGCGACCGCCAGCGCCGCTGTCGGAAGGCTGCGGTTGGATCGGCGGCGGTGCAGGCTGCATGTTTCGATCCTTTGTGGAGGTACGGCGATTGGTCAAGCGCCGCCGACGGTACCAGCCGTCATCGCATCGAGCGGCGCGCCTGGACGGAACCTCCCGTCAGGAGGCGGTGGGGGCGCGCGCGGGGGTCGGCCGCATTCTCGCGGGCTTGACCAGAGTGGCGATGGTGCCGACGACGAGGCCCAGGGTCAGGGCGGTCGCCTGCATGACGGCGGCGACCAGGTCGCTGAGCGCCTCGCCGGTCTGGCCGCCTTCGAGCGTGGTGAGTCCGCGCAGCGCCACCGCACCGACGGTGAGGGCGAAGAACCCGCCGAGGATCAAGACGATGCGCGGGGGCGTGTTCTCGGACCATTCGAGGAGGCCGACCGCGGCCGACAGCACGACACCGGCGACGAAGGTCCCGGCGATGTGGTCGGTCAGGGCGGTGGCCACCAGTTGGGTGCCCCAGGCCAGGTAGACGAGCAGGAGCATCCAGAGGAAGTCACGGGGGCGGGCGGTGAAGGTCAGGACCAGGCCGATCGTGAAGGGGATCCAGGAGGCGACCACGATCCAGAACGGCAGGCTGTCCGGAACGGTTCGTTCGGAGAGGCTGGCCGCGCCGGCTTGGGTGATCTCGGCCGCGATGATCAAGCCGACGGCCAGTTCGACGAGGATGAAGACGGCTTGGGCAAGCCGGACCGCACCCGGGGTGAACTGCCCGACGGCGAGTTCGGCGGCGGCCGCGCAGAGGTAGTCGCCGGGGATGAGCACGAACAGCGCCGGGATCATGACCAGCACCGGGCCCCCGGGCGCGTTGGCGGCGTCGAGTAGTCCGAACGCCACCACGCCGACGGCGATGGGGCCGATGATCGGCAGGACCAGGTCCATCCGGCGGAAGCGTCCGGCCAGCAGGAACAGCAGACCCATGACGAGGCCGAGCAGGGCGCTCGAGCCGACTTCCCGCCAGGTCGCCTGGACGCTGGGCGCGAAGCCGACGGCGAACAGCGCGACGCCGATCACTTTCAGCCAGTCGGGGAAGGGCGCCCGGCTGCTCTCCAGTGTGGTCAGGGCGCGGTCGGCCTCGGCCAGCGTCAGCCGGCCGGAGGTGATCGCGGTGACCAGGTTTTTCGATTGCGCCACCCGGTCGAGGCGGGCGAGTTGGGGGACTGCGCGTACGGTCACGACGGATTCCGGGCCGTCCGGGTGGGCCACCGTGACGACGGCGGCCTCCGCGATGAGCAGCACGTCGGCCCGGACGCCGAAACAGGCGCCGACCCGCCGGACGACGTCGCGTACGTCGAACGCGCCTTCGGCGCTGTTGCGCAGGAAGAAGCGGGTGAGCCGCCGCAGGAACGCGTCGATCTCCGCGGGTTCGCCGCTCACGTTTCCACGGTCCCGGGCATGACCTCACGATAGCGAGTCATTTCCGACTTAGCGCACGATTTCCTGCCGAACCCGCAACCCGTCAGAGTGTCCTATGATCAGCGGCCATGCGGGGTCAGAAGCTGCTGGGATGGCTGGGCGTGCTGGGCATGTCCGGCCTGCTGGTCTACGCCGTCTACACCAACTGGCCCCGGGAGCAGGGCCCGCGGCCGTACGTCGCGCCGTCGTTCGCCGAGCCGTCCGAGGCCGGGCACAAACGCGCCTTCCACGAGATCTGCCCGCTGATCAACCGGCCCGAGGTCCTCGCCCTCGTGGAGACTCCGCCCGAGGTGCACGGCCAGGGCACGTCGTTCGACCCGGACGGGATGTCCTACCTCAGCTGCAACGTCAAACTGCCGACCCGAGCCGTCCGGCTCGACGTCGGGCGCGGCGTCGACGTCGCCGCCATGACCGAGGCGGCCACCGGCGGGCACAAGCTCACGGTGCTCGGGCGCCCCGCGATCTACGAACAGGAGCATCTGATCGCTCCGACCGCGCGGCTCACGATCGCGTGGGACCCGAGCGATCCCAGCGCGTACGCGAGCATCGCGGTCTTCCAGAACCAGGGGTACGCCGACGAGGCGACCCTCGTCGCCATGGCGGAACTGATCGTGCCGAACTTGAAACGCTGAAACCCGTTGCTGCGGCACACGATCCTCCTCTACCGTCAGGCGTCCGGTGATCGAGGCCGGGCACGGGGAGGATCACGATGACGAAGCTGAATCAGATCATCGCGCTGGAGAAGGGCGTCAAGGCCACCGCCGAGACGACTTTGACGAAGGCGTACCACGAGGCGCAGAAGCCGGACCTGTTCGCGGGTCTCATCCGGACCTACGAGCCGCTGGAGGAGGACGGTTACGTCCTGCCTTCGGAGTCGAAGAAGGTCACCGCAAAGGTGCCGGCGCTGGTCTCGGAGATCCAGGCGGCCGTGGAGCGGCTGATCGACCTCACGCTGACCAAGGACACCGCGAACGCGGGTGCGAAGGCCGATGTGAAGGTCGGCGACACCGTCCTGGCGCGCGACGTCCCGGTGACGACGCTGCTGTGGCTGGAGAAGCAGCTGACGAACCTGCGGACGTTCATCTCCAAGCTGCCGGTCACCGACGTCGCCGACGACTGGACGTGGGACGCCGACAACCAGGTGTTCCGGTCGGCCACCGTGAAGACCATGCGGTCGCGCAAGTCTGAGGACTTCATCGTCGTCGTTCCGCCGACGGACAAGCACCCGGCGCACGTGGAGAAGGTGACCAAGGACGTCCCGGAGGGCACCTGGTCGACCACGAAGCTGTCCGGCGCGGTTTCGCCGTCGCAGCGCGACACCTGGCTGGCGCAGGTCACCGCGGTGACCGAGGCCGTCAAGACCGCGCGCGAGCAGGCGAACCTGGCCGAGGTGGTGGACGCCAAGATGGGCAAGGCGATCCTGGACTTCATCTTCACCGAGAACCGCGCCTGACGCGGCGCGCCCAGAGACCCCCGGCTTCGGCCGGGTGAGCACAAGATGAGATTGAGGCTTGAGTTCATCACTGACGCGGGCCGGCAGTGTGCAGGTTCGAGTCCTGCCCGGGGCACTCACGTCCCGGTAGCCCAACTGGCAGAGGCGACCGGCGGCATCCAGACTCTTGCTCCAAGCTCAACCACAGTTCGGCCAGTTCGCATCGATCAGCGCCAGGCAGTGGATTCGCAGACCCCAGTTCGAATCTGGGCGGGACCTCTCTCGTGGTCTCGTGGAGTAGCGGCAACTCGGCAGCCGATAGGAATGACCTGGAGCTTTAAATGTGGCGGCGAGCGCCGGACGCGACGTGATGGCGCAGTAGCAGCGCATCGGACTCTTCATCCGACGGACGCCGGTGCGAATCCGGCTCACGTAACAGGGGGCCACGCCAGGGTAGGCGTGGCCCCCGCCTATGCGGCCGGTTCGGTCAGGCCGCCGCTGCCGGCACGCGGACGTCGGTGAGCACGAGGTTGCGGCCGTCCCGCCAGAAGAATCCGTGCAGAATGAAGGTGAGCCGGGTGGCCTTCACCTTCGCGTCCCGCACGACGAAGACGACTTTGAGCCGCTGGCCGTACGGCAGGCCGCTGTCGCCGGTGCTGCCGCCGAAGGGAACGTCCGTGAGCTCATTACCGGTTTGGTCGACGATGAGGTAGCCCATCTGGCCCGGCTTGGACTTCGTCGTACGCGTGACGTAGGCCGTGATGGTGATCGACGGGAACGTCTCACCCATCCATTTGCTGGACGTACGCCGCGTCGACACGACCTCGAACCGCATGCCGTACCCTTCGGCGACCCAGGGGGCCGGGCCGGTGGCGGCGACGGTGATCGGCTCGTTCCGCCCGCAGATGTCGGTCAGCAGTTTCTCGCAGACCACCGGGAAGCCGCGCTGGACTGCGTAGGTGAGGCCGACGCCGCCGATGCCGACGACGAGCATGACGACGACCACCCAGACGACGGACACGTAGCGGATCCGCCGCGGCGTGGCTTCCGGCCGGCCCGGATGCTCGACCGGCGGCGGGGGCTCACCCTTGGGCAGCACCGTGAGGAGCAGGGCGACGACCGCACTGACCCCGATGAGGGCGAGCACGAGCGGCACCGGGTCCAGCTTGTCCTGCGTGATGACGGTGATCCCGATGCCGCCCGCGTTGCTCAGGATCTCCGCGACGATGGTGGCCAGGACGCCGATCCAGGCGCGCTTGCGCCGCACGGCCGGTCGGGTCGGCGCGCGCTGTCCAGGCATCTCCACAGGGGCGAATGCTAGGTCAGCGGGCGCTCACCGTCAGTCGGCCATGCGACGCGTACGCATCGCGAGGAGCGCGTCGATCTCGCCGATGTGCCCGAAGCTGCCCTGCAGGACGGGCGCGAGCCAGCTGTAGCGGCTGCGCTGCCCGCCCAGTCCGGGGGCGGGCTCATGGAGTTGCCCGGTGGTCAGGCCGCTCAGGTCGGCCCGGAGGCTGTCCGTCACCTCGGAGAAGTACGCCAGCAGCTCGGCCGAGGTCAGGAACGGAACGGCGTCGACCTCTTCGACGGTGAAGCCGGTGACCACGCCGTAGCCCTGGAAGCCGAGTCCGGTCGGGTCGTAGCCGGTGCGGGCGGCCCACCCGTTGCGGTGCCACACTTCGCCGCTGACCGGCTCGGCGCGCCACGCCTGGTGGGTGAGCAGGTCGAGCCAGCGGGTGAAGTGCCAGAGCGTGACGCCGACGCTGTTGCCGCCGGGGTCGGGCCGGTACGCGACGGCGTCGTCCGGCAGATCCTGGAAGCGGTGGCGGACGGCTCCGGCCAGCTCGTCGAGCCAGGTCGCGAACAGGTCGACGACGGTGTCGGGGGCGGCGGCGGCCGAACCTCGGCCGGTCTCGTCGGTCACGACGTTCCCTTCTTGACGTGAGCAGCCTTGACGTGAGCGGGCTCGACGTGAGCGGGCTCGACGTGAGCGGAGTGAACCTGAGCGGCGGCGATCAGCACGACGGCGGCAGCCCGGGCGTCCAGCGCCGGTTGGGGGCCGGGATCGACCAGGGCGGTGGCGACCGCCCCCTCCATCAGGACTTTCAGCTGCCGGGCGAGCGCTTCCGGATCGCGTACGCCCATCGCGACGGTCCGCGTGGTGATGAAGTCCAGCAGCCGTCGCTTGTGGAGGCTGGCGACCGGGCGTGCGGGGTGATCGGGGTCGGGCAGGTCGGCGGCGGCGTTGACGAACATGCAGCCTCGGTAGCCCGGTCCGGACGCAGCCTCGCTGAGCAGGTCGAAGACGGCGAGTAGCTGGCCCTCCGGGTCGGCCGCGCGAGCGGAGACGGCCGCGGTCAGCTGGTCGTGCCAGCCTGCGCTGCGGACGGTCAGGGCCTCGGCGACGAGCGCGTCCTTGCCCGGGAAGTGCAGGTAGAGGGTGCGTTTGGTGGTGCCGGCCTGGCCGGCGATGGCGTCCACGCCGACGGCGTTGACCCCTCGGGCGGCGATGAGGTCGATCGCGCTGGCGATCAGCGAACTACGGGCGGTCCCTCGCGGTGTCACGCCTACTACATATACCGGTCGGTGTACTAGCCCGCAAGTGCGACGATGTTCACCAGCGACGGCGGGCGCACGATCACTCGGGCCACTTCGGACGCGCCCAGCGTCGTGCGTACCTTCTGGGAGGCGAGAGCGAGCTCCCGCAAGCGCGACTCGCTGACGTCCGGCGGCACCGCGAGCTTGTCGCGGACCTTGCCGTTGACCTGGACGACGCAGGTGACCGACTCGGTGACCAGGAGCGCGGGGTCGGCGACCGGCCAGGGCCGGGCGCAGACCGACGGCGGGTGGCCGAGCCGCTCCCACATCTCCTCCGCGGTGAACGGCGCGAAGCACGACACCATCGCCGCCAGCGCCTCGACACCCTCCCGGGTGACCGGACCGCTCGGCGAAGCCTTGCGCAGCACCGTCGTCAGCTCCATCAGTCGCGCGATGGCCACGTTGAACCGGCGACCGTCCATCGCGGACGTGGTCTCCGCGATCAGGCGATGCACCGCTCGCCGCAGCTCCTCATCGGACTCTCCCGTGGACGGTGCGAGCGACCCGGACAACCGCCACAGGCGGGCAAGCCACTTGACCGCACCGGCAGGCGAGACGTCGGCCCAGTCGATGTCGTCCTCGGGCGGCCCGGCGAACAGCATCGTCACCCGGACGGCATCGGGCCCGTAGCTCGCGATCTGCTCCTGGAGATTGACGAGGTTGCCCAGCGTCTTGCTCATCGCCTTGCCGTTCATGATGACCTGGCCCTGGTTGGTCAGCCGGGTGAACGGTTCGGTGAACGGCAGCAGACCGAGGTCGTGCAGGGCCTTGGTGAGCCAGCGGGCGTACATGAGGTGGCCGGTGGCGTGCTCACGGCCGCCGATGTACTCGTCGACCGGCAGCCAGCGGTCCACGCCGGCCGGATCGAACGGCCCGCCCTCATACGACGGATTCGGGTAGCGCAGGAAGTACCACGAGGAGTCCACAAAGGTGTCCATCGTGTCGGTGTCGCGCCGCGCGGGGCCGGCGCACTGCGGACAGTCCACTGTCACCCAGTCGGTCGCGCTCGCCAACGGTGACCGGCCGTCCGTCGGCCGCAGGTCGTAGCCGCTCGCAGGCAGGGTCACGGGCAGTTCGTCGTCGGGCACCGGCACCAGCCCGCACTGTGGACAGTGAACGATCGGGATCGGCGTGCCCCAGTAGCGCTGCCGGGAGATCAGCCAGTCGCGCCACCGGTAGGTGACCGCCTCCTGCGCGCCGATCCGCTCGACGATCGCTTGTTTGGCCTCAGTGGACGCCAGCCCGGTGAACTCCCCCGAGTCGACCAGCCGCCCCTCCCCCTCGGTGGCGACGTCGGTCTCGCGCGGGTCGGCTTCGCCGGTTTCGATCACTGGGCGTATTGGCAGCGCGTGGACCAGCGCGAAGTCCAGGTCCCGCTGATCGTGCGCGGGCACCGCCATGATCGCGCCGGTTCCGTAGTGGGCCAGGACGTAATCGGCCGCGTACACCGGCAGACGCTCGCCGGTCGCCGGGTGGATCGCGTACCGGCCCAGGAAGACGCCGGTCTTCGGCCGGTCCGCCGCCAGCCGCTCCAGTTCGGTCGCGGTCGCGGCCTGCTCACGGTAGGCCTCGAAGGCGGCCCGCCGGCCGTCGCTCACCAGCTCCGCGGCGAGCGGCGCGTCCATCGCCACCACCAGGAAAGTCGCGCCGAACAACGTGTCCGGGCGTGTCGTGAACACCCGGACCGCGTCGTCCCGGCCTTCGATCTCGAACAAGATGTACGCACCAACGGAGCGCCCGATCCAGTTACGTTGCATCGCCAGGATCTCGTTGGGCCAGCGCCCGGCCAGCTGAGCCATGTCGTCGAGCATCCGCTGGGCGTACCCGGTGGTGCGGAAGAACCACTGCGTCAACGGCCGCTGGACGACCACCGCGCCGCACCGCTCGCAGCGGCCACCGACGACCTGTTCGTTGGCCAGCACGGTCTGGTCGTTCGGGCACCAGTTGACCGCCGCCTCCTTCCGGTACGCGAGGCCGGCCGCGAACAGCCGCAGGAACAGCCACTGGTTCCACCGGTAATACTCGGGATCCGACGTGTGCAGCCGCGTACGCCAGTCGAACGAAACGCCGAGGCGGCGGAACGAGCGCGCCTGGGTCTCGATGTTGGCGTAGGTCCAGTCGCGGGGGTCGAGGCGGCGTTTGAGGGCCGCGTTCTCGGCGGGCAGCCCGAAGGAGTCCCAGCCGATCCCGTTGAGCACGTTCTGGCCCCGCATCCGCAGATAGCGGGCGATCGCGTCGCTGATCGAGTAGACCTCGGCGTGGCCCATGTGCAGGTCGCCCGACGGATACGGGAACATGCTGACGACGTACGACCGAGGCGTGTCGTCGTCCCGCGCCCGATAGACGCCCAGCTCGTCCCAGATCGCGATCCACTTGTCGACGACCGGGTTCGGGTCGTACGCCTCTTCGCCGCTGTCGATGGCCATCTACGTCAGTCTGGCATCGCTTTGATACAACATGCACATGAATTCGCGTACGGGGGTGGTCAGCTGGGTGCTGGCCGGCGCGATCCTGTTCTCGCTGGCCAGCGGGGTTTCGATCGCGTGGTTCGACGCACACGACCCGGACGGCACCGTCGTCTTCGTCCTCGTCCTCGGTTCGATGGGCGTGGCGTTGCTGGGCGGTCTCGCCGGGATCGTCGTCAACGCGATGCGGCTGGCCTCGCTGCGCTCCTGCCGACCCGCCCGATTCACCGTGCGGAGCGGCGCGTTCCGCATCCCGCCGATGGTCGACCTTCGCCTCAACGGTGTCATGGGCATCCTCCTCGTGGGACCGCTGGCCGGAACGATGTGGCGGACGCCCGACACGCGCGGCATCGCGATCGCCTTCGTCGTCGTCATGACGATCTCGATCGGGCTGCTCCTCGCCCTCGGGCCGGGACCGGTCTTCGAGCTGCGCCCGACAGGCGTTTACTGGAACGCGCGTATCTTCCGGCGGCACATCCCGTGGGAGGCCCTCGCCCCGGGCGGCCCAAACCGGCCGCGGCCGTCGGATTATCGACTGCCGTTGATCATTTCCCGGCCGGAGCTGGTGTCCCAGCGGGGGATGCGCCTCGGCAGCGGGACCGCCGAACGGCCGAACCTCTCGCTGGCGTTGGACGTCCTGCCAGTGTTCCTGGCCGACGCGATCCACTGGTACGCCGATCACCCCGAGCACCGGGCGGCCATCGGTACGCAGGCCGAGCACGACCGGCTCCGCGCCGCCCTCGGCGCCGGGAACCCGTAGGAGGCGGAGGCGCACAGCGCCCTCCGCCTCCATGACGCGTCCCGAGTCGGCGGCGTCAGCGCGACAGCGCTCGCTGCAGCTGGGCCTTCGTCATCGTGGACCGGCCCTTGATGTTGCGGTCCTTGGCCTCGTTGTAGAGCTGCGCCTTGGTCTGGCCCTTGGGCCCGCCGTGCGACCGCTTGCCGCCCCGCTCCCCCGACGACATGTCGGACAGCGACAGCTTGCTGGCCGTCTTCGACTCACCATGACGGGCGCGCTCCTTGTTGACGGTCCGCGCCGCCATCTCCTCCGCCCGATCGGTGGACATGCCGCGCTTCTTCGCGCTGGACTTGATGTGCTCGTATTGCCGTTCGCGCTTCGGGCTCGATCCAGCGGGCATGGCTTTCTCCTTTCGTTGTGCCGGTCGCCTGGCCTCCGCGTGACCCGCTGCGGATCACGCCGTGGCGGACATCAACGCCAGGGGGTCGGCCGGCGCCTTGGACTTGGCGGCCTCCATCTGCTCGCCGAGTTCGGCGAGGCGATTACGGCCGAGGGACTTGCGCACCTCGGGGAACCACTCCTGCTCCTCCTCCTCGACGTGATGCTCGACGTTCTCGATCAGCACCGTGACCTTGGCGTCGAACGTCTCGTCGGCCGGATTCAGCTTGGCCAGCTCGGACAGCAGCCAGGCGACCACGTGATGCTCCTCGACCGACTCGAGGACGTGCTCGTCGTTGTCCGGGACCTCGGCGCGCGCCGCCGGGTAGAAGATCGTCTCCTCGATGAACGCATGCGTCGTCAGCTCGTGAATGATCTTGTCGACCAGCGTCCGCTTCTGCTCGGGCGAGGCGTCCTTGTGCGTACGCTCGAACTCCCGGAACAGCCGCTTGACCGCTTTGTGGTCCTCTTTCAGCAGTACGATCCCATCCACAGCGCGCTCCTTCGCGTCCGACGTCCGGCCCGGCCACCTGGGCCTACCCGAGTCATCCCCGTGGCCACGGGACCTCAAACCCCGAGCCGAGCCGGTGGTGGCACACGAGTGCTACAACATCGACTATGGCCTACGCGAAGTCCAGCCGCGCGCTGCAGACGTCCGTCACGACGGCAGCGGTGTACGCCGTCGCGGTCGCGGTCGGCCTCCCCTATCTGCGCGCCGTGGGTGCGGAGAGCGCTCTGCTCTGGACCGGAGTCGGGACCGCTGCGGTGGCCGCCGGCACGGTGGTCGTACTGCTCGTCCGTAGCCTGGTCATCAACCTGCGTACCGGCAACCGCCCGGCTCGCTTCGCCGTCACCGACGACGCGTTCACGGTCCCGCCGGCGAACGACCTCCGCTGGGTCGTCGTCGGGTTCCTCGTCGTGGCCGGACCCGCAGCCGGGGTGGTGGGTCTGAACGCCGTCGACGGCGGCGGTTTCGCCTGGTCGATGACGCCGGCCGTCTTCGGTCTGTTCTTCCTGCTGCATAGGTTGTGGCGGATCGGCTCGGCACCGGGCCTGCGCCTCACCCCGGACGGGGTGGACTGGAACATCGGGATCTTCAGCCGCCAGGTGCCCTGGGAGTCGCTCGCGCCGGGCGGGCCGCCACGCCCGTCGCCGAACACGCACCTGATCCAGCTGCGCCTACTGCGTCCGGACCTGGTGACGCAGCAGGGGCAGGCTGTCGGGACGGGGCAGCGGCACGCGCCGGTCATCCCCGCCCGGGTCGGCATCGACACGGCGCTGCTCGCGGACGCGATCCGCTGGTACGCCGAGCATCCGCAGGACCGGGCCGCGATCGGCACTCCGGCTGAGCACGAACGTCTACTCCGCGTTCTCGGTTCCGCCGATCAGCCGAGCGAACCGCCCGCGCCACCGACGCCACCCGCCGAGCTGACCGCGGCCACCTGGGCGATCGTCGCCGGAGTGGTCGTCGCGCCGCTGCTTGCCACCGCGCAGCTCATCCTCGCGATCGTCGTCCGGCCTGAGCTCGACTCGATCGACTCCGACGAGTTCGCCCCCTCCGGCGGGGTGACGGTCGGGCTCGCCGGCCTGTCGCTGGCCGGCGTCCTCGTGGCTGGATCGGTGGCCGTCCTACTCCTGCGTCACCTCCGGCACGGCGTCGACCTCGCCCGCGTCACGTTGGCGTTCCTCGCCGCCGCGGCCCTCGTCTGGGCGATGTGCCCGCTGCAGTCGCCGCTGCCCGGTCTGATCGCCGACGAGGCGCCCCCCGTCGGCACGCCCATGCAGCTCGGTTCGCTGAGCGGGAACCTTGCCGTCGCCTGCCTCGCCGTGAGCTCACTGGTCCTGTTGCTGACCGGGCCGGTCACGGCGTACACCCGCCGCTGAGGCCGACGCGGCGTGATCATTGCGTCAGCCATGCTGTTTACTCGGGCATTTCGCTTTCTGAAGCAGCTTGGCTGGCGCGATGATCAGGCGGGAGAGGAGTGCCCGGCGTTGTGGTGAGCTACCAGATCCGGGAGGTCGTCCAGCGAATCGATGCGGAACAGGCTTCGCTCCGCGACGGCCGGCATGTCGAGGATGTGACCCCAGGGTCCGCGCCGGATGAGGCAGGTCTTCAGGCCGGCTTCCAGCGCTGGGCGTACGTCGTTGTCGGGGCGGTCGCCGACGTAGAGGATCGCCGAGGCGTCGACGCCGCTTTCGCGGACGACGTGGTCGAAGAAGGCTGTCGACGGCTTGGCCGCGCCCCATCCTTCGGAGGTGCCGATGACGTCCACCGACAGGTCCAGCCCGCGCAGGATCGTCTCGGCATACGCGGGCTGGTTCCCGGCCAGGCCGACGAGCAGGCCCTGTTCCTTCAGCCGGGCCAGGCAGCGGCGGGCGTCCGGATAGAGGTCTTCGTCGTCGAACGTCTCGGGCCGGCCGGCCGCCTCGCGCCGCTCTCGCTCGGCTTCGAGGTCGAAGCCGGGGCGAACGATCTCGAACGTCTGCCGGAAGTCCAGGCCCCGGGCGATCACCGCGCCGAGGACGGCCGACAGCGTGTGACGCGGTACGCCGATCCAGTCCGCCCAGGTCGCGAACTCCCGCGACTCGTCCAGAATGGTCCCGCCGACGTCGAAGAAAACCGCCTTGATCACCAGCACCCCCGGTCAGCTCGATGTCGTCCCGGCGGACACGGTCCCACATCTCCCGGGTGAGCCGCTACTGCCGAGTGCGCGCACTCCCCCGGCCGGCCCAGAAGCCGCGCGGCCAGCGCCATCCGCGGTCGGGCGACAGCATTCCGAGCGCGAGCAGGTAAGACGTGGGCCGCTCCGTAGAGTCTTCTCACCGGACCGGGGTCCGCTAAGGCGTACGCGGGGATCAAGATCGCGACGGTCGTGGACATTGAGATCTTGCTAACGCGCGCCGAGTTTCCGTCTTGATCAGGTGGGTACGCGATCTTCGCAAGGCCAGAAGACGTGACGCAGGAAGACGGGGGTTTTCTGATGATCAGCACGCAACAGCTGAACCTGCTGGCCGGAGCCAAGGTGTACGACGCTGCCGGGGAGAAGATCGGGTCGGTCGGCCAGGTCTATCTCGACGGTGACGACGGGCACCCCGCATGGGTCGCCGTGCGTACCGGATGGTTCGGCACGAACGAGAACTTCGTGCCCCTCGACGACGAGAGCCATATCGAGGGCCACGAACTCCATGTGTCGGCCATGAAGGACGAGGTTCGGGGCGCGCCGCAGGTCGAACGGGAGTCCGGAAATCTGAGCGAGCGATCGGCGGCCGAGCTGGACCGGTACTACTACAACCTGCCGGCCGGCAAGTTCGCCGGTCGCGCATCGTCGGCCATCGGCGAGTCCATCCGGGCCGGTGCGGACCGGACGGGCGACCAGGCTCGGCTGGGCAGCGACATGCGGATGGGCGACCGGACGCAGACCGCCGGCCGGAGCGGGATGGGCGAGAAGTCCGAGAACCTCAACCTCACCCGCTACGAGGAGCAGCTGCGGACGGGCAAGCAGCAGGTCGAGACCGGCAAGGTCCGCCTGCGCAAGCACGTGGTGACCGAGAACGTCGACATCACGGTCCCGGTCAGCCACGAGGAGGTCCGCGTCGAACGCCGCCCGATCGACGGGCCGGGATCCCGGCGGGCGACGGGTGAGCATCCGTTCGCCGAGGAGACCGCGGAGGTGACTCTGCACGAGGAGCGGCCGACCGTCAGCAAGGAGACCGTGCCGGTGGAGCAGGTCGGTCTCGTGACGGAGACCCACACGGAGCAGCAGCACGTGCAGGGCACCGTACGCAAGGAGCAGGTCGATGTGGAGGACGACCGCTCCGGACGGGACCGTAGGCGGTAGCGGGTCCGGCGGCTGGTCCTCAGGCGAGGACCAGCCGCAGCCCGACGACGGTCATCGTCGCGGCGACCAAACCGTCCAGCAGCCGCCAGGTCGCCGGGCGGGCCAGGCGCGGGGCGAGCCGCCGGGCGGCGCCGCCGAGTCCGGCGAACCAGACCGCGCTGGCGAGCGCGGCTCCGGCGGCGAACCACCATCGGTGTTGCTCCTGGCTGGCCAGTCCGCCCAGGAGCAACACCGTGTCCAGGTAGACGTGCGGGTTGAGGTACGTGAACGCCAGGCAGGTCAGCAGGGTGGCACGCAGTCCCGCTCCGGCGCCCGTCGCCGCTTCGAGGAGCCCGGGTCGCAGCATTCGGCGTACCGCCAAGGTCGCATAGGCGAGCAGGAACGCGGCGCCGGACCACCGGATGACCTCGAGCACGACGGGCCGGTCGGCGACGACGGTGCCCAGGCCCGCGACGCCCGCCGTGATGAGCAACGCGTCGGAGACCGCACAGAGCGCGACGACCGGCAGGACGTGTTCGCGGCGGAGCCCTTGGCGCAGCACGAAGGCGTTCTGGCTGCCGATGGCGACGATCAGGCCGAGGGAGGCGCCGAATCCGGCGAACAGTGAGCTGAGCACAGTGCAACGGTAGGAACGTCCACTGACGTAGTCCAACTAATGATTCTTAGGGTCGATTAGCATTGCTTAGGTGACCTTGGACTCCGCCCAACTGCAGACCTTCGCCGCGGTGATCCGCGAGGGCAGCTTCGAGGCGGCGGCCCGCGCGCTGAACATCACGCCCTCGGCGGTGAGCCAGCGGATCAAGGCGTTGGAGCAGACCGCCGGGCAAGTATTGGTGCGGCGGGCCAAGCCGTGCCTGGCCACGGCGGCGGGCGAGCCGCTGCTACGGCTGGCCGGGCAGGTCGCGTTGCTGGAGCGCGAGGCGCTCGACTCAGCGCGGGGCGGCGCCGGCGACGGGGATGAGTCGTGGACGCGGCTGCCGATCGTGGTCAACGCCGACTCGCTGGCGACCTGGTTCCTGCCGGCGTTGGCGGCGGTCCCGGCGACCGCGCGGTTGCTGTTCGACGTACATCAGGACGACGAGGACTACACCGCCGAGCTGCTGCGCAGCGGCACCGTGATGGCGGCCGTCACGACGCAGAACGTGCCCGTGCAGGGCTGCCGCGTCCAGCGCCTGGGCACGATGCGGTACCTGCCGGTCGTCGCGCCCGGCGTACGCGAGCGGTGGTTTCCCGCCGGCGGCACGGCCGACGAGTTCGCGTACGCCCCGATGCTGCTGCTCAACCGGAAGGATCAGCTGCAGCACCGGTTTCTGCGTACGGTGACACGGCGAGCGTTGGACCCGCCGATCCACTACGTGCCGTCGGCGGACGCGTTCAACCGGGCGATCGGGCTGGGACTGGGCTGGGCGTTGATGCCGGAGCACCTGGCGACCACCGAGATCGCCGCGAAACGGGTGCTCCGGCTGCCCGGCCGGCCGCTGGACGTGCCGCTGTACTGGCAGCACTGGCGGTTGGAGTCGGCGGCGTTGGCCACGCTGACGACCGCCGTACGCGACGCCGCCGCGACCGCGTTGCGCTGACGTCAGCCGTGCGCGGTCGGACGGTGATGACCGAAATGGCCGGTCTTTCGGCGTACCACCAGCAGTGCCACGAGCTTGACCGCCACGGCCGCGAGCACAGCGACGAGCAGTGGGACTGTCCACCCACGACGCAACGCCGCCCCGGCGAGACCGGCGTGGACGGCGATCGCGATCAGCACGCCGACCGCGACGACCGGCGCGACCCAGCGGGACCGCGGCCGGTGGGACCACGCGACGGCGAGCGGGGTGCGGCCGCCGAACCGCTGGAAATCGCGCGTGACGATGTCGCGGATGCGGCGCAGCGCCTGATCGTCGGTGGCCTCGATCTGCACGAGGAGCGCAGTGGCCTCGGCGGTCAGCGTGCAGCGGCCGTCGGGAAAGGCGACGACGCCCTGGGACTGCTCGCGCTCGGCGCGCACGCCCATCGCTCGGGCATGGTCGCAGAACTGCTTGAGGAAACGTTCGGCGCGGTCGGTCTCGATCCGCGCGATGTCGGTCGGCATGCCGTCCAGTTTTATCGAGACACAGTGTCTACGTCAACAACGAAGTGTCGGAGTGGAGGCATGGTGTAACCTCCGAGGGTGCCCAAGTTGTGGACGGAGACGATCGACGCGCACCGGACGGCGCTGCGAGACGCGATCCTCGACGCCACCGCGACGCTGGTCGCCGAACACGGGCTCGTCGGGCTGACGATGTCGCAGATCGCCGACCGGGCCGGGATCGGCCGGGCGACGCTGTACAAATACTTCCCCGACGCCCAAGCGGTCGTCGCCGCCTGGCACGAACGGCAGCTCACCCGTCATCTGGAACAGGTACGCGCGGCGGCCGATCCGGCCGTGCCCGCGGCAGACCGCCTGCAGGCGGTCCTGCGGGCATACGCCCAGCTCCGGCACGCGTCGCACGCGCACCACGACAGCGACGCGGCGTTGGCCCTGCACGAGACCCGCCACGCCGACCAGGCCCACCAGACGTTGCGGGGATTCGTCCGCGACCTGATCACGGAAGGCGCGCGTGCCGGGCAGCTGCGGTCCGATGTGAGCGCCGACGAGCTGGCGGCGTACTGCCTGGCGGCGTTGAACGCCGCGGTCGCGCTGCCCAGCCGCGCCGCCGTCGACCGGCTCGTCAAGGTGACGGCGGCGGGACTCAAGGATTCCTGACCATTGAGGCCTTCCTGCGGAGGCCTTACTCCTGAGATTTCCTTGCCAAGGCTTCACTACGGGGCTTCACTACGGGGCTTCGCGATGGGCCTTCACCGCTGGGGCGGGGTCTGCGGCCAGCCGGCCGGCGGGGACGTCGGCGCGGGCGGCGGCGCGTACGCCCCGTAGGCCGGCGGTTGGGCCTGCGGCGGGACGGGCTGACCCGGCCACCCGGCGGCCGGCGGTGCGACCGGCGGCTTCGGCCCGGTCGCGCCGACCCGCGGCAGCACCAGCGCGGCGATCAGCAGAATGATGCCGAGGTCGAACACGATCCGGCTGGCCGCCCAGATGTACTCGTTCGTCTCGGTGACGACGTCGAAGTCCTGCAGCAGCCAGTACAGTGTGGCCAGACCGAAACAGGCCAGGCCGAGCACGGCCGCCAGAGTCGAGAGCAGACCGTTCTTGCGGACGCGGAGCAGGACCGCGATGGCCCCGACGAACGTCAGCACCAGGACGAAGATGTCGTCGAACTTCGCGAAGTTGGAGTAGAACCCCAGATCCACGGCTTCGAGGGACGAGGCGGCGAGAGACATGGCGCTGAACCTATCCGATCCGGGGAAACGCCGGTACGGCCGTCCGTCCTTCGCATTGGGCCAGCAGGCGGGCAGCCCCCTCGGGCAGGAACGGCGTGAGTTCCCCGGCGATGAGCCGGCAGGCCGCCAGCAGGTCGTCCAGCACCGCGGTCTTGGCCGCCGAGTCCCGGTCACCGAGTTGCCACGGCCGGGTCGCGTCGATGTGCTGGTTGGCCTGCTCGACGGCGGAGCAGAGGGCCCGAGTGGCCGTCCGGAAGTCACCGTCGCCGAGCGCCCGGCCGATGTGTTCCGGCAGTACGCCGAGCGCTGCGGTCAACGGCCCGCCGGCCGCTGCCGGTGGCGTGGCGCCGAAGTGCTTGCGTACCAGGGTGGTCGTGCGATGGACGAGGTTGCCGAAACCGTTGGCGAGATCGCGGTCAGCCCGGTCGACCAGCCGGGTGGTGGTGAAGTCGGTGTCGCCGAGCCGGGCGACGTCGCGCAGCAGCCACCAGCGGACGGCGTCGGCGCCGTAGCGCTGGATCAGCCGCACCGGGTCGACGGTGGCGCCCGCGCTCTTGCTGATCTTCGCGCCGTTCAGGGTGAGGTAGTCATGGACGAGGATAGTGGTCGGCAACGGCTGACCGGCCGACAGGAGCAGGGCCGGCCAGTAGACGGCGTGGAACCGCACGATGCCCTTGCCGATCACGTGGATGCGCTCGTCCGACTCGGTCCACCACTGGTGGTAGCGCGGTGAGTCGTAGCCGAGCGCGGTGACATAGTTGCCGAGCGCGTCCCACCAGACGTAGACGGTCTGGCTGGGATCGCCGGGCACCGGGATGCCCCAGCCACCCGAACGTGCGGCGGGACGCGAAACACTGATGTCCGACAGGCCACCGCGCAGAAAGGCCAGCACCTCGTTGCGCCGCGCCGCGGGCTCGACGCGTACGCGGCCCGACTCGACCGCCGCGAGCACCTCGTCCTGATAGCGGGACAGGCGGAAGAACCAGTTCGACTCCGTCACCGGCTCCGGCGGTACACCGTGTTCCGGGCAGACGCCGTCCACCAGGTCGACCGGAGCGTAGAACTGCTCGCAGCCTCCACAGTAGAGACCCGAGTACGCGCGGCGATAGAAGTCGCCCCGGGCCGCGCACGCCTCCCACAGCCGCGCGACGCCGTCGGCGTGCCGCTGGTCGGCACTGGTACGCACGAAGTCGTCGCACGCCACCTGCAGCGGTTCGGCCAGCGCGGCGAACCGGGCGGCGTTGCCGTCGACGAAGGTACGCGTGTCGACGCCGGCGGCTCGGGCGGCCACCACGTTCTTCAGCGCGTTGTCGTCGGTGCCGGTCAGCAGCCGTGCCTCGTGCCCGATCCGGCGCGCATGCCGGGCCAGGACGTCGGCCTGCACGAGTTCGAGGGCGTACCCGAGATGCGGTTCGGCGTTGACATAGGGAATGGCGGTGGTGACGTAACGGCGTCCCATGGCGGGTCCTTTCCAGCCTGGCCCGCGTACGCCGAGATGCCCCGCCGCCGCGGGGTATGTCGTCGGAAGTCTCAGCGCACGACGAATGGCCCCGGGAAGGGGCGCATCATTGCTCCGGTCGGCGCTGCTCGCATGGCGGCATCGTGGCACGCCGCGCGGGCAGCCGTCACCCGGATTTCCCGGCACCGGCGGCTCGCACATCGGGGGCGCACGTCCCGGCGCACGTCCCGGGGCACGTCCCGGGGCACGTCCCGGCGCACGTCCCGGGGCACGTCCCGGCGTACGTCCCGGCGCACGTCCCGGCGCACGTTATCCCGGATATCGCGGCTATACCCGCGCTTGAAGGGGGCGTTATCCCGGATAACGCGCCGGGACGGTCGCTACAACGCGCCGAGAACGCCGGGGCTGAACCGGTCCCGCGCTGCACGCGGCTGGGCTACGTTGACCTGATGGGACTGAGCCGCCGTCACCTGCTGACCGCGGCGGGCCTGAGCCTGACCGCCGGCGTCACCGCGTGCGGCTCGAAAAACGAGCCGACGGGCGCCGCTTCGTCCACGCCTACCTCGGCCGGCCCGACGAGCCCCGCGCCGACCACGACCGGGCTCGACGAGGCCGCGCTGCGGCGTAAGGTCGCCAGCCTGCTGGTCGTCGGGTTCCGCGGGCAGACAGTCACCGCCGACGACTGGATCGTGAAGGCCGTCCGGGACCAGCACATCGGCGGCATCATCCTGTTCGACACCGATCAGCTGACCGGCCGGCCCCGGAACATCACCTCGCCCGCGCAGGTCACGCAGCTCGTCACGACGCTGCGCGAGGCCGCGCCCGGCCCGCTCATCGTCTCGATCGACCAGGAGGGCGGGCGCATCTCCCGCCTCAACCCCGGCAACGGCTTCCCGGCCAGCCAGTCTCAGGCCCAGGTCGGCGCGGTCAACCAGGCCGCGCACACCACATCCTGGGCCGAAGGACTGGTACGCAGCATGACGTCGGTCGGCGTGACGATGAACTATGCGCCGGTCGTCGACCTGGCCACGAACCCGGACAACCCCGCGATCGCCAAACTCGGCCGCAGCTTCTCGGCTGACCCGAACGTCGTGGTCGGCAACGCGACCGAGGAGATCAAGGTGCATCGCGCGAACCGGATCAAGACCTCGATCAAGCACTTTCCCGGTTTCGGCAGCGCGACCGGTAACACCGATTTCGACGTGGTCGACGTGACCGGCACCTGGAAACGCAGCGACCTCATTCCGTTCCAGCGGCTCATCGCCGCCGGCACCACCGACTCGGTCCTCGTCGCCCACCTGCTCAACCGGCACCTCGACCCGGACAAGCCGATGTCCTTGTCCCGCAAGGTGGTCGACGACCTGTTGCGCGGCGAGCTGGGCTGGACCGGACCGGTCGTCAGCGACGACATGCAGGCCAAGGGCATCACCGCCAAGTACGGCACCGCCGAGGCGTTCACCCTCGCCGTCCAGGCCGGTGTCGACCTCCTCGTGTACGCCAACCAGCAGGTCTACGATCCGAAGATCGTCACGAAGATCCTCGATGTGGCGGTGGACCGGGTCAAGCGCGGTGATCTGACGATGGCGCAGATCGACGCGGCGGTGGCCCGGGTCGACACGCTACGTCCCTAGACGATCTCGACGAGGACCGGCCCGACCCGCAGTACGCCGTCGGTCAGCGGCGTACACCGGATGCCGCCCCTGTTGCGCAACCGGTCCCGGGCGCCCGGCCCGATCGTGGCGTCCATCCAGGCGCACGGGTTTGCCGGGCGGTTCGCCTGGAGGCGTACCGGGCCGTCGCCGCAGTCCAGGATCAGGATCGAGCCGACGAGGTCGTCCACCGGAACCCCGGCCAGCAGGACGTTGCGGCGTACGTGGGTGAGGTCGGCGCCGGGCGGCAGCGAGTCCTGCGCGATCACCGTCACGGCGGCGTCCTTGTGCGCCTGATGTCCGAAATAGCGGTCGCCGACGATGCCCAGGCCCGCGCGGAGGCGTACTTCGGCGACCAGTTCGCCCGGCGGAGCGGGCGCGGGCCCGTCCTGCGGCCGTCCCTCGAAACGATGGACCGGTGAGGCGAGCAACTGCACGATCTCCGGCATAAGCGCATGGTACGCGGCCCCGGGTTTGCCGAGTATCCGCGCACGTCAACCTCCGACCGCTACGGTGGGACCATGGGCGAGAACCCGCTCACCCCGGCTGAGCTGGGCGAAGACCCGGTCGCACCGGACACCGCGAACCGGCCGGCCCGGCGTACGTGGCCGATCTGGGTGGCGATCGGAGTCGCGGCCGTGCTGTTCCTCTGCTGTGCCGGGACCGCCACGGCGGGCGCCGTCGTGTGGAAGATGCGCCACGACGACTTCACCGTCACCGGCGATCTGACCCTGGCCGACAGCGGCACGAAGGACGGCGCGGTCTGCTCAGGCAACGAGATGTACGGCGACATCACCCCGGGCACCCAGATCGTCGTCAGCGACGCCGAGGGGACCGTGGTCGCGGTCGGCACGCTGGGCGAGGGCATCTCGAAGGGCTCCGACTGCGTCTTCCCGTTCACCATCGAGCACGTCCCGAAGGCGCAGAAGTTCTATGGTCTGACGCTCGGCCAGCGGGGCACCCTGACCTACACGCCCAAGCAGTTGAAGGAGGGCTTGCACCTCTACCTTTAGGCTCCGGATCCCCCGAGCTTGGCGACCGCGATCCGGGCTGCCTTCTTCGCGACCGGAACCGGGCTGTCCACGTGCCGGCTGATCTGCTCGACCGCCCGGGTGGCCTTGAGCTTCATCAGGGCGGTGATCGCGAAGGCCACGACGTCGTCGTCGTCCAGTTCGCCGATCAGCACGTCGATGACCTCTTCCCGGCGCGGCCCCTTGCCGATCCGGCCCAGGGCCTGCACGACCATCTGCCGGGCGCCCCGATGGCTGCGATCGGTGGCCAGCTCGATCATCTCGTCGAGCAGTGCGGCGTCGGCCACCTGGTCCAGCGCGTTGCCGACCGTCCACTTGTACCCCTCCGGCAGCCGCGGATCACGGAAGAGGCGTACCAGTGCCGGTCCGGCGTCGGGCCGGGCCGCCCGGACGCTGAGCGCCCGGGCGACGGTGTCCCACAGGTACCACCGGTCGCGGTCTGGCAGGTCCGCCGTCCCGATCTCCTCGATCCAGCGGATGAGGACCGGGACGGCGGCTTCGGGCAGATCCTCGAGGGTGGTGAGGTCGCCGGGGTGCTTCACCCGCACCCCGGCGGCCGCAAGGTCTTCGGTCATCTGCCGCGTCACATGTGCAAGGGCGGTAGCCATTTGTAGATCCTTATGAGCCGCAGCTCCTGAGCCGCGCGCATCGAGGTCGTGATGATCGCGTCCTGGCGCACGATGTACACCGGGACCTTGCCCACCGATTCGCCGTACAGTATCAAGTCGAGCGTCTGACCAGTGAAGTCGACGGTGTCCTCGGCCTTGACCTCGACCACCGTTCGCCGTTTGGCGTTGTAGTCCGGGAAGCGGCGGGCCGCTTCGCCCGAGAAGGATCTGACCGCCTTCTTGCCTCTGGCCGGGATGCCCAGTGCCTTCTCGGCCTCGGCGCCGACGATCCGGTTGATCCGCAGTTGTGCGATCCGTGCGGCTCGCTTGGCGAGCACCGCCGCTTCGGCGGCCTTGGCGGCCTGACGCGCCCGGATGACGTTCTTGATCTTGGCGATGCCCTTACCGCCGAAGACCAGCTCGGCGACGGAGAACACCGCGCGTCCGATGGCTTCGCCGTAGTTGCCCCGGTTCCAGTCGTCGGCGATCGGGTCCCAGATGCTGTGCCAGACGCCGCCCCAGAATTCGCCCGGGTTGTCGCCGGCGTAGTTCCACAGCTCGCTGATCTGCTCGCCGCAGGGGAAGCAGCCGACCACCGCGGCGCCGAAGTCCCACAGCCCGGTGACGGTCGCCCAGGCCTGTTCGCCGATGCCCTTGAAGAACCCGCCGATCTGCTTGAGCCAGTTCGGGATGGAGAAGTGCCCGTCGACTTCGAAGTTCCCGACGGGGTTGCCTGAGGCGAACAGGTACCGGTTGGCGGTGCCCGCTCCCATGCCGAGCTGGAAGTCGGCCAGGGCGCCGGTGTAGAAGTCGGGCGTGAGGAACCGCGACGCGGTCGGCGAGTAGTCGCGGAATCCCATGTCGTAGGTGCCGCTGGCCTGGTCCCATCGTTGCGCGTTGAACCGGTAGAGGTTCACCGGCCGCTTGACGCGGAGCAGGTCGGCGGAGTCCGGCTTGTCGACGCCGGTGAACATCGGGGCGTCGTCCTGGCCGTACGCGGTGTAGCCGTAGGTGGCCCGGGTGTTGCCGCTGGTGTCGGTGATCGCTTCGACGTCGCCGCGGGCGTTGTGCACGTAGTTGAACTCGCCCGTGGGTCCGCCGTCGTTCGCGGTGACGGTCTGCGAGATCCGCTCGCTGCCGGCGCCGTACCGATAGGCGGTGGTGCTTGTGGTGCTCGTGCCGACACCGGCGGTCCGTTCCTCCGACAGCACCAGGTCGCTGGCGCCCATGTACCGGATGGCGGTGTCGGCCTGTCCTTCCAGCTGCGCGCCGGTGTCGCTCGCGCCGTAGATCTTCCGGCTCGTGGAGATCGTGCGGTTCAGGGTGTCGTACGCGTAGTCGGTGATGGACTGGTACCGGAAGTAGGAGACCTCGTTCCGGATCTTGCGGTCGAACCCGTCGTAGCAGTATCCGCTGAAGCTGTTGGACGGGTCGACTGGATCGCCGCCGGTGACGATCGAGGTGGATCGGATCTGCTCGGTCCGGCCGAACGGGTCGTAGTAGTAGAAGGACGAGGTCGTGGTGGTGGTGCCGTCGTCGTTCGGCGACCCGCCGATGGTCTTGGTCAACCGGTTGCGGTCGTAGAAGTTGGCGGTGGTGCTCTTCTTTCCGCCGGGCTCGGTGAACTCCTCGGTGAGGATGTTGCTGTTCGCGTCGTAGACGTACTTCTCGGCCCGGTCGGTGCCCTTGGCGACCTGGGTGATCCGGTCCCGCGGGTCGTACTGGTAGGTCAGGGTCCGGTCCAGGTACGCCGCAGTGTTGTCGGCGTTCATCAGCCTGGCGACGTCTTCGGCCGGATTGCCGTTGAGGTCGTACTTGAGGGTGTGTTCGGCGATCAGGCGCCCAGGCGTACCGGTGTTTTCGGCGAGGTGGCGCAGGCGACCGTCGGCGTAGTAAGTGAAGTCGACGTTGCCGCCGAGCGGCTTGGTCTGATGGGCGAGCTGGCCGCGTGGCGTGTAGGTGTACGAGCTGATCCGCGGGTTCGGATCACCGGCCTGGGTCAGGTTCTTCGCCGTCGTGACGAGATCCCGGGCGTCGTACACGAACTCGTCGATGAGCGAGTCGAAGGTCCGCTTGGTCACGTTGCCGTTGGCGTCGTAGTCGTAGGTGGAGGTGTGCTGCACCGCACCGGAGTCGAGCTCGCTCATCCCGGCCAGTTGGTTGAGCCCGGTGTAGGTCATCGTGTAGCGATCGATCTGGGAGCCGGTGCTCCCGTCGCTCAGCGTGGTGAGGTTGCCGTTGGCGTCGTATGTGTAGGTGTACGACTGACGCTCGTTGTCGATCACTCCGGTGGTGTCGCGGACGAACTTGATGGCGTCGGCCACGACGATGCCGTTGGCGGCGTCCGAGAGGGTGACCTGATCGGTGTTGGTCAGGATCACCATCGGATAGGTGCCGAGGCTGACCCACTCGCCGGCATGCTGGGTCTGGTCGACGACCTTGGTCTGGCCGAACAGCGTGTACTTGGCGTCGGTGGCCGCTCCGGCGACCGCCGGATAGCGCACGAACACCTCGTAGTCGTCGTTCGCATGGCGGTTCGGCGGCACCCAGGTGAACTTGTTCGCGCCTGTGCCGGGCGCGTGGGTGGCGTAGTCGGTGCCGACGTAGCCGGTGCCCTGCGTGCTCGTCGTCCAGTCGCCGACGGTGGTGACGTAGTGCTCGTCGGTGTTGTCCCACAGCGACACGTCGCTGCCGACCGGTACGCCTTCGTCGGCCCGGTTCTGCAGTTTCCCGTCGGGGTAGTACGACATCGTCATCGTGTGGGTGAGGCCGCCGTCGGCGCCGGTGACGGTCCGGCGGGTCTGCTGACCCAGGGGGTTGTAGTCGAACGTCGTCGAGATGCCGAACGGATCGGTCGTCGACGCGATCCAGCCGTTGTCGAGGTAGGTGTATCCGGTGTCGACCCGAGGACCTGCCGCTCCCGGGACCTTGCCCGAGGTCGGCTGGGAGACCTTGGTCAGGTTGCCCACCTCGTCGTAGGTGTACTGGACCTTCTCCCCGACGGTGTAGTACGCGTCGTCCTTGTCGTACGGAAGGACCTGCTCCTTGATCCGGTTGAGTTCGTCGTACACCGCGACCTGGGCGAAGTCGTCCGGGTCGTCGGTGGTGGCGACGCCGCGCGGGCTGACCACCTTGGTGCGGTTGCCGACCTGGTCGTACTCGTAGCGCGTGAGGTGGTACGCGACGACGCCCCCGACCGTGTCGTACGGCTCCTTGGCTTCGGCCAGCAGTCCACGCGCGTCGTAGGTCAGGAAGGTCTGGTTGTTCTCCTCGTCGGTGGTCGTGACCATCAGCCCGTCGCGGTCGTAGCCGACGCTCGAGGTGAATCCGGCCGCGTCGGTCGAGGTGCGGACCTGACGATCGCTGTCGTAGGTGACCTTCGTGGTGAAGTCGTCCGGGTCCGCGGTGGCGTTCTTCAGCTGGTCGACCACCTTGGTGATGTTGCCGACGCTGTCGAAGGTGTAGCTGATGACACCGTTGCGGGCGTCGGTGATCGAGGTGTTCTGGTAGATCTCGTCGTACGCGTACCGCGTCACGAAATCGTCGGCGTCGGCGGTGAGGTTGCCGTTCGGCTCGGTCACCGTGAGGACGTTGCCGACCTTGTCGTAGCCGTAGCTGGTCTTGCGCTCCGGCCCGCCGGTGGTGTCCTTCGGCGCGAAGGTGGCCGTCGTCCGGTCGCCGGAGTCGTAGGTGGCGGTCGTCTTGGCGCCGTTGGCGGCGGTGGATTCGAGGATGTTGTCGTTGGCGTCGTACACCGGAGCCGGTTTGACCAGGAAGTCGCCGGTCGCCGCGTTCTTCGGCACCCGCGCCGTCAGCGGCCGGTTCATCAGGTCGAAGCCGAACGTGCTGGTCTTGCCCTTGGCGTCGGTCACCGACACGACGTTGCCGCGCTCGTCGTACGCCTTGGTGCTGGTCCGCGTCAGCGCGTCGGTGCTCGTCTTCGGCAGGCCCGTGGGGTCGTAGGAGCCGAACGAGGTGCTGTGACCGTTGGCGTCGGTGATCTTCGTCAGCTGACCGTAGGTGTCGTAGGCGTAGGTGGTGGTGTAGTCGCCGTCGGCCGGGGTGCTCGTGCCGGCGGGATCGGTGGCGCTGGTGAGGTTGCCCTCCAGGTCGTAGCCGAACGTCCAGCGCCGGCCTTCGGAGGACTGCTTGGCGATCAGGTCGGCCCAGTGCCCGGTCAACCCCGTCTGGTACGCGTACGTGGTGCCGGGCCAGCCGTTCTTGACCTGTTCCGCCGTCTTCGACTCGGTCGGATAGCCGGTCTTCGGGTCGTACGCCGAGGTCGACACCGCGCCGTCGGCCTCTTCGAGGCGGATGACGTTGTGGTCGCCGTCCCAGCCGAGTTTGGTCGTCTGGTTCTTGGCGTTGGTGGTCTGGAACGTCCGGCCGTATCCGTCGGTGCGGAAGGTGGCCGGGTGGTTCTCGGCGTCGACCACCACGGTGGTGATGGTGTCGCCGGTCGGCCCGTCGGGATCGCTGTAGGCGAAGGCGATCGGGTTGCCGAGCCGGTCGGTGTAGTCCTTGGTGGCCCAGTGGAACTTCGGGTCGTCGTCTGGCAGGTCGTAGTACCTCAGCGCAGTACCGTGGCCACGCGGGTCGACGACCTTCACGAGCTTGACGTTCTTGTTGCCCTGCGTCATGTCGTACTGGAAGCCGAACACCTTCGGCTGGGTCCATCCGGCGCCGTCGATCAGCTCGCCGAGCAGGCCCTTGTCGGTGTAGGTGAAGGTCAGCGTTCGGCCGGAGATGTCCACGATGGACCGGACGTGGTCGATGATCTTCGGGTTGGTCAGATTGCCCTGCCCGGTGACCTTGGCCCAGGTGGTGTCGTTGACGTAGTCGTACGTGTCGCCCTTGGCCCAGTAGGTCAGGGTGAGCGTCTGGCGTCCGGCGGCGTCGGTGATGTACTTCAGGAACTTGGTCGGCTTGTTCTGTGAGCGGCGGACCTCGTAGGTGAACGTCATGAGGTTGCCGTTCTTGTCCTCAATCGACGACAGGTATCCGTCGCAGTCGTAGTAGAAGACCGTGCGGTCGGGCCGGGTCATCGTCCAGGCGCGGTCTGCCTCGGTCTGCGCCTTGCAGGACACGAGTTGCTGCAGGAACAGGTGCACGCCCTTCGGCGAGGTCCACTCGTTGGCGGTGGCGTTCCAGGTGAAGGTGTGTGTGGTCCCGTCGCCGTCGGTGAGTTTGACCGTCGTCGGGTTCGGGTTCGGATGGAAGTCCAGGGCCGAGCCGAGGCGCAGCGGCGACGACGCTTGCAGCGACCAGCCGTACCCGGTGACCGTGTCGGTGGTGTCCTGCGAGTTGTACGCCAGCCGCAGGACGGTGGCGATGCCGCGGGAAGGGTTGCTCAGGGCGTCGTAGGTCCAGACAGTGTTGCCCGCGTGGAGGTTGTTCATCAGCGCCGACCCCGCGCCGGTGTCGACGCCGTCGTAGCTGTAGAAGCTCTCCAGGCCCAGCTCGTCGGAGGTCGGTTCCTCGACGGCGACCTTCTGGTCCAGCGAGGCGATGCCGCTGCCGGCCGACAGCCATTGGCCGGTGGTCTTGTTGTGCAACTCCCAGCGCAGCACGTAGTCGGTGCGTTTGTTGGCCGGGTCCGAGGACACGGGTGTCTTGACGGTGGCGGCGACGTCGGCGGTCGTGCCGGCGGCGATGTCCCGTGGCAGCGCGGTCGCGACCTGGTTGCCGCTGGTGGTGACGTCGGTGCCGTCCGGCAGGCTCCAGTGGTAGGACAGCTCCCAGGTCGCGGTGGTCCACGCCGTGCCCGTGGGGTTGGACACCGAGACGGTCACCGGATAGGTGCTGTCGGGAGCCATCAGCCCGGCGGTGCCCGGGGCGTAGTAGGTGGACTCGGGCGTCGGCTCCAGGTAGGTGACCCGCAGGGTGGGGCGCAGCATCGGCTCGGCGCCCTCGCTGGACAGCAGCATCGCCCGCTGGGTCGACGCCACCTCGTCCCGCATCTTCAGCAGGAACCCGTAGTTCGAGGCCGGGCTGGTCAGCCAGTTCTTGACGGTGTTCGTCACCGTCCACGACTCCCACTCGGGGTCGTTGGTGAACCCGTCGAAGTAGGACTCGGCGGTCGGGTCGTAGTCGCCGCCGGGTGTGGTCCACGCGGTGCCGGAAGCGGCGCTGTTCCAGGTGGCGGTGGTCTCGTCGAAGGCCCGGGTGAGCCGATGCACGTCGACCTTGCCGTCGGTCACGTTGCCCGGGTACAGGCCGGTGTTCCACATCTCCAACTGGGCGTCGACCACGTTCGCGTTCGCCGGCACGCCGGTCAGATTGGCGAACTTCACCAGGCCGCGAGTGTCGCCGTAGGCGCTGGAGTTGTTGCCGGGCGACACGTAGGGGTCTCCGCCGTAGACGTTGACGTTGGCCGTGGGCTGCGCCGCGGACAGCGTCGTGTCCGGCACCTGGTTGGCCGTCGTCTCCCGGAACACCTTGGTGATGCGGCCCGCCTTGGGCAGGAGCGCGCCCTGGGTCGGCCCGGCGATGACCTGCCCGTCGGCGGTCTTGACCGCGATCATGTAGTAGTAGAAATGCCGCTTCAGCGGATCAGTCTCATCCGTGGGCGTCGGCACGGCGGTGGTGTCCTGGTAGGCCAGCGCGTTCTTGGCGACCGGCGCGACCAGGGTGGCCGCCGACGGCACGAAGGTCTGGTAGACGCTGCGGTGCACCTGGTATTCGACGATGTCGTCCGCGGTGGACGCCGAACCGGTCGGATCCACGTAGGCCGGCCAGGTCAGGGCGGCACCCGTCGAGGCGATCGTCGTCGGGGCGTCCACGGAGACGCCGGGCCGGCCGAAGGTCACCACCAGCTTCGGCAGGTTGTAATCGCGCCGGTTGTTGTCGTACGCGTACTCCGACGCCTCGTAAACGGGTCCGCCGCGGCCCTTGTCCTGCTCGTCGACGGCCTTGATCATGAAGCCGTAGTTGGGCTGGACACCGTTGACCCAGTCCTGCACCACGTTGCGGACCGGGAAGCTGTTCCAGACGCTGGAGACACCGGCCTTCTTGGTGGTGGTCCCCCACTTGGTGAACCGCACAGCGTCGGCGATCACCGACTTGTTCGCCACGTCGCCGAGCACGACCTTGCCGGTGGTGCCCGCCGCGAACGGATGCACCCCGAGGGTCTTCCACACGCCGTCGGCCGCGCCGGTCTGGTCCACCGTGTACGCCTTCGACCCGCCGTTGTAGTACACCGTGTATGGAGTCAGGGTCGACCGGTCAGCCTCCGAAGTGAAGTGCACCTCGACCTGATAGTTCCCGGCTTCGGTGATCGTCGGCGTCCACGTGTGCGTGTTCCCCGCCGTCGCGTCGTTGTTGTAGCGGTAGTCAGCGCCGATCGCCTTGGCCGTCAGCGAGTTGGTTGAGTACGGCCACGTGCCGGAGAACGACGTCCCGGCGTCACCGTCGTCGACCACGACCACGTTCCCGGCGGGCTGCGCCGCCATCGCCGTGTTGATGGTGCCCCACGTCGCCGTCGACTCGTCCCACGCGCTGGTCACGCGCCGCGCTTCGAGCGCCACGTCGTACGAGTAGTCCCAGTGCGTCTGCGAGTAGTACAACTGCAACTGCGCGTCGTCGATCGGGGTCCCGGCCGGGATGCCGGTCAGCGGGAACCGCACGAGCGAACGCCAGGTGTTCGTCGACTCGGTGCCGACCTTGAGCTGGTAGGTGCTGTTGTAGTTCGTGCCGGTCGTGCCGGAGTAGATCTCGACGTCCTGCCCGTCCGACGGCACCGGCTGGATCTTGATCGTGGGGTCGATCGTCACCGGGTACTGCCGGGCCGCGTCGGCCAGCCAGGCCGCGTCCGGCACGAGCGTGATCTCGGCCGTCGAACCGTTCTGGGTCAGGATCTGGGCCACGTTGCGCGACATCGTCTTGCCGACGTCGGACTTCGCGTCGTCCTTCGAGTCGAACATGTACGGCGCGGGCATCACGAACAACACCCGGCCGCCGTCCGGCCCGGTGAACTCGATCGACCCGTCGGCCGCCTGCCGCGCCACGAGACCACCGGTCTTGATCGACAGGGTCACCGCGAACGGCTCGGCCGGCGCCTTCGCCAGGACGAAGTCCTCCTGCAACGTCGTCGGCGTCACCTCGTAGACCACGTCCGCGCCACCCGCCGCGCCCGGGTAGGTCACCGTTGAGCCGTCGACCTTCGGCGTCAGGTCCGTGGCCGGCCCGGTCAGGCCCAGCTCGATGTGCCGGCCGCCGGACTCGAACCGCACCAGCTTGTCGGACCGGTCTCCGAAGCGGGAGGTGAAGGCGTTGGCGACATTCTGGTACGCCCACCCGCCCGAACCCGCCCGGACGGACAGGTCGATCGGCTTCCACGTACCACCGTCGCGGTAGTTCAGCGGAGTCTGCGACACCTCGGCCTGCATCCGGCCGTCCGACAGCAGATAGAACCGGGCGTTCTGCGTACGCCGCGAGGTCAGCTCCTTGACCCGCTTGGCCGGCGCCCATGCCTTGCCCTTCGATCCGGGGTCGTCGTGCGGCACCCCGTCCAGCCGCAGGTCCACCGACTTCGGCGGCTCTTTGGGCCGGGGCGCGCTGCTCGCCCCGAACAGGTGGCGTATCGGATCCCAGAAACCGCCTGGATCGTCGGCGGCCTGCTGCGTGCTCGACGGTGCGGCGAACGCCGGCACACCCGAACCCATGATCATGACGACACTCAGCGCGCTGGCGAGCAGCCAGCGTCGGCTCCGGTTTCGCAAGGCCGAATCCTCCCCAGGACCGGGTGCCCAGCACCCGAAACGGCCCATCGGTCCAGGGATTCGACGACGACGTGCGGCCCCCGTGCCGACGGTCTTCGGTTGTCGGCGCCGCCGATGCAATATGCATCCGCGACGATGGGCCACATCCTGGGCAGCGATGAACGTCGCTGTCAACGGCGTCTCCCGTACACCGGAGCGGCGTATCGACCGTGATCGTCAGGCTATGGGCCTGGGCAAACGGGCGCCGTCGTCGGCGAGCGGCGGACCGGTTGGGCGTTACGGAGCCGTTATCCGTGTCGCGGCATCCTCGACAGCCGGGCGTCACGGCCGCCGTCACAGTCGCGACGCGGTTCCATCCATCGATGTCACATTGACTCTCATCGTCGCGATCGGGCAGGATCGCCGCCCATGACGAGGATCAAGCACTTCGCAGCCGCGCTGGCCCTGGCGGTGCTGGCGATCGCCGGCACGCAGGCGGCCCTGATCACACCGGCGGCCGCCGCCGGAAGCTGCTGGGGATCGGACTGCAATCACTACGATCCGAACACGTTGGGATGTGGCAGCGACGCCTACACGCTGGAGAAGATCACCGAGAATCTCGTCACCATCGAGCTGCGGTACTCCCCGAGCTGCTACGCCGCGTGGACGCGATTCGAGGTGCACAGCGACTTCGCCTTCCCGACGACGGTCTTCCTGCGCGGGTCGTCCACCACCGAGTACCGCAACCTGCCGATCTACGAGGGCGCCAAGGGCTGGACGGCGATGGTCTCCTTCCAGCAGGCCGTCAAGTCGTGCATGCAGTGGTACAACGGCGGCTACTACGAGATCTGCACTCCCACCCATTGAGCGCGCGAACGGGCGGGCCGGAAACACCGGCCCGCCCGCGTACGCCTGGATCAGCGGATCAGGGCAGGAAGTAGTTCGGGTTCGGCAGCTTGAAGGTGCGGTCGGCGTACCCGCCCTCCAGGTCGCTGAACTGGTCGCCGAAGTTGGCGACGATGTCGTAGCCGAGCGACTCGATGTGTGCCCGGGTCGCCGACTTGTAGTGCACGGTCGTGCACGAACCGTTGGGGTCGCCCGCGCACGCCGCCTTCAGGTAGTCCGGGTACTGCGCCACCGGGGGCTTGGTGAACAGCCCGTCCTCGCCGTTGACCAGCGTCGTCGGCGCCGGGTAGCCCGCGTCAACGCCCACTCCGTCGGCGGTCAGGTTGCCCAGGGTGGCCGCCTCCTGCGCCAGCGGACGGCCGGTCAGGAAGAAGATCGCGTACCCCTGCTCCTGAGCGTGCCGGACGAGGTCGACCATGCCGAAGACGGCCGGGAAGCGCTGCTCGGTGACGAACTGCCCGTTGGTCGTGGGGTTGTACGCCCAGTTGCTGAACACCTCGTAGTTCCAGGTCAGCAGGGTGGTGTCGTCGACGTCGAGGACGATCGCCTTCTGCTCGCCCGGCTTGTGCGACATGGCGTCCAGCCACCGCTGCCCGGCCGAGGCGACCTTGCGCGCCTCGTCGGCGTAGTTGCCGTCGGACGCGGCGATGCCGCTGCCGAGCGGGTCGCCGTAGTAGTTGCGGATCTGCTGCCGGAGGACGTCGATGTTGGTGATCTGCTCGGCGTACTTCGGGGTGATCGTCTTGATGGCCGGCTGCGGGGTCGCCGCAGAGGCCAGCCCGCCCACCGCGACCAGGGCGATCGCCGCCAGCGACAGGGTGAGGACGCGGCGCGGTGAGCGCCAGGATCGTGAAGTCACGTCACGTTCCCTTCATCGGGAGTTCAGATAACCTCGTGACGCTAACCCCATGATCGGCTCGACGCACGGCAGGGCGCGCGACCAAAAATGCATTTGCCGGGGCATGCGATGATCGATCCCATGATTCGCCTCATGCGAAAGGGCGTGCGCGCCCTCGCGGTATGACCGCGCCGCGGCACCTTCGTGCCGCCTTCTGGAAGCAGGCCGCCGACATCCGTGACGAATGGCTTCGTCTCGGTCTCGCCTGGGGTCCGGCCGATCGGTCCGTCGCCCGCGTCGCGATCACCAAGGTGTACGCGTCGATGGGCCGCCCACAGCCGGAGTTCGTCTGGGTTCGATCGCCCCGCGAAGCCCAGCCACTCGTACGCGAGCTGCCGACCTTGGACCACCTGTACGCCTGGGTCTCCGCTCCCCCGCCGGAGGCGGATCCGCCGCTGGCCAGTGACCTGGCGACGGTGGTGGCCCGGCTGCGGTGGCGGATGGACGATCGGATCGAGGCTCCGGCGTTCGATCCCAAGCCGCCCAAACGCAAGAAGGGTGAGCCCTGGCCGGAGCACTCGGTCGACCGGGCGCTCGACTTCGGGGTCCCGTTCGTGGAGATCCTGCGCCGGCACGTCCGCGAGGAGCTGTTCCGGCAGCTGATCCGGGCGTACGCCGCTCCCGCGAAGCGGTCGCTCGGCGAGCCGAGTCCGGTCTGCTGGTTCGGCCAGCAGGAGTCGCACTGGATCGCGTACTACGACGTGTGGCGGCAACTCGGCCTCACCGACTTCGGCCCGGCGCTCGACGCCGAACTCGACGTCTGGGCCGACGTCGCGCGGTCGGCCGGCTGGTTCTGGCCCGGTGAACACGTCTGTGTGGTCGCGGAGAAACCCGTCCGCCCCGGCGTCTACGCCGACGGCTTCACCGTCCCCGCCTGACCGACCCGACCTGACCGACCCGACCTGACCGACGGCGCTGGATCAGGGATCTCGGTCGAATCTTGACCGATGATTCGACCGAGATCCCTGATCCAGCGCCCAAGCAGGCCACGTGAGGAGGGTCAGCGGGAGACGCGGATCGGGCGGCTCGGGTGGACGGCGTGCCAGCCCGCGTGCGGCTGGTCGGAGTGCCGTCCGCCTTCGCGGCCGAGCGTGATCTGCGTGTCGACCCGGCCCGGCCCGTCGATGCGCACGCCGAGGGCGGTCGGTCCGTAGCCGCTGGCCACGAGGGTGTAGGCGCCGTCGGTCAGGTCGTCGACCGCGAAGGCGCCGGTCGCGTCGGTGTGCGTACTGCCGCGCACGGTCCCGGCCGCGTCCAGGAGGACGACGAGCGCGTCTTTCAGCGGCTTGCCGTCCGGTCCGCGTACCGTCCCGGCCACGGTCGCCGCGCGGCGCAGTGGCAGCTCACGCTCCACTGTGTCACCGGGCGTCAGGTCGATCGCGAGGGCGGCGGGCAGGTAACCCTCGGCGGTCACGGTCAGGGTGTGGCGTCCGGCTTCGAGCCGCTCCAGCACGAGCCGGCCCGCGTCGTCCGCTCGCGCCGTCGCCACCTGCCGGCCCGCGTCGTCGGTCAGGTTCGCGGCCGCTCCCGGCACGCGCGTCGCCACGACCAGCGTCGCCGCTCCCGCCAGCAGGATCTCGTGATACGCCGTCGCAGCGACCTGTACCCGTGACGCGTCGGGGCGGTATCCGTCGGCCGCGGCGACCAGCACGTAGTTTCCGGCTCGTGGGGCGCCGACGGTGAAGGTCCCGGTCGCGTCGCTCGTGGCGGTGGCGAGCAGTTCCCCACCGGCGGCCAGCAGACTGAGCCGGACCTGGGCGATCGGCGTACCGGCCGAGCTGTGGACCACGCCGGTGAGGTGGTGGGCGGTCTCGACGACCGGGGCGTCGTGCGTACGCAGGGAGACGGCGGGTAGCACGCTGACGCAGATCAGCGCGATGACCAGCAGCGGAACCAGAGCGAGGAAGATGGGCGGCAGTGCATCGGCGAAGGCGCGGGCGATCCCGTCGCGTACGGCGTCGGGCAGCTCGGCCAGCCGCGCCGGGGTCAGCGAGCCCACGCCGCCGGTGATCGGCACCCCCGGCAGCTCCGTGGTGATCGCGTCGTAGAGCCGCGTCGTGAACAGCGAACCGCAGATGGCCACGCCGAGCGCGCCGCCGACCTGGCGGACGAAGGTGACGGCGGAGGTGGCGACGCCGAGGTCGGCGCGGTCGGCGGAGTTCTGCACGACGAGCACGAGCACCTGCATGATCAGGCCGATGCCCAGTCCGACGACGACCATGTACGCACTGATCAGGGCGCGGGTGCTGTGTTCGTCCAGGGTGGACAGCAGCCAGAGGCCGAGTCCGGTGAGGATCGCGCCCACGATCGGGTACGCCTTGTACCGCCCGTTCCGGCTGATCAGCTGCCCGGACGCGATGGCGGTCACCAGGATGCCCGCGACCAGCGGCAACATGAGCAGGCCGGAGTTGGTGGCGTTCGCGCCCGTCACGACCTGCATGAAGATCGGCAGATAGCTGATCGACCCGAACATCGCCACGCCCACGGCGATGCTGGCGACGGAGGCGAGGGCGAAGGTCCGATCCCGGAACAGTCGCAGCGGCAGGATCGGCTGTGCCGAGAATCGGGCGCTGAGCAGCCACAACACCGTGAATCCGAGGGTTGCCGCGATCAGCCAGCGGATCTGTGCGCTGCCCCAGGCGTACTCGCTGCCGCCCCAGGAGGTGACGAGGACCAGGCCGGTCACCGCGGCCGAGAGCAGCGCGGCGCCGAGGTAGTCCACCCGCGAGCGTGAGGTGGGTGCGGGCAGCTTGAGCACGACGACGATCATCGCGAGGGCGATCGCCCCGAGCGGCAGATTGATGTAGAACACCCATCGCCAGCTCGCGTGATCGGTGAGATAGCCGCCGAGCAGCGGACCGGCGACCGAGGCGACGCCGAACGCCGCGCCGATGAAGCCCATGTAGCGGCCGCGATCCCGGGGCGGGACGAGGTCGGCGAGGATCGCCTGGGCGAGCACCATCAGCCCGCCCGCGCCCACGCCCTGCACCGCCCGGTACGCGATGAGCTGCGTCATCGTCTGCGACCAGCCGCACAGCGCCGATCCGGCGAGGAACACCGCGATCGCGAAGATCACCACGGGCTTGCGGCCGTAGATGTCGCCGATGCGGCCGTAGAGCGGCAGGGTGACCGTCGAGGTCAGCAGGTACGCCGTCACCACCCACGAGATGTGGTCGAGCCCGTTGAGGTCGCCGACGATGGTGGGCAACGCGGTCGCCACGATCGTCTGGTCCAGGGCGGCGAGCAGTACGCACAACATGAGCGCGACGAAGATAGTGAGCAGCTTGGCTTTCTGCGTCTTCGGGTCCATCGTGGCGTTCATCGCCTGACTAAACGAGCCGTACGTACGTTACGAAACGGCCATTTCACGCATCCGCTGCGGTAAACCGGGTGACCCCGGCGTACGCCCTGGATAGGGTCGGGCGGTGCCCGAACTTCAGCGTCTTGATCAGCGTCACGCCCCGGCGGTGCTCGCCTTCGAAGCGGCCAACCGCAGCTACTTCGCGGCCAGTGTCCCCGACCGAGGCGATGACTATTTCGCCGAGTTCGCCGACCGGTTCGAGGCCCTGCTGAAGGAGCAGGATGCGGGCATCTCCGCCTTCCACGTGCTCGTCGACGACGACGGTTCCGTGCTGGGCCGGTTCAATCTGATGGACCTCGTCGACCACGGGGCGGACCTCGGCTATCGGGTCGCGCAGGCGGCCGCCGGGCGGGGCTTGGCCACGGCGACCGTTCTGGAGCTCTGCGACCTCGCGGCCGACCGGCATGGGCTGCGCACCTTGCGGGCAGCCACCTCGCATCGCAACATCGCTTCTCAGCGAGTGCTGGTCAAGGCCGGCTTCGTCGAGGTAGGCCCGGCGGACCCGGCCGACCTCAGCGGCGAACCGGGCACCTGGTATCAGCGGGAGCTGGGAACTTCGACGGTGATGTGACCCATGGTCAGCGATGGGACCTGGGCGACGACGTCGCCGTCGGGGTTGATCGCGCAGGTCGGGCCGTAGCCGATGTGACTGGTGCCGCGCTCCCCCGTGACGTCGGCGGAGACGAGCCACATCCCCGTTTCGCGTACGCGTCGAGTGCGGATCTCGTTGTGCCGCTCGCGCCAACTCTCGGCACTGGCGCGGCGGATCATGTTCTGCGCGGGCAACAGCAGCAGGTCCGCGCCTTGGGCGGCGACTGCGGCGGCGGCTTCGGGGAACTGGGCGTCGAAGCAGATGTTGATCCCGAAGCGTACGCCCCGGCGGTCGAAGACCGGGTAGGCGTCGCCGGGGTCGAACAACGCCTCGCCCGGCACCAGATGGGTTTTGCGGTAGTAGCCGGACAACTCGCCCCGGTCGAGGACGACCGCCGTGTTGTAGAGGCGATCGCCGGCGCGCTCGACGACGCCGAAGACCAGGGTGACCTCGACCGCTGCGAGGCGACGCTGGACGGCTGCGAACTCGGCGGACCTCAGGTCGACGGCGTACCGGTTCAGGTGGGCGGCTTCGACGAGGTAGCCCTGCAGGAAGCACTCGGGGAACAACAGCAGATCGGCGTCGGCGGCCCGACGGGCGAAGTCTTCGATGCAGGCCAGGGCGGCGTCCACGGCACCGAGGAGTTCCGGCGTCTGGCAGGCCGCCACGCGCAGTCCGGTCACGAGGTCCTCATGGGCGCGCCGATCGCCGGGTCGCGGGTGTTGGTGAGGAAGTCCGTGGCGGGGAGCTTGCCGTCGGCCCGGCGGGGTCCCTGCGCCGTGCGCGGATCGCTCTGCCGCAGCGTGCTGGTGGTCCAACCGGACTGATTCCACGAGTTGGCGTCCTCGACGGCGACGTCGGCCAGCACGGCGTCCCGGTTGTTGGCCAGGGCGAGATTGTGGGAGAACTGGGCGGCGGAGTAGAAGAACGCGAATCCGTCCTTGGCGTTGCGGTACGCGGTGTTGTGGCTCAGCCGCAGCCCGCCTCGGTTCGCGCTCTCGGTGAACCCGTAGCCGGCGTTGTCCCAGGCGGCGCTGTTGGTCACGACGTGGGCCACGGCCGGGGCCGGATCGCCGCCGCCGAGCCGGAAACCGTTGCCGGATCCGATCACTGCTTGCGTGGCGTCGTGCCAGAGGTCTCGGCCGTTGGCGTACGCCCAGCTGCGGTCGACGGTCACCGGGGAGGTGAACTCGTGCAGGTCGAAGCCGTCGTCGACGTTGGACCAGAACCGGCAGCCGCGGACGGTGTTGCCGGTGCCGGAGCCGTATTTGAAGGCGAGCCCGTCGGCGGCCGCGCCGGTGTCGTGGTTGCGGTAGAAGTCGCTGTCGAGGACCTGGTTGCCGGTGGTGCCGTCGCCGCGCAGCATCAGCCCGGTGCCGTTGTTGTCGTGGAAGGACACTCCGGTGAAGACGACCGAGCGGCAGCCCACGCACACGTACGCGTGGGTCGGCGCGTTACGGATCTCCAGTCCCCGGATCGTCCAGTACGCGGCCCGCTGGGTGACGAACCAGTCGGTGTGCGGGACGGCGGTGGCGTCGAAGACGGGGTGTTCCCCGGCGGCGCTGGTCAGGGTGATGCGCTTCTGGGCCGTTCCGTTGGTGGCGATCTCGACGGATTCGGCCGGGCGATACGTGCCGCCCCGGACGATGATCGTCTGACCGGGGCGCACGACGGAGACCGCTTTGGCCAGGGTCGCGTACGGGTGGGCCTGGGTTCCGTCGCCGTCGTCGTCGCCGCCGGGTGCCAGGTAGATCTGACCGGTCGCGGCGCTCGGCGTACTCGTCGGTGCGGGCGGAACCGACGACGGTGCGGTGGAGACCGTCGGGGCGGAACCGGCGATGGGCGGGTTGGCCGTGGGCGGATCCTCCGGAGTGGGCGACGGGAGCAGCACGATCGCGGCCGTGACCGCGGCCGCCGCGGTCGCCCCGGCCGTGATCGTGGCGGCGGGCTTGGCGGTCAGCAGCTGCCAGGCGCGGGCGAGCAGCCCCGCCGGTGCGAACGGGCCGCTCGCCGCCTGGGCGATCGCGGTGGCGAGGCCGCCGGCGATCGGGAGCAGGCCGATCTGAGCGAGCGCGACGTCGTCAGGGGCGAGCCGGCCCGCGACGATGCACTGTGGGCAGTCGCGGACGTGGCGGTGCAGCCGTTTGACCCAGCGGGAGTCGGCCCGGCCGTCCCAGCCCTGGGCGGCCGACTGCAGTCCGGCGCAGCGGGGCATGGCCCGCCAGGCGGCCAGGATGAGGCGCGCGCGGTCCAGGTGGGCGCGCATGCGCTGGATCCGTACGCCGGTGTGCGCGACGGTGATGCCGAGGGTGGCCGCGATGTCGGCCCGGCTGAGCCCGCCGAGCAGTTCCTGCCACCACAGGGCGAGGATGCGGCGGTCCTCGCCATCGAGCCAGCGGGTCGCCTCGCGGACGGCGTTGCGCTGCCCGGCGAGGCGGGCTCGGGTGATGGCGTCGTCGACGAAGTCGGCCTCGGGGTCGGGCTGGTCGTCGGCCTCCTGCCAGACGTCGAGGCGGTAGGGCGTGCGCCGGGACCGTTCGCGTTCCCGGATCTGGCGGACGGCGATCGCGACGAGCCAGGATCGGAAGCTCTCGGGTTCGCGCAGTCCGTGCAGTCCTTGGACCGCGCGCAGCATCGTCTCCTGGACGACGTCGTCGACGTCGGGGTGGCCGTCGAGGGCGCGGCCGACGATGTTGTAGACCAGCGGCAGATGACCGGTGAGCAACTCGGCGAGGGCCTGCCGGTCTCCGTCACGGGCGGCGACGACCTGCGTGGTGTCCGCGAGCACGGGCGACATCGTGGCGCGCCGCACGTCGCGCTGTCAAGACATCTACCAGTGACGATTTTCTCCGGACCGGCGACAAAATTGTTATGGGTTCCCGGACCGGCCCGTCTCCTGATCGACACCGCTCCACGGATCGTCCCAGGAGGACCCATCCATGAACACCTCACGATCGCCTGGCGGACGCCCATCCGCCCGGTACCGCCGTCCGCTGGTGGCCCTGGCCACCGCCGTCCTCGGACTGGCCGCCGGATTCATGCTGATCACGATGCCCGCGGCCGAGGCGGCGGTGGCACCGGTGAACGGTGGCGTGTACACGCTCGCCTCCGGCGCCAGCGGCAAGTGCATCGACGTCGTCGCGGCCGGCACCGGCAACGGCGCCCTGCTGCAGCAGCTGGCCTGCAACACCGCCGCGACCGACATGCAGTTCAAGGCCGTCAGCCAGTCCGGCGGCTACGGACTGGTCAACACCAACAGCGGCAAGTGCGTCGACGTGCCGTACGCGGACACCACCAGCGGCATCCAGTTGTGGCAGTGGACCTGCGGCGCGAGCACGAACCAGACGTGGACGTTCACCGCGTCGACGGCCGCCAGCGGCAAGTACCTCATCAGGAGCGTCGCCACCGGCCTGTGCGTGTCCGACAAGGACGGCTCCACCTCCGGCGGCAACCCGATCATCCAGGAACCCTGCTCCGACATCGCCCGCATGCAGTGGTCGTTCACCTACGTCACCGGAACGACCTCCGGCCCGACTGCCACCGCCGGTACGCCCACCGTCGCGGCCGACGGCACCGGCCGCTACCGCACGGTGCAGGCCGCGGTCGACGCGGTTCCGGCGAACAACACCAGCCGGGTCGTGATCACGATCAAGGCCGGGACCTACCGGGAGATCGTGACCGTGCCGGCGAACAAGCCCTACATCACGCTGCAGGGGCTGGGGTCGTCGGCGGGCAACACGGTCATCGTCAACAACCACTACGCCGGGGCGTACGGTACCTCCGGCAGCGCGACCGTGTTCGCGTACGGGCACGACTTCGTCGCCACCAACCTGACGATCTCCAACGACTTCGACGAAAGCTCGGTCACCTCGGGTCAGCAGGCCGTCGCGTTGCACCTCAACGCCGACCGCGCGGTGCTGTCGAACGTACGCCTGCTCGGCGACCAGGACACCTTCCTGGTCAACGACGCGACCCGGGCGTACGTGAAGAACTCCTACATCGAAGGCACCGTCGACTTCATCTTCGGCGGCGGCACGATCGTGTTCGACGGCTGCAGCATCTACGAGAAGCGCTCGACCGGCGGTCCGATCACCGCCGCGAGCACGGCGGCGACGAAGACCTACGGCTTCCTGTTCTACAAGTCGACCATCACCGGCGCGACCAACAACACGACCCAGCTCGGCCGGCCGTGGCGGCAGGACGCCCAGGTGCTCTATCGGGAGTCGTCGCTGAGCGCGACCATCGCCACCGGTCAGCCCTGGACCAACATGTCCACCAACACCTGGCAGAACGCCCGGTTCCGGGAATACAAGAACACCGGCTCCGGCGCGACCGTCAACAGCAACCGCCCGCAGCTGTCCGACTCGCAGGCCGCCACCTACACCCCGCAGAAGTACCTGGCCGGTTCCGACGGCTGGAACCCGATCTCGTGAAGGAGCCCGTGATGCTGAAGAAACGCTTCATCGCCGGTCTGGCGGCCGCGGTGTGCACGGTCGCCGCCGGGATCATGCTGATCACGGTGCCGATGGCGGAGGCGGCGGTGGCACCGGTGAACGGTGGCGTCTACACGCTCGCCTCCGGCGCCAGCGGCAAGTGCATCGACGTCGTCGCGGCCGGCACCGGCAACGGCGCCCTGCTGCAGCAGCTGGCCTGCAACACCGCCGCGACCGACATGCAGTTCAAGGCCGTCAGCCAGTCCGGCGGCTACGGACTGGTCAACACCAACAGCGGCAAGTGCGTCGACGTGCCGTACGCGGACACCACCAGCGGCATCCAGTTGTGGCAGTGGACCTGCGGCGCGAGCACGAACCAGACCTGGACGTTCACCGCGTCGACGGCCGCCAGCGGCAAGTACCTCATCAGGAGCGTCGCCACCGGCCTGTGCGTGTCCGACAAGGACGGCTCCACCTCCGGCGGCAACCCGATCATCCAGGAACCCTGCTCCGACATCGCCCGCATGCAGTGGTCGTTCACCTACGTCACCGGGGCCACGGCCTCACCGACGGCCGGTGGGCGTACGTGGTCGAACACGGCCGACGGGTTCGCCGCGGGCACGACCGGTGGCGCGGGCGGCACGACGGTCACCGTCACCAACCAGGCCGACCTGGTGAAGTACGCCGCCGCGAGTGCGGCGTACGTGATCCGGGTCAGCGGCACGATCACGGTCACCCCGTACGGCTACGAGATCCCGATCGCGTCGAACAAGACGATCATCGGCGTCGGGACCTCCGGGCAGATCAAGAACGGCGGCCTGCACCTGAACCCCGGCACCCGCAATGTGATCATCCGAAACCTGACCATCGGCGACACGAAGATGGCTTCGGACGACCCCGACGACAAGGACTTCGACTACGACGGCATCCAGATGGACACCGCCGACCACATCTGGATCGACCACAACAGGATCCACGACACCAACGACGGGCTCATCGACAGCCGCCTGGACACCACGTACCTGACGGTGTCGTGGAACGTGCTCAGCAACACCAACAAGGCGTTCGGCATCGGCTGGACGAGCAACGTGACGGCGCGGATGACGATCCACCACAACTGGATCCACGACACCAACCAGCGCAACCCCAGCACCGACAACGTCGCGTACGCGCACCTTTACAACAACTACATGCAGAACATCACGTCCTACGGGAACCTCTCCCGGGGCGCGACCAAGATGGTGCTGGAGAACAGCTACTTCGAGAACGTGGCGAACCCGTACTACAACGACACGTCCGCCGCGCAGCTCAAGCAGTCCGGCAGCATCCTGGTGAACTGCTCCGGCAAGGTCCAGACCAACGGCTCGGCGTTCACGCCGTCGAGCTTCTACTCGTACACGCTCGACTCGGCGGCCAGCGTGCCGTCGTTGTTGCGCACGTACGCGGGTCCGCAGGCGAACATCGCCTGATCTGTTCCGGTGGGGTCGCAAGACATGGGCGCACGCGACCCCACCGGTCACCCGGTTCCCTCGTCCGGCGTCTGGCCCGGCCGGGCCGCACCGGCGACGGCGACCGATCGCTCCGCCCGGGCCATCGCACTGCGGTAGAGCGGGCCCTCGAAGACTCGGCGGGGCACCACCCGCATCGCGTGCCGCAGGGCGTACGCCGAAGCGGTCGCGGACAAGTCGGTGGTCGGCAGCCCTGGCATCAGGTAGAGGCGGCGCGCCCACCGAGGCAGCAGGCTGACCCCGAGCGCGCTGAAACTCCACCAGGCGAACCGCACCGGCGTCAGGCCCAGCCCGTACGGCATGGGCGGCGAGACGAGGAACCGCAGCACCTCCAGCGCGCCCGGAGTCGTCGCCAGCTGTGGTCGCATCGTGGCGTAATACTCGGCCACGTCGGCGGCCGTGCCGGGCACCGCCTCCGGGTCCAGCCCGACGAGCGCCGCCGCCCGGCGCTGCTCGGTGTAGTAGCCGTCGACCTCGTCGGCGGTGAGCCCCAGGCCGGCCCGCTGGGCGGTGGTGACGAACGAGTCGACCTCGGTGACGTGCACCCAGCGCAGCAGTTCGGGGTCGTCGGCCCGGAACGTCTCACCGGTCTCCGGGTCGACGGCGGTCATGGCGGCGTGGATCGCGCGGACCCGCCGACCGGCCGCCTCGGCCTGGGCGGTCGTCCCGTAGACGACCGTGGCGACATAGGTGATGGTGCGCTGGAGGCGACCCCAGGGGTCGTGCTTGAAGTCGGAGTTCTGCATGACGCCGGCGATCGCGCGGGGGTGCAGCGCCTGCAACAGCAGCGCCCGGGGCGCGGAGATCAACAGGATCGGGTCGGCGTGCACCCGCCACGTGATCGACTCCGGGCCGAACAGGCCTACGTCGCCAGCCATCATCCGAGCGTACGCCGGTCGCCCGAGGCCGGTCGCGATCGTCTCAGCGAGGCTCGGCGGGTTTGCCGTTGGCGGTGGCGGCGGCGATGAGCGCGGTGACTCCGCCGATGAGGATCGGGCAGCCGATCGACAGCAGACTGAGCACACCGAGGATCACGAGCACCACTCCGGCGAAGCCGAGCAGTCCTCGACGGTGTGCCCGGCGCCGGTCGACGGCGTACGCACACAACACCATCGAGACCCCGAGCGCGGCGAGCACCCACCACAGTGGCGCGTCACCCTGGCCGCGCATGATCACGACGTACGCGGTCAGCATGACCGCCGAAGTCACGGCGGCGATCGCCGCCAGCAGATCCCATCGACGCCCCACCATTCGAGGGTAGGCGACGTGTCGTTGACAAATTCGAAATACATCGATACCGTACTCGCTTAGGAAAGCGCTTTCCAATACCAACACCGCCCCTGCGCGCCCACGCATTGGCGGACGGCGCGCAGATCCCACCGGAGGTCATTCATGACGTCTCCCTCGCACCACCCACTCCACGGACGGCTCCTGGCGCTGGCCGGGACGATCGCCCTCGTCGCGGCCGGTCTCGCCGTCTCGGCCGCGCCCGCCTCGGCCGCCACCTTCAACCTCGAAGGCTGGGCCACCCAGGGCGGCGGCACCACCGGTGGCAGCGGCGGCTCGACCGTCACCGTCACCAGCGCGTCCGCCCTGGCGAGCGCGGCCGGTTCGAGCACCAAGCAGATCATCCAGGTGAACGGCAAGTTCAGCTGCTCCAGCGAGATCACCGTGGCGTCGAACAAGACGATCATCGGGGTCGGCTCAAACTCCGGGCTCACCGGCTGCGGGCTGAGGCTCAAGAGCGTCAGCAACGTCATCATCCGCAACCTGGTCATCGCGAAGGTGCCGGCGAGCGTCGGCAACGGCGACGCCATCCACGTCGAGAAGTCGACCCGGCTGTGGATCGACCACAACGACCTGTCGAGCGACACCAGCCACGGCACCGACTACTACGACGGGCTGCTGGACATCACGCACGCGGGCGACTACATCACGGTGTCCTGGAACAAGTTCCACGACCACATCAAGTGCTCGCTCGTCGGGCACAGCGACGACAACGCGTCGGAGGACACCGGGCACCTGCGGATCACCTACCACCACAACTGGTTCAGCAACTGCGACCAGCGCGGGCCGCGAGTGCGCTTCGGCAACCCGGTGCACGTGTACAACAACTACTACTACAACTCGGGCACCTACGGGGTGGCGTCGACCTGCAACGCGGGCGTCTACCTGGAGCGCAACTACTTCGAGAACACGCCGAACTCGGCGGTGTCGCAGACCGGCAGCTCGCCTTCGGGCAACATCAAGTTGCTCAACAACTACCTGGTCAACTCCGGCACCCCGGCGGCCCGCAACGGGGCCAGCGTCGCGGCGATCCCGTACGCGTACACGGTGGACGCCAACTCGTCGGTGAAGTCGATCGTCACCTCGGGCGCGGGCACCGGCAAGATCTGACCCACGTGATCAGGGTTCCCGGTCGAATCATGCGGCATGATTCGACCGGGAACCCTGATCCAGCGCCGAAAGTCAGCGGGCGATACGCAGCCGCCGGGCGAGCCGGGCGGACCGCCGCCGGCCGCGGGCCACCAGCGTCTCCCCCCGCCGCACGAGCGCCGGAATCCGCCGGGGCACATCGACGACATCACTGTCGGAGGAGTGTGGGGAGGCCGGGAACAGCGCCAGCGTCCGGCCGACCGGAGCCGCTCCTTCCACGAGCAGGTGGCAGGTCGGTGTGACCCGGGCGTTGACCTCCAGCAGGTACGCCTCCCCCGACTCGGTGATCATGAAGTCGAAGCCGCAGAACCCGGTCAGCCCGAACCGTTCCACCAGTACGCGAGCGGCCGAAGCCAGCTGCGGGTGGTCGATGACCCGGATGACCGCCGCGGGTCCCCTGGGCTCGGTCGCCGCCACGACTTCGAGGCACACCACCGCGGTCGCCTGTCCTTCGAAGCAGGCCGCCGTCACGATGCCTTCACGGCCTTCGATGAACCGCTGCGCGTTCACCACCGGGCGTACGCGGCGGAGCCAGGCGGCGAACGGAGCCGCCTCGAAGTTGACGAGCAGCCGCTTGAGCGCTCGCGGCAGGCTGGGCGGGTGCGCCACCGACCGCCAGGCGCTGCGGACGTCGTCCGGCGTACGGACGAACGCCACTCCGCGGCCACCCCAACTGCCGTCGGTCTTCAACGCGTACGGGACGGTCCAGTCGTCCAGCTGCCGCCGGTCCACCACGACCGCCGTCTCCGGCGCGGTGACACCCAACGACTTGGCCGTCGCGGCCAGCTCGGACCGCGAGGTCACCGAGGTCCACTGCGCGGTGTCGCCGAGCGACCGGCCGACGAGGGCGGCCAGCGCAGGATCGGTCATCTTGACCGAGTCGTGCAGCCGCCGCAGCAACGCCAGCGCCCGCTCGTCGTCGGGCAGGATGATGTCAGGCTGGGCCCGGCGGATCGCGGCCACCAGCGACCGGCGTCGCCACAACCTGTTGAGCCTGCAGTCGGCGACCAGGCCGTCGATTACCTCCAGCACATGCCCGCGAGGCCGGCACGCCGACACCTCGAAGCCCGCCTCGGTCAGCGCGTGGGCCAGCCGGGCGGCGGCGAACCAGCGCATCGTGCTCAGGATCATCGGCCGTTCGAATCCGGGCCGGGGGCGTATTCCGGACCAGCCGGGCCGGGCCGCCGCGAGCGCGTGGTCGATCACCCCCGCCACCGCGGCCGCCGCAGCCGGTTCCCGCACGACCTCGAGGTGGTCACCGTCGACCCGCTGCACGACGAGCCGCTCGGCCAGGCCCGCCCACAGCCCGGCCACATCGCAGCCGAAATGCCGGTCCTGCGAGGTGGCGATCAAGGTCAACGTGCCGGGATAGGTCCGCGGGCGATAGGCCGCCATCGACTGATACGCGTAAAGAGCCGAACGCGTCTCGGCGCTCGCCACGTCGCGTACCGAGTCCGCGGCCTTCGCGCTGCGCCGCGCGAGTCGCCGGATCAGGCGTACGCCGCGCAGCCGGATCTCGGCCAGGGCCGCCAGCGGCCGCATGCGCACGATGCGGCCCAGCTGCCAGCTTGTGCGGCGCAGCAGCGCGCGTACCCACGTCTTTCGGGGCCAGAAGCGCTCGTCGTAGACGCCCTCGATGAGAAACAGCGCGCCGACGTCCTCCCCGGCGGCCCGTAGCTGCTGGGCGACCTCGAGGGCGAGCAGTGCTCCGAAGGAGTAGCCGCCGACGCGGTACGGCCCGGCCGGCTGCAGCCCCCGGATCGCCTCGACGACCTGCGCGGCCGCGGCGGGCAGGCCGATCGCGTCCGGCAGCACCGGCATCAGCCCGTACACCCGCTGCGGCCCGGTCATCGCCTGCACCGCCGGAAGCAGCTCGGTGATGTCGCCTTCCACGCCCGGCATCAGGAACAGGGTCTCCCCGTCGTCGCCCGGCTTCAGCAGCTCGAGGCGTACGCCTTCGGCGGCTGCCGCGTCCGCGGCGAGCGTGGAGGTCATCTGGTCGCCGCGGCTCTACGGGCGAGGACCCGCGCCACCCGGGGCGCGACGTACTCCGCGCCGACCATGAACCGCATGAGCGGCCCGAAGCTGTTGGCCGCCGGCGGCCCCACGAAGTACAGGCCGCGCACGGAACTCTCGAATCGGCCGGACAGCACCGGCATCTTCTCGTGTGTCCGGATCGCCGACCGCAGGCTGTCGCTGAAGAACTCCAGCCGCTCGACGTCGGGCCAGTAGCCGGTCGCCGCGATGACGTGATCGGTGCGGCGCTCGATCGGGCCGTCCGGCGTACGCAGCACCAGCCTGGCCTTGCCGCCGTCCACGGTGGCCTGCTCGATGACGGCGTTGAGCGTCGTGGACACCCCGGCCTCGAAGCGCGGCTTCATCCACCACGCCGACGACGGACCGAGGTGACGGCGGATGATCTTCACCCGGAGGCCGCCGGGCAGGAACCGGAACAGGTTCGGCCGCTTCTGGAAGATCCACGACCGCAGGCCCGGGCCGATGCCGGTGGACGGGTGCCGCAGCCGCTGGTAGAGGCTGCGACCGCCGGGCGGCTGCGCGGAGGCGAACTTGATCCGGTCGCGCCGGGCGACCAGTGACGTGTTCGCGCCGGCCTCGGCGAGCAGGGCGGCGATGTCGACGGCGGACGAGCCGGCGCCGATCACGGTGACGTCACGACCGGCGAAGGCGGACAGGTCGTGGTGGTCCGACGCGTGCGAGACGAGGTTCGCCGGCAGGCCGGACAGCTCCTGCGGCATCCGCGCGAAGTGGGTGATGCCGACGGCCGCCACGACCAGGTCGGCCGTGAGCGTCTCCCCGTCGTCCAGCTTGAGCGTGAACCCCTCCGCTCCCTTGTCCAGCGCGATGACCTGACGGTCCTCGACCTGCGGCACGAACCGCTTCTGGAAGTCGACCGCGTAGGTCGTGAACACGTCGAGCTCGACCGGGACCGCCGTGTCGTCGTAAGCGATTCCGTTCTCGGCGCAGTACGCCGACAAGCGGCTGCCCGGCTCGGGCGAGCTGAGGCTCGACGCGAACCCGTCAGACTTCAACGACATACCCGCGGGCATGTGACGCAGCCACGTGTCGATCGGCGTGCCGAAGATGCGATGAGGCACGCCGAGCGACCGCAGATGCGCCGCGATGGACAGTCCGTAGGGTCCCGCGCCGATGATGGCTACCCTGGTCACGAACCCGCACCCCCACAACGACTTCGGGTCACCTCTGAAGTCGGGGACCCGTACGATAACCGGGGATGCTATTCGCGAAATGGACTAGTCAATAGCGACGTGAAGCGTCAGACTCCCGACACCGGTCACCCGCCTGGAGTGCTGCGTACGCAGAATGCCGGAAAGGCGGGTTGCCCGGTCGGCCGGACGGTCAGGTAGGCGTCATCAATTCCTCGACATCGGACGCGAATCGTCGCGGAGGAACGACGTCCAACCGGCCAGTGTGGAGGGCGACGGCGTACGCGTCGTCGACGACGACCACGACTCGGTGGCCAACTCCGGCTCGGGCCAGCGACGCCACCGGCTGACGCTCACGAGGGCCAGCAGCAGCATCGCGCCGACCAGCGCCGACGTCCCCGTACGCAGCGGCGCGCTCAGATCGGCGTGCAGCCCGCCGAACGAGATGTCCTTCGACAACGCGTCGACCACCCCGTGCGGGGCGACCAGCAGCAGGATGTAGCTGCCCGCGTACAGGACGCCGGTCAGCACCGCGCCGAGCGGGGACATGCGCAGGGTCGCGATGAGGCCGAGGAGCAGTCCGGCGACGAGGAGGAAGACGAGCGGGCGCAGGACGTCGGCGCCGCTCGGGGCGGCGGTGTTCGCGTCGTCGAGAACACGCAGGGAGGTGGACTGCCCGATGGCGAGCAGGAACCAGGACAGCGGGGCGATGACGAGGGCGGCGATCAGGGTCCAGAGGTGTCGCATGCGCGGGATCTTAAACGCGTTCGCCGCTCGCGTCCTGTTTTGTACGCCTCGTCAGCAGTCATTCACCCTCTGCGATCACCGCGGCGATCAATGCGGCGAGAAGCGCGGTGCGACCCGGAATCTCCGCCACCACAACGTGTTCGTCGTCGGCGTGGGCTCCCCCGCCGACCGCGCCGAGCCCGTCCAGCGTCGGTACGCCCATCCCGGCGGTGAGGTTGCCGTCCGATCCACCGCCGACGGCCGTCTTCGTCAGCGGGGGCAGGCCCAGGTCGGCGGCCAGCTTGGCCGCCTTGGCGAACAGGGCCGCGGAGGAGTCGGCGGTCATCGGGGGCCGGTGGGACAGGTTCGACAGCTCCAGGCGTATCCCTGGATCGACGGGTCGCAGCGCGCGGAGCGCGAGATCGACGCGCGAGAGTTCGCCCGGCGTGGTCGCCCGGACGTCGATCGCGACCTCGGCCAGCGCGGGCACGGTGTTGCGGGAGGTGCCCGCGGACATGAGGGTGGGCGTCACGGTCGTGCCCAGCGAGGTGTCGCCGAGCGTCGCGATGGCCAGGATCTGGTGCGCCAGTTCGATTCCCGCGTTGTGGCCGAGTTCCGGCTCGAGCCCGGAATGCGCCGCCTTGCCGTGTACGCGCAGCGAGTAGCCCGACGATCCCTTGCGTTCGGTCTTGAGCGCGCCGCCGGGGCCGGACGCCTCCAGCACGAGCGCGGCCTTCGCCCCGGCCGCCTCGGCCTCGATGAGCGCCCGCGAGCCGGGCGAGCCGAGTTCCTCGTCGCCGGTGACCAGCAGGGTCACGCCGCTGCGGTCGGTCAGCGAGGCGATCGCGTGGAACGTCATGACCAGGCCGGTCTTCATGTCGAAGCAGCCCGGACCGCGCAGGACGCCGTCGGTCACCATGCAGGGATGTGTCGTGAGCGAGCCCAGCGGCCACACGGTGTCGTGGTGGCAGAGCACCAGTACGCGTGTCGGCCCGCCGAAACGCCAGATCAGGTGGATGCCGTCGCGTTCCGGCGGCGCACCGAGCCGTTTCGTGCCGAGGGCGGCGACGGCGTCGGCGCTGCGCATCAGGGCGGCGTCGTCGGAGGACGGGGACTCGGTTTCGACGAGGGTTCGGATGTCGTCCAGCATTGCTCCATGATCAGGGTCATTTCCCTGGCGTCCTAGCGACGGGGGAAATGACCCTGATCATGAGCGTTACCGCAGCGGCGGATTGGCGTACTGCACCAGTTCGATCGCCTGCTGCGGGAACCATGCCCCGGCCGCCGGATCGGCGATCCCGCCCCGTGCCGGGTCGACGCCGGTGCCCGTGCCACGGTCGCACTGCCCGTCGGACTGACCGGGCGTCTTGATCCATAGATACGCGTCCACCAGCGGGTCGCCGGTGTTCGACGTCGGCTTCAGCCCGAGCCCACGACCGGGCGGGTTGCACCAGTCCTGCGCGTCCGGCCAGCCGTTGCCGGCCGGCGGCGTCCACGGCCCCTGCCCGTTGCGGCTGGTGTCGATCACGAAGTGCGGCAGGGCGTCCGGTGACACCGCGCCGACGTTCTGGTCGTACCACGCGTCGGTCAGACCCCACGTGCTGAAATCGGCCGGGTTCGCCGGATAGTACTGGCTGGCACACCAGTCGAAGTGACCGCGCGCCCAGTCCGGTCCCTGCGTACCGAAGTAGACGCACTTGGCGATCCAATTGCCGTACTTCAGCTGACGCTCGGTCGTCTGATAGTTCGACAGGTTCACGAAGAACCCGTCGGCCTGCTGGACGCCCGCCTTGACGAGCCGATCGGCGGCGTCACCCGAGCCGAGCCAGCCGCTGTGCGTACCGTCGAGGTAGACGCTGGTGTTCGGCAGTGCCTTGAGCTTCGCCACCGCGTAGTTCAGCATCGCGAACCGCTCGCTCGCCGCGGTCGCCGGGTCGGCCTCGGCCGGCTTGCACCACTCGGACGCGCCGTTGATCGACGTGTACCAGGGGATGATGCCGAGGCTGTCCGGCTCCAGCGCCACCACGACCTCGTGGCGGCCGATGCCCGCGGCGAAGGCGTCGATCCAGGCCTCGTACTCGGCCACGCTGGTCGCACCGCCCGCGGAGTACTGGGCGCAGTCCCGGAAGGGGATGTTGTACGCCACCAGCACCGGCACCTTGCGCTGTATCGCCGCCCGGGTGACCTCGGACTTCACCGCCTTGGTGACCTCCTGACCCTCGCCGGCGGTGAACCACACCGCCTGCGGGGTGCTGACCATGGTCAGCAGCTTCGTCGCCAGACTCCACTGGCCGTGCGCGTAGAGCGAGGCGATCTGCTGGACGGCCGCCGGGTCGGGCTGCGGAGTGTAGAACCGCGTGCCGTCGTCGTGCGCGTACGCCGGGGCGGCGGCGAACGCGCCGGCCAGAACGGCCGCCGATAGTGCCGTGAAGATGCGCTTCACCGATGTTCCTCCTGGGGGAACGGAGACAGTGGGAACGCTCCCAACGGTGTCCGGCGTACGCGGAGATGTCAACACCTCGATCGGCTGAGTTCACCGACGCGACGACCGGCTTTTGTCGGGGTGGCTGGGTACGGTGCGGCAATGCGCTGGATGGAGTTCGAGAAGGAGCAGCCTCGCCTGGCCGGACTGACCCGCGCGAGGCTGCTGACGCCGGGCGTCGTGCTGGTGTGCACCGTCCGGGCCGACGGCACGCCCCGGCTCAGCCCGGTCGAGCCGTACATCATGGAGGGCCAGTTCTGGCTGTCGATGCTGTGGGGCTCGTGGAAGGCCAAGGACCTCGTGCGCGATCCGCGGATCCTCGTGCACAACATCGTCACCAGCCGCAACGGTGGCGGGGACGGAGAAGTGAAAGTCCGCGGCACCGCCGTGCCGGTCGAAGACCACGCGGTCCAGGAACGCTATGCGGCGAGTGTCGCCGAGACGATCGGCTGGCAGGCGATCCCGGGGCGGTTCCACCTGTTCGCCATCGACCTCACCGAGGTCGCGTACCTGCACTACGACGACGCCACGGGCGACCAGTACACGGTGCTGTGGCCGCAGGGCGCGGAGTTCGTCCGCCGGGGCACTAGCGCGACGTCGGTGGGCGATCCGGAGCCGCTCGGCGACCGGCTCCTGGTCTAGGGCGATCCCGCGACGTCACGGCGTGACGATGTCGAACATGACGTCGAAGTCGTCGAGCATGCTCAGCAGCTGGACGAGCCGCTGCTTGTCCCCGGCGACCGTGACGGCGCCGTCCGCGATCGCCTTGTCGAACGTGGACTGCCCCAGCGAAATCCCGTCCAGCGCCGCCTTGGTAAGCGTCAGGCTGACGTCGGGGTGCTCGTGCTTCTTACCGGGCCGGTAGGTCAGCGTCGCGTTGCGCAGGGTGACGGCATAGGTCTCGTCGAGGTCGGTGAAAGTCCAGTTCATCCGGGTCTCACGGACGTGGGCGGCCTTGTCGCCGTTGAGGCGGATACCCAGGTAGTCGAAGTACAGCTCCGGGCTCATCGCGCGGATCATGTCCGGGCTGGCCGTCGTCAGGCCGACGCCCTGGAAGACGCCGTTGCGCAGCTCGTGCGCGCCCATCAGGTACAGCGATCGCCAGGTGCCGTTCTCGCACTGGTAGCCCAGTTGTTCGAGCGCGTCGGCCTGCAACGCGATCGCCTCTTTGTTGCCCGGGTCGGCGAAGACCAGGTGGTTGACCAGTTCGGCGGTCCACCGATAGTCCCCGGCGTCGAACGCCTCCCGGCCGGCCGCGAGAACCTTGTCGGGCCCGCCGATCGCCAGCACGTAGCGCTTGGCCGCCTCCACCGGCTGGTGCGGGTTGAGATGGGCCGGATTGCCATCGTAGAAGCCGAGGTAGCGCTGGTAGATCGCGCGTACACCGTGACTGATCGTGCCGTAGTAGCCGCGCAGGTACCAGCGCTTCTCCAGGTCCGGCGGCAGCTTGGTCAACGTCTCGGCGATCTCCATCGGGGTCAGGCCGTGGTTGATCAGGCGAAGCGTCTGGTCGTGCAGGAACTGGTACATGTCCCGCTGGTCGGCGAGGAACTCGGCCACCCGCTCGGCACCCCAGGTCGGCCAGTGGTGGGAGGCGAACACGACGTCGGAGCGGGCGGCGAACAGATCGATCGCCTCGTCGAGGTAGCGGGACCACTGGCGCGTGTCGCGTACCTCCGCGCCGCGCAGGGTCAGGATGTTGTGCAGGGTGTGGCAGGCGTTCTCGGCCGCGCACAGGGCACGCATCTGCGGGAAGTAGAAGTTCATCTCAGCCGGCGCCTCGGTGCCCGGCGTGAGCTGGAACTCCACCTGCACCCCGTCGATCGTGCGGGTGCCGTTCTCGGTGATCAGGTCGGTGGGCGGGATCAGGGTGATGGTTCCGTTGGAGACCGCCTTGCCCAGGCCGATGTCGACCTGGCCGCGCTCGTCGCGGGGCAGGAAGACGCCGTACTGGAAGTGCGACCGGCGGCTCATCGCGGTTCCGGCGAACACGTTCTCCGACACCGCGTGATAAAGGAACCCCTCCGGGGCGTAGATCTTGACCTCGCCGGAGGCGACCTGCTCGTCGGACACGATCGCGCGTACGCCGCCGTAGTGGTCGACGTGGCTGTGCGTGTAGATCACCGCCACGACGGGCTTGTCGCCCCGGTGTTTGCGATAGAGGTCCAGTCCCCTGGTCGCGGTCTCGGTGGAGATCATCGGGTCGATGACGATGACGCCAGTGTCGCCCTCGACGATCGTCATGTTCGAGATGTCCATGCCGCGCAGCTGATAGATGCGTTCGGTGACCTCGAACAATCCGGCCACCCGGTTGAGCTTGGCCTGCCTCCACAGGCTCGGGTTCACCGTCGCCGGCGCCTCGTCGGCGTCCTCGAACGCGTACGCGCCCATGTTCCAGGCTGGGATGGGCGCACCGTCGGCCCGCGGGACCGCGTCGGTCGAGGCCTCCTCGACCAACCCCCGCCGCACGTCCTCGAAGTCGGTCAGATCGTGGAACGGCAACGCGCCCAGCACCGCCGCGTTCGCCGCGGCTGTAACCGCTGTCGCCTCCTTGGCAGCCGCGCGCGATTCATCCACTGACGTCATGATGGTCCCCCTTCGCCCTTCGTCGGAGCCTAAACCGACCAACAGCGCTAGACGGACGAAACATAAGAATCAGGTAGAGCGCCGAGATCCTCCTCCGTTCGGCCGCATCTCGTCGGCCGAGCAGGCCGGCTTCGTTCGGGACGCCCAGCGAGGAACCACCGTTGATCTTGGCTGTCTTATGCTTCCTCGACCTACCACCCTCTCAAAGGAGCAACAAGTGCGCCGCGCACTCCTCATGGCCGCCGCCGTCGGCACGCTTTTCTTGACGGCCGCCTGCGGCAAGGGCACTGACACCCTCAGCGCCACCCCGACGGGCAGCCCGGCGATCTCGCCCAGCTCCGCCGTCTCGCCCGGCCCGGCCGTGTCGCTGGTGGCCCGGGAGACCAGCTGCCTGGAATTCGAGACCGCGTCGGCCGAGGTCGCCAAACAGTTGCTGGCCTCCATGGAAGGAGCCTTCGACGTGCTCGGCGAGACCGACGAGGCCAAGATCGAGGCGGCGATGGCCGGAGTCGTCACCAAGATGAAGGCGGCCGTGAGCGACTACCGGGCCGCGGTGTCGAGGTCGGCCGCAGCGGCGGGCGATGCCGCGATCAAAACCGAGCTGACGACGATCGCCGACGAGCTGACGAAGATCGAGGCCGAGTTCGCCAAGGTCACCACGGCCAAGGACGTCGACAGCCTGCCGAAGGTCGAGTCCGCGGCGATGGATGCCGCAGCCCGCAGGCTCGAGGCACTCTGCAAGTGATCTCCGGCCCACCGCCGACGACGTGAGAGGCTGACGGGATGAGAGTCGGAGTGGTGATCCTGCCGGATCGGCCGTGGGCGCAGGCCCGGCGGCTGTGGGAGAAGGCGGAGGCGGTCGGCTTCGACCATGCCTGGACCTACGACCATCTGGGCTGGCGGGATCTCGTGGACGGGCCGTGGTTCGACGCGATCGCCACGTTGACCGCGGCGGCCGGGGTGACCGGGCGCATCAAGCTCGGCACGATGGTGGCCTCGCCCAACTTCCGGCATCCGGTGCACTTCGCGCGGGAGATCAGCACGCTGAACGACATCAGCGGCGGGCGCGCGATGATCGGGGTGGGCGCGGGCGGGCTGGCCGGGTTCGACAACGACGTCCTCGGGCTGCCGCATCTCGACCGGCGGCAACGGTTCGAGCGGTTCGCCGAGTTCGTGGAGCTGCTGAACCGGCTGCTGCGCGAGGGCCGGGTGACGTTCGACGGGGCGTACTACCGGGCGGTGGACGCCCGGTGCGAGGTGAGCGACCTGCCGCTGGTCGTCGCAGCCGAGGGTCCGCGCGGGATCAAGCTTGCCCAGAAGTACGGCGACGCGTGGGTTGCCGGCGGCGAGGTGACCGAGGACGTCGAGGCCTGGTGGGCGTCGGTCGAGCGGCTGAGTGATCGCAATCCGGTCAGCACCACCCGGTTTCTCATCCTGGATCCGAGGTCGGCCACCTACTCGCTGTCGAGTGTGGACTATTTCGTGGACGCGGTCGAACGGGCCGAGCGGCTCGGCTTCACCGATGTGCTCACGCACTGGCCCCGGGAGAGCAGCTGGTTCACCGGCGACGAGGCCGTGCTGGACGAGGCGATGGCGGAGCTGAAGCGCCGGGGGCTCACCGGCGGGTGAGGCGGTCGAGCGTACGCAGACCCAGGCGCGCCATCGGCGGATTGGTCTCGGCGTAATACCACGGTAGGCCCATCGCCTGGGCGAACGCCCAGGCGCGGCCGCGTTCCCACTCGAGGTCGTCGCAGCCGAGCCGGTCCCGCAGCACCTGCCGGGGACCCGCTTCGAGCAGATGCCACGCGCTGACCAGGTCCAGCGCCGGATCGGCCGCGCCGAGCCCGCCCACGTCGAGGACGCCGGCGAGGCGGCCGTCAGCGACCAGCACGTTGCCCGGAATCAGGTCGCCGTGCGTCATGGTGTCGGGCGCCGTCCGCGGCAGCTCCCGGAACTCCGCCCACATCGCCCGGAGCCGGGGCACGTCGAGGATCCCCTTGCTGCGGTCGAAGCAGAAGTCGAGCCAGCCGTCGGAGTTCTTCAGGTCGCCACCCCGGCCGCTACCGCTGAACGTACGCCCACGGGTGTCGATCGATCGGACCCCGGTGATGAACTCGGCGAGGTCTTCGGCGAACCCGGCCGACTCAGCGGGATCGGCCACGGTCGCCACCGTCCCCGCCAACCACGTCTGCACCGACCAGGGCAGTGGATAGCCCGCACCCGGCTCGCCGAGCGCGACCGGCTCGGGGGTGCGGAAACGCGTACGCCCGGCCAGTTCGGCCGACGCGTCGGCCTCGGCGCGCAGGATCTGCCTGACCTCGGCGACGTCACCTGGGACGAGGGGGAAGCGGGCGGCGAGGTCGTCGCCGATCCGGAAGATCGCGTTGACCGTGCCTTCGGAGGACGCGACCGGGGTGATCGGCAATGTCCGCCACTGCGGAAACTGGTCGCCGACCAGGGAACGGACCGTCTCAGGAGTGACTTCGAGCTGGTCGGCATGCATCGGCACGCCGATCAGGCTACGCGGTCGTCCACCAGCAGGCCGACCGCCACCGGGTCGCTGTCGAGGGTCGACGGCGCCGTCCGGGTGAGCGTCATGGCACGCGTCGAGATCCGCAACAGCAGTTGCAGCACGACGCCGACGACGGGGAACGCGATCAGATAGACGAGCGCCTCGACGACGGTGGCCCGGACGTCGTTGGCCGCGCCCAGCGGCACCGGCCGCCCGACGAGCGCGTCGAGGCAGAGCATCTCGGCCCGGACCAGGTCGTACTCCAGCCAGCCGATGATGACGACGCCGAGCAGGATCGCGCCGAGGTCCAGCAGCCGGGGCGGCAGGTCCGACCAGGCGCGCAACTCGTCGAGGCCGCGCCCGAACTGGCGCCCGAACGCGATCAGCTCCACCAGCGCGGCCAGCGCGAAGATCGGCAGAAGCTGGGCGACAGTGGACGCGAAGGCCTCGTGCATCGGCACAGGGTCGCATGCCGGGCGCTCCGGCAGAGTCGGAAAGTCGTCATGGCGTACGCCCCGGCCGGTACGTTATGAGGCATGACGTTGCTTCCCCGCGCGCTCGCCTGGCGGCGTACCGACACGACGGGCGGCGAGTACGCCGGTTACGACGATCGCGAGGGGCTCACCGCCCACGGGTACGCGTTCACGGCCGCGCCGGTGGCGTACGCGTGCCGGTATGAGCTGTCCGCCGACGGCCGCTGGGCCAGCAGCCGGCTCGACGTCACGGTCGAAGGCCCCGGCTTTCTGCGTACGCTCAAAATGGAGCGAGCGGGTGGCCGCTGGCGCATCACGACCTCGGAGCGCGGGAACCTCAACGCTGTGCTGCCGACCGCGCCGCTGGCGGGCACCGAGGAGCCGGAGCGGCTGACCGACGCGCTGGACGTCGACCTGTACGCCTCTCCCCTGACCAACACCCTGCCCATCCGGCGGCTGAACCTGCTCGGCAAGCCCGCCGGGACGAGCACCACGATCGTCGCGGCCTGGGTGCTGTTGCCGAGCCTGGCCGTGGTGCCGTCGGAGCAGACCTACACGGTGCTCGGCGACGGCCTGATCCGGTACGCCTCCGGCACGTTCACCGCGGACCTCACGGTCGACGAGGGCGGGTACGTCGTGACGTATCCCGGCCTCGCCGAACGCTAGATCTGGGTAACCAGCGAATCCGTCAGGCGGGCGTGCGGGTGCCGCCGTAGGACGCGACGAGGGCGTCGGCCACGATCGCCGCGTCGGCGTCGGCCAGGTCCGCCGGATACTCGGGCAGCAGGTCGTCCCAGACGACCAGCCACGACCCGTACAGCTGCAGCTGCCCCTCGGGCCGGGCGAAGAACCAGATGTGCAGGTGCGCGCCGCCGTCGCCGAGCCGGTACACGTGCGCCCGGCCGATGTTCGGCAACGCCTGGAGGTGCCGCACGAGGTGGGTGCTGATCACGCCGAGTTCCGCGGCCAGCTCGTCCGGCAGGTCGGCCAGGTCGTAGTGGTCGCGCGGGCGCAACATCAACACCAGGGGTACGCCGACGCCCGAAATGCGGGCGAGCCGCCATTTCTCGGTGAACCAGATGCCCTCGTCGCGATTGCCGCACGCCCGGCAGTCGGCCGGATCCTCGCCGTGGCGGGGCGGCTCGGGCACGACCGGCGGACGCAGCGGCGACACTCGCAGCTCGTCCTGCTCGAACGGGCTGACGTCCCAGCCCGTCATCCGGGCCAGCGGCAGACGCCGTTCCTCGTCGGCGGCGGCGATCGCGTGGGCGTAGTACTCCTCGGGGTCCATAGCCATGATCGGGACCCTAACCGGGGTGGACGTCGAACTCCACGTCGTACCGGTCGCCCCGGTAGCGCGAGCGACCCCACTCGATCGCCGATCCCGACGCGTCGTAGGCGACCCGGTCGATGACGAACGACGGCAGCCCGACCGGCACGTCGAGCAGGTCGGCGTCGGTCTCGTCCAGCGCGATGACCGAGACACGGTGGGCGGCGGTGGCCACCTGCACGCCCCAGCGCTCCTGAAGGATGGCGTACAGGGAACGGTCGTCGGCGAGCAGGTCTTCCAGCCCGGGGAACCGGTGGGCCGACAGATGCGTGTTCTCGACCGCGATGGGCACCCCGTCGGCCGTACGCACCCGGTGCAGGGCCACGATCGGATCGCCTTCGGCCAGGTGCAGGCGTTGCGCGATCAGCTCGGTCGCTGGGCGTACTCCTAAAGAGACGACCCGCGCACCCGGCGCGAGGCCGCGCAGCCGCATGTCGTGGCTGAACGAGCCGGTGGTCGTGCCATGGGTGAGCCGTGGCTCGGCGACGTAGGTGCCGGCGCCGTTCACGCGGCGGACGAGCCCCCGGGTGACCAGGTCGGTGATCGCCTGCCGGGCGGTCATGCGGGCGACCTGGAACCGTTCCGCGATGGACCGCTCCGATGGCAGCAGCGTGCCGGGCGGCTGCTCGCGCACCATCGCCTCGAGGATCTCCCGCAGCTGCTCACCTTTGGCGCGATCGCCGTCGATCGCGGCGGGGAGCGGAATCTCCGGGAACGTGTTGTGCGGGCTACGGGCCATGGTGCTCCGAGGAAGGACGAGGTCAGGCGTCGCCGAGGCGGACACGCCCACCGTACTGCCGCAGGATCTCGGCGTTGCGCTCGTAGCCGCCGGGCGTGTTGGCCGAACGGTACACCAACGGCTGCGTTCCCGCGGCCAGCTGAGCGGCCACCACTTCGGCGACGAGCAGGTTCGCCGCGAGGACGCCGGTCAGCCCGGACAACGGCCCGAACCTGTCGCCATCTGGCATCGGCACGGCGGCGTCACCCCATGGTGCACCATTGTCGATGACGACGTCGGCGAGCTCGGCCAGCGACGGGCTGCGCTTCGCGGCGGTGGCGTGGTCGATCGAGGTGATCGCGATGACCTTGTGCCCGTGGGACTGCGCGAGCTGGACCATCTCGACGACGGCGGTGTTGCCCCCGGAGTTCGACGCGACGACGAAGATGTCCTCAGGCCGGATGTCGGCCAGCGCCCAGATCCGCTCGGCGACGCCGGACTCGCGTTCCAGCAGCGGATCGAGGATGTCGGCGACCTTGGTGTCTCCATAGTAGACGAGATCGCGGATCGCCAGCTGGTTCGCGGGGATCAGGCCACCGGCCCGGCCGACCAGTTCCAACGCCACCCCGCGGGAATGCCCGGTGCCGTACGCCTGAAGTACGCCGCCGGCGGTGAGCGCGTCGGCGACCAGGCGCCCGGCTTCGGCGATCGCCTCGCGTTGGGTGGTGATCAGCCGGTCGACGGCGGCTCGGGCGATCTCGGCGTACGCGTTCATGACTCTCCTCCGGTCAGCGCGGCGAGCAGGTTCGCCGCCGTTCGGATGATCTGTTCGGCGCTGCCGGGTGCGGCCGCGCTGGCGAGGACTTCATAGGTGGCCGACCCGTAGGCGGAGGCCGGCGGGAGATAGCCGGGATAGGCGTTCGTATATCCGAGCACGACGACGGGCCGGGAACAAGCATTGCGCAGTTCTTCCGCCGCACCGAGGAAGGGTTCACCGGGCAACCCGGCCAGCAGCAGATCGCCGATGCGGGCGGCGGTGACCTCCGCTTCGATCTCCCCCGCCGGCGCGTCATCCCCCGCGCCTTCCTGCGCGCTCGCCCCCGCGCCTTCCGGCGCGTTATCCCCCGCGCCTTCCTGCGCGTTATCCGGGATAACGTCCCCTCTGGGGCGCTCGGACACCGCGTTATCCCGGATAACGCGACCGCCCGGAGCGGGGGAACGCATCATGGCGGCCATCCGGGCGCCGTCGAGGTTGCCTTCGGCGATGCGTACGGCGACCGGGTCGGTCGCGCTGCGGATGTCGTTCTCGGCGGCCGCGATGAGGGCGTTCGCGTCGACCGGCGGTTTCGGGGCGAGGTCGATCTCCCGGCTGCGCCAGCCGAGGTCACTCCCGGACCGCCAGCCGGATTCGCCAGCGGCGGCGCTCCCGCCGCCACGCGTCGAGCCGCCACGCGTCGAGCCGCCACGCATCGAGCCGTCACGCGTCGAGCCGTCACGCGTCCCGCCGTCACGTGTCCCGCCGTGGAGGTCGCCTCCGGCGCTGTCGCCGGTCTTGTCCAGGAGTTCGACGCACCGGTCGGCCACGATGGCGCCGAGCCGGTCGAGTTCGGCGGCGTCCTGGGCCTGACGCGTACGCCGGGTGCTGATGTCGCCGGCGGCGCCGGTGGCCACGGCGATCCACGTCCCGGATCCGAGCCGGTCGGCCAGCGCCCGGCGGACCGCCCCGGTCAGGTCGGCGCTGACGAGGAGGTTCCGCGACGGCAGGACGGTCGGATGCACCGGCAGCACGACGAGCACTCCGGCGCGGCGGTCGCCGGCGACGACTTCGACGACGTCGAGGGGCACCGACGAGTCGCCGGTGGGGTGGCTGCGTACGGCGCCGACGCCGTGGAGCGGGCCGGAGTGGACCCGGCCGGTCGCCTCGGTCTCGGCCCGGCGCGCTGCCGCGACGGTGCCGGCGGCCGTGGCGGTGAGGACGGCGAGCCAGTCCGGCGGGGTGACCGTCCCGCCCGGTACGCACCCGGTCTCCGGCCCGGCGTGGGTGTGGCTGGCGGCGAGCCAGAGGACGTCCACCTCGGACACGACGTCGCGGACGGCGCGGGTGAGGTCGGCGTTGACGCAGATCGCGTCGACCAGCGCCAACGCGAACCGGTGTATGCCGTCGAACCAGGTGATCGCCGTCACGCTCAGCGGGTCGAGGGTTCCGGTGGACGTTCCTTCGCGGAAGGCGTACCCGCCCATGGGGGTGCCGGGCGGGACGGTCAGGGTCTGGGTGGCGAAGCCGACTCTCATCGGTGGGTCACCCGCATCAGTCCGGAGTGGATCCCGAGGTCGGGGGCGGCGGCGAGGTTGGCGGCGCCGTCGAGTCCGTCGCCCAGCGGCTCGCGCAGGCGTACGCCGGGCCGCCGGAGGGCGAGGTCGTCGGCGAACCGGCGACGCAGGGTGTCGTTGCGTAGCAACCGTCCGGTCCACGAGACGGGCAGGTCGGCCGGGCCGGCGGCGGCCGCGACGGTGGCGGCGAGTTCTTCGGCGGCCTCGGCGACGATGTGTCCGGCGTACGGGTCGGTCTCGGCGAGGTCGAGGACTGCGGGGGCGAACTCGGCGATCCGCGCGACGGCGTCGGGGGCGGGGTAGAGCGATTCGGCGAGGTCGGCGAGGTCGCCGAAGTGGTCGGTGGCGCGGCCGGTCAGCGGGGTGGGTTCGATCCGGCCGTCGTGGCCGCGCAGGGCGACGTCGAGGCCACGTCGGCCGATCCAGAATCCGCCGCCCGCGTCTCCGCACAGGTAGCCCCAGCCGTCGACCTGGCGGCGTACGCCGTCGGGATCGAGCCCGAGGGCGATCGCGCCGGTCCCGGCGGCCAGCACGACCCCGGGTTCGAGTCCGAAAGCGCCCGCGTGCGCGGTGACGACGTCTCCGGCGATCAGGATTCGGGTGGCGTCGAGGTGGTCGAGCAGTCCGGCGGCGAGGGCGGCGTATTCGTCGGCGGAGCCCAGGACGCTGGTCAGTCCGAGGCAGACGGTGCCGACCGGCGATTCGGGGGCGAGGGAGGTCCATGGTGCGGCGACGGCGGCCAGGACGGCGGCGGCCGGGCGTACGCCTTGCCGGTAGGTCAGTCCGGGCGCTTCGGCGACGCGCGTGACCTGACCGTTTCGCGACAGCGCGAGACGCATACGCGTCTGGCCAGCGTCGATCGCCACGTCCACCATGTCAGCCATGCGGGGCATCGTAATACCGGTCTAGACCGAAAGCCAGAGGCGGGTTTACGCTGCCCCGCATGAGATTGGCTCTCGTCACTGTCCTGGCCGCCGTCGCCGCACTCGGGCAGGCCTCCCCCGCCACCGCCTCCGACCTGCGGGTCTACACCTCACTACCCGGTGTCTACCAGGTCCAGGCGACCTCCACCAACGGCACTCCGGTCTTCCACGACCTGGGCGCCCGGATCACCGTCCCCGCCGGGACGACCACGTATCTGAGCAGCAAGCTCGTCGTGTCGCAGGCGACCGTCGTCACCGAGACGTCGCACCTGGTCTACTGCCGGCAGGCCGGTTCCACGACCCTCGTCGACCGGCTCGTCTCGGGTCAGAACGTGCTCACCGGGACGACCACCACGATCCTCACCCGGGGCATGATCACCGCACCGGCCTCCGGCGACCTGACGTGCTCGCTGGAGGCGATCTTCATCGACCACTCCGCCAGCACCGGAACGCGCACGATCCGGGTCGAGGCGTCCACCTACCTCGAAGACGTGTTCGGCGTGCTGGCCGCGTCGGCCCAGACCTACCAGCCGTCGCGTATCCGGGTCGACAGTGGCTACTACGCCGCACCGGTCACGTTCACCGCACCGGCCGGGGTGACGAGCATCCAGGCCATCGGCGACGTGAACGTCACGACCTGCTACGGCACCAGGCCCGAGACGCTCTGCGTCGGCGGCCGGCTCACCGGCGGCTACGCGTACGTCGGCACGCAACTGGTGGTGCACCAGCTCAACCAGGACGGATCGGTCTGCAACACCACCACCAACGGGGCGCTCGCCGGCGTCACGGTGTCCAACACCGTCCACCACTTCAAGATCAATACCTGGCACACGGCCGTTCCCGTGCTGGCCGGCTGCACGTCGCATACCTTCTCCGCCTCGACCAGAGTGACCGCCAACGCGGGCGCCGAGTCCATCATCGTGGAGGCCAACCACCAGTCCCTGACGGCGTTGTTCGTGCCCTGACCCAGCCGACGGGTGTCGTACCGCGGTGACATCATTCGCGGCATGACACCCCTCACCGTCCGCCAGGGCGACGCGACGAGCCCGCAGGCCAAGGGACCGAAGGTGATCGCGCACATCTGCAACGACCTCGGCGGCTGGGGCAAGGGTTTCGTGCTGGCGATCTCCAGGCGCTGGCCCGAGCCGGAGCGCGACTACCGCGAGTGGCATCGGCACCGCGCCGGCAACGACTTCGGGCTGGGCGCGGTCCGCCTGATCCAGGTCGCCCCCGACGTGTGGGTGGCGAACATGGTCGCCCAGCATGGGATGAAGACCGGCAGCAACGGCCCGCCGATCCGCTACGACGCCGTCGAGCGCTGTCTCGCCAGGCTCGCGGAGCTGCTGCCGTCTGGCGCGTCGGTGCACATGCCCCGCATCGGCACGGGGCTCGCCGGCGGCTCGTGGGACAAGATCGAGCCCTTGGTCGTACGCACACTGTGCGCACGGGACATCCCGGTGACGGTGTATGACTTCGGCAAATGACCCGTTGACCGCCGTCGCGTGGGGCACGCTGCACCACGCGTACGGGGTGGCCGGCGATGTGCCGGATCTGGTGCGCGCCTTGGCGTCGGACGACGAGGACGTCCGCCTCGATGCGCACAATCGGCTGCGGGGCACCGTCTATCACCAGGGCACGCGCTGGGAGGCCAGCGCGTACGTCGTCCCGTTCCTGGTCGCGACCGCGGATGAACCGTCCACACCGGACCGCCCGCTGGTCGTGGATCTGCTGCGCCTGGTGGGCCTCGGCGACCTCACCGACCGGGCGCTGCCGTTCGCCGGGTTCCCGTCGTTCGACGCCGGGCTGCGCAGCCGTATCCGGGAGCTGCTGCCCGCTTTCTACGACGGCGAGCTCGCGGACGACGACTTCGAGACCATGGACGCCGCCGCGCAGGTGTGGGCGGCCGACGCGTACGCGGCCATGGCCCGGCACGGCGACGTGTTCCGCCGGTGGCTTCGTGATCCCGACGCCGAGGTCGCCGCCCGGGCCGCCGAGCTGCTGGCGTGGGTTCCGACGACGCCGGCCGTCGTGGGCGACTTGATCGCGCTGCCCGACGGCGGCGGCGTACGCGCGAGCGCCAACCTGGCCCTGGGGCACCTAAGCGGTCAGGACTCGGCGGTGCTCGCCCGGCTCGACGGGCAACTGTCCGATCCGGAGCCGATGATCCGCTGGTCGGCGGCGGTCGCCGTGGCTCTGCGTACGCGGCCCGGCATCCCGCCGCAAGTGCGCCGGTTGCTGACGGACGAACGTGATCCCCGGCATCCGGTGAGCGTTCCCGGGTGGCAGCGACCGCTGGCGGGGTTCATGGCGGTGGCGCTCACTCCGCCCGGATAGCGTCCCGGGCCTCCATCAGCGCGAACCCGAGCAGGTTCAGCCCCCGCCACTGCGCCGGGTCCGACGCACGGGGGTCGGCCGCGCCCAGCCCGATGCCCCAGATCCGGTCGAGCGGGCTCGCCTCGACGAGCACCCGCTCCCCCGTGCCCAGCAGGTACGCCCGCAGGTCGTGGTGCTGACCGAACTTCGCGACGCTGCCCGCCACGACGATGGCGTAACGGTTGTCGTCCCAGGTCTGCTGATCGAAGCCGCGTACTTCCCGGCCCAGCTTCTTCGCCTCGCCCGGCGTCGACGCCGCCAGCACCCGCTCGGCCATCTCGTCGTCGCCGAACAGCTTCGCCTTGGACCACATCATCCAGTGCTCGGCGGTGGCGTAGGCCCGCCCGCCGATCTGGAACGACGAGGGCCACCACTGGCTCAGGCAGCCGGCCCCGACGCTTCCATCAGGTTGGGGTTTGTGCCCCCAGAAGTGGAGATATTTGACCTTCTTCCCGGAAGAGACAAGGTCGGCCAGATCAGTGCGGGTGTGCGCGAGCATGCCCGACAGTGTGCCGGACGCCTATGACACTGCGCGACCCGCCAGCTACTCAAACCGCGTCTCAGTCGACCGCCCTGATGACTTCTCGGCGGGGGCGGGTGCCAAATCTTGGCGCTCGTGGATGGGCGGCGAAGGGCGGCGAGGAGGAGAGATAGATGAAGGAAACTCATTCCCGGCCGCGCCGACCTGGCCGCGGGGCTTGCCAGGTGGCTCTGACCAGCGCATAGTTGCAGGTAACCCCCACCCCCTTCGTGAGGATTCGCACCATGCTTGCCGACGACGACCGTTCTCAACGCCATGATGTCGAGGCGTTGATGGAGATGACGCACGAGACGATGATGGCGCGCTGGGAACTGGGCCTGGTGACGCCGATGTCGGCGACGATCAGCACGTTCGCCAAGACCGACGGCAGCTGGTGGACGGCGGCCGAGCAGATGTGGCGCCGGGTGTCGCTGGCCGAGGAGAACAAGCGGCTCGACTTCCACCACGACCGGTTCGGCAGCAACGTGCAGGCGGCCGGCCCGCCGCAGTCGCTGTTCGGCGGGCAGAGCCGCAGCTTCGGCACCTCCGCCTGAACGACACGGCCGGAGCGCGTCAGCTCCGCGGGGCGACCAGCTTCGCCTCGAGGCGCTGACGCACCGGCCAGCGCACGTCGCGGGCCCAGCCGAGCTTCTCGAAGATCCAGATCAGCCGCGCGGATGGATCGATCTGCCCGCGCAGTACGCCGTGCCGGGCTCCGGTCGGATCGGCGTGATGCGAGTTGTGCCAGCTCTCGCCGAAGGACAGGATCGCCAGCGGCCAGAAGTTGGTGGCCTTGTCGCGGCTTTCGAAGGGCCGCTCGCCGAACACGTGGCAGACGGAGTTGACCGCCCAGGTCACGTGGTGCAGCAGCGCCATGCGTACCAGTCCGGCCCAGAAGAAGGCGGTCAGCGCGCCGGTCCAGGACCCGCTGAGCAGGAGGCCGATCAGTGCCGGGGCGAGCAGGGACAGGGCCGCGATCGGGCCGAACAGCTTGCCCACCAGCCGCATGTCCTTGTCGTTGAGCATGTCGGGAGCGAATCGGGCCCGGTTGCTCAGTTCGCGGCGCAGCATCCAGCCGACGTGGGCGTGGCCGAGGCCTTTCAGCAGCGCGGCCACCGATGTGCCGTAGCGCCACGGCGAGTGCGGGTCGCCTTCGCGGTCGGAGAACGCGTGATGGCGGCGGTGGTTGGCGACCCATTGGATGGGCGAGCCCTGAACGGCGAAGGATCCCGCGACGGCGAGAGCGACGCGCAAGCCGCGCCGGGCCTTGAACGATCCGTGGGTGAGCAGCCGGTGGTAGCCGGCGGTGACGCCGAATCCGGCGACCACGTAAATCGTCGCCGCCATGGCGATGTCGGCGGCGGACAGGCCCCAGCCCCAGGCGAGCGGTACAGCCGCGGCAAGCGCGACGAACGGGACCACGACGAAGATCCACATGGTGATCGCGGCGGCGGTCCCCTGCCGCGCGTCGAGCAGCGGTTTGGGGGTACGCAGATCGGGCGCGGTGTTCAGTGACGTCATGACGCTCCTGCACGGGGTTGGCCGGACAGGCGCCCGACGTCGGCGGACTCGACCCGGGGTGGTCGAGGGATCTGACAGTACCCGGCGACTTGCCCAAATCGCCAAGATCACCACAAAGTTCCATTTATGCTCGGCTGCCGGTAACCCGCGCGGCAGCCGGGGACAGGACCTGGGTGATCGTGGAGTACTCTCGGACAGTCTTTGTCGACCATCACGCGCCGCGGCCGAGCAGTCTGCGCCGGGTGGGACGACCCCCCTACGTTCGGAGTACGCATGGCGGCCCGCCGCCCCTCCTCGACCACCTCCACTTCCGGGTTCGCGCAGCTGGGTCTGCCCGCCGCCCTGGTCTCGGCCCTCGACAGTCAGGGCATCACGACGCCGTTCCCGATCCAGCTCGCCACCATCCCCGACGCCCTCGCCGGGCGCGACGTGCTGGGCAAGGGCCAGACGGGCTCCGGCAAGACGTACGCCTTCGTCCTGCCGCTGCTGGCCCGGCTGGCCGCGTCGGGCCGCGTACGCCAGCCGAAGCGTCCCCGCGGGCTGATCCTCGCGCCGACCCGCGAACTGGCCGATCAGATCGCCGCCAGCGTCGCTCCCCTGGCGCGCACCATGTCGCTGCGGTCGTTGACCGTCTACGGCGGCGTCGGGCACGCCCGGCAGATCAAGGGCCTGCGCGACGGGGTCGACGTGCTGATCGCCTGCCCGGGACGGCTCGCCGACCACATCGACGCCGGTCACGCCGATCTGAGCGCGGTCGAGATCACCGTCATCGACGAGGCGGACCACATGGCCGACCTCGGGTTCCTGCCCGCCGTACGGCGGCTGCTGGAGCAGACCCCGGCCGGTGGGCAGCGGCTGCTGTTCTCCGCCACGCTGGACGCCGGAGTCGACGTGCTCGTGCGGCGCTTCCTGCAGCAGCCGGTCCGGCACACCGTCGAGCCGCGCCGGCAGGCCGCTCCGGAGATGCACCACCACGTGCTGCATCTGCAGGCACAGGACCGCTTCCCGGTGCTGGTCGACCTCACCAGCGCGCCCGGCCGGTCGGTCGTGTTCACCCGCACCAAGCACGGCGCGAAGGCGCTGGCCCGCAAGCTCGTCGCGGCCGGCGTACCGGCGGTCGAACTGCACGGCAACCTCGGGCAGAACGCCCGGACCCGCAACCTCGGCGCGTTCTCCGACGGCACGATCACCACGCTGGTCGCCACCGACATCGCCGCGCGGGGCATCCACGTCGACGACGTCGCGCTGGTCATCCACGCCGATCCACCGCTGGAGCACAAGGCGTACCTGCACCGGTCGGGACGCACCGCCCGCGCGGGAAGCACCGGCACCGTCGTCACGCTGGCCACGGACGATCAGATCAAGCTGGTACGCGATCTGACCCGCAAGGCGGGCGTGTCGTCGACGACCACCCGGCTCCGGCCGGGCGACCCGCTGCTGACCGAGATCGCTCCCGGCGACCGGAGTCTCGCCGAGCCCACGCCACGGACTCCCGCCCCGGCGCCCGCCACCGCCGCCCCGCGAGGCCGGCGTCGCCCGGCCCGGCATCGCCCGGCTTCGGCTGCGGGCGGTCAGCCGAGCCAGCCCAGTCAACCCAGCCAGGCCGGCCAGTCCGGCGGCGCCGCCGCGTTCTCCGGTCGTACGCGGGTGGGGTCGCGCCGCAGCCGCTGAGCGGGCACGTCAGCCCAGCATCGCCGCCTTACGCAGCAGCACCGACCGTTCCCGCTGGTTGGTGCAGAGCCGGGCGGCCGACTCCAGCTCGGCGCGGGCCTCCGACCGCCGTCCGAGCCGGGCCAGCAGCTCTCCGCGTACCGTCGGCACCAAATGCGAACCGGGGAGCCGGTCGGCGGCGATCAGCTCGTCCACGATGGCCAGGGCGGCTGCCGGACCCGAGGCCATGGCCACGGCGACGGCCCGGTTGAGGTCGACCACCGGCGACGGCGCGACCCGGCCGAGCGCCTCGTAGAGCACCACGATCCGGTCCCAGTCGGTCGCCTCGGCGGACCGCGCCGACGCGTGCACCGCGGCGATGGCCGCCTGCAAGCCGTACGGGCCGAGGCCGTGAGCCGAGGCCTTGGCCAGCGCGGCCAGGCCACGATGGATCGCCGAGATGTCCCACCGCCGCCGGTCCTGGTCCTCGAGCAGGATCGGCGAACCGTCCGAGGCGATCCGGGCCGGGAAGCGCGCCGCCGTCAGCTCGAAAAGGGCGAGCAGGCCGTGGACCTCCGGCTCGGCCGGCAGCAGCACAGCGAGCGTGCGAGCCAGCCGGATCGCCTCGTACGCCACCTCCGGACGCAGCAGCCGGTCACCGGAGGTGGCCGTCGACCCCTCGGTGAAGATCACATAGAGGACGCTGAGCACGCCACCGAGCCGCTCCCGGCGCTCGGCGGCCGGCGGCACCTCGAACGGCACGCCGGCCGCGGCGATCGTCTTCTTGCCCCGGGTGATGCGGGCCTGCACCGTCGGCACCGGCACCAGGAACGCGCGGGCGATCTCCTCGCTGGACAGCCCGCCCACCACCCGCAGGGTCAAGGCCACCCGCGCCTCCGGCGACAGCACCGGGTGGCAACTGATGAACATCAGGGCCAGGACGTCGTCGTCGATCCGGTCGGGGTCGACATCCTCCTCGACCGGCGGCTCGGCGGCCAGCAGCGCGTAACGATCCCGCAGAGCGGCCCGGCGGCGGATCGTGTCGATGGCCCGCCGCCGAGCCGTCGCCATCAGCCAGCCGGCCGGATTGGCCGGGGCGTCGAGCGGCCAGGAGACCAGCGCCTCGGCCACCGCTTCCTGCGCCGCGTCCTCGGCCAGCCCGAAGTCGCCGGTGAACCGAGTCAGCGCGGCGACGATCCGCGCCGACTCGATCCGCCAGACGGCCTCGACATCGGCCGCGCTCATCAGCCCCGGCCGGTGGTCTCGCGTGCGGCCCGTTCCTCCACGATCCGCTCATAGTCCGGCGGAAGCTCATCGCTGCCGGCCACCCGGCGGACCTCGATCTGGGATCCGGCCACCGCCGGGCACCGCTTGGCCCACTCGACCGCCTCCTGCTTCGACGAGACGTCGAGCAGGAAATAGCCGCCGAACAACTCCTTCGTCTCCCCGTACGGCCCGTCGGTGACCACGGGGGCCTCGGCGCCGAAGTGCACCACGACGCTTTTGCTCGGCTCGTCCAGACCCTCGGCCGCCAGCAGAACCCCCTCTTTCATCATCTCCTCGATGAACCGGCCGGTCGCCGCCATCGCCTCGTCGATCGACGCCATCATGGCCGCGTTCGACTCATCGGTGCCCCGCATGATCAGCATGTACTTCGGCATCGCGTACTCCTCGTCCGGCGGGCCGCCGCTCGGCCCGCGCACCCACACGTCGAACGGGCCGCCGCCGGATCGACACGGCGTCGTCCCCGATTCGGCCACCGCCATTCTGCTCACACTCTCGTAACACGCCGCGTGCTGGAGTGAGCTGCAGAAACCGGCAATGAGCGAGGACCGAAACATGACGCAGGTGGACACGGTGGCGACCCGACAAGACAGCGACGGCATCACTTTCCCCGGCGCGGCACGGCCGGGATGGTGGCGACGCGGGCCGGTCCTGACCACTCTGGTGGTGCTGCTGGGCCTGGTCATGCTGCTGCACGGGCAGGTGCCGAACCGGATCGGGAACCTCGGGAGCTTCATCGAGACCGTCCTGCCCTGGTTCGGGGTCTTCATCCCGATACTGCTGGCGATGGCGTTCTGGCGCCGGTCCGCCACCGCGGCGGTCGCCCTGCTGCTGCCGGGCGTGGTGTGGCTGAGCCTGTTCGGCGGGACGCTCGGCGACAAATCCCAGCCGGGCAGCGACCTTACGCTGGCCAGCCACAACGTGGCGGCCGAAAATCCCGACCCAGCCGGCACGGCGCGTACGCTGGCCGCCTCCGGCGTCGACGTGCTGGCCCTGGAAGAGCTAACCGAGCAGGCCCAGGAGGTGTACGAGCGGAAACTGGCGCAGGCGTACCCGTATCACGCCGTGCTGGGCACGGTCGGCTTGTGGAGCAAGCTGCCCTTGTCGGACGTCGGGCCGGTCGACACCGAGCAGGACGCCGGGCCGTTGGGCGACGCCAAACCGCTGGAGGCGACGCTGCCGTACAGCCGGGCGCTGCGGGCCACCGTGGCCACCGACCACGGGCCGCTCGCGGTTTATGTGGCGCACCTGGGATCCGTCCGGGTGAACGCTCGTGCCGGGTTCTCGACGGAGACGCGCGACCGGAACGCGACGGCGCTCGCCAACGCCCTCTCCGCCGAACGGAACCAGCGAGTGGTGCTACTCGGCGACCTGAACGGCAGCACGGGCGACCGCGCGTTCAGCGGCATCACCGCAGGGATGACCTCGACCCAGGACGCGGCCGGGGACGGCTTCGGCTTCACCTGGCCGGCCGCCTTTCCCGTGGTACGCATCGACCACATCCTGGTCCGCGGGGTGACACCGGACAGCTCCTGGGTGCTGCCCGCCACCGGCAGCGACCACCGGCCGGTGGCAGCCGGCATCAGCTGGTGACCAGCGGCGGGCGGCGGCCCATCGGAGCCACCGCCCGCCACTGTGCTCCAGCACGTCCCTACAGCGGGGCGACCCAGTACGGAGTCACGTCCATCCAGCCGTTCGCCGCCGCTCCGGTGAGGCGGCCGCTGCTGGTCGTGGCGAGGCTGTACCAGGAGTCGACGTAGTCGGGGTCGTCGGTCCACCACGACGACGGCATCGCGTCCAGGATCGCGCTGACGAGCGGGATGTAGACGCCGGCATCGGCGATCGTCAGCAGCGCGGCCGCGATGGCCTGAGCGAGCTGTAGATAGTTGGTGTCACCGTCGTCCTCCATCATGACGGCGTCGGCGAGGTTGTACTTGTACGCCGAGAAGTGCACGAGGAGCTGGTTCGGGTAGTAGGTCGTGCCGTCCTTGTCGAGGTACGGCATCTGCACGATGTCGACCTTCGGGTGCCCGTCGAGACCGAAGCCGCTGACGACGGTGTAGATCTCGGCATCACCCTTGATCCAGGGCTCCTTGTCGTCGCTGAGCCGGACAGCGTTGATCTTCGTCGCCCAGTAGCCGCCGGTGAGCGAGGCAGCGGCGAGCGCCGACGTCGGCTCCTGCGCGGCGAGAACCTGCCGGACGACGGACAGGCCGAGGGGCAGGGCGCGGGCGGTGTCGACCTCGACGACCAGGACGGGACGGTGTGGGACCTGGTCGGCGGCCAGGCTGATCCGGTCACCCGCCGGGTCGTACGCGACGACCGTGGTGGCCTCGTCGTCGGAGGGTGCGGCGGCGACCAGCGGGATGCCGTGGGCGACCTGCGAACGCATGCTCACGTCAGCCAGGCGTACGCGCAGCAGGGATTCCGTGCCGTCGGGAAGTCCCTTGGCCACGCGTACGGCGTGGTTGGCCGCGGTGACGTCGGCGGCGAATCGCGTACCCAACCGAAGAGCAGCGAGATCGACGGGCCTGGCGGCGACCGCGGCGGTGACCCGCGACCGGGCCGCGGGCCGGCCGAGTTCGGTGGCGAGCCGATGGGCGAGCGTGTCGGTGACGGCGGCGACCGAACCGCCGGTGACCGGGTCGGCCGGCGCAGCCTGGGTGGCGGTGGGAAGGCCGATAGTGAGGGCGGCGGCGAGTAGGACGGTGAGGGCGCGGCGTGCATTGGGGTGGTACACGCTGTCTCCTTGAGTCGTGGGGCGTGGCGTGACCACGCACCATCGTGACCAATCGATTCGTCAATGATCGCCGCTCGACGATTGGTCTACAAGGGACTTCGGTTGGCCGGATCGGGCATCGGCCACGTCGATCAGGGCTGCGGGGTCTTGGCGCGCTGCCGCGCGTAGTACGCACGAGCACGATTGCGGTCGCCGCAGTCTCTGGTGTTGCACCAGCGGCGGTTGCGCCGCGGTGACGTGTCGAGGTAGACCCAGCCGCACTTGGCGTCTTCGCACTGGTGGAGCCGGTCGAGGTCGTCGCGTTGGAGTAGCGCGACGAGGCCGCGGACGATGCGGTCCGGGATCAGGCGCAGGCCGGTTTCGCGGTCTTGCCAGTGCCAGCGGTCGCCCACTCGGACGAGGTCGGCGGCGGCGATCGAGGTTCGATACAGGCCGGCGAGGTCGGCGGCGGCTGCCGCGTCCCCCTCGACCAGTGCCGCGTAGGCGCGCTCGCGCGCGGTGATGACCGTCTGCCGTTCCCGCTCGGCGACGGCGTCGTGGGTGGTGGCGAGGTCGCGCAGGTTCGCCGCTTCCGGTGGGCTGATCAGGTCGGATTCCGCGCACCAGTCGACGACGTCGGCGAAGCTTCGCAGCCGCTCGGCCCGGTCATCGCCGCCGAGCCGCCAGTCGACGGTGTTCAGCAGGTCGAGCATGCGATCGCCGGCGATGTGACCGAATCTCACGCGATCTCCTCTCACGGGTAAACCCATTATTGCATGTGAGAAGGCGACGTGACATGCTCACACCTGATCGGGCAATCACCCATGAGAAGATCTTCGGGAGCAGCATCGTGCCAGCCAGCACCACCCGCACCCCGTTCGCCGCGCTGTGGGCGTCCCAAGCGTCCTCGAACCTCGCCGACGGGCTGCTGCAGGCGGCGGCTCCACTGCTCGTCGCCAGCCTGACCCGCGACCCGCTCGTCGTGGCCGGCATGACGGTCGTGCAGTTCCTGCCATGGCTGATCGCGACCCTGCCCGCCGGCGCGCTGGCCGACCGGGTGGACCGGCGCCGGATCCTCACCGCCGGCAACTGGCTGCGCGCCGCCGGGTTCGCGCTGCTCGCGGTGACCTTGGCAAACGGCTGGCACCACGTCGGCCTGCTCTACGCGGCGGTGTTCCTGGCCGGGTGCGCCGAGACGATGGTGGACAACGCGGCGCTGACCATCCCGCCCCGCCTGGTGCCTCGGGGGCGGCTCGAACGCGCCAACGGCCGGCTGTTCGCGACCCAGTCCGTCATCAACACCTTCGTCGGCCCGCCGACCGGGGCGGCGCTGTTCGCGCTGGCGGCGTCGGCGGCCTTCTTCACCGGCGCGGCCGCCTTCGCCCTCGCCGGACTGGCCGCCCTGCTGCTGCCCGCGCTGCGCCCCACCAGCGAGGAACAAGGCCGGCGCCGCTCGACCCCGACCTCGATCACCCACGAGATCCGCTCAGGTTGGATCCACTTCTGGCGGCACGACCTGCTGCGCCGGGTCGCCTTCATCTCCGCCTCGATCAACTTCTTCAGCTCGGCGACCGGCGGACTGCTCGTCCTGCTGATCACCGGCGACTACCAGGTGCCCATGTCGCGGTACGGGTTGTTCATCGGCGTACCCGCGGCTGGGGCGATCATCGGCTCGCTGCTCGCCGAACACGTCGTGCCCCGCGTCGGCGGCGGTCCGATCACCTGGCTGGCGGCCCTCGTCCCGGCCGCCAGCTATGCCGTCCTCGGCCTGGGCGGGAGCACTCCCCTCGCCCTGACCGGCATGTTCTGCGCGGCCGTCGCCTCGTCGCTGAACCAGATCGTCGTGAGCACCCTGCGTCAGGCGACGGTCCCCGACGAACTGCTGGGCCGGGTCACGGCCGCGTACCGGCTGATCGTGCTCGGTGTCGTCCCGCTCGGCGCGCTGGCCGGCGGCCTGCTCGGGCGCGGCCTGGGCGTCCGCGCCACGTTCCTCGCCGCCGCGGTCGGACTCGGGCTCGCAGCGCTGCTGTTCGCTTCCCGGGTCACCACTCGAGCCCTGCGGGAGGCCGAACAGTCCGCCGTCGCCGAACGCATCCCCACCCTGGTCTGAACGCCCACCCGGCTCAGCACCGGGACAGGCTGGATCAGGCGGCGGCCTCCCAGGTGAACCCGTCCAAGTCGGTGAACGGCCCGGCCGCGCTGCCGACGGCCAGCCGGTGGGAACCGCTCCCGTCGGCGGGCAGCCCGGCGTCCTTGGCTTCAGGACGGTGGCACCGGCGTCGACGGACTGACAAACGGCGATGTCCCGGCTGGGACGGGACATCGGCCCGTGCGCCCAGGACGCCGTCCGTCCGACGATGACAACCGTCAAACCGACGACTACGGCGGCAGATTCAGTACAGGCACTGATACGTCGCCGCCGTGACCCTGGCTAGCGTGCGGGTAGCCCGCCGACCACAGCCGTCCGAGGGAGGAAACGTTGACCAACGTCCGACCCAAGTCGCTGGACAACAGCGCTAACGCGCTGGTCGAGCTGGCCGGTCTGCTACAGGCGGGCCGCCCGGAGCCGGCGCTCTCCGGCAAAGTAGCGGCACCCGCGACCCACGAACATCTCGCGCGGGTGACCGCCGAGTTCGCGACCTATGCGGGTAACCAGTTCGAAGACGCGGTCGCACTGATCGCCGCCCTGTCCACGAAACTCAAGACAGCCGTGGGCGCGTACCACGCCGTCGACGCCCGGGCGCAGGCGACGCTCGACTCCTTCCTGCGCAACTCCACGTATCGAGCTCCGTAGGAGGACAACGATGGCGACTTACCGCGACGACGTCGCGTACGTCGAACACATGCGGCCGGAGCGGATCATGATCGGGGCCGAGGAGTTCCATCGCGTGGCTCGGCTCATCGCATCGGCCCAGCCCACCTTCGACGAGGTACGCCAGAAGGTCGAGTGGGCGGGCACGGCGCGAGAGCTGTTCGACCGGAGACTACGTGAGGCCGACCTGATCCTGGACGCGCTGTCGCACAGTTACGAGAAGGCAGGCCGTGCACTGGACGACTATCGGATCGCCCAGCGAACGGCGATCGACCTCGTCGTCGACGGTGTGGCGAAGGAGAACCAGCTCGCCGATCTTCTCCGCGGCGAGGTGACGGAGCCGGGTCCGCAGCCGATGCGCCGATGGGAAGATCTGCGCAGCAAGGACGGCGTTCTCGACTGGTTCAGCGAGCTGGGCGAACGCGACGACGTCGACCGGGTCCGGGCCGAAGCCGACCGGCTCTATCACGAGGCGAGCGACCTGTACGCACGAGCCAAGAAGACCGAGAACGACGCGCGTAGCGTCGCCGTGGCCGCGATCGACATGGCCCGGCGCGACCTGCCCGATTTCCAGGCCGACGCCGGTCACGCGCAGGCGATCATCAGCTCGGTTCCCGGGCTGCGGGAGGAGATCCATCAGGCGGCCCGGGATCCCAATGCCCGGCGACCCGGCCTGGGAATCCTGCAGGAGTACCAGGTGGAGGCGGACACGGATCAGGAAACCTACCTGGGCCTGACATTGAGCGGCTCCGAGCGCCGAATACTCCGCGAACGGGCAGCGGTCGAAGTGGCGGAGGTCTACGCCGTCCGGGAGGCGGCCTTCGCCGAAGCCCAGAAACGCTTCCCGAACGCGTTCGGCGAGGACGACCACCAGGACGCGTTTCGCCACGCGTACGCCAGCGCGCTGCTGACCCAGACCTACGGCGAGGACTGGGCCGAGCGGTTCACGACCGCGCACGAGACCGGGCCGAACAATCCAGGCACCCGTGAGGCGATGGACCTGTACAACAACGAGGTCGGCCGCAAGATCGCCCTGGAGCATCCGGATGCCACCCCGGAGCAAATGGCCGACCTGGTGCAGCAGTCCGTCCGGGACGGGCAGATGGTCGTCGTCGGACCGGACAAGAAGCTGGACTTCAGCGATGCGGTACGCCCGCTGGAGGGCGACTTCACCGACCGCGCGACGCTACCTGGACATCCCCAACGGCACGCCGGAGATCCGCTGCCCTGATGCGGCCGCCTATGATGGCGCGATGTCTTCCGCAGCACTGTGGACTCGGCTCCTGATGGTGGTGACAGCAGCCGCCCTCGCCGGTTCGGCCTACGCGATCCGGGCCGTGGCGGACGGGGCGGTCGACCAGTACTCAGGCGCCGCCTTGTCGGGGGCCATCGTCTACACCATCGTGATCTTCATCCGGCCGCGGATCTCCCCACTGGTCGCCGGCATCATCGCGACCGGGTATTGCTGGTTCATCGAGTTCGCGCAGCTCACTCCGGTCCCTGCGGCGCTCTCCGAGCGCAGCTGGCTGTTGCATCAGCTGCTCGGCATGCAGTTCGACCTCGTCGACGTCGTCTGGTACCCGGTCGGCGTCATCGCGTTGGCCGCGGTGCATTGGTTCCTCCGTGCGCGCACGGTTCGCCGAACTAGCCCCACCCCGTCCGAGCCGTAGGCCGCAGGCAGCCTGTCCGCAGTCCGCCGACGAGCGCCGGGTGACCTTACGGTTGGTCCGGCAAGCGCCAGACGACCGGCAGGACCGCCTCCGATCCGTCGGCCGTGTAGTCGTGGGACACCTCCAGCAGTTCCGCCATGCGCGCCTGCCAGGCGATGTTGACCGGCAGCGCAGACAGCCGGTCGAGCATCGCGGCGTAGTCGTCGACGTCGATCAGGTGGAACAGGTCCGATCCGCTGCGCCAGATCGTCCACTCGTGGACGCCCGAGTCCCGGATGGCGGCGGCCAGTTCTTGCGGCACCTGCTGGTGGGCGGCGTCGTAGTCGGCGATCCGATCCGGGCGCACCCGGGTGTGCAGTGCCACGCGCATGGCGGTTCCCTCCTCTGTCAGTCGCGCCCAGTGCCTCGGTAGAGATCCAGCTCGCCGTCGAACTCGACCGCGAGCACGGTGGCGTACTCGTCGAGGTCCGCGGCGGCGGGGGCGTCGATCCACGTCACGCCGGGTACGTCGCCGAGGCCGCCGTCCCGGCGATGCGCCAGTTCGGCGTCCCGCCCCACCACGCGTACCCGCTGGATGGCAGAGCGCAGACCGCGGACCGCGACCGTTTCGCGGGGCTGGTCGAACAGGTAGAGGTAGAGGGTGCGCCGGTCGGCGGACAGGGTGCTGGGTCCATAGTGGTGGCCGGCGGGCAGGCCCGCGGCCGTGCCGTAGACGGCCTCGGCGTGTGCGGCGATCCAGCCGCCCAGGCCTTCCAGGCGCGCAGTCTGCTCAGGTGTGATGCGCCCGTCGGCGGTGGGGCCGACGTCGAGCAGCAGGTTGCCGCCGGCGCCGATGGCCTCGGCGAAGTAGCGCACCAGCTGCCGGACCGACTTGTGGTTGGTGTCGCGGCTTTGGTAGCCCCACGAGTCGTTGATCGTGAGGCACAGCTCCCACGGCCCGTCCGGCGGCGTGATCGGCACGCCTTGCTCGGGGGTGGCGTAGTCACCGCGCGACAGCATGCGCGCGTTGAGCACGGTCTGCGGGTTGACGGCCAGGATCCGGTCGGCGAGCTTGTCGATCCCCCACTGCTCCTCGGCCCGTTCCCATTCGCCGTCGAACCACAGCAGGTCGGGCCGGTAGCGGTCCATCAGCTCGCCCACCTGCCCGTCGCGGTACGCGAGGTAGCGTTGCCACGCCGCCGGGTCTTCGCCGCCTTCCGGCGGCGCGGACAGCCGGTTGTCGTTGACGTACCTGGCTGCGCCGGTGCTGCGGACGGTGGCGTAGTCGGGATGGGTCCAGTCGGAGTGCGAGTAGTACAGGCCGACCTTCAAACCCTTGTCGCGCAAGGCTTCCGCGTAGGGGCCGATCAGGTCGCGGCCTACGTTGTTGGTCCCGTACGCGGTGTCCCACAGCGCGAAGCCGTCGTGGTGGCGAGCGGTGAGCACGGCGTAGCGCGCTCCGGCTCGCGCGAACAGGTCGGCCCAGGCCTGTGGGTCGTAGTGCTCGGCGGTGAACCCGTCGATCTGGGCCAGGTAGTCCGCGCGGGAGACCTCCCCGGTGTACATGGCCCACGATTCGGGCACTCCGTCGACCGCGTAGATCCCGTAGTGGATGAAGATCCCCAGCTTGGCGTCCGGGAACCAGGGCTGCATCGGCATGGCGTCATCTTCTCCAGGAGTCCACGAGGTCACGTGGGACGAAATCTTCGTCGGCCAGCCGCTGCCACAGCTGGTCCGGGATGTCCCAGTGGTACGCGTCCACGTTGCGTACCACTTCGCCGGCGGAGCGGCAGCCGACGATGACGGAGCTGACCGCGGGGTGCTGCAGCGGGAACTGTATCGCCGCCGCGGCCAGCGGTACGCCGAACTCGGCGCAGATCGCAGCGCACCGCTGGGCCCGCGCCAGGACGTCCGGCGGGACCGGACGGTAGTGGAACATCGCGTCGGGGTTCGGATCGGCGAGCAGGCCGGTGTTGAACACGCCGCCGACGACCACGGCAGTGCCGGTCTGGTGGCAGACCGGGAGCAGCGTGTGCAACGCGTCGTGGTCCAGCAGGGACAGCCGGCCCGCGATGAGGACGACGTCCACCTCGAATTCGGCGACGTACGCGGCCAGCGGGCCGCTGTGGTTCATGCCGAAGCCGATGGCGCCCACGAGACCCTCGTCGCGCAGCCGGCGCACCGCCGGGTACGCCGTTCGGCGTACCTCGTCGGGGAAGTCGTCGGGGTCGTGCAGGTAGAGCACGTCGACTCGGGAGCGGCCGAGGCGTTCGAGACTGGATTCCAGGGATTCGCGGATGCCGCGTTCGCTCCAGTCGGGCACCACCTGCGTCGGCCCGCCGGGTTCGCCGGTCGGGCGCAGCAGCCAGCCGGTCTTGGTCGAGATGACCGGTTCGGTGATCCCGGCCGCCGGCAGATAGCGCCCGAGGCGTGTCTCGGCCAGTCCGTGTCCGTAGCGGGGGGCGGTGTCGAAGAAGGTGAGACCGGCTTGGGCGGCCGCCTGGACGGTGGCTGCGGCGTCCTGGTCGGCGACTTCGGTGAACAGGCCGCCCAGTGGTGCGGTGCCGATGCCGAGCCGTGGCAGTGTGATCATTGGTCATCCCAGGGACGTCGGTAGGTCGGCGCGTCGGCTCGCCGGGTCATGGTCAGCGTGACGCGTACCTGGGTCTGGGCGGGCAGTCGCACGGTCAGGTAGCGGCCCTCCACGGGGTGGGCCGGCTGGTCGTCGACGCTGACGGTGTCCAGGCGGTGTTCGGCGTAGGTGCCGGCCTGGATGATGACCGACCGTGGCGTTCCGCCGAGGTTCGCGAACTCGATCACGGTATGCCCGGGGTCGATGTCGGAGACGAGGGCAGCCACATCGGCCGGGAGCCCGGCCTGGTGCGTTTCGGCGTCGTGGTAGCGGACGTGCATGTGGGCCAGCCCGCCGTTGTAGAGCACCTGTGGCGAGCCGGTGGTCAGCTGCAGCAGCGCCTCGGTGAGGACCGGATTGTGGTCCTGCCAGTGGTGGATGCCGAAGGTGTCCGGTCCGGTCGCGGGATCCACTGGATCGTTCTCGATCTGGGCGACCTTGGCCGCGCACGTGGCCAGCGCGCTGCGCAGCATGCGTTCGGGGAACTCGGGGTTGCGCCCGGCGAGGTATTCCCACCAGGGTTCGTCGTGCCCGGCCTCGTCTTTGAGGCGCTGGGTGTGGACCGCCGTCCAGTCCCAGGCCGACAGGGCGCGCAGTCGCTCGACGCGGTCGTGGTCGGCCGGATCGCGGGTCAGCTGCCACAGGGAGACGGTCAGCTGGTTGGGCATGATCGTGAAGTCGAACCAGCCGGTGTCGTCGCGCCGCTGGGGGATCATGAAGGTCGTGTCGGCCGGCATCGCGGCCAGGTGTGGCCGCCAGCGACGGCCGAGGGTGCCCATCTGCGCGGCGGTGCGCTGCTCGCCGTGGCGCATGGTGACGTCGAGCGGGTTGCGGGCGAGGTCGAGGTAACCGGGATCGCCGGTGACCAGCAGGGCGTTGGCCGCGCCGACAAGGGCCGCCATACCGACCGAGTGCAGGCCGTGGGGCCAGGACCAGCCGTAGTGACCGCCGTACCAGCGCCCGTCGAGGTACTCGCCCACGACACCGGTCAACCCGGCGTTGTCGGGCAGCACTTCGGAGCCGGTCAGCCGGTCGCGCCAGGCGCCGGCGTACTCGGCGACCCAGTCGGCGTAGCGGCGGTCGCCGGTGAGCAGGAACGCGTTGGCGGCCAGACTGGTCGACGCGAGGTTGACCAGGGTGTCGCCGCGGCCCATGCGGTCCCACATCGCGCGTCCGTAGGCCCGGGCGCGGTCCGGCGATCCGGCCAGCTCGTCGAAGGGGGCGGCCTCGTCGATCCAGTCCAGCGGCAGTCCGTAGGGACGCAGCGCGAGGCTCCACGGGAAGTACGCCTCTTCGTCGCTGAATCCCCAGCGCGGTCCTTCGGAACCGTTGTGGGGCGCCCGGATCACCCGGTACGCCGGATCGTAGTTGGGCCCGCCGGGCAGGTAGAAGTCGGCGAACCGGGTGGCGAGCGCCCGTAGTTCGGCGTCGTCGGGCCGGGCCAGGCAGAGCCCGTAGAACAGCAGCATCCCCTCGCCCTGGTGGAACCAGTCGTAGCCGCGCTCCATACCCTCGTGCAGCATGCCCATCCCGGCGAGCTGGCCGGTGACGGCGCGCCAGTGGCGGTGGGCCGCGTCGAGGACGTCCTGGCCGCCGCCGAGCAGGTGCAGTGTGGGCCAGTTGAAGAACGGCTCGTAGAAGTCGTCGACACCGTCGCGCCCGTCGAGCCCGACGCCGAGGGTGTCGCGGAAGATCAGCCGGCCGTCGGCTTCGGTGTAGCGCTCGGTGAACACGCGCCAGGCGGAGTCCAGCGCGGTGAACAGGTCTCGTTCGAGGACCGCCCAGGTGGGCGGCGTGGTCAGGGTGCGGGTCGCGGACACCGTGGGGGCGGTCGGCTTGACGGACACCGAGTCTCCAAATCGCTGATCGATTACCGATGACTACAATTCACGAGCCGGTGGCGACATGTCAACCGGCGTACGCCGGCCGGACGCGAGGAGCCACCGTGATCGACTGCCACGTCCACCTGTGGGACCCGGCCGACGGCCATCCGTGGATCCGCCCGGATTCTCCACACTTCCGACGCTATTCCGTCGAGGACCTGGCCGCGTCGGGAACCCCCGTAGAGGACCTGGCCACGTCGGGAACCGGCGTGCGGCTGGCTGGGTCGATTCTGGTCGAGGCCGCCCGCGGCGACGCCGGTGAAACGGCGGCTCTGTGGGAGGTGGCGCGGCGCCGTCCGGACCTGATCGCCGGGTACGTGGCCAACCTGCACGTGCACGCGGATGCCGGGCCGGCCGCGTTCGCAGCGCTGCTCGACCGGTACGCCCCCAACGGGATGCGGCTGGGCGGCCCGGACTGGCCGCGTACGCCTGAATCCGCCCGAGCCCTCGTGCCGATGCTCGCCGAGCGTGGGGTGGCGTTGGAACTCAACCTGATTCACGGCGCGCTGCGCACCGCCGCCGAGGTGGCCGACCGGCATCCGGAGCTGACCGTGATCGTCGACCACCTCGGCAATCCGGGCAACCTGTCCGCCGAGGACCCGGCGACCTGGCGGGCCGACGTCGCGTACGCCGCCCGCCGGCCGAACGTGGTGATCAAGATCTCGGGACTGCTGACCCAGCAGCGGGGCGTACGCGCTGCCCGGGTGGCCGAGCTGGTGCGGCACGCCGTCGCCTCGTTCGGCCCGGAGCGCTGTCTGGTCGGCTCCGACTGGCCGATCTGCCTGACGGCCGGGTCCCGGGCCGAGGCGCTGGAGCTGGCCCTGCTCGGCCTGACCGGCCTGACGGCGGCCGAATGTGAGCGTGTCCTGCACGGCACCGCGGAACGCGTCTATCGCCTGCGCCGGGTCGCCACCGAGCCCGACACCAGGCATGATCGATAAGCGATGAACGCTCGCAGGTCCGCTATCATCGACAAGCGGATCCGGTATCCACATGATGGGGAACTCATGGCACCGAAACAACCAGCGGACAACGCGGCGGGCGGCTTCGCCTCCACCCTGGGCACGAAGAAGGTCCGGCACACGCTGATCTCCGACCGGGTGTACGAGCTGCTGCGGTCGGCCATCGTGGAGGGCGAGCTCGCACCGAACGAGCGCGTCGTGGAGTCCGAGATCGCCCGGCGGCTCGGGGTGAGCCAGGCTCCCGTCCGCGAGGCGGTCAAGCAGCTGGCCCGTGAGGGGCTGCTGACCCATATCCCACGCCGGGGCAACTTCGTCGTGGAGATCTCCGGTCAGGACGCCGACAACGCCCGCCAGGTCCGCGAACCGCTGGAGCGGCTGGCCGCCCACCTGGCCGCCGAGCGGATCACCGACGAGCACCTGCGCGAGCTGGGCGAGCTGGTGGATCAGATGCACCGCGCGGTGGCCATCAACGACATCAGCCGGTTCCGGGACGCCGACATCGCCTTCCATTCGCTGGTCAGCCAGGCCTCCGGCAACCAGTTCCTCCTGCGCATGTGGGAGCTGCTCGAACCGAGCCTGCGCGCGCTGCACGCCATCGCGGATCCGCTGTTCGAAGGCGACTGGCATGCGATGGCCGACGAGCACGGGCGGCTGATGTCGCTGCTGCGCGACGGCGACCCGGACAAGGCCGCTGAGGCGTTCGCCGCCCACGCCGCAGGCCGGGCCCCCGTCGCCGACCTGCGCGCCGAGAAGAAGCCCGCGCGGGGCAAGTGACGCACGGGCGTCCCGGGCCGCTCGTCGCGGCCCGGGACGTCTGCTGAGGTTCGTCAGCGGGTCGCGCCGGCGATCCACATCGGGGCTCCATATTGGTACGCGCCGAGGCTCGGCACGGGGTCGGTCGACCCGTCGTTGATCCCCGGCAACGGGATCGCCTGCTGACGTGCCGGTGAGGCGTCCGTGAGCCGGAAATCGTGGCCGGCCGCGTCGACGAACAGCGGATCGACCTCCGGCGCGAGGTTGTTCGACAGGACCATGCCGCCGTTGGTGGCGTCGGTCAGCCCGCGGAACGTGCCGATGTTGTTGTAGACCTTCGTCCCGGTCGACTGGCCCGGTCCCTTGACGTAGAAGAACGTGCCGCCGCCGGTGTTGTTGTAGACGCCGTTGTTGCACGAGCAGCTGCCGAGTCCGTTGAGCATGATCGTGCCCTCGGGGTTGCCCCAGCCGACGTTGTTGGCGATGACGATGTTGCTCTGCCCGTTGTCGGCGTACACGCCGGTCACGCCGAACGACGTCACGCCCTTGCGCGGCGCGGGATCGTGGAGCACGTTGTGGTCGATCGAGGTTTGCAGCATGTCCGATCCGCAGCAGGTGTAGACCGCGGCCACGTCCAGGCTCAGCTTGGCGTACTGGGAGATGTCGTTGTAGGCGATGCGGTCCGGGCCCGGCGTACCGCCGATGGCGTTGTCCCACTGCAGGTTCACGCCGCTGCGGCCGACCCGGTAGATCGTGTTGTGGGTGACCGTCTGGCTGTTGCCCTGCACCGCGACGCCGGCCGCGTACGTGCCGAGGTAGTCCACGTCGTGGATGACGTTGTTGATCGCCGAGTTGCGCTGCCCGCGCAGGGCCACGCCGTTGCCGGCGCTCAGCGACAGGTCGCTGTTGATCACCTGGTTGTCGGTGCCGTTGAGGACGATGCCGGTGTCGGCGACGCCACGGGTGACCGTCGAACCGCAGTCGGTCGCGCCCCGGGTGATGTCGGTGTAGTGCGACAGGTAGGTCGCGGTGATTCCGTCGATCACATCGTTGGTGCTGCCGACGCCGGTCTCGATGCTGCTGGCGAACAGCTTCACTCCGGCGACCTTCGTGTGGCTGGCGTTGCGCAGGTCGAAGGCGAGTTTGCGGGACTTGGCCTCGATGGTGTGCGCGCTGGGGTCGTCCTCGCTGTAGAGGTAGAGGCGCTTGGCCGGGGCGTCGTAGAACCAGGTGCCGGGGGCGGCCAGCTCACCGATCTTGCCGGTCAGGGCGTACCGGGTGTCGTTGGGCACGATCTTGTGGATGCAGGGCGGCGCGATGTCGAGGGTCACCGAGCCGACGTCGGAGGAGGCCACCGTCCCGGTCGCCGTGATATACCAGTAGTTGGTCTGCACCCGGGCGCCGTTCCAGTACCCGGCCGGGCGGGTCAGCGCCGGGTCGACGATCGTGGCGGCGGCGCTGCCGGTCTTCGCGTACTGGAAGACCGGGTCGAGCAGGGTGAGCCCCGGGTAGGGCCATTGCGCCTCGACGTCCATCCGCTTGTCGGTGAAGATCTGCACTGTGGACACGTCGGAGCCGAGGTCGACGGCGGTGCTGTAGACGTGACCGGCGTCGACCGCGGCGCTGAACGGCGAGCCCACGGCGTACGGGTCGGTCTGCGCGATCTGTTGCACGGCGGCGCTGGTGACCTGGGTCCAGCCGGACACGCGCGTGGCGCCGCTGACGGTGACGTCGGCGCCGGGCGCGGGCCGGTAGGTGATGGGCTGGCCGGCGGTGCCCGAGCGGGCCGGCACCACCGTCTCCTCGTAGGTGCCGGACATGATCAGGCAGGTGTCGCCGGGCACCATGACGTCGGCGCACTGCTGGATGGTCGGGAACGGCGCGGCGGCCGACCGGCCCGCGAACGCCGGCTTGCCCCAGCCTCCGACGTAGTAGGTGGTGCCCTGGCGGCCGTGCGCGGCGGCGGGCGCGGCGGGAAGGACGACTCCCACCGCGGCCAGCACCGCTACGACTGCTTTCGTGCTGACTACTTTCATGCCTATCTCCCGTCCCGGGTGGATGGATGGTCGACGTGCGATGAACCTCAGGTCAGCCCTTCACCGCTCCGACGGTGAGTCCGCTGATGATGTGGCGTTGCATGTAGAGGAAGAAGACGACCACCGGCGCGATCGCCAGCAGCAGGTTGGGGAAGACCTTCGTCAGGTCGGTCGAGTACTGGCTGATTCCGGCGTAGATCGCGGTGGTCACCGTGTACTTGCCCGAGCCCGGGCTCAGCAGGATCTGCGGGCTGACGAAGTCGTTCCAGATGCCGATCGAATTGAGGATCAGCACCGTGACGACGGCCGGTCGCATGAGCGGGAAGATGATCGTCCAGAAGGTACGCAGCCGGCCGGCCCCGTCGATCATCGCGGCCTGGTCGATGGAGGCCGGGATGGTGCGGATGAAGCCGACGAACAGGAAGATGCTCACCGGCAGCGTCGAGGCGACGTCGTGGGCGATGAGACCGGCCACGGTGTTGGCCAGCCCGATCGATCGCAGCACGTAGATCACCGGGATGATCAGGGCCGCGCCGGGGATGAAGGTGCCGGCCAGGAAGTAGAGCATCACCAGTTGCGTGCGCCGTTTGAGGCTGCGCGCGATCGCGTACGCGGCGGGACCGGCCATCACGATGCACAGGATGTCGACGACGACGACCAGGAAGAGGGTGAACCCATAGCCCTGGATGACGTTGTACTGCGGGCTGCGTACCGCGTCCATGAGGTGCCGGACGGTGAGGTCGGCCAACGGCAGCGAGAACGGGCTGTTGAGGATGTCCTCCTGCGACTTGAAGCTGTTGACCACCAGCAGGTAGACCGGCACCGTCATGACCACCAGCAGGGCCAGCAGCATCAACGGGCGTACGGGCGATCGCCGTGGCCGCCCGGCGTGTCCTTGGACCATGATCAACGCCTCCTAACTCGCCACGTCCGTGTCCTGGCGATTCCGCAGTGCGGTCACCACCAGGGCGAGGACGGCCGACACGACCATGAGGAAGACGGCCTGGGCGGTGGCGTAGCCGACCTTGGTCCCCTCGAAGGAGCGGGCCAGGATGACGTACGCGTAGGTCTGCGTCGCCCCGGCGGGGCCGCCGCCGGTCAAGCTGACGACCAGGTCGTACGTGCGGATCAGGCCGATGAGGTTGAGGACGGTGGCCACCGTGACGACCGGGGCGATCATCGGAATGACCACGCGGCGGTTGGTCTGCCACCGGCTCGCGCCGTCGATGGCGGCGGCCTCGACCAGTTCGGCCGGGACCGTCTGCAGGGCGGCCACGAAGAGCACCACGTTGAACCCGAACCCGGCCCAGACGATGACGCCGATCAGCGAGATCAGGGCGAGCTTCTCCTCGAAGAGGAAGCCGATCGGCCCCATCCCGAACTTCGCCACCGTGTTGTTGATCGCGCCGTTGGTGCCGAGGATCGCCGACCACAGGTAACCCAGGATCAGGGCGCTGATGACGTGCGGGTAGTAGGCCAGCGCCCGGAAGAACGAGTTCGTGCGGGACGACTGTTTGAGCAGCAGCGCGTACGCCAGCCCACCGCCGATCATGAGCACGGTGCCGCTGACGGCGACGATCGCGGTCACATACCAGGCGCTTTGGGTGTTCGGATCGTCGAACAGGTGCCGGTAGTTGTCCCAGCCGATGAACGCGGCTTCGGAGAAGCCGTTCCAGTCGGTCAGGCTCAGGTAGATCGCCACTCCGACCGGCACGATCGTCATCACCGTGTAGAGCACGACGGACGGGGCGAGCAGGCCGGTGGTGACGGCTCCGGCCCGGAAGCGCGCCCAGCGGCGGCTGTGGGACCGGCCCAGGCGCGACCCGGTGGATCGCGCCTGGGACCGGGTTACTTCTGCGAGTTCCACCACTTGTCCAAACCGGCGGCCACCTGCTGGGCGGTGGCGTTGCTGTACAGCGACTGGACCTGCGTGTTGAGTTCACTGGAGAAGCCGCTGATCGGCTGGCGCTCGCCCGCCTTGACCAGCACCGACGGCGAGGCGTCGAGGATCTGCTGCACCGCGGTGCCGAGGCTGGACATCTTGTAGGTGAAGCCCTTGCGCAAGTTGCCGTCCGCCGCGAGCTGGCTTTCGATCGCGGTGGGGTCGGTGGTCAGCCACTTGACGAAGTCGATCGCGGCCGCCTTGTGCTTGGAGGCGCTGGCCACGACATAGGGGTTGGCGATGTTGCCGACCTGGCCCGACGGGTACGCCCCGTCGGTCGGCATGGTGAACACGCCGATGTCGTCGCTCTTCTTGGCGGCGTCGGCCGCGGGGACGAAGAACGATCCCATCACGTACATGGCCGACTTGCCGTTGACGAAGTCGGTCTGGCCGTCGGCGTACGTCAGGCCCAGGGCGCTCTTCTGCAGGTAGCCCTGGCTGATCCAGTTCTTGTAGCGCTCGAGGTACTTGACGTAGTCGCTGCCGGCGAAGGTGACCGAGCCGGCCTTGCGCTTGGCGTACCAGTCGGCGTCGGCGGTCAGCAGGCCCGAGTCGTTGACCAGGGTGAACTGCCCACCGGGAACCCACTGGCCGGCGGTCTGCAGCGGCGCGTACCCGGCCGCCTTGAGCTTGCCCATCGCGTCGGAGAACTGATCGAGGGTCTTGATGTCGGCCGCGACCAGGCCGGCCTTGGTGAACGCGGCCTTGTTGTAGAAGACCAGCGACTGGATCTGCACGCCCACGCCGACGAGATAGCGCTTTCCGTCGATCGCGTACTGGTCGACCAGCGGCGTGTCCTTGATCCAGTCCTGGTCGGACAGGTCGGTGAACAGGCTCGCGTTCTCCTTGGTGGGGGTGATCTGCTGGGCGATGTCCGGCGGGTCGCCGGCGGCCAGGTCCTGCGTCAGCTTCGCCTGTGCCGAGACCGTCCCGGTCAGCTCCAGCTTGATCTTGACGTCCGGGTGGCTCTTCTCGTAGTTGGCGAACAGCCCCGTCCAGTACTGCTCGGTCAGGTTCGGAGTGATGTTGACGATGATGCGCAGCGTCGTCTGCCCGTTCGAGTCGCCCGAGTCGCTCGAGCAGCCCACGGCCGATGCCGCGACCACGGTCGCCGCGACCGCCGCCGTCCACGTTCGGCGCCAGAGTCGTCTCATGTCTCCACTCCATTACGTAGTCGTGAATAATCGATAGTCGAGATGTAACCACGCGGTCTGGGGAAGGTCAAGAGCTCCGGTCGGCGGTGGTCACGCTCCCCTGTCTGCGTGATCATGAACTTACCGTCGCGCTCGACCGGCGCGCCGTGTCCGCCAGCCCCTGATCAACTCCCCTGCCCCATGATCGTCAACCGGCGGCCGCCCGGCGAACGCGGGGTTTGACAAGTCCCACCCGTTAGCGATTACATCTACTATCGATAGACGATCGCACGGAGGGCTACACGATGAACGCGAACGGCCACAGGGCAGCACCGGCAGCGGCGGAGCCGCAGACCTACGAGGCGATGGCGGGACCGCTCGCCGAGACCTCGTTCACCCGCCCGACGGCCCAGATGGTGACGGCCCTCAGCGACGTCAGCGCGGCGACGGCCTGCGCGAAACTGCACCAGATGGGCGTCACCCGCACCTTCATCGACGGTCCGGTCCCGCTGCACCGCACCCCCGACGTCCACGTCGTCGGCGGCGCCGTCACGCTGCAGTTCCTGCCCCAGCGCGAAGACGTCTTCTCCGGCGCCGCTCAGGAAGACGCCGAACGCAAGACCGCCCTCTGGCGGGTGCTCGAGACCATCCGGCCCGGCGACGTTCTGGTCGTCTCGGCGCAGGCCAGTCACTTCACCGGCTGCCTCGGCGACATGCTCGTGCGCTACTTCAAGCTTCGCGGTGGTGCGGGCATCGTGGTGGACGGACGGGTACGCGACGCGCAGCGCATCCGGGCGCTCGGCGTACCGGTCTGGTGCACCGGCGTGACCCCGCATTACGCCTCGCAGACCGAGCTGTTCCCGTACGCGTTCAACGTGCCGGTCGGCGTCGGCGGCACCCTCGTGACGCCGGGCGACCTCATCGTGGCCGACGAGGACGGCGCGGTCGCGGTGCCTCAGCAGCGCGCGATCGCCATCGCCGAGGACGCGCTCGCCCACCAGGATCGGGAGGCCTTCGCCCGCCATCGGCTGGACGCGGGGGGCCGGCTGTCGGACTACTACCCGCTGACCGGGCGCGGCCTGGACGAGTACCTCGCCAGCCGGTCAGCCGACTGACCCCCGGCCAGCGGAGGAGCATGATGACCCGCCGGCCCGTGACCGCCCTGGTCATGTCGACGTCCACCGCCCCAGACCTGTTCGACCCGCCCCGGCTCGACCGGCTCCACGCGTTGGCTCAGCTCGACCGTCCCGAGCCGCTGACCGAGGTCGTCTCCGCCGCGAACCGGGCGCGGCTGCGGGAGGTCGAAGTGATGATCACCGGCTGGGGCAGCCCGGTCCTCACCAGCGATGTTCTCGACGCCGCGCCACGCCTGCGGGCGGTGCTGCACGCCGCCGGTTCGGTGAAGCACCACCTGACCGACGCCTCCTGCTGGGACCGCGGCATCCTGGTCACCTCCGCGGCCGACGCCAACGCGGTGCCGGTCGCGGAGTTCACCCTCGCCGCGATCCTGCACAGCGGTAAGCGCGTGAGCGCCTTCGTCGAGGCGTACCGCCGCCGGAGCAGCGACTCCACCTGGCGCGACGGCGTACCAGAGGCGTCGAACTACCGTCGCACGGTGGGCATCGTCGGCCTGTCGCGCATCGGCCGGCGGGTGGCTCGCCTGCTGCAGTCCTTCGACTTCACCGTCCTCGCCCACGACCCGTACGCCGATCCCGCCGACGCCGAGGCGCTCGGGACGGTCCTGCTGCCGCTGCCCGACCTGGTGCGCCGAAGCGACATCCTCACGCTGCACGCGCCGTCGCTACCGGAGACCCGTAACCTGCTCGACCGGGAGACCCTGGCCCTGCTGCCCGACCACGCCACCGTGATCAACACCGCTCGCGGCAGCCTGATCGACACCGACGCGCTCACCGCCGAGTGCGTACGCGGGCGGCTCAACGCCGTCCTCGACGTCACCGAACCCGAGCCGCTGCCGCTCGACTCACCGCTGTTCGGGCTGCCGAACGTGCAGCTCACCCCCCACATCGCCGGAGCGATGGGCGCGGAGGTCCACCGGCTCGCCGACGCAGCCCTCGACGAGCTCGATCGCTACGCTCGGGGACTGCCGCCGGCATGCCCGGTCCACCTGCGCGACCTCGCCCGCATGGCCTAGTACTAGACGTAAGGATTCCCGCGATGACCGAGCTCTTCCGACCGGGCCAGCACATCGTGTTCATCGGCGACAGCATCACCGACTGCGGCCGCCGCGATCTCCGGCCGCCCTACGGCGACGGCTACCTAAGCCTCGTCCGCGCCTTCTCCATCGCCCGGCGTCCGGAGCTGGGGCTGCGGTGGACGAACCGGGGCGTCGCCGGCAACACCGTCCGTGACTTGGCCGACCGCTGGGAAGAGGACGTCGTCGCGCTGCGGCCGGACTGGCTGTCGGTGATGATCGGGATCAACGACATCTGGCGGTCCTTCACCGGGCACCCGGACGAGGCGGTGCCCGTCGACGAGTACGAGCAGACCCTGCGTGGCCTGCTGCGTCGTGCCGTTGACGTCACCGGCTGCCGGCTCGTCCTGGCCGACCCGTACCTCATCGAGTCCGACCGCGACGATCCGCAGCGCGCACAGACCATCCGGTACGGCGAGGTCGTCGCCGCCTTGGCGGCCGAGTTCGACGCGGTGCATGTGCGTACGCAAGCGGCCTTCGACCGGGTGCTGGAGACCTCCATCCCGAGCGACTGGTCGCGGGACCGCGTGCACCCGAGCCTGCCCGGGCATGCGGTGATCGCCGAGACGTTCCTCACCGCCCTCGGCATGTCGGCGTCGGACTTCGGACCGGCGGAATAGCCGCTCTGGTCAGGGGCGTTGGTCGTACACGTGACGTTGACTGGAGAGTACGCGCCGAGCGCGAGCGGATGGGTTCGCGACCATGTCGAGCAGGTGATGCGGACCGGGACGACCGAGGGTGTCACCATCCGAGGCCTGCCGACTGTGCTGATGACGTATCGCGGGGCGAAGACCGGCAAGGTCCGCAAGACGCCGGTCATGCGGGTCGAGCACGACGGGCAGTACGCGGCCGTCGCGTCGCAGGGTGGCGCGCCGAAGAACCCCCAGTGGTACGCCAGCCTCGTCGCCGAGCCGATCATCGACCTGCAGGACGGCCGGCTCACGCAGCAGTACCGGGCACGTGAGGTGTTCGGCGACGAGAAGGCGCTCTGGTGGGAACGGGCCGTCCAGGCGTACCCGCCCTATGCCGACTATCAGCTCAAGACCAACCGGCAGATTCCCGTGTTCGTGCTGGACCCGGTCGACGCCGTGGGCTGACGCCGGTCAGCTTCCTTTCTCCCAGACCGGGACCGAGGGCAGCCCTCGTTCCGCCCTCGCCCGGTCGGTGAGTTCCTGGATCAGGGCGGTCTTGTGCCGCGAGTAGTCGGGCAGCCCGGCGATCTCCCGCTTGAGCCGGGCGTACCGCTGCGCGTCGGCCGGATGCCGGCGGAGGTGGTCACGCAGGAGGCGCTGGTTGCGCGTCGGCCAGCTCTCCAGCGTCACGACGTGCAGGATGTGCGTACGCCGCCCGTCGCTTTCCCGCACGTAGAGCAGGCGATCTGTCATGCCGTTGAAGTGACGCCGATACCCGAGACGCCCGATCGTGTCATCGTCCACAGTGTCCAGCGACGCCACCGCGGCCATCAGATCGATCACCGGTTTGGCGGCCAGACCGGCAACGGCGGTCGAGCCGATGTGTTCCACCTCGACGATCACGTCAGGCAACGCCGCCCGGAGTTCGGTCATCGCCTCCTCCGCCTTGACCGGCCACGCCGGATCGTAGTCAGCGATCACGGCCTTACCGTACAGCGGACTGGTTGCGGGCCTGGGCGATCCGGCTGGCGGGGCTGCGGCACACTAGGCGTTCGACGTGACAGGAGTACGCCGTGACCTTGACCGCGACCGCCCGCCGGTTCGTGACCCGTTTCGCTGTGGTGTTCGCGCTGGCCGCGATGATGTTGAGCGCCGATCCGGCGACCTCGGGCGCCTGCGCCTGCGGGGCGTTCGTCGCCAACGACAAGCTCTCCCCGCAGCGGGAGACCGCGCTGGTCGAGCTGGCCGGTCGCACCGAGGCGGTCACGGTGTCGGTCCTGACGCGCTCGGAGGTCCATCAGGCGGCGTTCCTGATGCCAGTGCCCAGCCGGGCCCGGTTCGAGATCGCCGACGCGAAGATCTTCACCGAACTCGATCAGATCAGCCGGCCGGAGGTCAAGGTGCGCCGGGTGGTCGTCAGCGGTGACGGCGCGGGCGCACCCGGCCAGTCGGCGGACGGCGCCACCGTCGTCGACCACGTCGAGGTCGGCCCCTACGACGTGGCCCAGCTCAGCGGCACCGACGCCACTGCGGTGTCGAGATGGCTGACCGACAACGGTTTCACCCTGCCCACCGCGCTCGGCGACGCGCTGAAGCCCTACCTCGCCGAGGGTTGGCTCGTCGTCGCGGTACGCCTCGCGCCGACGTCCGGCAGCCTCTCCGACGGACTGCCGCCGATGCGGGTGGAGTTCGAGACGGACACCCCGGTCTATCCGATGCGGCTGTCGGCGACCGCCGAACGTCGGCAGCCGTTGCGGCTGTATGTGCTGGCGGATCACCGCATGGACATCAGCAACCCGGCGCCCAAGGGCAGCGCCCCCGACCTGACGTTCGCCGGTGAGGTGAAGCCGGATACGGCGACCCCGACGTTGTCCGCGCTGTTGACCGGCCCGCGCTTCCTGACCCGCTACGACGGGGAGTTCAGCCCGTCGCAGATCACCGACGACATCCGGCTCCGCCAGGCGTCCTCCGACGAGCACTACCGCGCCGTCGTGACCGTCACGAAGTACGTCCAGTCCCCCTGGCCGATGCCCGCCGTACCGTTGATCATTCTGGCGCTGGTGGTCGTGGGGGCGCTGGTGGTTGCGGTGACGATGCTGGTACGCCGCCGGGCGGCGCGGGTCTGACGACAGCCACCTGCGACGGTTCCCGGAATCGCCACTCGGCGGCGAGATACGTGCGTACGCGTGGGTTCGACACGAGCCACGCCTCGCCGACGAGCAGGACGATCGGGAACAAGGCGATGCACATCGCGACCGGGGCGCGCTCGCCGGAGTCCGACGTGTCCGATGCGGTCGCGATCGCCCCGGCCAGTGCCACGACGATGAACGCGACCCGTAGCCAGGTCAGGGACAGCAGGAATGCCCGGCCCCAGCGCCTCGTGACCGGCAGCGACGCCGCTGCGGCCAGTGAACCCAGGTCGGCGAGGAGGAACGGCACCCCGGTGATGGCGAGCGTCACGAGGAAGTCGGCTCCGGACAACCCTGACAAGCCCTGGGCGATCGCGCGTTGGACCACGACTGTGAAGAAGCCGCTCGTGCACAGCAAGAACACTTCCAGCACGATGATCACCCAGATCTGCGGCGGTATGCCCGGCGCGGCTACCGTCTGCTGCTCCTGCATGACCTCGATACGCGATAGCGGACCGGGCTGCGGCATTCTCGCGAGGATGGAGATCCACCATCCGGCGAACACCAGCAGCATCGCGTACCGGCCCGTCGCCAACAGGATGAACGACGTCACGAGGAACGCGTAGAGCACCGAGACGACCACCACCGGCCGTGCCTTGGACCACTGGGCGAGGAGCAGACCGGCCGATACGCCCAGTGGCAGCAGTTGGGTCAGCACCAGACAGCCGGCGAGCCAGGGGTCGTCATCATCCTGGAAGCCGGAGGCGGCACCGGCGACGACCACCAGCGCCAGCGAGATGAGCAGCTGGACGATGGCGAAGACGTCGGCGTCGGGGAATCGCCGAGGCACGGCAAGGTCTGACATGATCCGCAGATTGCCAGTGCGACAAGGGGTTCGGCATCGTCTGGCCGAGGTTTCCGGACAACTGCCTGACAACTCCCAGCCGCCTTCGCCGGTAAATCGTTTGTGTCGCCGCGATGCGGTGCCGCAGGGTGTCGCGCATGACCAACGGGGTTGTGCGTACGTTCGATCAGGTCGCTCCGGTGTACGACAGCGTCCTGCCGTTCTTCGAGACGGCGGCGCGCGGCTTCGCCGGCGTGGTCGAGCCGCAGGCCGGCGCCCGGGTGCTCGATCTCGGTTGCGGCACCGGCGCAGCGACCGCCGAGCTGCTGGCGCGTGGCTGTGACGTCGTGGCCGTCGACGCGTCAACCGCGATGGTCGAACGCCTGCGCGCCACGTATCCGACTGTTGACGCGCACGTGATGGACGCGGCGGCGCTGGACCTCCCCGATGCCGCCTTCGACGTCGTAGTGGCTACGTTCGTGCTGCACCTCCTCGACGATCCCGCCGCCGCGGCCCGTGAAGCGCGACGCGTCCTGCGCCCGGGTGGCCAGTTCGCCTTCGCTATGCCGGGTCCGCACGTAGATCCGTCGATCCCGCTGGACGAGACGATCCGCCTGTTCGCCGAGTACACCAAGTACCTGCCACCGGGTGGCTCGATGGGCGCGCCCTTCGACGAGCCGGCCGTCCTCGCCGAGGCCGGATTCACCGAGGTCCAGGAACGTCACTACACCTTCGAGGTGGCGGTGCCGGACGGAAACGCGTTCTGGCAGTTCACGTTGACGCACGGCACGAGGAAGTTCGTCGACGACCTTCCAGCGGAACGGCGCAGCCAGTTCGAGGACGAGATCCGGGCGCTCTCGGCGTTCACGATGACGCGGACGGTCTGGGTCTACTCCGGACTGGCGCCGGGCATCTGATCACCGCTTCAGTCCAGACACGAACCATCGCAGTCGTCGCAATCCGAAGAACGTCGACCAGTACAGCTCGTTGAAACCGAAGGTCACCCACAGGACGGGATTCAGCAGGCCCCACACCGGCATCGGCTTCCGGAAGACGTCCATATACGCGTCCTGCTCCGCGACCGACGCGATCTTGCGTGGCGGAGCGTAGCCGAAGGTCTCCACCTGGTCCCACGGCAGCACAGCACGCCACCGGCGATGCGTGTCCACGAAGTACGCTCCGCCGCGCCGCAGAGACCCCCACGGCATGGCGTTCTTCCGGGCGCCGTTGCAGCACAACAGAATCCCGGCCTGGTCGGTGATCCGCCTGATGTCCTTGAGGCATTCGTACAGATCGCGGCCGGTCGCCTCGTACCGCTCCCCCAGCGGATCGATCACCGACAGCTGACACCCGTCGACGTCGCCACATTCGTCCACGCTGAGGCTGTACTCGACGCGCCAGACTGCCGACGCCCCGTCGGCGGTCCGCACGTGGATGATCTCCTCCTGGACCTCGCTCATCGCTGAAGCTCCATCGCCAACTCCGCCCGCACCTGGTCGCTGTCGCGGAACAGGATGGTCGTCATGCCGAGCTGCGCGGCCGGTGCCAGCGCCCACTCCTTGTCGTCGACGAAGATCACCTGCTCGGCCTCGACCTGCGCGGTCTGGAGCAGGTGCTCGTAGATCCGGCGGTCCGGTTTGCGTACGCCGACCTCGTGGGAGAACACACCACCCTTGAACAGTCGCAGGAACCGATAGCGGCGTTCGACCGCCTCGACGCGGTCGGCCACGTTGTCCGACAGGTAGTAGACGTCGTGCCGCGTGGCGAGGTCTTGGATCAGGTCACGGGTCCCCTCGTGGATGCGGTATCCGTCGATCCACAGTCGGGCAAGGTCGTCCTCGGACACCGTCAGCTTCAGCGTCTCCCGGAAGGCGCGCCAGAATTCGGCCCGGGTCAGCTTGCCTTCCCGGTAGCTGCTGCCGAGCGCGCCGTGCAACAGCTCCCCGGCGTCGGCCGCGTCGACGCCGTACGCCGATGCCACGTGGTGGATGAATTCGGTCGTGCCGTCGCTGAACAGCACCCCGCCGAGGTCGAACGCCAGCACGCGCGCCATGTTGGGAAATGTACGCCGTCCGACGCCGGGGTCAGATCGGGAAGCGTCCGCGGCGCCAGTACCAGTGGCCGCCCGCCGTCAAGTGCTCCACGACCGCCCGCTGCAGAACGGAGCGGATCGGCAGTTCGCCGAGCGGTGTGGTCAGGTCGCGGAAGACGAACCGCCGCACCTCGACGTCGGCGTCCAGTCCTTCCGGCTCCACGTAGGGCTCCAGCTCGAACCGTTGCTGGAACCGGACGATGTTGGAGTCTTCGGGCAGGAACTTCTGCAGTTGCGGGTCGAGCAGCCACGAGCCGCAGGCGAACTCCGTGTAGTGCTCGTTAGGGAAATGGCGCGGGAAGAACGCGCGGGCCTCGTCGAGCGAGGCGTCGATTGCGTCCGGGCTCAGCGGCCCAGCCTCGGGGATGTGCAGGTCGAGGGTGCTGTCGGAGCGTTGGTGCTGCAACCGGCCCAGCTCGTACAGGCCGCCCCGTGCGTGCAGCGTCAGCCAGCTCTGCATCACCGGCCAGCCCTCGCGGTTCATCCGCCGGTCGACCGCGAGGTTGCGGCCCAGGTCCGCGAGGGTCGCCCAGGTCACGGCCTCATCGATGCCGTGTTCCCGGTGGTACGCCGTGACGACGTCGATCATTGCCAGGTACGCGTACACGTAGAGGTGCGCCCATGCCGGACCGCGGTCGCGGGGCAGCTCGGGGCCGGGCACAAGCCAGCCGTAGCCGCCGAGGTCGGCGCGGACCAGGGCGATCGACCGGTCGAGCAGCCACCGCAACTCTGGGGTCCACAATGGGGAGTCAGGGTCCGGCCAGCCGGCCATGATCTCGGCGGCGTCGTCCGGCCGCACCGCGAGCCGGTCGAGGATCGCGGGGGCGTCGGCCTTGGCGGGCAGCGGAGCCGACGGCCCGTCGCCGGCGAGCCGGTGCACGCGTTCGACGTCCTCAACCGGTACGCCGAGCTTGGCGGCGATGTCGTCCAGATCCACGCCGACGACCCTACCCGGCCGCTGCGCGTAGTTCGTTGCGCGTCCCGATTATGTGATAACTCCTTGCGACCCGTGGCCCGCGCGCCACATCCTGACCGGCATGAAACTCATGTACTGCGCTCACTGTCAGGACATCGTCCGGCTCTTTCCGGAGAAGCGGTCCTGCAAGTGCGGTAAGTCCTGGGGCCACTACCTCGAGGACAACGCGACCACCGTGCAGACTTGGCCGGGCCTGTCCATCGGCATCGCCAACCCGGACTTCGCCGCCGCCCATCAGACCTTCGCCGCCGAGCCGAACGCGTTCACACCGGTGTTGACCATGCGGGCGTGGATCAACCCGGCGTCGGAGCCGGATGTGAAGTTCGTGCAGGGTGAAGAAATCGAGCACGACCAGTCGGAGACCGAGTCCATCACCGGCGCCTGACGGCCGTGGACGGCAGGTTCGAGCCGGTCAGGTCAGCTCGCGCGTATACATCAAGCACGCGTCATCGTCGATACGCACGGCCCGCCCCGGCGGCACCGGTTCGCCGGCGTACATGATGCCCCGCCCGTCCGGCACGTATCCGCGTTTGGCGTACATCCGTTGGGCCGTTCCGTAGTCGGAGTAGAGGCCGACGATCGTGGTCCGCCTCGCCACGAGGCGCTCGGCCGCGTCCATCAACGCGCTGCCGATCCCCTGCCGGCGGTACGCGGGCAGCACGTTGAAGTCTTTGATCTCCGGAATGCCCGCATCCCGGAACGGCCGGTAGTCACTGTTCCAGACAACGGTGATGTAACCGGCGAACCACCCGGTCAGCTCGGCGACGACGACAGCCCGCTCCCCCGCCGCCTGCTCTGACAGGTAGCGGCGGAACTTCGCCTCGTCCTTGCCCGGCCAGCCCAGCTCCGCGAACGCGGCCGGGATCGTCCGCAGGTCTCGTTGCGCCAGGGCGCGCAGCTTGAGGTCGACGATCACCGCCACATCGTCCCGCAGTCCGACGTGACGCGCACACGGTCGCGAGGTACGAATCCCGATGACGTGGCAGACCTGGCGGAACCCGACGCTCATCGACCAGATTTGATGGATCCCTTTCCTTCCATCGATGATCAGCCCTATGATGATGATCACTTCGTTGTGATCTCCTGGAGGTGTCCATGAAGAAGATGACGATCCGCCACAAGAGCGCTGTGCGCCTGCTGTCCGGAGCCCGCCGGCTCTGGATCGAATGGTGCTGGTAAGACGCAGCCGGGCGGGCGCTTCCGAGCGCCTGCCCTATGACTGCTACCGTGACCTCGGCCCCTACGCCGGGGTCGCCGCGTTCCTCGCCGACCTGGCCGCCGAGCATCCCCGGCAGGCCGCTCGCCACGCCGTGGAGTTGCGGGCGATCGTGCCGGCGCTGGATCCGGGTGCGGTGCCGGCCGGTGACGAGCAGCCGATCCGGTTCTATCCCGCCCGGCGTACCGCGGCGCTGGCCTTCGGCGCGGCCGAGTTCGTGGCCGCGTGCGCGGTGCGCCGCCCGCTGACCGTCCACTTCGTGCACACCGATGCGGCCGACGAGACGACCGCGGAACTGCTGGCCACGCTGACACGACGGCTGGCGTCCGCGCCAATGATCTTGCACTTGCACGCTGGTGGGGCGCCGGAGCCGGCAGTCGAGACCAGGCCCACGGCCCTGCGGGCCATGCTCGGCGACAGCTTGGCGCGCGGCTTCTACCACCACGCCGCCCGGACCGCGCAGCGCGGCCGGGCCGCGGTCACGCCCGAGACCGAGCTTGCCCACTGGTGGTCGTTCACGACAGGTCTGGCCACAGCGCTAGCCGCGTTGGGCCGGGCCGACGAGGCACTGCAGTTGTACGCCGAGGTGCAGGCCGTCACCGACGATCCGAAGATCACGATGTCGGCCGCCTATTCGACGGCCATGTTGTACGCCCGGCACCTGTCGGCGGCCGATCAGGATCCGGCCACGGCGAGGCGCTGGCTCGAGAAGGCGCTGGTGCTGGCCGACGAGATCACCGACGAACGGCAGCGCGTGGTGTCGAAGGTCTTCTACGAGCAGGGCATCGCGTTGTTGGACAGCCGCGCGGGCCGGGCGGAGCAGGCGCTGGCGCTGGTGAACTCCGGGCTGGCCGAGTTGGCTGCCGTGCTGGGCCCCCGCGAGCGATGGCAGGACCGGGCCCGGCTGCTGCACAACCGGGCGCAGGTGCATCTGGCGCTGGGCGACGCCGCTCGGGCGCTGGCCGATCTGGACGAGGTCGTCGCGTTCGACCCGGACAACTGCGAGTACTACGCCGACCGGGCGGCGTTGCACCGGGCCGCGGGGCGTACGAGTGCCGCCTTGGACGACTATGTGGCCGCGATCCGCCTGGGGCCGCATCTGCCGGAGGCGTACTACAACCGCGCGACGCTGTATGAGGAGACCGGTCGCAGCGGGGCGGCCCGCGAAGATCTGCGGCGCGTACTGGCGATCGATCCGGATCATCTGGACGCGCGGGTGGCGTTGGCGAACGTGGACCTGGCCCGGGGCGATCTGACGGCCGCGGAGGCCTGCGTACGCTCGGCTCCTGCTGGAAGGCGTGACGAACCGGCGTTGCTGTGCACACTGGGGTTGATCCGCTCGGAGCGTGGCGCGCTGGACGAGGCGGATGATCTGTTGACCCGGGCGCTGGAGGCGGACCCGGGGCTGGCGGAGGCGTGGACGAACCGGGCGGCCGTGCGCTTCGAGCGCGGCGACGCGGCTGCGGCGGTGGCCGACCTGGACCGGGCGGTGGCGTTGTCCACGGCGGCCGAGCCTCGGTTCAATCGTGCGACCGCGCTCATGCGGCTGGAGCGTTGGGAGGAGGCGGCCGCCGATCTGACCGCCGCGTTGGGCGTGCCCGGGCTGGCGGCCGGGCTGCGGCGTGAGGTGCGGGCCGGGTTGAACCGCTGCCGAGCCCAGGCGTCGGCCCGTCGCTGAGGGACCCTATTCCTCCGTGACGTCTTCGAAGTCGGTCCGGCTCAGGCGCCGCCGGAACGTGTAGTAGGTCCACGCCTGGTAGGCCGCCACGACCGGGAAGATGAGCAGGAAGATGACGGTCATCAGCTTGAGCGTGTAGCTGCCGGACGCGGTGTTGGAGATGGTCAGGTCGGTGGCGGCGCCCTCGGTCGAGACCATCACGCGGGGGAACAATTCGGTGAAGATGGAGACGATGACGGCGGCCATGACGAAGGTGGTCAGCGTGAACGCCCAGCCGTCGCGTCCGCGGCCGGCGAACCAGGCGGCGGCGACGATCGCCATGATGGCCGCGATCTCGATCGGGTTGGGCAGGACACCTTTGTCGGCGACGATGTGGGTCCAGATGGCGAAGATCGCGACGATGGCCGCCACGAACGGCGCCACGCGGCCGGCTAGACGCTTGGCGCGGTCGCGTACGTCGCCGGTGGTCTTGAGGGCGATGAAGGTCGCGCCGTGGAGGACGCACAGCGCCACCAGCGTCACCCCGACGTAGAGGCCGTAGGGCTGCAGCAGGTCGGCGAAGCCGCCCGCGTACTCCTGGTCGCTTCCGATGGGCAGGCCGTGCAGGAGGTCGCCGAGGGCCACGCCGAGCAGGAGCGGCGCGACGATGCTGCCGGCGGTCATGAGGATGCTCCACGTGGTACGCCAGCGTGGGCTCTGGTCTCGGCCCCGGAACTCGAAGGCCACGCCGCGCAGGATCAAGGCGATGAGGATCAACGCCAGCGCCAGGTAGAACGCGGAGAACATGGTGGCGTACCAGCCGGGGAAGGCGGCGAACATGGCGGCTCCGGCGACCACCAGCCACACCTCGTTGCCGTCCCACAGCGGGCCGATGGTGTTGAGGATGGTGAGCCGGTCGGGCTCGTCGCGCGACAGGTAGCGGTGCAAGATGCCGACGCCGAAGTCGAAGCCTTCCAGGATGAAGAAGCCTGTCCACAGCGAGGCGATGAGGATGAACCAGACGTTGACCAGTGTCATGGCGGCCTCACTGGATCCCGGCGGGAACAGGTGGTTCGTCGGCCGGGACGGCCGGCGACGGTGGCAGCTCACGCCGCGCGTATCGCATCATCAGGACGAGGTCGACGATCGCCAGCACGAGATAGAGCAGGAAGAAGACGATCAGGCTGAGCACGATCGAGCTGGTGCCCACGGATGGGGACACGCCGTCGGCGGTACGCATGATGCCTTGCACCAGCCAAGGCTGTCGGCCGTTCTCAGTCAGCATCCAACCGGCGGTGTTCATGACGAACGGCAGCAGCACAGCCCACACCGACAGCCACAGGAACCGGCGGGAGGTCTCCAGTTTGTTGCGGTGTATCAGCCAGAGGCCCCATAAGCCGAGGAAGAGGACCAGGGTGGCCGTGTACGCCATGACCCGCATCGACCAGTACTGGATGAACACGTTCGGCACGTAGTTGCCCGGGCCGTACTGCTGCTGGTATTGCGCGTTGAGTTCGTTCAGCCCGATGACCTGGCCGTTCCAGTGGTTGGTGGCCAGGAGCGACAACAGGTGCGGGATGGCAATGATCTTGGTGGGGTTCTGGTCGTCGTTGCCGCCGCCGATCTGGAACGCCGAGAACGAGCACGGCTGACAGGTCTCCCACTGCGCCTCGGCCGCCGCGATCTTCATCGGCTGGTATTTCGCCTCGACGACGCCGAGTTCGCTGCCGACGAACATGGCCAGGAGCATCGTGGGGACGATGATCACCAGCGACAGCTTGGCCGAGCGGGCGAACACCTCCACGTGGGATTTCTTGCGCAGGTGCCAGGCAGACACCGCGAGCATGACGACCGCCGCCGTCGCGAGCGCGGCCAGCAGGACGTGGGCGTAGCTCCACAGGAACACCGGATTGGTCATCACCGCCCAGATGTCGTTGAGCTGCGGCCGGCCCGTGGCGGGGTTGTTGGTGTAGCCGACCGGATGCTGCATCCACGAGTTGGCGGCCAGGATGAAGGCGGCCGATCCGGCGGCGCCGATGGCGACGAGCCAGATCGTGGCCAGGTGCAGCCGTCGCGGCAGGCGGTCCCAGCCAAAGATCCAGACCCCGAGGAAGGTCGCCTCGAGGAAGAAAGCGGCCAGGCCCTCCATGGCCAGTGGCGCGCCGAAGACGTCGCCGACCAGCCGCGAGTACGCCGACCAGTTCATGCCGAACTGGAATTCCTGGACGAGCCCGGTCACGACGCCCAGTGCCACATTGATGATCAGGAGCGTCCCGAAGAACTTGGTCAGCCGCAGGTATGACGGCTCGCCGCGCCGGTGCCACACGGTCTGCAGGACGGCGGTCAGAAACGCGAGCCCGATCGTGACCGGCACGAATAGGAAGTGGTAGATCGATGTCATCGCGAACTGGATTCGCGCTAGATCTACGTTCGACATCGGCTCAGTATGGTGGACTATACGGGCTTAAGGTTTGGATTTCGCGAAGACCCCGAAAGGGACAGCACGGATGTCGCAGACTTCCGGCGAGGACCACAAGCCCCGTTGGATCCCGCCCGCCGTCAAGTACCACCCCAAGGTGGACGACGACCTGCTGACCGGGTTCCGCCATCCCAGCGGACGCCCCGGTGAACTGCGCGGCTTCTTCGCCACGACGATCGCCATCTCGCTGGTCGTCTGGGATCTGTCGTTCTCGCTCGGCGCGTACCACACGGTGTTCTATTACCGATTGCTGCAGATCTTCGTCGTGTGTGCGGTTCTGCTCCTCGGTGCGCTGGTTCTGCGCCGGCACGTGACGGTACGACCCTGGATGCTCGCCATCTTCGCGATCCCGGTCGTCTGGCTGACCTGGCGGCTGATCGTCCCGATCGGCGGCCACTGGCGCGACGTCTACCGCGCCATCGACGTCCTGCTGATCGGCCTCGTCCTGCTGACTCTGCCGGTCACACTGTGGGTGGTGGCCCGCATCCTGGCGCCGGAGTACTTCGAGCTGTCGACGCTGCGGCTGAGGCTGGCCAGCGCCGGCATCATCCTGGTGGTGGCGGTCGCTGGCCTGCTGACCGGTCAGTTCAACGATCATGTCGTCAACTGTCACGACTTCGTCGTCGCCGGGGACGACACCCCGGCGAACTGCCTGAACGCTCCGACCGGCGGAAAGTAGAGAACCTTTCGCAATTCCCACCCCAGGCTGCGTTAACCCCCGGCATGATTGCCGGATGGGCCTGGCGGCCCGGACAGATCACGGGGATCTCATGGACGCGAAAGCTACGAGCGTGGCGATCGTCGGCGGCGGTTTCGCCGGGGTCGCCTGCGCCAAACGGTTGGCCGGCCAGCCCGGCATTCAGGTCGAACTGTTCGATAGCGCCGGATACCACCAGTTTCAGCCGTTGCTGTATCAGGTGGCCACCGCCGAACTCACCTTCGAGGACATCCGGTTCGATCTCGCCCGCCTCTTCCACGGCAAAGGCGCCGTGCGCGTACGCAAGGCGGACGTCACCGCGATCGATCCGGACGCGATGACGGTCAGCGTCGACGGCGGCGAGACCGTCTCGGCCGACTACATCGTGCTGGCCGCCGGCGCGCGGCCGAACTTCTTCCACACGCCCGGCGCCGACGAGTACGCCTACCCGCTCTACAGCGTCGAGGACGCCCGCCACGTTCGCGGCCGGATCGTCCAGCTGTTCGAAGACGTGTCCGCCAAGCCGGAGCTGGCCGACGAGGGCGCGCTGACGTTCGTCGTCGTCGGCGGCGGGCCGACCGGCGTCGAGACCGCCGGGGCGCTGTCGGAACTCGTCCGCGACGTGATGCCGCACGTGTATCCGGACGTCCCGCCGGGCGCCGCGCAGGTCATCCTGGTCGATCTGGGGCACCACCTGCTGTCCGGGTTCTCCCCGGAGGCCGGCGACTACGCGGCGAACCAGCTGCATCGGCGCGGTGTGAAGCTGCAGTTGGGCGTACCGGTGAAGGAAGTCGGCGCCGAGAGCGTGACCCTGGGCGACGGGACGGTCATCCCCACGCGTCTGGTGGTGTGGGGCGGCGGCGAGCAGGCGGCGGCGATCGCCGGAGCCGCGGGCCTGGCCCAGGGCCGGGGCGGGCGCATCGACGTGGAGCCGGACCTGACGGTGCCCGGCCACCCGAAGATCTTCGCGGTCGGCGACGTGGCCAACATCCCGTTCGGCGACGAGGTCCTGCCGCAGCTCGGCAGCGTCGCGCAGCAGGCGGGTCACTGGGCGGGCGACAACATCCTGCTGCTGGAAGAGGGCAAACCGGCCCGGCCGTTCCATTACCGGGACAAGGGAATCATGGCGATGATCGGCCGCAAGGCGGCCGTCGCCGAGATGGGCGCGCACCGGCACGAGATCCACGGCCGGGTCGCCTTCGCCGCCTGGCTGGGCGTGCACGCCGAACTCCTGGGCAACATCGGCGCCGAGCTGAAGGCCTTCGTCGCCTGGGCCGAGGAGTTCTACGTGCGCCCGCACCACCGCACCGCCGCGCTGCTGGAGCCGTCGCGGATCGACATGCCGCGCATCGACTGGGAACAGAAGGGCTGAGCTATGGGCAACGCCGACGTCTTCGTCATCTTCGGCATCACCGGCGACCTGGCCAAGGTGATGACCTTCCATTCCCTGTACCGGCTGGAGGCGCGGGGCCTGCTGGACTGTCCCATCGTCGGCGTGGCCGTCGACCCGTGGACGCCGCAGGATCTGCGTGACCACGCCCGCGCGGCCATCGAGGGACCCGGCGTGGCCGGCGGCGGCGAGAAGATCGACGAGGAGGTGTTCGAGCGCCTGGTCGGCCGCATGTCCTATCTGGCCGGCGACTTCTCCGACGCCGACACGTACGCCAACGTCGCGAAGGCCGTCGGCGACGCCCGGACGCCGGTGTACTACCTGGAGATCCCGCCGTCGCTGTTCGGCATGGTGATCGAGAACCTGGCGAAGGCCGACATCATCCGCGACGGCCGGGTCGTCGTGGAAAAGCCGTTCGGTCACGACCTCGCCTCCGCCAAGCAACTCGCCGAACAGCTGCACACCTGGGTTCCGGAGCAGCAGCTGTTCCGCATCGACCACTTCCTCGGCAAGATGGGCCTGGAGGAGCTGATCTTCCTGCGGTTCGCCAACGCCCTGTTCGAACCGGTGTGGAACCGCAACTTCGTCGAGTGCGTGCAGATCACCATGGCCGAGGACTTCGGCGTCGACGACCGCGGCCACTTCTATGATCCCGTCGGCGCGCTGCGCGACGTTGTGGTCAACCACCTGATGCAGCTGATGTCGGCGGGTGCGATGGAAGCCCCGGCCGGCCACGACCCGGACACGATCAAGAACGCGCAGACGGCGCTGTGGAAGGCGGTCAGCACCGCCGACCCGGCGAACTATGTACGCGGTCAGTACGACGGGTACCAGTCGGTGGCCGGGGTCGCACCCGGGTCCACCACCGAGACGTACGCCGCGCTGCGGCTCGACATCGACAACTGGCGCTGGTCCGGTGTTCCGTTCTTCATCCGTACCGGCAAGAACCTCACGTTGACCGAGACCGAGTTCCGACTGGTGTTCAAACAGCCGCCCCGGCTGGGGCTGAACCTGCCGTTCGACCATCCGCCGGAGGCCGACCAGCTCGTCGTCAAACTCGACCCGACCACCGGCGTGCGGTTCCGGTTCCAGGCCCGGCGGGCCGACAATCCCGGACCGCAGACCGTCACCGCCGACGTCGAGTTCAGCGCGCAGGGCGGCGAAGGCGCGACACCGTACGAGGTGCTGCTGCACGCGGCGCTACGCGGTGACAGCACCCGGTTCACCCGGCAGGACGGCGTCGAGGAGACGTGGCGCATCATGCAGCCGCTGCTCGACGCGCCACCCCCGGTGCACGCGTACGCGAAGGGATCCATGGGTCCCGACGCGGCCGATCACCTCGTCGCCGACTACGGCGGCTGGCACACACCGTGGGGGGCAGCATGACCACCGTCGCCGATCGCTCGTCGGCCACCACCAAGGCGGCTACGCGCAGCAAGCCGAAGCGGGACCTGAAGCTCAAGCGAGCCGGGGTCGACGCCGAGGCGGGGCCGCAGAGCGCCGCCGCGCCGTCGCCGTTCCCGCCCATCGAGGACTACGCCTTCCTGTCCAACTGCCACACCGGCGCGCTCGTGGCGCCCGACGGTTCGGTGGACTGGTTGTGCGTACCGCGGTTCGACTCGCCGAGCATCTTCGGCAGCCTGCTCGACCGGGGCGCGGGCAACTTCCGGTTCGGCCCGTACGGCATCCACCATCCGGTGGCGCGCCAGTACGAGCCGGGTTCGCACGTGCTCACCACGACGTGGCGTACGCCGACCGGGTGGTTGCAGGTCCGGGACGCGCTGACGATCTATCCGCGGCACGAGGAGGACCGGTCGACGCCGCACACGCGTCCGCCGGTCGATGAGGACGCCGATCACCTGCTCGTACGCACCGCGGTGTGCATCGGCGGCCGGGTGGAGGTGGAGCTCGTCTGCGAGCCGGTGCTCGACTACGGCCGGGAGCCGGCCAGCTGGCAGTTGCTCGGCGAGGATCTCAAGATCGCTCAGGCATCCGGGCCGGATTTCCAGATGCGGCTGGCGTCGGACATGAAGCTGGGTGTCGAGGGCGACCGCGTACGCGGACGGCATGTGCTGGGCGAGGGCGAGGGCGCGTTCTGCGTCCTGTCGTGGCGGGAGGACGGCTACACGCCGCCCGACCTGACCGAGGCGACGGCCCGGCTGGACGCCACCGGTCACTTCTGGCGGCAGTGGCTGGCCAACGCCCGGATCCCCGACCACCGGTGGCGGGAGATGCTGCAGCGCTCGGCGCTGACCGTCAAAGGATTGACCTACATGCCGACGGGCGCGACCGTTGCCGCGTTGACGACGTCGCTGCCGGAGACGCCCGGCGGCGAGCGGAACTGGGATTACCGCTACACCTGGATCCGCGACACCACGTTCACGTTGCAGGCGCTGCACTGGCTCAACATGGACTGGGAGGCCGACGAGTTCATGCAGTTCGTCGCCGACCTGGAGCCGGCTGAGGACGGCTCGCTGCAGATCATGTACGGCATCGACGGCCGACGCGACCTGCCCGAGTCCACACTGGACCACTTGACCGGCTACGCCGGCGCCGCTCCGGTACGTGTCGGCAACGGCGCGTACGACCAGAAGCAGAACGACGTCTACGGCGCGGTGCTGGACTCGATCCTGATGCACACCCGGCGCAGCCAACGGCTGCCGCGGCGGCTGTGGCCGATAGTGCAGTCGCAGGCCGAGTGCGCGAGCCGGATCTGGCGCAATCCCGATCAGGGGATCTGGGAGGCGCGCGGCGAGCCGAAGCATTACGTGTCGTCGAAGCTGATGTGCTGGGTGGCGCTCGACCGGGCCTCGCAGCTGGCCGAGGTACGCGGCGATCCGAAACTCGCCGCCCAGTGGCACGACACGGCCGAGGAGATCCGCGAGGACATCCTGGCCCACGGGGTGACGGCCAACGGCGTGCTCCGCCAGCACTACGACACCGACTCGCTGGACGCGTCCACGTTGCTGGCGGCCATGTTCGGCTTCCTGCCGCCGACCGACGAAAGGCTGCGGGCCACCGTCGAGGCGATCGCCGACGATCTGACCGAGGCCGGTTTCGTGCTGCGCTACCGGACCGACGAGACCGATGACGGCATGTCGGGCAAGGAGGGCACGTTCCTCATCTGCTCGTTCTGGCTCGTCTCCGGGCTGGCCGTCATCGGCGACATCCAGCACGCCCGCGACCTCATGGAGAAACTGCTGCGGGTCGCCTCGCCACTGGGCCTGTACGCCGAGGAGTTCGACACCGAGACCGGGCGGCACCTGGGCAACTTCCCGCAGGCGTTCTCACACCTGGCCCTCATCGAGGCGGCCGGGCGCATCATCCTCGACGAAATGGTTCGGGAGATCTCGTGAACATCTATGACGTCATCATCGTGGGCACCGGCGCCGGCGGCGGCACTCTCGCCGCCAAGCTGGCCTCGTCCGGCAAGAAGATCCTGCTGCTGGAACGCGGCCCGTGGCTGCCCCGCGAGCCCGATAACTGGGACACCGGCGCGGTGTTCGTCGACGGCCGCTACATCTCGCCGGACATCTGGTACGACCACAAGGGCAAGGCGTTCCAGCCGCAGGTGCACTACTACGTCGGCGGCGCGACCAAGCTCTATGGCGCGGCACTGTATCGCCTGCGGGAGAAGGACTTCGGCGAGATCCAGCACCACGGCGGGCTGTCACCGGCGTGGCCGATCAGCTACGCCGACATGGAGCCCTACTACACCGCCGCCGAGCAGATGTATCAGGTGCACGGCAGCCGGGGCGAGGACCCGACCGAGCCGCCGACCAGTGGCCCCTATCCGTTCCCGGCGGTCGCGCACGAGCCGCGCATCCAGCAGCTGTCCGACGACTTGGCCGCGGCGGGGCTGCATCCGTTCCACGCGCCGTGCGGCGTACGCCTGAACGAGGCGAACCGGCCGTACAGCATCTGCGTCAAGTGCGGGCACTGCGACGGGTTCCCGTGTCCGCTGCACGCCAAGTCCGACGCCGAGGTGTTCGGCGTACGCCCGGCGCTGACGCAGCCGAACGTGGAGATGCTGACCAACGCCGAAGCCGTACGCCTGGAGACGGACGCGACCGGCCGGTCGGTGACGACCGTGGTCGTGGAGCACGAAGGCCAGGAAGAGCGCTACCAGGGCCACATCATCGTCGTCTCGTGCGGCGCGGCGAACACGGCGAAGCTGCTGCTGAGTTCGGCCACCGACAAGCACCCCAACGGCTTGGCCAACGGGTCGGATCAGGTGGGCCGCAACTACATGTTCCACGACAGCCAAGCGGTGCTGGCCCTGTCGCGGGAGCCCAACCCGACGGTCTTCCAGAAGACCCTGGGCGTCAACGACTTCTACTTCTCCGGTCCCGACTTCGACTATCCGCTGGGCAACATCCAGATGATCGGCAAGTCGGAGGCCGAGATGTATCGGGGGGAGAAGCCGCTGGAGACCAAGTTGGCGCCGTCGTTCTCGCTTCGCGACATCGCCAGTCACGCGGTGGACTTCTGGCTGTCGACCGAGGATCTGCCGATGCCGGACAACCGGGTGACGCTCGCGCCGGACGGACGGGTGCGGCTGGCGTACTCGCCGTCGAATAAGACCGCCGCCGACCGGCTCTACCACCAGCTCAAGTCGATGCTCAAGCACCTGGGCATGCACGAGGACCACCTCACGCACCGGTTCGCGTACATGAAGACCGACATCCCGATCGCCGGGGTGGCGCACCAGGCCGGCACCTGCCGGTTCGGCAACGACCCGGAGACCTCGGTGCTCGACGCCGACTGCAAGGCGCACGAGCTGGACAACCTGTATGTCGTCGACACCAGCTTCTTCCCGAGCATCGGCGCGGTGAACCCGGCGCTGACGGCGATGGCCAACGCGCTGCGCGTCGGCGATCACCTGCTGGAGCGCCTGGGCGCGTCGGCGGCCACGGCCACCGCCGCATAGGCGCGTGGCCGCTGCGATCGGCGCGAGGTGACGACCAATCAAGTCCTGCTCGGCGTGGCCCTGATCCTGGTCCTCGCCGTCGGGGCGCAGGTCCTCGCCTCGCGCCTGCATATTCCGGCGCTGATCGTGCTGTTGCCGGTCGGCTTCGCGGCCGGCGCCCTGACCGACGTCGTCGACCCGGAGAAGCTGCTCGGCCCGGCGTTCCAGCCGCTGGTGTCGCTGGCGGTGGCGGTGATCCTTTACGACGCCGGGCTGGGACTGCGGCTGAACCGGCTGCGCGGCCACAATCGCAAGGTCGTCCTGCGGCTGCTGGCCATCGGCGCGACGCTCACCTGGCTGTTCGCGGCGCTGCTGGCGATGTGGCTGCTGGGCATGTCCCAGCAGGCCGCGCTGATGATCGGCGCGATTCTCGTGGTCAGCGGCCCGACCGTCGTCGGCCCGCTGCTCAACTATGTGCGCCCGGAGGACCGCCTGCAGCACATCCTGGCCTGGGAGGGCTCCCTGGTCGACCCGGTCGGCGGCATCCTCGGCGCCCTGGTGTTCCATGCCGTCGTCGCAGGCGGCCGCGACCGGGTGCTCAGTGGCGTGGCGCACTTCGGCGGTAGTCTGCTGCTCGGACTGGCCGGTGCAGCCCTGGGCACGGCCCTGCTGTGGCTGGCCCTGAACCGGCTCCGGCTCGGCGAGATCCTGGGCACCCTCGTCCAGCTCGCCGTAGTGGTCGGCATCGCCGCCGTCTGCGACGTGCTGCGCGACGACAGCGGCCTGTTCGCGGCCATCCTGATGGGCCTGGCCCTGGCCAACATGCGCGCGTTCGACATCTCCGGCCGGAGGCCGTTCTTCGAAACCCTCGTCCAACTCGTCATCGGCGTGCTGTTCGTGTCGATCTCGGCCACCGTCACCCCGCAGTCACTGCGTGGGCTGGTCCTGCCGGTGCTCGCAGTCACCGCTGTGCTGGTGCTGGTCGTGCGGCCCCTGGTCGCGTACCTGTCGACGGTGCGCACCGACGTCCCGGCCCGGCAGCGGGCCTTCATCGGCTGGATGGCGCCGCGAGGCATCGTCGCCGCCGCCACCGCCGCATCGTTCGGGCCGTCGCTGGTCACCAACGGCTACACCGGCGCGGAGAAGATCCTGCCCGCCACGTTCCTCGTCATCGTCATGACCGTCACGCTCTACGGGCTCACCGCCGCACCGGCCGCGCGTCTGCTGCGGGTCGTCCGCGCCGCCCGCGCCCGGCCCCTGCTCGTCGGCGGCGACGCCTGGGTCCTCGACCTGGCCCGTGCGCTGCGCCACCTCGGGCTGGAAGTCGTGCTCTGGGCGGGCCGCCACACCGAACGCCAGGCCATCCAGGACGCCGGTCTCGACCTGGCCCCCGGTGAGCTGCTCACCGACGTCACCGACCCGGCCGCCCAGGTCGAGGGGGTCACGACCGTTCTGCTGCTCACCGACGAGGACGACTTCAACAATCTGGCGGCGACGCTCCTGCAAGGCGGCATCGAGGGTCCGGTCTACCGCCTAGCCCCCGCCCACGACGGGGTTTCGGTCTCCGGGGGCGGCGGGCCTGCGCTGTTTCGCCCCGGCCTCACCCGGGACGTCATCACCCGGCGGTACGCAGAAGGCCACCTCGTGACCGCCGACGGCTCATCCGGCGAACCGTTGTTCCTGGTACGCCGCGACGGCAGCCTCGACCCGGTCACGCACGACGGCGTACCCGAGGCGCTGCCGGGCGACACCGTCATCGTCCTGGCCGCCGCCGACGGCCGGGCTGTGCCGCGTTAGGAAGCCGCCGGCGGGCCTTGGTCAGCTGGATTTCAGGACCACCACCTTGGCGCAGGAGAACGGCAGGCTGAGGCTGACCTCGGCGGCGGTCTGGGCATCGACCAGGCCCGCCACGCTGAACGAGCCGCGTGGCCGGTCCGCCGCGCCGGTGTCGACTGTCGCGGTGCCGTGGAACGCGTCGCCGGGTTCGAGGGAGTGCAGGGCCACGCCGGGAAGGTTCTTCGCGCCGGCGAAGACCTTGCTGTACGCCTCCAGGGCAGCCGAGCGATGGCTGAGCAGAAGCACGGTGAAGTCGCCGCTCTCGCCGTCCACCGTGTACTTCCCGTCTTTCGCCCGCAGCGTGACCGTGAGCAGCCCACCGATTCTTGCTTCGGTGTCGAAGTAGAGGCTGACGTTCAGGACGCCGTCGCCGAGGTCGACGCACATCGTCGACGCCGACCAGCCGGCGGCCGCGCCGGGCATTCCCTTTCCGGTCAGGACGATGCCGTCGCGTCGGGCCTTGACCACCGTCCCGGTGCACAGATCGTGATCGCCCTTGAGCGTCACGAATGCCAGCGCGCCGGCCCGTTCGAGCAGCAGGCCCGGCACGATGCCGGCGATGGCCGCGCCCGCTGATCCGCGCGGCAGGGTCAGCCGGTCCACCACCCGCCATTGACCAGCCGACAGCATGGCGTCCATCTCGGCGCACGTCATGGTGCCGACCAGCCGTAGCTGCTCGGCTGGGCCGGGAAGGACCGAGACATTCGAGGCGTCGTGGTAGAGGCCGGGAAAGCCGGCCGACGCGATCGGGTCGGCGCCGGCGGGGCCGGCACTGGGCCGGCTGGTCGGCTGGTCGTCGCCGTCGCAGGCGGACAGCCCCAGACTCAGCAGCATGGCCAGGGCCACCCGCGCCGCACGGCTACGCGTTGTCGTATTCATACTTCACCGCCGGGCAGCGAGGGTCGGCGGCGACCCGGACGACGGGCCAGACCAGGTCACCGAAGGGGAAGGGGTTGCCGGCGACGAGCATCTCGACCTCGCCGACGGGCCGGCCGACGCGGTTGTCGTCGAGGATGACGGCGCTGTTGGCCGAGGCGGGCGGATAGAACGTCAGGACGCCGTCGAGGAACTGCTTGCCGCCTTCGCCCTTGAGAATGAGGAACGGGTTGGGCGCGTCCGGGTTCGTCATGACCGACAATGTGGCCCGGCCGCCCGGATACTCGTCGGCGATCGGCACGCCGATGACGCGCGACAGCCGCAACCATTCGGTGACCGAGCCGCCGAACCCGCCGGTTCCCTTGAACGGACCGTTGACGCCGCTGCAGCTGACCAGATCGACGTAGGCGTCGGGGATCGCGGCCAGAATCATCTCGATGCGCCCGTGGCCTTTGGCGACGATGATGTCGCTGCCGTGGTAGTCGACGCCGATAGTGATGGACTGCTCCGGCAGGCCCGCGCGGGTGAGCACGTCTTTGACGAGGTCGAACGACTTGGCGATGGCGAAACCGAGCGGGCCGCCGGCGAGGGAGAAGATGTCGCCCAGCTCGAACGGGAAGTTCTCCTTGTCCATCTTCGCGATGAAGGTCGCCGATCCTTTGAGTTTCTCACCGCTGCCGGCCGGGTTCTCCACGGGTGGTTTGAGTTCGAGGGTCGCGACGCCGTCCGCGCCGGTCTTGGTGCCCTTGGTCATCTTGGCCGAGTCGGCGGAGACGGCGACCAGGTACGCGTTGCCGCCTTTCTGGATGGTTCCACGCTGGTCCTGCTCGCTGGACCAGCGAATGGTGAAGCCTTCCATCGGACCGGCCTTCGGGATCGAGAGCCCGGCCAGTGTGTAGCACTCCAGCTTGTCGGCCGCGATCTTGATGTCGAACTCGGCCTTGGCGGTGAGCGTGACGTGCTCGGCCCGGCTGCCGGCCTGATGCTTGAAATGGGTGGTCGCCTTGTCCGAGGTCAGGGTCAGCCGCGCCCCGAGCATGAGCATGATGGCGCTGAGGGTCGCTCCGGCCTTGCCCCACGCCTCGGTCGCCTTGTCGAACATCTCCTTGGCGCCTTCGCTGAGGACCGCGCCGGCGAGCCGGTCCTTGAGCTGGTCCTTCAGGAAGTCGCTGTTGGCTTTGGTGACGGCGTCGTCCGTCTCGAACAGGGTCGTGAAGATCTCGCATGGCCCCTTGTCGTCGTCGGCCTTGGCGTTGACGAACGCCGCCGTGAGCCCGAGTGCTTTGGCCTTTGCCGTCGGCCGGGTGGCGATGCCGAATCGGCTGGTCGCGTGCGCCAGCAGCAGCACGGTCTGCAACGGATCGAAGTAGGTGGTCGCTACTTCGGCCGCCGGGTAGAGGACTTGACCCCGGCGGGCCGACAGCGCCCGCACCGCGGCCGCCGCGGTCGTGAAGACCGGCTGCTCGGCCGGCGTCTTACCCCAGCCCGCCAATGCTTTGGTGATCTGCGCGAAGGTCAGGTTCCGGTTGGTGAGCCCCACGGACGTCAGCAGGGTCGCCCACTGGTCGACCGAATACCGGTCATGCGCACGAGTCGCCGTCACCAGTGCCGGAATCAGCTCGGCGTAGACGGGTGCGTCGTACAGGACGAGCGTGTCCGGCATCGCCACCACCGGACCGCGTGCTGTCACGATCGGCAGGCCACTGCGGCGCAGCAATTCGGCTGCCGCAGCGACGGATTGATCCGCCGAACCGTCGAGCACGAGGTCTACGAGCCGTTCTGCGGCCTGGGTCGCATCCGGCGGAAGGCTCTGACCCACTGTCGACATGGCGCCTGTCAGCTCGGACGCGGTCGCCGAGTCGGACGGGTCGTCGGTGCATCCAGTGAGGACGAGGCTCATCGCGAGGAGTGCCACGAGGACTCTGGGCGGCCTTGATCTGAAGTGTGGCAAGCGGATCTCCTGGACACTGGAACGGAAGATCCACGGTAGGGCTGCGAGCGAGTCCCGGAATCCCGGAAACCCCTACAGTTTGCCGGTGGTGAAACGGTGTGCCAGCTCAGCGCGTGTGCGTACGCCGACCTTTCGGTAGATCCGCGACAGGTGTGCCTCCACCGTGCTTTCGGCCAGGAACAGTTCGGCGGCGATCGCGCGGTTCGTCGCGCCGCGTGCGGCGAGGTCGGCGACACGTTCCTCGGCATCGGTCAGTTCCGCGGTGGCGACCCGCCCACCGATGCGGGCGGTCTCGGCCCGTACCCGCTGTGCCCACACCGGTGAGCCGAGCGCTTCGAAGATGGCCAGCGCCTCGTCCAGCCCTTCGCGGGCCGCTCGTTTCATCCGGGCGCGACGCCGGGTGGCGCCCAGTACAAGCAACGTGCGTCCCCTCTCGTACCGATCTGGTGACCGCTGATGCAGGTCGACTGCGGCCGCGAGGAGGTCGAGAGCACCGGGCAGGTCACCACGGGCGGCGTGCAGCAGCCCGGCGCACCGCGCCGCGGTCGCCTGCGCCGTCGGGCGGGCGTACGCGTCGGCGTTCGCCGCGTAGATGCCGCGATACCGCGTCGCCAGCTCCAGTTCGCCCACCGCCATGAGCGATTCGATCGCGTCCGGCCACAGGGGGAACACCGTCGGCTCCCGCCAGCCCAGGGAGAGGAGGTGATCGGGCATATTCCGCAGCAGTCCGGCCGCCTCGGCCCATTCGCCCTGGGAGACGGCAGCATGGGCCCGCACGCCGATGTTCTGGATCCGGTAGAGCTCGTCGCCGCCCGCTGCGGCGAGCAGTTCGCCCTCGGCCGCGAGCGTCCTGGCTCGGGTGAGGTCGCCTTGGCGAACGGCCACCATCGCCTCGGCATACCGGGCGAGTCCGGGCTGTCCGTGCGCGGCATCGTGGGTGAGCAGGCTGCACTGGTGGGCGTACTCGGCCGCGGCGGCCCAGTTTCCGGCGCGGCACTCGAGTTCGGCGACGTGGACGAGCATCGCGGCGCGTGACCACTCGTCGCCGCTCGGCGCTGCCATCGCCAGCGCCGCCTGGAAATGGACGCGCGCCTCGTCGAAACGGTCCTCCAACATCAGCCGATGACCGACCCAGAAGGTCGGATGCTCATAGACGGACTCCACTCGGCTGGTCGCGGACATCGCCATCGCCCGCTCCAGCCGAGCTGTCGTCGTCGGCCCCGCAAAGTTCTCCAGCACGGCGAGGCACGTGAGGACCTCCACCGGGCAGGCTTCGCCCAGCAGGTCGACGGCGTGCCGGGCGTGCTGCTGGGCGACCGTCACGTCGGCTCGGGTGCTTAGGCACAACAGCGCCAGTTGCGCATGCGCGTGACCGGCCCGCTCACCGCCGGTGGCGAGGTCGGCGTCGAATCCGGCGAGGGCCGCGGCCGGGCCGTCCGGGCCGGGGAGTTGGCCGGAACCACCGGGGCGGGAGGAACCCGCGAGCCGGCCCACGATCGCCAGGGCCTGCCGGGGATTGCCGCCTGAGGAGGCGTGCAGGCGCAGCAACTGCGGCCGGGTCAGATCGATGCCGAGGCTGGAACGCACCAGGCGATGCAGCGATCCGAGTCCCAGCGGACCCAGCGGCAGCTCGAACCATGCCCGGTGATCGAGGGCGGCGACGACCGGGTGCGGCGCCGCGTCGCCGATGTCGGGCGCGCTGACCAGGAACACGACTGGGTCCGCCGGGCATCGTCGCGCCGCGTAGGCCAGGGCGAGAGCGGTCGGCGTGTCGAGCCAGTGCAAGTTGTCGACTGCGATCACGACCGGGCTGACAGCGGTCAGGGCGCGGATGACGCTCAGCAGGCCGTAGGCGACCGCGCGCTCATCGGGCGGCGCCGGCGATGGATCGGCGACCAGAGTCGCCACCGCGAGGGCGCGGCGCTGCGGCGGCGGGAGGCTTTCGACCACGGCCTTGTCGACCGCGGCCAGCAGGTCGCTCAGTCCCGAATACGGAAGGTGGCGCTCGGCGACGGCCGGTGCACACCGCAGTATCCGATGCGTGCCTGCACCATGGGCGCTGTCCAGCGCGGCCTGCCACAGCGTCGTCTTGCCCATCCCGTCGTCGCCGGTGATCACGATGCCTCGCGCACCTGGCTGCGGCTGCAGCAGCGACGCGAGCCTGGTCAGCTCGTCGCGCCGCCCGACAACGCTCCTGGTGTCCATTCGCTTCCTGTCCTGGGGCGGTGCCGCGGCTGGAGGTTTCGCCGCGGTGCTGCCCATCATGGGTTTACCCGCGATCGCTGACATCGGCCGATCGGCCGCGAGCCTCGGGCGTACGCGACCCGCTGCGGTCGCCGAGACGGTCAGGGCCGCCGTCCGGCGTAGTCGCATTTGTAGAACGGTGCGCTGACCGATTGGGTGAGGTCTTCGGTGTGCGCCCGCTCCCAGCCCGCGTACGCATAGATCAGCGTGACCTGATGGGCGGTGAATCGGCCGGCGTCGGTGCCGGGCGTGCCGGCGGGGCACATCGTCAGCCGGAGGCCGACGGAGGCCGCGTGGCCGGCCCGCAGTGTCACCGGCTGGAACGCGGTCATGCGATCGGCGTCAAAGCCGACGGCCGTCGCCCGGTAGAACGGGGCGATCGGCGGTGACGTGGCCGGATCGCTGGTCGGGACCCACGGCGCCCGGATGCCGGTGAGGCGGACCGGCAGGCCTCCGTCGTTCTGCAGCGTCACACGCAGCAGGACCTCGCCGGACGGCGTGTATCGGACCAGGTACCCATCGCCGTCGCTGACGACGGACGCCGCCTCGACGTCGACCGACGTCATGGCCACGGGCGACTCCACCGCCACGAACGCGGCGTAGCCGCCGACAAATAGCGCCAGCGCAGTGGCGATTGCGCCAAGCCGGACCACGCGTGCGCGCTTCGATGTCCCCGTCATGGGCGGCAGAGTAGACGACCTCGGCCGCTCACCGGGTCAGGCAAATCCGACTTGCACCGATCTTGTGTTAACCACGGCCGGCCGGGCTGTGACCGGCCGATGTCCGATCGAGGCCGAGGTCGCGGGACCTCTGACCGGTCGTTAGGGTGCGATAGCGCTCCCCCGCGCAAAGATCGTCCAGGAAAGGCGCGCAATGAAAAATCCCCCCACCGGCTCCCGGCGCCAGGTTCTCGCCGCCGCCGCGGCGGTCGCGGCCGCCCCGCTCATCGGCGCGACCCCGGCGCAGGCCGGATCGGCGAAGACCAAGAGCTGGGACCTCACCCTGCTGGGCACGTCGGACCTTCACGGCAACGTCTACAACTGGGACTACTACAAGGACAAGGAGTACGACGACAGCGCGCACAACGACGTCGGCGTGGCGAAGCTGGCGACGCTGGTCAACCAGATCCGCGCCGAGCGCCAGGGCAAGGCGACGCTCGTGCTGGACGCCGGTGACACCATCCAGGGCACCCCGCTGGCGACCTTCTACGCCAAGCAGGAGCCGATCACCTCGACCGGTGAGACGCACCCGATGGCCCGGTCGATGAACGTGATCGACTACGACGCCGTCACGCTGGGCAACCATGAGTTCAACTACGGCCTGCCGCTGCTCGACCTGTGGATCCGTCAGCTCGGCTTCCCAGCGCTGGCCGCGAACGCCGTCGACGCCGCCACCGGGCAGCCGGCGTACCAGCCGTATGTCATCAAGAAGGTCTCCCTCGGCGAGGACGCGCCCACCCTGCGGGTCGGCATCCTCGGCCTCACCAACCCGGGCGTGGCCATCTGGGACCGGGGCAACGTCGAGGGCAAGCTGGAATTCCGGGACATGGTCGCCACCGCCTTGAAGTGGGTTCCGATCATGCGTGCCCAGGGCGCCGACATCGTCCTGGTGTCCGCGCACGGCGGTGACAGCGGCACCTCCAGCTACGGCCCGGAGCTGCCGAACGAGAACCCGGCCGCGCTGATCGCCCAGCAGGTGCCCGACATCGACGCGATCCTGTTCGGCCACGCGCACAACGAGGTCGTCCAGCGCTTCGTCACCAACGACATCACCGGTGAGCAGGTCCTGCTGTCCGAGCCGTCGAAGTGGGGCCAGCGGCTGACCCGGATGGACTTCACCCTCACCCGGGAGCGCGGCGTCTGGCGCGTCGCCAGCAAGCGGTCCACCATGCTCAACACCAACACGGTCGTCGAGGACCCTGCGGTGCTCGATGCGGTACGCGCACAGCACAACAAGACCGTCGCGTACGTGAACCAGGTCGTCGCCCAGTCGGTGGTCGAGCTGTCGGCGGCGGAGTCCCGCTACAAGGACACCGCGATCCTGGACTACATCAACAAGGTGCAGACCGACACGGTGGCCGCCGCCATGGCGAGCACCCAGTACGCGACCCTGCCGGTGCTGTCGATCGCGGCCCCGTTCAGCCGCACGGCGGTCTTCCCGGCCGGCGACGTACGGATCAAGGACGTCGCCGGGCTCTACATCTACGACAACACCCTCGAGGCGGTGCTGATCAGCGGCGCCGAGGTCCGGGCGTACTTAGAGTACTCGGCGAAGTACTTCCGCACGCTCGCCGTGGGCGCCCCGGTCGACCCGGAGACGATCAACGACCCGGCGGTGCCGGACTACAACTACGACACGCTGTCCGGCGTCGACTACGACATCGACATCAGCAAGCCGATCGGTCAGCGCATCACGAAGCTGACCCACGCGGGCACCGACACCCCGGTGGCCGACGCCGACCAGTTCGTCATCGCGGTGAACAACTACCGGCGCAGCGGCGGCGGCAACTTCCCCGGCATCGTCAAGACGCAGGTCTACAACGAGCAGAAGGAGATCCGCCAGCTGCTCATCGACTGGGCACAGGCCAAGGGTTCCATCAACCCGGCCGACTTCTTCCAGCCGAACTGGCGGCTGGTGCGCGAAGGCGTACCGGTCTTCTGATCGTGACCACGGGCCGGGCGGTCGACGACCGCCCGGCCACACGTTCGCGCCCCGGCTAAGGTGCCTGCGTGGCTATCGCACTTGTCCTCGCAGCTTCGCGGACCCCGACGGCCCCGTGGCAGATGATCCTGTTCGGCTTGGGCTTCCTAGGCTTGGGGGCGTTCTCGATCTGGGCAGTGCGAAACGGCGCAGACCGGCGCTTCTACCGAGGCAGATACTTCGCCGTGCTCGCTGGCACAGTCCTGACGATTTACGGGATCGTGCGGGCGTTTAGGGCATAGGCCGGCTCATTGCGATGCGGTGATTGCGGCTGCGGCGTCGGTATCGTCGCCGGTTATGAGCGTTGATGACGACGCCGTTCTCGTCCGTCTTCTTCATCGAGCCGTGGCCGACTCGCTGACGTGGCTGGGCGACTATCCCGAGGATCAGGTCGACCCGGACGCGGTTGCCTCGATCCGGCGGAGCGTCGACTGGGTGATCGGAGGGCTTCCCGCCGGGCAGCGTGACTCCCTCGCCGCTGACGATCCGACCCCGGCGGCGTTGACGGTGATCACCGGTCTGTTCGCCGACCTGCTGTGGTGGCTGGACACGTGTGCGGACGACGAGGTCGACCCGCACGTGGCGGTCAAACTGCAGGAGAGCTGCGCCGCCGACGTCGACGAGCTGACGGATTCGCAACGCCGACGGCTGCTGGAGACGCTCGACGCGCTGGCCGCCGTGGAGCACGATGACGGCCGCCGGTATGAGCTGCGTTTCCTCCCGTACGCGATCGGTCTCGTCGATGACGAACCCGCTATGGAGCGACCCGCGGTCCGCGAATGGGCGCGCCCTGAAGCTCGGGCAGGCGGCTCGGCTGCGGAGTAGCCGGCGGGCCGGAAGTCACCCGGCCGGCGTCGGCAAGGGTGACGGCTGCCATTCCCGCCGGAGCAAGCCGTAGACCCACGAGTCCGAGACGTCGCCGTTCACGATGCAGTCCTCCCGCAGCGTCCCTTCCCGCAGGAATCCGAGCTTCTCCAGAACGCGGGCTGACGCCACATTGCGCGTGTCGGTCTCGGTCTGGACGCGGTTGAGATCCAGCGTGTCGAACGCCCATCCCAGCAACGCGCGGGCGGACTCGGTCGCGTACCCATGGCCCCACGCCGCTTCGACGAAGCAGTAGCCCACCGACGCGCTGCGGTATTCCGGGTTCCACCGGTTCAGGCTGCACCACCCGAGGAACGCTCCGTCGGCATCACGGTCCACGGCCAGCCGGGCCCCGGTGCCCTCCTCCGCCATCTGCCGGCACGCGGCGATGAATCGTTGGGCCCGGGCAGGTTCGCTCCACGGCGGCGAGTCCCAGTAGCGCAGCACGTAGGCGTTGCTGTGCATCGTGAAGAGGTCGTCGGCGTCCGCGTCGCGGAACGGGCGCAGCGTGAGGCGCGCGGTGTGCAGCGTGGGGGTCGGCAGCGACACGGACGTCATGGTTGATCAACCAACCATTTGGAGCCCGCCGCCCGCAAGGTGTTTTCGCCTGGGCGATTGCCACCGGCCTACGCCAGCTCGCGGGTGGCGATCCATCCGCCGGTCTCCGCCGGCCAGCCCAGCTCCCGGGCCAGCCGAATCGTCCGGTCGAGCGCGACCCACGACAGCACCCGGGCGTAGCTGGTGCCCAGCCGAACTGGCGGCTGGTCCGCGAACGCGTACCGATCTTCTGATCGCTAACCCGGGGCGGGGTGGTCGACGACCGCCCGGCCCCGGTGTGTGACCCACACGATGACACCATCGTTCCCGTCAGCTGATCTGGTCGAAGGATGGTGCGCCGCCGATGATGATCGACTACAACGTCAGCGAACACTGGGCGGAGGATGAGCCCGACTGGCTGAAGTCGCTCGTGTCCTCGCTCGACCGACGTCACGGCACCAGCACGGTCCTGCCGCTGACGCTCATCGTTGAAGAGATCGTGAAGTGGGTCGACCTGGCCAGCGGCCCGGACGCCTGGAAGAAGATCGACAACCGAGAGTCGCTCAAGCTGGATCTCGCTGAGGCGGTGGAGGCGACCGGGATTCGCCTTCGCCAGTACGTTTCCCGGCCGTTGCGTGCCTTTCAGGCGGCATTTGCGCGACTCGTCAGCAGCCCGAAGGACGTTCTGCAGCAGGCCCCCGGCACCCGAACCGCGCACGTGTGGACGGAGGTGTTGGCGACCGGAAGCAGCCTTCTCACCGCACTCGACGCCGACGAAGCGGCCCGCGCCAGTTGGGATGACCTGGTCGCGACCGCCCAAGATCGCACGCTCGCGCGGCGGCGATATCGGCCCATCGCGGAGCTGCTGTTCGCGCAACTGCGGCGACGTGGCCTGGACGCGGAGACGGCGTTCCGCGATCTCGTCTCGATGATCGCCTTCGGCCGAGCCCCCGGCGAATCCCGTCTGGAGCAGACGCGCAAGCCCGTCGCCGAGCGGCTCGCCAACGCTCGTGTCCACGTCGGCACGCCTGCCAGGATCGAACCGATCGTCGTATGGCTCGGCTATCTCGGTCGCGTCTCACCCCATCTTCGTGCTGGGCGAGTGATGTTCCTGGATGCGCACTGGGCGGTGCCCAACGCCGACCCCGATGGACAGGACTTCGAGCACAGGGCGGAGCTCCACGAACTCGTCCGGCAAGGGAACCTGTTCACCGTCGCGAAGATGATCGACGACGAGTCCGACGTCGATTTCCTCGTGCGTGTCGACCTCGGCGAGACGACGGCGGCCGGAGCGGTCAGGCGCGCGGTAGACATCGTCACTCTCATCCTCGATGTGTCGATTCACAACGCTGGCGGCATCCGCCCGCACCATGCTCAGTACGGTGTTCTGCGTTCCGGGCAAGCCGTATCGTTCGGATTCCTAGGGCCGCGGGTGGATGGTTTCCCTGAAGATCACTATGGAGCCGAAATCACCAGGGACGCGATCGAGGAGCATGGACCCCGGATCGCGGAGGCACTTGCACGCGAGGAGTTTCCCCGGTTTCTCGCCGCCGCTCTGGAAGTTCAGACCGCAGCGGATCATCCCTTCAGCCGCGACATGGCGCTGCGTCAACCGTCCGAAGCGGATGTGAGCAGCGTGATTCCGCTCGCTGACCGCGTAGTGCAGCACGTCGCGTCCCACGCGGCGCTTGACCCGAATGATCTCTTCGACCAGCTCGGGGAGCGATGGCCACACGTGCGCTGGCTCACCGACGTACGCCGGGCGGCGGACATGTGCCTCGTCAGCGCGGGGCGGCAAGGAGACCTTCACTCTGAGCTGATTCGCGAATGGCTCTCAGACCGCCCGAAGCAACCGTGGCTCCTGCTTGTCGCGGATCGCGCCGACGATTTCCTGTCGCTCTGCCGTGTCGAACATGAGCGCGCCTGGATCGCTCGAATGTTCGCGAGCGTTAGTGACCTGGACCAATACAGCGTTCTTGTTGACGAGTACCGCGCAGAGGGCGTCGTCCTGGACGCACGACGTCGCCGTGTTCGCAACGCGCTCGTCCACGGCAATCCAGTGAACTTCGCGGTGGTGGCTTCCGTCCGCGAGTACGCCCGGTTTCTGAGCGGCACCGCCCTCAACCTCGCACTCGACTCCTACGTCGAGGGCACCGAACCTGCGGCAGCGCTGGCGACGAGAACCGACGAGTTCCTCGGAATGCAGGCTGGAAAGGACGCCGCGAACTACTGGCGCGCACGTGTCGCCGCGGACACCCAGGCTCGCTGACCGCCCCGAACAAGTGCGGCGGCCACATACACGGCGCATGACGTGAGATGACCCCGGGCCAGCCGCCGGGGTCATCTCACCGCGATCAGGGACTGGTGCAGGTGGGTGACGGTGTCGACGGACTGCCGCTGGCGAGGAAGCCGAAGGTCGTCGAAGAGTTCGCGGCCAGCGAGCCGTTATAGGAGACGTTACGCATCGTGACGTTCGATCCGGCAACCGAGAGGGTCGCGTTCCAGACCTGGGTGATGGTCTGGCCACTGGCCAGCGTCCACTGGACAGTCCAGCCGGTGATCGGCGCGTTGGCGGCGCTGACGGTCACCTCACCCTGGAACCCGCCTGGCCACGCGTTGATCGTCCGGTAGGTGGCGGCGCACGAGCCCGCCGGCGACGGACCGCCTGAGCTGGAGCTGCTCGGCGAAGGACTGCTCGACGGGGACGCACTTCCGGACGGAGATGAGCTGGTGGACGGCGAGCCGCTCGGCGACGGGCTGCTCGGGAACTGAGCCAGGAAGGTGTTCACCTCCGACGACGTCCACGTACGCAATCCGCTGGTCGCGGTGGTGCCGTCCACGGGGCTCGGCGTGTGGTCGCCGTCGAAGGCCGCCCATTGGACGGGATAGCCGGACCGGCACCCGGAGTAGACCGTCGTGATGTGGGTGAGGCTGCCCTGGGAGGGCTCGCGTGGGCTTTGCGCGGTGCAGCCGTTGGCACGCACGAAGGTGTCGCGCAGGGACCGTCCGTTGGAGATGTTGAGCACGCTGTCATGGGTGCCGTGGATGCCGAAGTAGCCGACCGGCTGGGTGCCCCCGCTGCATCCGCTGAGGTTGGCGCCGGAGTAGACCACGACCGCCCGGAAGACCGCGGGCCGGGCGCAGGCCAGGGCGTAACTCATCGAACCGCCGTAGCTCCACCCCATCGCGAAGATCTGGCTGGTGTCCACGCACAGGTCGCCTTCGACGAGCCGGACGAGGTCGTCGACCAACGTGACGTCGCGCCCGTTGGTGTTGGCCCAACCGTTGTCGATGCCCTGCGGCGCGACGAAGATCGTGCTGCCGCTCGACAGCTGCTTTTGGCCGTAGAAGGCCCACGCCGCTCCGTCGGGTCCGCCGGTGGCGACGTCGTTGGCGGTGCCGTTGAGCCAATGCAGCCCGAAGATGAGCCGGTATGGCTGGGCGTTGCTGTATCCGCTGGGGATGCTCAGGATGTAGCTACGGTTCTGGCCGCTGCTTTGAATCGAATGCGTTCCGCTGGTGAGCGTCGGCGTCTTGCCGCAGCCGGCCGTCGGCCCGGCCTGGGCCAGCCGGGGCACGAGGAGAACGGCGCCGGCCAGGGCCAGGGTCATCAGGCTTCCCAGCACCCAACGATGCCGCTCCGGTGTGGTCATTCGTCTCATGACACTTCCTTGATCACAACAGTCTGCGGGTCGCTGCGCCAGGTCTGCTTCTTTGGAAATCCGGCAGTCTCCCGCGTAGGTGGTCGGGACCACTCGAATATGTGTCAGATAGTCTGACCGCAGGAGGCTAAACTGTCAATCGATAGATATCTAACGCATAAGACGCTCAGGTCGTTGATGGACGGCAGGGCGGCAGCCTGGAGCACGCTTATCATGGACAGGACCCCGGGGGCCGTGGGTCGGTCCGCCCCAGCGCCGGAGTCGCCGTGGTCAGTCCATTCGAGATCGAGGAGATCTTCCCCGAGGAGGCGCCGGCATCGCGGCTGCCCCGGCGGCGGCAGGAAGGCGCCTCGGCGCAGGCGCTGGCGGCGACACTCATCGCGGATTACACCTTGCCGGAGCGCATCTGGCTGCCGTCGGCCGCCATCGTGGCACTGCTGGTCGAATCCGGCGCCAGCAGCGGCGCGGCCCGCACCGCGATCAGCCGCCTGACGCGCCGAGGCGTACTGGAGAGCAGCCGCGACGGCCGGCACAGTTCCCACCGGCTGACCGCCGACGCGGCCGGCGAGCTACTGACCGGTGGCGCCTGGATCGCCCGGTTCGGCCACCAGGACCGTGTCTGGGACGGGTGCTGGACGCTGGTCGCCTTCTCGCTGCCCGAGGCTCAGGGCGCCCGGCGCCGATCGCTGCGGGCCGAGCTGCGATGGCTGGGTTTCGCGCCGCTCTACGACGGACTTTGGGTGTCGCCGGACGACCTGAATCCGACGGTCGAGCGTCGTCTTGCCGCGGTCGCGTTCGGTGCGTTGACCGTCTTTCGAGCCAGGCATGCCGACCTCGCCGTCAGGGCGAACCGGAGTCCGGTCGACGCATGGGATCTGTCTGCCATCGCCGAGCACTACGAGGAGTTCGATCGGCGGTGGCGACCGCTGCTACCGCGGGTACGCCGAGGCGAGATAACCGGAGCGGCCGCGATCGAGGCCCGCACGCAGATCATGGACGCCTACCGGCGTATCCCCTTGCTCGATCCACAGTTGCCCACTGAACTGCTGCCGGCCGGATGGCCTCGCTCGCGCGTCCGCGACCTGTTCGTGGCCGTTTACGACGGGCTCGCCGGCCAGGCCGAGAAGCACGTCCAAACAGTCGTGAGTCAGGCCGCCGCCACGCCAGTGTCCGTCGCCGTCCGCGCCCAGACGATGGTAGGTCTGGCTTCCATCAGCCTCGGCTGACGACTCGGAAACAGGCCCGGAAGTTTCGGCGCACTCGACGCTGCAGTTGCCGTTCGGCCCCGGTCAGATGCTGGACCAGGCCCAGCAGGGTGGTGTCGGAGACGACCAGGCGCTGCCGTAGCTGGTCCTCGCTCAAGCCCGCGGCCTTCTTCAGCACGCAGGAGCGGGCGAAGGACAAGAAGGCATGGGCGGTGTCGAGCTCGCCGGCGTCGTTCCGCGGGACGGCCTCGCGTTGGGATTCGATCATGCCTGAGCTTAGTTGATCACGCCCGCGGCGCTACGCCAGTTCGGCTGGGCGGCGCTCGTCCGGGGTGTCGAGGAAGTCGTTGAGCGTGACGGCGGCGTTGATCAGCGCCAGGTGAGTGAACGCCTGCGGGAAGTTGCCGAGGTGTTCACCGTGCAGGCCGAGTTCTTCGGCGTACAGGCCGACGTGGTTGCCGTAGGTCAGCATCTTCTCGAACACGAACCGGGCGTCGGCCAGCCGTCCGGCGCGGGCGAGGGTTTCGACGTACCAGAAGGTGCACATGGAGAAGGTGCCTTCGTGGCCGCGCAGGCCGTCGGGGGACGCAAGCGGGTCGTAGCGGTAGACCAGGCTGTCGGAGACGAGGGCGTCGCCGATCGCGTCCAGGGTGGACAGCCATTTGGGCTCGGTGTCGGAGATGAAGCCGACCAGCGGCATGACCAGGAGCGCGGCGTCGAGCACGTCACTGCCGTACGCCTGCACGAACGAGCGCCGCTCGGGACTCCAGCCCCGGCTCATGACCTGCTTGTGGATCTCGTCGCGGGCGGCGATCCATCCGCCGGTCTCCGCCGGCCAGCCGAGTTCCCGGGCCAGCCGGATCGTCCGGTCGAGCGCGACCCAGGACATCACCCGGGCGTAGACGAAGTGCTTGCGCCCGCCGCGGGTCTCCCAGATTCCTTCGTCGGGCTGGTCCCAATGTGCGGCCACCCAGTCGGCGAGCCGGCAGAGCCGCTCCCAGCCGCTGGTGCCCAGACGTCCTGCGCCGCCCTTGTACGCGGTCCAGATGGCGTCGAGCATCTCGCCGTAGATGTCGAGCTGCAGCTGGTGGGCCGCGCCGTTGCCGATCCGGACGGGTCGTGAGCTGCGGTATCCGTCGAGGTGGCTGAGGGTGTGCTCGTCGAGATCCGAGGAGCCGTCGACCCGGTACATGATCTGCAGCGGCCCGCCGTTCGCGCCGCCGACACCGCCGGGACGGGCCGACAGCCAGCGGAACAGACGCCGGGCTTCGTCGACGTAGCCGAGGCGCAGCAGGGCGTGCACGGACAGGCTCGCGTCACGGATCCAGGCGTACCGGTAGTCCCAGTTGCGTTCGCCGCCGATCTGCTCGGGCAGGCCCGCCGTGGGTGCCGCGACGAGCGCCCCGGTGGGGCTGTAGGTGAGCAGCTTGAGGGTGATCGCGGAGCGCATGATCGTCTCCCGCCATCGCCCTCGGTAGGCGCTCGAACTGACCCAGCGGTGCCACCAGTCCAGTGTGGAGCGATACCGGCCGTCGATCTCGGCGGCGGAGACCCGCCGGGGCACCTCCTCCTCGACGCCACCGCTCACGGCGAACCACGCCTCCTCCCCGGCGGCGAGGTCGAGGACGGTGGTGATGTCCTCGCCGTCGGGGACGAGCTTGCGATCACTGTCGAAGCGAAGCGAACGTCCACTCGCCCGGAACACCGCAGACTCGCCGTCGTGTTCCAGCCGGTGCTCGGCCCGGCCGTAGTCGAACCGGGGCGCGCAGCGGACGTCGAGACGGACCTCGCCGCGTACGACGCGCACCATCCGCACCAGCAGGTCGACGGTGTCGGTCGCGCGGCCGGTGACGGGCATGAAGTCGACGACCTCGGCGACCCCCTGCTCGCCGAGGAACCGGGTCACCAGCACCGCCGAATCGGGCAGGTAGAGCTGCCGGGCCGACCACTCCTCCCCGATCGGCGCGATGCGGAACAGCCCACCCCGCTCGGGGTCGAGCAGGCTGGCGAACACGCTGGGCGCGTCGAAACGTCCCGGGCAGTACCAGCTGATCGCTCCGGTGGTGTCCGCGAGCGCCGCCGTCCGCAGGTTGCCGATCAGCCCGTGCTCGGCGATCGGGACGTAGTTCTGGGTGTCGATCGCCTGCTCCGCCTGCACGCTGTACAGCATCTTCATACTGATCCGCACCCCACCAGCTGTCTGAGTTCGGCGATGTCCGGCAGGTCGATCTGGCGCGTATCACGTGACGCGCGGCCGACCAGGGCGGCCACGCCACCCACGGCAAGGCTTCATTGTCCCACGGACCGGGCCTGGCCTGCGCGCATTCACCCAGGCTCGCGGGAGCGGAAGATCGGCGGCCGCTGTGGGATCGTCATGCGCATGGCGAACGCGTTCGAGATCCATCTGACCGTCGGCTACGACGTCGAGCGGGCGGCCGTGGTGGCTCAGCGCCACGGCGCGAAGTTCGCGCACATCATGCTCGACCGCGGCGCTCGGCAATCGCAGCCCATGATCACCATTTCCGGCACGGGTACGCTCGCCGCCCAGCACAAGCTGGTCACCCGGTGGCAGCGAATCCTCGCCAAGGCCGGCTTGTACGTTTTCCGGACGAAGATCGAGGGTGCGCCCTGGAACGACGGCGTGCCGGACACCGAGGACGAGGCCCGCCGCGAGCCGACCGGCCGCTACTTCGAACACCACCTCAAGCTGCTACTGCCGGACGCGTCCGCCACCCGGCTGATCGAGCTGACCCAGGTCGTGGAGCCGTTCGGGGCACGCCTGTCACGCAACGCTCGGCGGCACCACGACGACAGCCGGCACGAGCGGTTCGTGACGCAGCGCTGCTTCGGGGTGGGACGCAGTGGAGCCCGGGAGCACCTCGACGCGCTCGTGACCGCCCTGCGTACGCGGCCGGAGGAGATCCTCGAGGTGGAGGCCGAGTATGTCTTCGAAGACTCTCGCCTCGGCTACGACGACGGCTGGTTGGCCGAGACCCCGCACTTCTACAACCAGGCGTACGAGGACACACACCGTCACGCGCCGGAGGGGGAGGTCGATTATCCGCCGACTTACCTGCCGGTTCCCGAAGACGGCCCGACGGTGTACCAGCGGGCGGCGTTCGACCCTGCCTTGAAGCAGTACCCGAACGCGTACCGGGCCGGCGAGCCGGTGTTCCAGGTCCGCACGGTGGACGCACGCTGGCGAGCGACCCGGCAGGCGTCGGCCGCCCATGTCCTCGCCTTGATCACCGCCTCCCGCTGGGCCGACCATCTGGTGCTGCGGGGAAGCACGACGCTGCGGGCGTGGCTGGGCGAGACGGCCCGCGAGCCGGGCGACCTCGACTTCGTCGTCGTCCCCGCCGACTTCCGCGCCAACGCCCCGTCCGCCGACCGCATGCTCGCCGACATCGTCGAGGCGGTACGCGCCGACCCCGGTCCGGGTCTGCGGGCCGAGCATGTCGCCGCCGTCGACATCTGGACCTACGACCGGGTGCCCGGCCGACGGCTGACCTTCCCTTTCGTCGCCCCCGACCTGCCCCGCGGAACCGTCCAGGTCGACTTCGTCTTCGGCGAGGCGATGCCGGTCGCGGCTCAACGCGTATCCGTTTATGGAGTTGATGTTGCTTGCGCGCCGCCGGACCTGGCGCTGGCGTGGAAGCTCATGTGGCTGGAATCGGACATGTACCCGCAGGGCAAGGACCTGGTGGACGCCGCGCTCCTGGCGGAATACACGACCGTCTCGCTGGACTTGGTCCGTGACGTATTACGGACCGCGCCGCCCGGCACGGGCATCGAGCCGGACGGGTTCACCGCGGCGTCGGTGCTGAGGTGGGACGTGGATTGGGAGAACTTCGCCGACGAGTACCCCGGTGCGGTCGGGGACGCCCGCGAGTGGCAGGAGCGGCTGGCTCGCGCGCTGGATCGGTCGTTCGCGGCCTGAGCGATCGACATTCGACGGACACCACGGCGAAGGATCGCGCTTGTACGATGCGTCGATGGTGGAACCTGGAATGTCGTTCGGCAGACTCGCCGCCCTGCTCTGCTGCCCCATCGTCGTGCTCGCCATTGTGGGCGGAGTCGTCTGGGCGATCGTTTACTTCACCCGCAGGCAGAGCAGGTCCGCCGGCCAAACATCGACTCCGCCGGTAGCGCAGCCGCCCCACGCGCAGCCGCCTTCTTCGCCGCCGCAGCCGCCCGCGCCTCCGGCGTCGGAGCCGACGCCGCCGTCGCCGGAGTAGGTTCGGCCGCTAACGCTGTCCTTAGTGGGCGACCGCCCGACCGTAACCGGGCCGGTGTGACTGATCGATGCCATGCTGGTCCCACGAGTACAGGTGCAGCGTCAGACCATCCGGATCGTCGAAGACCAGCAGCCAGCCGATGGACGCCTCGATGACCGGCGAGCGGCGGATGCCCAACTCGTCGAGGCGCGCCGCCCAGGCTTCGATGTCGTCCTTGCCGTCGACCGCGAAGCTGACCGGATCGAACCCCTGACAGCCTTCGGCGGCCTTCGGGTTCACCCGAAAGGCGATCATGGTGTCGCCCAGCCCGGGTGCCGTGCCGGCCACTCCCCTGGTGACGCCGTCAGCCTCGGGGAACTCCATGGTCGTCTCGAACCCGAAGACCTCGCCGTACCAGGCCACCGAGCGAGCCAGATCGGTGACGGGGATCTTGATGTGGTGGATGCCGGACAGGATCGGCTTGTTCATCGGGGACCCCCGAACACATTGGGCGCAGCCGCGCTGCGGCGAATATCTGTAGAATGCTCTTCATGGCCGAACCCGTCAAGAGGCCCTACCGGTCGCCGGCCCGCGCTGCGGCCGCCGCCGTCACCCGTGAGCGCATCCGCGAAGCCGCGGGCCGGCTGTTCACCGCCCAAGGCTTCGCGGCGACCACGATGAAACAGGTCGCGACCGACGCCGGCGTCGGCGAACGGACCCTCTACGACGCCTTTCCCACGAAAGCCCAGCTCTTCGGACACATCCTCGCTGTCGCCACAGTCGGCGACGAGCAACCGATCCGGGTCGCCGAACGCCCTGAAATCATCGCCGCCCACGAGGCAGCCGATCCCCGTGAGGCGATCAGCCTCTTCGTCGCCTACAGCAGTGATCTGCTGGAGCGAGCCGGAGACCTGATCATGGTGAGCGTGGAGGCGGCCGGGACCGACCCCGACATGCGAGCCGCAGCCGACGCCGGCTCCCGCGCCCACCACGAAGTCATGCTCGCCTTCGCCCAGGCACTCGACGCTCGCGGCGCGCTGCGGCCAGGCCTAGACACGACGACCGCCGCCGACATCCTGTACGCGCTCAGCTCGCCTCACATGCACCAACTCCTGCGACGGCACCGCGGATGGGGTGCTGAGCGCTATCGCAACTGGCTCACCGAGGCGCTGGTACGCGAACTCCTCGGTGAATAGCCCGCGGCCGTGTAACACGCGGGCCATAGCTGCGCCCGATGCCGGTGGGCGTCGGCGATGCTGTGGGTGTGGAGTACGTGTCCAGAGTGCCGCGACCGCCGCTGGACGGGCTGATCGACGACCTCTACTACCTAGAAGGTGCACCGCCGTACGCCCGGCTGACGCTGCCGCCAGCGCCGGCGGCGTTGCTCGTCGGGCCACACGCTGGACGGCTGGCCGCTGCCGGCCGATTGATTTCTTACAAGACCGGCAGCTCACGACACGTTAACTTGGGGGCAACCTGAAGCAGAGGAGAGCCCCGTGGGCAAGGTAGTCATGTACAGCTCGGTTTCGGTGGACGGCTTCGTCGCGGACGACAATGACCAGCCCGGACCGCTGTTCGACTGGTTGTCCAGCGGTGACGTCGCGTTGGACGAGAGCGGCGTGCTGAAGGTGTCGCAGACGTCCTACGACTACACCCGGCCGTATTGGGATCAGATCGGGGTAACGGTCGTCGGCCGCCACGTCTTCGACCTGACGGACGGCTGGGATGGGAAGCCTCCGGGCGGAATCGACCACGTGGTCGTCGTGACGCACCGGCCGGCGCCCGACGGGTGGGACCCCGAGGCGCCGTTCCACTTCGTCGACGGCGTCGAGGCAGCCATGGCCAAGGCTCAGGAACTTGCGGGTGACCGCGTTGTCGAGGTCGCCGCCGGCAACGTCGGTGGCCAGGTGCTTGCCGCGGGCCTCATCGACGAGGTGCGCATGGACGTCGTTCCCGTCGTGTTCGGGTCCGGCAAACGCTACTTCGGATCGGTCCAAGGACAGCACCTGTTGGAGGATCCTGACGTGATGATTCAGGGCAACCGGGTGCTTCACCTGCGCTTTCGAGTACGCCGTTGACCAGGCTGAACGGCACGCGAACACATCCACTGCCGAGGGTGGCACAAGGTCGGCCCTAGGCCGGGCGGCGTCCCCAGGCCGAGATGAGCGGGGCGAGCGTGAGATCGAGTTCACCGGCTTCGATGGCGGCCAAGTGGTCGTCGACCTGGGCGTCGTCGGCCAGCCCAGCGGCGAGCAGTTCGGTGCGGACCATGCGTACTGTCGCGGATTCGAGCCGGTCGCAGGCCAGCCCGCCGACCGGGAAGCTGCCGGACGCGGTTACGTCGACCAGGCCTGCGGTACGCAACGCGTGCGGCAGCGTACGGCCGTAGCGCATGTCGGCGCCGCGCCGGGTCATCAGCTCCCGGACTGCGCGGCGCAGCCGGTTGGCGCGCCGCTGCGCCGGGCCGACCTCGTCGAGGCAGGCCAGTGGCTGCAGCTCGGTGTCGGCATCTTCGATCAACAGCCAGCCGCCGGGTCGCAGCGCCGCCACCATCGTCGCCAACGCGCGGGCACGGTCGGGTACGTGAACGAGCAGGAGCCGCGCGTGGACCAGGTCGAACGTGCCTGGCTGCGGCGGCGGATCCGCGACGATGTCGTGCCGGCGCACCTCGTAGCCGCTGTCCGGGTCCAACCAGGTCGGATTGATGTCCGTGGCCAGGACGTAGCCGGTCGGTCCGACGGCCTTGGCGAGTGCCTCGGGGATGCTCGGCCCGCCGGCACCGACTTCCCAGCAGCGCCAGCCCGCCTTCATTCCGAGCCGGTCGAGGTGCCCAAGCGTGACACCGTCGAACAGCTGAGCCAGCCAGGTGAACCGCTCGCCCGCCTCCATTCGTGCGTTGTCGAGCAGATAGCCGTGGCCGGGGGATGATTCGGCAGCGTCCGACTCATGCTCGGGATCGGCAGCGGATTGCGAGGAACTCACGCCCACATCCTCACGACCCACCGCGCGCTGTGCCAGCGCGACACACGAAAACGCTGACATAACCTCGCTCCAGCCAGCCGGAGCCGACGCCTTCGGCGAACGGGCTATTGCCGGAAAGCCGTACCGTTCGGACGGGTCAAGCCGGATTGTTCGTTCTCCAATGAAGACGCGGTTGTGACTCAAGGCCGATAGCCGGGCGGTGGTACTGCCTGCGCCGGCCGGCATCAGCCGAATGATCCCGCTGCCTGGTGGTGCACGGAATGTCGCCGAACGGCGGCACAATCCGCCTCACGTTTGCTCGTCTGGCTCGCGTCTGCGGCGTTGTCGGAGCCGGCGTCAGACTGGACGTGAAGCCGCAAATGCGTCGCGGTGTGCGTGTCGCCCGTGGCGATCATCTGATCCGGCGTGCCCTCGAAGACGATGCGGCCGCCCTCGTGTCCGGCCTCGGGACCGAGGTCGATGATCCAGTCGGCGGCCGAAACGATGGCGAGGTTGTGTTCGATCACGATGAGTGTGGAGCCTGCGGCGACCAGGCGGTCGAGCAGAATGAGCAACCGCGCGATGTCGGCGATGTGCAGCCCGGTAGTCGGTTCATCGAGGATGATCGTGCGACCGGGTGTTCCCAGTTCGGCGGCGAGCTTGAGTCGTTGCCGTTCGCCGCCGGAAAGCGTCGTGAGCATCTGGCCGAGGGTGAGGTACTCGAGCCCCACGTCGCGGAGCCGTTCGAGGATGCGCAGGATCGGCGGCTGAGGGAAGAACTCGAGTGCGCCGGTCACGCTCATCTCGAACACGTCGGCGATGCTCCTGCCGTTGACAGTGTGAGCCTGGGCCTCCGGGGTGAAGCGGCGTCCGTCGCAGACCTCGCACCGGGTGAGCACCCCTTCCATGAAGGCGAGGTCGGTGTAGATGACGCCGTTGCCTTCGCAGGCGGTGCATCCTCCGGTCGAGTTCGGTGTGAAGAGTCCGGCTGGCTGCCTCGTGGCCTTGGCGAAGGCATCGCGGATGAGGTTCAGCAGGCCCGTGAACGTGGCCGGGTTGGAGCGTCGCGATCCCCGGATCGGTCGCTGGTCGATGACCACGGCGTCGGGCTCGGCTGCGGGCAGGCTGCCGAGGATGAGGCTGCTCTTGCCGGACCCGGCGACGCCGGTCACGACGGTCATCACACCCTGCGGGACGCGGGTGCTGACGTGCTGGAGGTTGTTGGCGGTTGCGTCTCGAATGTCGATCCATCCGGTCGGCTCGCGGCGCGCTCGCTCCGTTCGCCGGTGGTCGCGCAGCCCTCGCCCGGTGGGGGTAGCCGCGCGGATCAGCCCGGTGTAGTCGCCCTGATAGACGATCTGCCCGCCGGCGGCGCCGGCTCCGGGGCCGAGGTCGATGATGTGGTCGGCGAGCGCCATGATGTCGGGATCGTGCTCGACCACCAGCACGGTGTTGCCCCGGTCTCGCAGGGCCAGCAGCATCCGTCCGAGTGCCGCCACGTCACGCGGATGGAGTCCGACCGTGGGTTCATCGAAGACGTAGAGCATGTCCGCCAGGGCGCTGCCGAGGTGACGGACCATCTTGATCCGCTGAGCCTCCCCGCCCGACAGCGTGGAGGTCGCGCGGTCGAGGCTGAGGTAGCCCAGTCCGAGCGTCTTCATCCGTTCCAGATGGACGCGCAAGCTCGCGACCAGCGGCGCGACCGCGTGGCCGTCGATGCCGGCTGTCCAGTCCAGCAGGTCGCTGACCTGCATGGCGTTGCAGTCCGCGATCGAGGTCCCGGCGATGAGGCTGTCGCGTGCTGCGGCCGCCAAGCGACTGCCGCGGCATTCAGGGCAGGCGCCTCGTGCAACTATCCGCTCGAAGGCCACCCGCTGGGCGCCCTTGAACGAGGCAGCCTCGCGCTGGAGATAGATGCGGTTGAAGCGCGACACCAGTCCCTCGTAGGCGGTGCCCACCGCGTCCATGCCCGCCGGCGGGGTGTACTTTCCCGCCGGAGCGTGCAGGAATAGCTCGCGCTGTTCGGGTGTGTAGTCGCGCACCTTCATGTCGGGATCGAAGAACCCCGACTTCGCGTATGCCTTCCACAGCCACGTCCCCGGCTTGAACGTCGGGAAGGTGATCGCTCCCTCGTTCAGGGAGCGGTCGTCGTCCACCAACTCCGCCTCGACCGCGGTCGAGGCGACGCCGAGACCCTGACAGTTCGGGCACATGCCGGCGGGGTCGTTGAAGCTGTATGCGTTCGAGTAACCCGCGGACGGATGCCCGAGCCGCGAGAACAGCAGCCGCAGCCGCGCGCCGATGTCGCTGATGGTGCCCACCGTGGAACGCGGGCCGCCACCGAGCCGTTGCTGATCGACCACGATTACCGCGGACAGGTTCTCCAGCACGTCCACGTCCGGATGGGCATAGCTGGGCAACCGGCCTTGGGCGAACGCGGAGAACGTCTCGTTGAGCTGACGCGCGGACTCGGCCGCGATGGTGTCGAACACCAGCGACGACTTTCCCGATCCCGAGACGCCCGTCACGACGACGAGTTGATGCTTGGGCACGTCGATGTCGATGTCTTTGAGCGAGTTCTGCCGCGCGCCCCGAACCCGGATCGCGTCCACCTGATCGAGCTTCACGACAACCTCCTGCAACGCCGTCGAACGCGGGCGCGACCGAAGCCTGCCAACGACTTCAGGCCCACCCGCGCACGGTGATCGAGCCTCGCGGACTCTCGCCCATGGGCGACTCTACGGTGTATTATACAACGTAGAGTTGGAGGAGTGGGCGATGGCGAAGCGCACCGGAGTCGATGAACTCAAGCTGATCGGGCTGCTCTGGCGCGAGCCGCCCGTCGGTCCGCGTAGCGGCCTCAGCGCCCGGAGCATTACCGCCCTCGCGGTCGGGCTTGCCGACCGCGAGGGCCTGCACGCGGTGACCATCCGCCGCCTTGCCACCGAGGCCGGCGTGACCGCGATGGCGCTGTACCCCCACATCGGCGGACGTGCGGAACTGATCGAGCTCATGCTCGACCACGTCGCCGGTGCCACTTACGAGAAGGTCGGCACGCCCAACCACTCCGACTGGCGCGCGCGTATCACGGCGATCGCCGAGGCCAACTGGACAAGTTGCCAAGAGCACCCCTGGATCACCGACATCGCTCCCGGCCGGCCCGTCCCCGGTCCCGGCACGTCGAGCAAGTACGAGGCAGAGCTACGGGCACTCGACGGAATCGGACTGACCGACATCGAGATGGATCACACGCTGACGGCACTTGTCTCTCTCGTGTATGGCACGGCACGAGCCGCTCTCGCAGCCCGACGTGCGCGCGAAGCCGATGAGCCTGACGACGCCCAGTGGTGGTCGAGTATTGAACCGGCGCTGACCGCAGCCATCGGCGGCACCACGCGATTCCCTACGGCTTCGCGGGTGTCCCACGCTCTCGGTGCGGCGACCGGGAAGGCGAACGATCCAGAGGGTGCCTACCGGCGCGGTGTGGCGTTGTTTCTCGACGGGCTCGCGCTACAGCGCGAAGGGCCGACCGGCCAGTGAGAGGGAAGGCGCTTTTCCGATCGAGATGTCTTGCCAACCCGGCTCCTGCCGGGATTACGCGTCTCGTGACGAACCATGGCCCGTCAGCCGCCCGAGGGCGATACTCGACTCCGAGAGAAAGGGCGGCGGAACGGAGCACGCGAACCGACGGCAACCTCAGTGAGGAAGCACGATGGCTGGGACGCCAACGCCGAGTGGACCACATCGGGTCGCGACGTTACGACGCGGACGGGAGTTGAGGTGTCGCAGGAGGACAGGGACGCCCGGCTGGGCCTGACGGGCCTGACATCGGAGCAGCGTCGGCAGCGGATCGCTGAGATGGAGCATGACTTGGCCAGGAAGTACGCCGTGGCCAAGGCCACATTGGACGCCGCGCGGGCCTCCCGGCGGAAGCTCCCGGACGCGTGAGCCCGGGCCCGGATCTTGAACGATCCGGCCTCGACGGGCACCTCCTTCGGTGTCAGTAAGTCACCTAAGCTGGCTTGACGGCGAAGTACGCCGCCGTCTGCTCATCCATCGGGTAGTACGACTCGATCGACACCTCGTCCAGGGTGATGTCCACCGGTGTGCCGAACGAGGTGGTGGTGGAGAACAACCGAAGCTCCCGGTCGCCGAAGCGAAAGATCATGGGTACGACGATTTCGGAGCTTTCCGGTTCGCCTCCGTCCAACGGCCCGGCGAGGAACTCGTCGAACAGTGCCAGTAGCTCAGGCGAGGGTGCACGGGCGAGTTGACGTGCCATCCGCGTACGCAGAACCGACCGCACCTCGGCCAGATTGACGATGTTCTTCGCCAGCCCGCGCTCGTCGAGCCCGAGCCGCACCAGGTTGACCGGTGGCTTCAGCAGCTCGGGCGCGACACCGTCCAGGAACGAGTCGAGGGCTCGATTGGTCATCACGATGTTCCACCCGCGGTCCACCACCAGCGCCGGGTAGGGCTCATGCGCGCGCAGCAGCCTGCCGATCGCCTCCAAGACCGCTGGGAGCTGCTCGCGGTCGAGCGACCGCTCGGCGTATCGCGGGGCGAAGCCCGCCGCGAGCAACAGCAGATTGCGGTCGCGCAACGGCACGTCCAGCCGCTCGGCGAGCCGGTGAATCATGGCCGCGCTCGGCTGCGACTTGCCTGTCTCCACCAGGCTCACATGCCGCGCGGAGACATCCGCGGCCAGCGCGAGATCGAGCTGGCTGATCCGCCGCCGATGCCGCCACTCCCGCAGCAGCTCACCCACCGTCTGCATGAGCGTCGAGGCTACGCTCTGCCCTGCGTCCTCGCCATGAAATGCGGTTTCATCGACAGGGCGATCGGCGATCGCAACACTGCTGCCTATGACCTCATCATCGTCGTACGCCGACAACAAGGCCATCGTCCAGCAGGCACTGACCGCACTGATCGCGACAGGTGACGTCGACGCGCTGGCACGGTCGTTGAGCGACGACTTCGTCCATCATCGACCGGACGGGCGGAATTCCACGAAGACCGAGTGGCTCGACTCTGTTCGTGCCGCCCTCGTCCACCTCGCCGGGATGCAGGTCGACATCCAGCTCGTGCTTGCCGACCGCGACCACGTCATGATGCACTCCCGCCGATGGCTGGCCGGCGGACCCGAGATCGCCGTCGTCGATATCTGGCGTATCCGAGATGGGTTCATCGCCGAAGCTTGGGAGATCATCGAACCAGTCGCCGAGGCAACCGGTCATCTGACGTGGTGGGCGCCCGGCCACTAGCGCCGTCAGCCTTGATTCGGTCTCAGTTTCGACGACGCCACGCGTGCGCCGCGCCTCGGGAATCGGCGGCCGTCGGGAGCCGGCGCTCAGGCCGTGTTCGGCAGGCGTCAGCGGATGTGCGGCCGCGCCATCATCAGGGCGCTGGCGGTCTCGACGCCGGTGATCCGGGTTCCGATCGACGCGATCGCCTCGTCGAAGGGCACCTCGACGGTGCTCATGTCGAAGTAGCGCTCGATCTCGGTGTCCCACTCGGCCGTGCCCGTCGACACCACCGGATAGGCCAGGAAGAAGTTGATCCATTTGTTCGTCTCGGACGGCAGCGCATACAGCCGGCCGAGCGGTTGGAGGTTCACCCCGGCGGAGAGGGCGTGTCCGGTCTCCTCGACCAACTCACGCTGCGCGGCGGCCGCCATCGACTCGCCCACGGTCGAGATCCCGGCCGGAAGCTCCAGCGTGTCGGTCTTCAGGTTGTGCCGGTACTGCTGGACGAGGATCACCGTTCCGGCTGCCGTGACCGGGACGACCATGACGCTTTCGGCGGTGTCGGCGTAGTACCAGTCGATCTCGACGCCGTCGGGCATCCGCAGCTGCTCGCGTACGAACCGTTTGGGCTTGTCCACCAGCACCTCTGTGCTCAGCAGCTCGGCGTCGCGCATGCTGCCCAGTCCGGTCATGGTGTCCACTCCTTGGCGTCGTCCCACGTCCGCTGGACGTGCTTCACATAGCGATCGAACATCTTCCCCGTGGCCCGCCGAAGCTCCATTGTGGGCGAATTGCCGCCGACAAAGAACCGCAGGTAGGGGGTGACGATCATGTGATCGTCACCCCGCACGACGCTGACCGTGGGCGGGGCCGAGAAGACCCGGATCTGCATCGCCGGTCCGGCCGCGTCCTGCATCTGCCGATACCGCGCCAGCGCCGCTCGGGTTCGGGTCGCGAGGGTGCCCGGTGGGCTGCCCTCGTCGGCGTCCACGTCGACCGCTCCGGAGTATTCGGGGTCGAGCAACAGCACCCGGATGTCGCATCCGCGCTGTGCGGCACGTTCCACGAGGTCGGGCACGTCGTCGTCCAGGGCATAACCGAGTTCGGCCATTCCGTACAGCCACAGGTGCCGGTTGGCGTGGATGACGACGTCGTTCCAGGAGGGTCGCGAGACGAGGCCGCGGGCCGCGTACACGGCGGTCACTTCGCTGCCGGTGTCGTGGTCGGCGACGGCGACACCGCCGACCGGCACGCGGCTGCCCATGAACAGGGCGGAACGGGCGGCGACGGGCATCGCTAAGCCCTCGGCGATGCGGGCGAGCACGTCCACGCTGCTGACCCGCCGGCTGCCGCTCATGACTTCGCTGACCTGGGCCTGGCTCAGCCCGACGGCGACGCCGAGCCGGGTCTGCGTGACTCCGGTCTCGCGCTGAACCAGGCGGAAGAATTGCGGGATGTCGCGTTTGGCCAGTGCGTCGATCGTCTGGGACGTGGTCCAGAAGTCCGGCGCGAGCGCGATTGCCGCTCCCCCATCCGTCCACATGCCCACAGGGTATGCGCGGATTATCCGGCAGCCGGATATGTGAGCGTCTGGTTCATCCGATAGTGCTTCGCGCGTAGGTATGGCTTGACCACATCCGTCCGCCAGAGGCTGTCTGCGTGGGAGGAACAGCTGCGGGCGGGAGTAGGTCGTGTTTCACGATTCCGAGGGCGAACCCCTGAGACTGAACGAACCGTTGCTTCCCCGGTGGGACCTGGGGGACGGCCACTGGCTCTATATCGGCGACGAGGTGGCGCTGCTGTCGCCGCTGACAGCGCACGGCGCTGAGGCGTACGGGCGGATCATCGGGCTGGATCCGGAGGGTTCCGGTCGCCCGCTCGTCCTGGTCCTGTCCGGTCTGTATCCCGGAACCGTCCAGGCGCCGATCGGGCTGGGCGACATCCTGGGCAAGCGCGTGCGTTCACGCGGGATGGGCATCGCCGATGTCGATCGGCCGCCTGAGCGGACCGGCGGGGGCCGCGAGGATCGCACGTGGAGCGGCGGCCTCCGCCACGACCGCCACAGCCGACAGTGGCTGTGATGGGTGCGGACCGTCGGTTGCCTGCGGGATCGTCTGGTGGGCACGGTTGTCGGCCGCGCCCACCATCATGACGCGTGCGCTCGACGCACTCCTGCGCGGCCTACTCGTTGTGGAGCACCTCCGCGATCCTCAGCCGGGCCGCCCGGCGGGCTGGGACCAGCGCGCCGACGAGCGCGATCAGCACACCGGCGACGCCCAGCGCGGCCAGCGTCGGCGCGTGCCACACGTCCAGGACCGCCCTCGGGATGGCGACCCGGGCCGCGTCGGCGGTGCGCGGCAGGATGTACCGGTGGGCGAGCATTCCCAGGGGGATGCCGAGGATGCCGCCGACCGCCCCGAGCAGCGCCATCGAGGTCAGCACCATCGCCACCACCTGGCGCGGGGTCATTCCGATCGATTTCAGCATGCCGAGGCTGCGGCGTCGCTCGTGGACGTTGAGCACGACCGTGTTGAAGACGCCCAGCGCCGCGACCGTCGACAGGAGCAGCGAAAGCACTGCGGAGAAACTGATGACCGCCACCGCGAAACCGTTGAGCTGGGAGGTGTTCCACGCGTCGATTCCCGGGTCGGCCGCCCTGACCGCCTCGACGTACGCGGCGACGTCGCCACCGCGAACCAGCTGGACCTGGTAGTAGACCTCCCATGACTGCGCGACGCGGGCCGGGGCCAGCTCGGTCAGGACTCGCCAGTCGACGAACGCGGCGGGCGGGCCGATGGCGCCGTCCATCGTCTCGCCCACGATCGTCAGTTCGGTCCGCCGCCCGTCGAGCTCCAGGATGATCCGATCGCCGACGGCCAGCCCGCGTTCGCGCATGAGCTCCGACGGCACTACCGTCTCGTCCTGCCTGGTCATCCAGCGACCTTTGGTGATCTCGTTCGCGTAGCCCATCGACGCGTAGTCGCCGCGCACGAAGTTCACCCGTAGTGGCTGCGTCTGCCCGAGCGCCGGCACCGGCATCCCGAGAATGGCCGCCACCCGGGCCGCGTCCGGCAGGCTGCGCAGCAGAGCCTCCACTTGCGCGTCCGTCCGGGTGGTGACCTGGGGGGCCTCCTGCGGTGCCGGCAGGCCCCCGCCGGTGATCCGGGTCGTGCCGTCGGAGGGCTGGACCGCGATCTGCCCGGACGACCGGTCCTCGATCGCCGAGATCCGGGTCAGCGAGTCGGCCAGGCCGGTCGCGAAAGTCACCGTCGTGACGCCGAGCAGGACGGCTGCGACGGTGAAGGCGGTCCGGCCCGGGCGGGTGAAAGGCTGCCCGAGCCCCAGACTGACCGGCCGCGGCAGCCGCGTACCGGCAAGGCGGCGTTGAATCCTCAGGCCGCGACCGGCCCGCGGCGCGCTGCCCGCGCTGATCGCCTCGGCCGCCGACAGGCGATGTGCCCGCAAGGCCGGCACCAAGGCCGTCACGGCGGCGAGGGCTGGTACGCCGAGCAGCGCGACCGCCCACACCCAGCCGGCGACGCCGATGCCGCCGCCGACCCCGAGCCCTTCGAACCCGTCGCTGAGCAGTGGTTGGGCGGCGAACGCTCCGGCGACGGTACCGAGGACGCTGCCGGTGACCGCGGGGACGGACACCATGACGAGGTACACCGCGACCACTTGTCGTGGCGTGAAGCCGATCGCCTTGAGCACCCCGATGTGCCGGAAGCCGGAGACGACGGCGCCGCTGACCACATTGCCGACGATGACCACCGCGACGATGAGCCCGAGCACACCGAACATGGCCAGCAGCGGCACGTAGACGGCGATGTCGGAGGCGACTTTGTCCTTGACGACCTGGTAGGGCTGGACCGCGATCAGCGCGTCGGGTGTCAGTCCGCTCGTGACGGCGGCGAGGTCCGCCTCGACCGCGGCCTTCGTCGACACGTCCCCGGTGAACCGGTAGAGCATCTGCACCGCTGTCGGCTGCAACGCCGTCATCTGCTCCGGCGTCACCCAGGCGTCCGCGGTCTGGCTCAGGCTGTACGCCTGGCCGACGACCGTGAACTTCCTGCCGCCGAGCGTGATCTCGCCGGACAGTTCCTGCGGGTCGTCGGCGCTTATCGGCGGCGTGTTGAGCACCACCTCGCCGGGTCCGGTGGGCCAGCGCCCCTGCCAGAGGTCCAACCGGTCGACCGGGCCACCCGGGTCGCCGCGTCCCACGACGGTGAACAGCCCACGTGGACCGGGTCCGCCGTCGCCGAAGTCGAGCGTCGCCTGCCCGAACGGGCCCGCGGCGGCCGCGACGCCGGTACGCCGCCCGGCTAGCTCCGCGTCGGTGACGATCGCCGGGTCGAACACGGCGATCGCATGGGGGCCTTGCTGAGCGGCGAACGCCCGATCGAATGGCCCGGAGGACGCGTCCAGCAGCACCAGCGCGATCACGATGGTCGTGGTCGACAGCAGCACGACGAGACCGATGACGAACGTCTGCAGCTTCCGCCTCCGCACGGCGGCCCGGGCCGCCCGCCACACGGCGCTCATACCCGGTCCAGGGTGCGCTCGTTGGCGATCCGGCCGTCGGCGAGCTCGATCAGCCGGCTCGCGCATCGGGTGGCGAGCCGCTCGTCGTGCGTGACGATCATCAGTGTCTGCCCGATCTGGTTGAGGTCCAGCAGCAGATCCATGACCTGCTCGCCGGCCCGGCTGTCCAGCGCCCCGGTCGGCTCGTCCGCCAGCAGCAGTGCCGGGCGGTTCATCAAGGCTCGCGCCACGGCGACCCGCTGCCGCTCGCCACCGCTCAAGGCCGCGGGGTACACATTGCGCCGATCCGCGATGCCCAGTTCGTCGAACAGCTCCAACGCCCGCCTGCGCGCCGGCCCGGCAGCGGTGCCGGCCAGCTGCGCCGCCAGTGCCACGTTGTCCAGCGCCGACAGGTCGTCGAGCAGGTTGAAGAACTGGAAGATCATGCCGATGCGGTGCCGGCGAAACAGCGCCAGCCTCGTTTCGTTCAGCTGTCCCAGGTCCTCCCCGTGAACCTGCACCGTCCCGGACGTCGGCCGGTCCAGCCCGGCGATCATGTTCAGCAGCGTCGACTTGCCGCAGCCGGACGGCCCCATCACCGCCACCGCTTCACCGGTGTGGATCTCCAGCGACAGGCCGTCCAGCGCAGTCGTGTCGCCGTACTCCTTGCGTAATCCGTCCACTCGCACGACACAGGTGTCATTGGTCATGCGAGCACGGTATGGGTGCGCGTACCGGCACCACATCGGTCTGTGGATGGAACCAGCCGGCGCGGTCATCCCAGAGATGTATGCGGCTGGACACCGGGGAGGATGCCGCGCCCGGCGCAGTTCTGCAACAGTGATGGCGTGCAGACCGCAGGGGCGTGGCTCGGGGTCGCCCTCGCGGCGGCCGTCGCGGTCGCCGCCTGGCTGGGCGCGGCATTGCTGTACGCACGCCGCCGGCACCGCCGCGCGTTGGAGGAGCGGGGCTGGCTCATGGAACGCGAGCGCGAAAGCGCAGCCCGGACGGCCGTCGACGACGAACGGGCCCGGATCGCGCGCGAACTGCACGACATCGTCAGCCACAACGTTACCCTCATGATCGTCCAGGCGGCGGCGGCCCGGGAGGTTCTCGCGGCGATGCCGCAGGAGGCCGCAGCTGCCCTGTCGGCGGTCGAGCGGGCGGGCCGGGACACCATGACCGAGCTGCGGCACCTTCTCGGGCTGCTCGCCCCGCCGGCCGACAGCGGCGACGAGGACAGCGGCGAGGACGGTGGCCTGGCACCACAGCCCAGCCTGAGCCGCCTCAGCCCGCTCATCGACCGCATCGCGTTCGCCGGCTTGCCGGTGGACGTACGCATCTCGGGCGAGCCGAGACCACTGCCGGCCGGGATCGACGTCACCGCATACCGCATCGTTCAGGAGGCGCTCACGAACGCGTTGAAGCACGGCACCGGAGGAAAGTCGGAAGTGACGATCCGCTACGCCCAGCGTTCCCTGCGCATCGAGGTGCTCAACACGGGCCCGAGCGTACTGACCAGCGGCCAGACCGGAATCCGGGCGACCGGTGATGGCGCCGGCCGTGGTCTGCTCGGGCTGCAGCAGCGCGTGGCCGTCTACGGCGGGGACCTCGACGCCCGCCGCCGGCTCGGCGGCGGATACCGCGTCCGCGCCCGCATCCCGGTGGACTTCGGATGACGTCTCCAGACCGCCCGATGGACGCCGCACCAAGCGTCCTCATCGTCGACGACCAGGAGCTGATCCGGACCGGGTTCCGGCTCATCCTGACCGCCCGGGGCATCGACGTGGTCGGCGAGGCCGCCGACGGTGCCGACGCGGTGGCAGCCGAGCGGCGGCTACGGCCCGATGTCGTGCTCATGGACATTCGTATGCCCATAATGGACGGACTGGAGGCGACCCGGCGCATCCTCGACCACGAGCCCCGCTGCCGCGTGCTCATGCTCACCACGTTCGACCTCGACCGCTACGTCTACGCCGCCTTGGCCATCGGCGCCAGCGGGTTCCTCCTCAAGGACGTCACCGCTGACCACCTCGCGGCAGCGGTGCGTCTCGTCAACACCGGCGACGCCCTGCTCGCGCCCTCGATCACCCGGCGCCTCGTCCAGCGCTTCGCCACCGGCGACCAGCACGTCGGCGACCGCCTGTCGACGCCCGCCGCCCACCTCGATCTCGCCGCGCTCACACCGCGGGAGCTGGAAGTGCTGACCCTCCTCGGCCGCGGTCTGTCCAACACCGAACTCGCTCACCACCTGACCCTCAGCGAGGCGACAGTCAAAACGCATGTCGCGCGGATCTTCGCCAAGTTGGCGTTACGTGATCGGGCCCAGGCGGTGGTGCTCGCGTATGAGACCGGACTGGTCACCCCCGGTGACCAGTGAAGCCGCGCCGGTCGCCGTCTTATCCGCTGCGCGACGACGAGGAGCCATGAGGATTTCGGCTTTCGCTGCTCCAGCGTCAGCGGCCGCGACCCGGTTTCTGGGCGTAGGGTGCGCGAGTGACAGCCGACATCCCGGACTTGCTGGCGCGTTTGTCGACGGTAAACGATCATAACCAGCGCTGGGAGAATCTGAACCAGATCGCCGCGGTGCCGGGAGCCCGAACGGCGCTTCGACACGTCCGCCGATACGGTCCGGGCCGGCTGCGGGCGGCCGCACTGGACGCGTTGGCATACCTTGATGGCGAGCTGGGCCTGGAAGAAGCCGACCTGGCGGCCGTCGAGCGCCTGATCCGGATCCGCCGACGCACCGATCCGCTCAGCCCGGTCATGTCCATCGGGACGACCTGGTGGTGCGTACGCGACCTCGATCAGGCGGCCGTCCTGGCCTCGCTCGGTCTGGCCTCGCCCCGGCCGGCGACGTACAGGCTGGCGTCCAGCGTCATGGAGATCATCAACGAGGACGACGGTTGCGGTCTCGTCTACGTCGGCCCGCAGATCAACGGCTGGACGCCGATCGTCGGCCCCTGGTGCGACGCGTTCGGCGACCGCGCTGAAGAGGTCCGGGCAACTGCCGAACGGTTGAGCGCGGAGTGCGGCGAGGTGCACGCGTTCTACTTCAGCGCATACGGCGACGGAACGGGATGGCTGGTCGCGCGAAACGGGGTCACGATACGCCGCTACAGCACCCTGGACCCAGCGGACGTGTACGGCGACCCACTGCCCGTGGAACACGACTGGATGGCCGCACGTGGTGTTCCAGGTCGCCTGGAGGACCACCGCGCTTACAACGATCACGGAATCCTCGTGTGCGTCGGCGAGTACGCGGAGACGATGGAGGAGTTCTACGAAGCGAACGACGTCGCTGCCGCGATCAGCGTCGACGTCGGGTGGAGGCATCCTCATGACCCCGTCGTCCATGGCAGTCCTGTGATGGCCGCCGTACCCGGCGCTGGACCGATCGTGTTCCCACCTGGCCTCTACGAGATCTAGACCAAGATGGGCGTGACGTCGCCCGCGTGCGGTTCCTTCGTGCTTGGCGCGTGATGGGCCGTCAGCGCCCACTCTGCTGTGACCGGACTGTGAACTGGGTCGCGCATCCTCTGCGGACGAGCACTTTCCCACGTGCGACTCAAGGAGGTGAGCTGCTCATGGTGATCGTCATCACCAAGGTCGAGGACATCGAGGCAACCGCAATCCACCAGCGGGACACCGACCTGGCCTGACACCCGGGCGGGGCGGTCTGCGGGCCGCCCCGCACGCCCTAGACGAGAGGAGATGCGCTGTGGCGGCCCGGCCCATGCTCAAGGGCATCATGGTTCATCGCGGCGAGGGCCAGGTGGTGCTGTGGCCGCGGGCTCTTCGACGGATGTACCTCCAGGACCACGACGGCAGCCTCGCCGTCCTGCTCGGACTGCTTGCCGAGGCCCGGCCCCGCGACGAACTCCAGGCGGGACTGAGCGCGCAGGGCTTCGACGTCAGCGAAGAGCAGCTTTCCGCAGTTCTCGCGACGCTCGACGAGATGGGCGTCCTGATCGACGCTGACGGCGACGAAACCCTCGACGAGGCGACCCGCGAACGCCATCAGAGCAACCTTCGCTACTACGACCTCTTCGCGAGCCTCGAACACACCAGCGCCGCCATGCATGCGGCCGCCCAACAATCGCGAGTGCTGCTCCTGGGCGCCGGTGGCATCGGCTCGGGCATCCTGCAGTCCCTCGTCGGGCTGGGGGTCGGCCAGGTGACCGTCGTCGACCAGGACCAGGTGGAGACGAAGAACCTGGCCCGGCAGTTCGTCTACGGTCTGGCCGAGGTCGGCCGGCCCAAGGTGTATGCCGCTCAGGATTGGGCGAAGGCGTACTCCTCCGGAACCTCGATCATTCCCGTCCACGCGCGGGTGACCGACGTGGCAACCGTTCTGGAGCTGGGCGCCGACGCCGACATCGTCGTCTGCGCGATCGACTCGCCGGAAGACATCCGTCTCATCGTCAACGAAGCCTGCTTCGCTCTCGGCATACCGTTCGTCGCAGGTGGGCTGAACTACTCGACGCTGTCGTACTGGTCCGTCGAGCCTGGCAGATCGCCGTGCTGGCAATGCCTCGCCCTGCATCGCACGGCGGAGGCGGCTGTATTACCGGAAGTCCTCCGCCAGGAGGCCTACCTCGCACCTGCATCGGTCAACCGCGCCACTGGTCCGATGGCTCAGCTGATGTGCGGGCTCATGGCGATGGAGGTCATGCGATACCTCACCCGCAGCGATCCCCCCGTCGCGGCCGCCACCTATCAGGTCATCGAAGTCGCCGACGGGCTGGCGACGAGCAGCTCCGCATGGCAGCGGCACCCCGACTGTCCGATGTGCCGGGCCGTCCGATGACGAACGCCGTCACGAATCGCTATGCCGACCTGAGCCTGGTACGCGACGGCGACGGATACATCATCGGAAGACGCGGCAGCCGCACGTTCGTGGCGGTGCCCGAGATCGGCGGCACCGTCGTCGAGTGGCTGCAGGACGGCTGCACCGTCGAAGAATGCGCCGACCGGGCGGCGAAGCTGATGGGCGAGCCCGTCGACGTCGCCGGCTTCGTGGACGGGCTGACCGCCGCCGGACTTCTGTCGGCGGCGGCCCCCACGACGGACGGCCCGGCGCTGTGGACTCGGCGCGCCGGGCGGATTCTCTTCGGGCGTACGGGACTGATCGTCCAAGGTGTGCTGGCCGCAGCCGGCGTGGCCGCGCTGATCGCCCGGCCGGACCTGCGGCCGCACTACAGCGACGTCATCGTCAGCCACGTGTCCCTGCTGAGCATGGTGGCGGTCGCCGTCCTCGCCACCGCCTCCGGCCTGATCCACGAGTGCGCGCACGTCCTCGCCGCCGCAGCGCGCGGCGTCCCGTCGCGGGTGTCGATCAGCCGCCGGATGATCACCATCGTTTACCAGACGGACCTGACCCGGCTGTGGTCGGTGCCGCGCCGCCAGCGCATCGTCCCGCTGGCCGCCGGTCCGCTCTCGGACGCCGCCACGCTCGGCCTCCTGCTGGCCGCGGAGCTGGCGGTGCCGCCCGGCGCGCTGTTGTCTTTGATCCGGGCGCTGGCGTTCATCAAGATCTCCGGCATCGCGTTCCAGTTTGAAGTGTTCATGCGCACCGACTTCTACGCGCTGTTCGTCGTCGCGACCGGCTGCCGCAACCTCTGGGGCACGAAGGGCGCGGTCGCCCGCCGCGCAATCCACCGGGCCACCGCCGACGACCTCAGCCTCCTCGCCTCAGTACGCCCCCGCGAGATCCGCTGGGCCTGGCTCTACCTGTTCCTGTACGTCCCCGGCGTGGCGTGGACCGTCTGGTACTTCGTCACGTTCGCCTTGCCCGCCACCATCAGGCTGGCCGGCATGTCGATCGACGCCGTCCGCGACCACGGGGCCGCGAGCCTTATCGGCCTGGCCGGAATCGTGGCATTGGCGATCACCGCCACCACCACCGTGTTCATCCTGCGAGGCGTGGTCCGCACCATCGCAAGGCTGGCGAGAAACATCTGGCCCGGCCGCCCGGCGACCGTCTGACCATCGCCGTCCGCCTGCCCCAGGCGGCTTGCGGCCCGGGGCAGGCGAAGTGCGGATCAGTTGATACGCACGCAGGCGCGGCCACGCTGACTGCCGTTGGTGAACACGTACGCACAGGCGTACCCGTTCTTGGCCCAGCCCTTCCCGCGCCATGCCGCGACGACGGCAGTCTTGTCCGTGGCGAGACCGGGAGCCGAAACGCACCCCGTGTTGGTGTACGCGCGCTCGGTGTACCAAGGCTTGCTGTTGGTGTCCAGGTACACCCAGTTGATGTAGAAGTTGCAGATGATGTCGCCGCCGTACAAGTAGATCTTGGCGGTCTGCGAATCGATCGTGTTGCCGTCACCCGCCACATAGTGGTAGATGTACCCGTTATCGGTGCCGGCGATGAAGCCCGAGGTGCTACCGCTCGCGTAGGCGCCTTGGGATGTCGCTCCCAGCAACGTGATCGTCGCCAGAACCGCCGCGGTCGCGAGCTTCTTGAGACGTGTCATCAGGCCTTCCCTTCCGAATGGACTGGTCTGGCCACACTTCTACGCCCGCAGTGAGGGTGACGATATTCGCGCTGCCGGAAGTAGCAGAATCCTTGACTGCTGTCACGACGGTCACCGAGAGATCTACCGCCATCAACTCTGGCCGACGCTCCTCGGCGCAGCGAAAGTCAATGACCGCACCTTTAGCGAGTCATTTCACTCGACTCCGGTCGACGAGGCGCGCTGCTCGTCGGCGTTCTCGTTGCGGACCGACTCTACGGCCGTCCTTCCCGACGACAGCCCAACCCCTTGAGCGCAAGATCCTCGTAGACTGCGGCGATGAGCGAGCCCGAGACCTCCGCCAAGCCGAAGCGTTCGTCCCGGGTTCTCGCCGGCGTTGTAACCCTGGTTGTCGTCGCCGCACTGTGCTGCTGGGGTGCATGGAGCCAGATCTCGGGCTCATTCCGGTCGAACGACCCCCGGGAGTACCCGCGCGAAGACGAGGCGCTTCACATCACGTATCGCGGCGGAGATCTGGAGGATGACCTCCTGCCCCGATACGGTGTGAAGCTTCCGTGCGACGTTCAGCATCTGCGGTGGGGCAACCATGAGGACATGGGCCCGATGGGCTCGCTCTATCTCCGCTTTGACACGTCCTCGACCTGCCTGGACGAGTTTCTCCGGGACAACCGGCTGCAGCCGACGGCGGCCTGGACCCCCTCCGTGTTCGTACCGGATGAATACGGCTGGGCCATCAACGCCAGCGACGCCACCTATGATGCGCGCCCGTCGGAGCGCGTACAGCTGAGCGTCTCGATCCATCGAGGCGAGCAGCGGCACGTGGCCTACGTCGTCGCGGTGTACTCCTAGCGCCCACTGGGAGGTATTTCAGCCGACCTGCGTCGATGGGCAGGCACAAGGGCGCCTTGATCAAGCCGTGATGTGTCGCACGTGGACGCAATGACCGCTCGAAGGTGGATCAACGTTGCGGCGGCGTCGCCCCGATCCGCATCGATCAAGGCCGAGCCATCTCCTTCGAGGCGACGACCCCCTGCAGGGCGGGCCAAACATTCCTCAGCCGCCTTATATGCCATTCATGCACCGACGTCGACCGTTACCGTTGCATAGAAGATCTTGAGTGGAATCGACCCGTCGGCGCGGCCTTCGCTCGGCTCCCCGTCCCTGAGCTGTTCACCCTGAACGGCCCGGTCCCGCAACCTGAGTTGTGGAGAGCGACATGAAATTTGGTCGAGTTGCCCTAGCCGTAGCTAGCGCATTGATCGTCCTAGCAGTCGGCGTACCCGCGCTGGCCGACACGACGAGCGCGACCCCGAGCGCCAGCCCCAGCCCCCATGCCTGCCGCCCCCGGCGAGCGGATCGGTCCCAGAGGCAGGCCCGACGCACTTGACGTTCGCGGTTTCGGCGAACGGCGGCTGCGGGTACGCGCCCGTCACGGTTTCGGTCTACCGCAGCTTCGAGGACGCCAGCGCCCATCTGTCGGCCATCAGTTCTACCGCCGCCACAGTCGAGGCCGCTCAGGCGCTGACTGTGTCCGGCCTGAAGCCGGGCACGCCCTACTGGTACCGCTTCTCGGGCGGCGGCTCCAACTTCGATTCGTTGATCATGGGGCCGACGTTTACCGCCGCCGCACCGCAGGACAGCACGGCGACCTACGTGCTCGACAGCGCCTGGGACACCGGCTTCGTGGCCCGCGTCATCGTGCACAACAATCTGACCACTTCGATCCACGGTTGGCAGGTGGCCTAGGACTGGCCAGGTCAGCAGGTGATGCACGAGTACTGGAACGGCACCCCCCACGTCCAAGCTTGGCACCGTGACAGTGACGAGCGCCGACTGGAACGGCACACTCCAGCCAGCCGGGGAGGCGTCCTTCGGCTACGTCGCGGCCGGGCTGGCGCCGACCACACTGACCATAAGTTGTGTGGTGAAGCCAACGGCCTGACGAGCGGCGACACCGAACCCCCCAAGCGTGGCCCAGCAGCACCCAAGGGTCACGCTTGGGCGAAATGGCCACCCGCCCTTGGACCGCTCTGCCGGCGGCTGCAGCGGAAATGTGTCATCGAGGTGTCACGATCATCTACATAGGATTGCCGCACGCCGCGAACAGTTCCTCCGTGCTTCAGCTCAACAGACATGTTCGGTGCCAGAATGGTCGTCGTGGGGTTCTTCGATCACCTCGTTCAAGCATCGGTTTCACAGCGCAGGCCGCAGCGGCTGCGGCCACGGCCGGTGTGGATGAAGCCGGAGGCGGCGATCGGTGCGACGGTGCCGGTAGAGCTGATCCTCTTGCGTACGCCGGATGCGGCGGTTGTGGTTTCGGCGGTGACCGCGTATCCGGCGGGGTTCGAGTTCACGGTTTCGGCGATGCTGCGCGAGGACGAGGCTGTCCCGATGTTTCCCGGTGCGCCGGACGGGTCGATTCCGGACACATTCCTGCGGGTGGGTGTACTGTTCGCCGACGGCCGATCGGGTACAAACCTGGACGTCATGACAGGCGCGCCGGAGCTGGCCGCGGACAAAGGCAATGTGGTCTTCACCGGGACCGGAGGAAGTGGCGGGATGCGCCGCTTCGACGGAACGTACTGGGTGTGGCCGCTGCCTCCGGACGGTCCGGTCACGTTCGTCTGCGAGTGGCCCGGACACGATGTGCCCGAATCCCGGGCTAGCATGAACGGCGAGTTGATCACCGCGGCTGCGCGGCGTGCGATTCAGTTGTGGCCGGAGCACCATTCGCCAGGTGCTCCGATCATTAGCGCGGTCGTCGTAGACGACAGTCCGCCGGACACATCACCGTAGCCGATCACCGGATCGTCACGCACGTTGCTCGGCGTCTCCAGAATGATGGCGAGTCGCGCGGGCCTCATCGACGCTTTCCGCCTGGACGGTGTACACGATCGCCTGCGGCCCGGACGCGAGCAGGTACATGATCGCGCGGAAACGGGCGACGAACTCATCCGGCCGATAGGGGCCCAGAGCCGTTCCGGAGGCGGTCAGGCAGTAGGTGTCGTCACTGGTCATCGTCGGCCACACTGGTCCAGTACGCCGAGGACGACCATGCGCATTCCTCGCCCGATGGGGCGACGCAGTCGTCGCAGGTCTGGCTCAGCGCGACCGGGCAGTCCAAGGCACGCCTCGTGCCATCTTTTGACGCTCGGTGACGTGACGTCCGAGGTCAAATGAGGATCAGAGATCAAAAACGCGGCCTCCCCAACTTCAGGAAGACCGCTTCTGACCTGCAAATTCGATGTCGGGCTGGCCGGATTCGAACCGACGACCCCTTGACCCCCAGTCAAGTGCGCTACCAAACTGCGCTACAGCCCGTTGCCGCCCGGATCTCTCCGCGCGGCAGCCCACACAGCGTAGCGCACCGGGCCATCTGTTTGCGCGCAGGCCCCTGGTGTCCGTTTCGCGGCGGACGCCCGCGTCCGGATGATCTCCACAAATCATTCTAAAACGGGTGCAAGCCGAGCGGCTCGTGACGAGTTTCCATGACTGCGCGGTGGGCACACTGACGCGGTGTCGAGGGCCGCCCGGCAGGAGAACGTGCGCTATCAGCCGCCGCTGGACGGCGTACGCGCGCTGGCGGTGCTGGCCGTGCTGTTGTTCCATGCGGGCGTACGGCAGCTGCCCGGCGGGTTCCTCGGGGTCGACGCGTTCTTCGTGCTGTCGGGCTTCTTGATCACGTCGCTGCTCCTGGGCGAGCTGCGGCGTACGGGCAAGATCGCTTTGGGCGCGTTCTGGCTGCGGCGGGCTCGGCGGTTGCTGCCGGCGCTGCTCGCGATGCTGATCGTGGTGGCCCTGTTCGCCCGGACGCTCGCGGCCGACGAGGAGCTGGGCCTGGTACGCGGCGATGCCCTCGCGGCGCTGGCGTACGTGGCGAACTGGCGGATGATCTATCGCGGGATGAATTACTTCGCGCAGACCTCTGCGCCGTCGCCGCTGCAGCACACCTGGTCGCTTGGCATCGAGGAGCAGTTCTACCTGTGCTGGCCGGTGCTTGTCATCGCCATGATCGTGTTCGCACCGCGCCTCGTGCGCCGAGTACGGCCCCGCTCGCAGCGCACAGCACAGCCAAGCCCGCAGCGCAAAGCAGGGCCAAGCCCGCAGCGCAAAGAAGCGGGGGGCCGACCGCGGCCAAGCGCGCAGAACGGAGCGCAGCCACCACGGCTGCCGAGCGCACGAGACCGAACCCAGCCCGACCTGGCGGACCGAGGCCAGCGGATCGGGCGTGGCGTACTGGTGGCCCTCGTCCTGGTCGGCGCGCTGGTGTCGGCGGTCGCGGCCGCGGTTCTCTACCGAAGCGACGACATCGGCCGGGCGTACTTCGGGACGGACACCCGGGCTCAGGCGCTGCTGATCGGCTGCGCGCTGGCGCTCGCGCTGAGCGCTCGAGTGCCTAACGCGGCGACCGCGCCGTCCACCGGGCGGACCACCGCCGCGCGATCCGCCGTCGCCGGGCAAAGGGGCCGAAGGATCTCCGGCGTAGCCGCCGCGCTCGGGCTCGTCATCACCGGGTTCCTGTGGGCGTACGCCGACGGGACGCAAGCCTGGCTGTATCGGGGCGGGTTGACGCTCGGGGCGGTCGGGGTCGCGGCTGTTCTCTGGCATGTCAGCGTCGTGCCGGCCGGACGGCTGAGCCGGGTGCTGTCGGTCGCGCCGCTTGTGATGATAGGCCAGATCTCGTACGGGCTGTATATCTGGCACTGGCCGTTGTTCCAGCTGCTCGACGCCGACCGGACCGGCATGACCGGCACCGAGCTGATCATGCTGCGGCTCGGTGTCGTGCTGGCGGTCGCCACCGCGTCCTACTGGCTCATCGAACGCCCGGTGCGGCGCGGCGTACGCAGGCCTGCCTGGTTCGCCGGGCGCAAGGCCGCCATGGCGAGCGCGGTCGCCGCCGCGGTTCTGGTCTCCGGCACGGTCGCGGCGGTCATGTCGGGGACCCGTCCAGCCGCGGTGACTGCGGCCGCGCCCGTCGTGGTGTTTCCGGACGGCACCCCGTCGGCGGCCGCGTCGGCGACGCCGGGGCCGATGACGCGGGCGGGCCGCAAGCCGGGCGGTCAGCCTCGGATCACGATCCTGGGCGACTCGGTCGCCTGGACGGTCGGCACGTATCTACCTGAGCATCCGGGTCTGACGGTCACCACCCGCGCGATCCAAGGGTGCGGCATCGCGCTTCTGCCGGACATCCTGACGCAGGGCACGCCGCACACGAACTATCCCAACTGTGAACACTGGCCGGATCGGTGGCGGTCGGCGATCCGGGCCGACGACCCCGACGTCGCGGTGATCTTGCTGAACCGCTGGGAGCTGATGGACCGCCGGCTGCAAGGCCGCTACCAGCACGTCGGCCAGCCCGCGTTCGACGCGTACTTGAGCGGGCAGCTGACCGAGGGCATCGGGATCGCCCGGTCGCGTGGCGCGCAGGTCGTGCTGCTCACGGCGGCGTACACGCGGCGCAGCGAGCGCCCGGACGGCGGACTGTATCCCGAGGACGAGCCCATTCGGGTGGACGCCTGGAACCATCTGCTCCAGGCCACGGCCCAGCGATTCCCCGGCCACGTCTCCGTGCTGGATCTCAACGCCGTCGCCTGCCCCGGCGGCCGGTTCGCGTGGGATGTCGGCGGGCTGCGTATGCGCAGCGATGGGCTGCATTTCACGCCGCCCGGCGTACAACACGTGATCGCGCCTTGGCTTCTCCCGCAGCTGGCGCGCATCGCGGTGGCCGGGCCGCCCGCGCCTCGTGGCCGGGCCACCGCGCGGCCTGACTGAACCTCGCCCACCGGGCTCGGAAACGGACGATCCCACCGAGTCGACGGCATACGCGATGATGGTCGCCATGCGTCGCGTCTGGCTTCGTACCGCCGTCGCGGTCGCGATGGCCGCTGTGCTGGCGGGCATGTCCGTGTGGGCTTGGCGGCGGTCGGCCACCGACGGGTTGAGCCTGTTGTGGACGGTCGTTCCGGGCGTGCTGGCGGTGTTGGCAGCGCTCGGGGCGTGGGTCGGCAAGATCGCCGCCGATCGTGACGGTGATCTTGCGCGGGCCGCCGATGCGCTGGCGACGCGGGTGGCGGCGTACCTCGCGGCTTCCGAGGGCAATTCACACCAAATGCTGACGTTGCCGGTCGCGTGGGCGACGACGGAGCATGCCGAGTCTGTGATGGTCGGTTGGGCCGGCGTACGCGGTGATCCCCGGGACGAGTCGCCGGTGGATCTTTCCGGGCGGTTCGCCGACATCGCCGAGGTGTACGCACGACTGCCCAGGCCACGCCGGTTGGTGGTGCTTGGTCGAGGTGGTGCGGGAAAGACGTCGTTGGCTGCGCGTCTGGTGGCCGATCTGCTGGAGCGAAGGCAACCGGGCGAGCCCGTGCCGGTGCTGCTGGCGCTGTCGAGCTGGGATCCGCAGCAGCGGCTGCAGACGTGGCTGGCCGATCGGCTCGCCGAGATCGCGCCTGCGCTGGGTGCGCCGGCCGAGCCGTTCGATCCTGATGCGCGGCGTCGTCCGACGGTGGCGCAGGCGCTGGTCAACGCCGGTTTGGTGCTGCCTGTGCTGGACGGGTTCGACGAGATCGCCGAGGATGTGCGGCCAGGCGCGCTGTCGGGCATCGCACGGGCGGTCCGGCGGCGGGACGAGGTGGTGGTGACGTCCCGGCCGGACGAGTTCGAGGAGGCGGTGGCGGTCGAGGGGCCACTGCCGGGGGCCGGCGTCGTGGAGCTGGCCGACCTGGAGGCGGGCGACGTCGACCGGCATCTGCGGGCGTCCGCCGGTGGGCAGAGCGCGAAGTGGCGTACGGTGCTCGACGAGTTGCGGGGCCATCCGGACGGTCCGCTGGCGCAGGCGTTGTCGACGCCGCTGATGGTGTGGCTGGCGGTCACCGTGTACCGGGGCCAGGACGCTGATCCGTCGGAGTTGCTGGGTCCGGAGCTGCGCGACAGCCGGGAGGCCATCGAGCTGCATCTGCTGCAGGGTCTGGTTCCGGCGGTCTACGACCGTGCGCGGAATCCGCGTCGTCGCCGGTGGACTCCTGTGAAGGCTCGGCGGTGGCTGGGATCGATCGCGTACCGGATGACGCAGGGCGGTGGCGCGCTCGTGTGGTCGCTGCTGCCGGGATCGCTGTCGCACACAGCGGTGGCCGTGTTCGGTGCGGTCGCCGGTGGCGCCGCCGGGTACGCGCTCGGCAAGGCGCTGGGTCTGGTGATCGGCGTGGTCACCGGGGCGCTGGTCGGCGTCGGCGGTGACTGGCGGTTCGGGCCGAAGGTGGTCGCGATCGCTGGGGCGCTGGTCGTCGCGTTCACCGGTGCCGCGCAGGCCGGATCGGGGCATGTCGCTACTGGGTCGGGGATCATCGTGCTGGCCGGGTGGCTCATCGCCGGGGTGACCCGCAGTTTCCGGCAACGGAGATGGCGAACGCTTACCTCGGCTCGAACACATTCCCTCATCCAAACCCTGGTCGCCGTCGTGCCGGTGGCGTATGCGGCCCAAGCGCTCGACGCGAACGTGGGAGGGTGGGCGCTGACTGCCGCCCTGGTCTGGCTGGTGTTCTTCACGACGTGGGGGGAATGGCTCGTCGCCCGCACATGGCTGGCCGTCACCGGCCGGCTGCCGTGGTCGATCAACGCGTTCCTGCACGACGCCCACCGGCGCGGGGTGCTGCGGCACGAGGGGTTGGCGTACGAGTTCCGGCACGCGAGGTTGCAGGACACCTTCGCCACGACCATCCCGGCGCAGCGCGGGGCACTGTCCCGAGTGCGGTGATTGACCTTCCTGCTGCAGGAAGGTCTACCGTCGCTGGCATGCGGCTGTTCACGATCGGGCAGGCGACGCACTGTCCGGCGTGACCGCCAAGGCGCTGCGGCATTACGAAGCCATCGGGCTGTTGCGGCCCGCGGTGGTCGATCCGGCGACCGGCTACCGCCGGTACGACCAGGATCAGGTCGACCAGGCCCGTCGCATCCACCGGCTGCGTGCACTGGATCTTCATTAGATGTGGTACGCCGACCGCTGGAGTCGGAGCCGGGCGCCGTCCGGGACGCACTCCGGGCCCATCGCAAGCGGGTGGATGCGCAGATCACCCGACTGGCGGCGTACTGCACGGCGCATGCGTCGGCGTACCACTGCACTGGAGGTGGGCGCGCCGGAGAACGTCGCGCGCAGCCACAGATTATCGCCAGTGGCCCAACCAAACGACTCGCGATTGGATCTGCCGAGTGGGCCACCCGGACCGATACGGTCACAGCATGTCTTACCCACCGCAGCAGTACACCGCCGAAGCCCCCGCCGTCAGCGCCACCTTGCGCACCGGCGACGCGCCCGTGGACCTGGCGATCGGGGTGCGGTCGAAGGTCAGTTACCTGGCCACCGGCGAAACCACGAACGGCATGTTCGGGCTCTACCGCTGGGATCTGCAGGCCGTGCCGCGACCCGACAGCCTGCCGGGCGGCCACTTCCACCGGACGATGGCCGAGTCGTTCTACATCCTGAACGGCACCGTGGCGCTGTATGACGGCGACAAGTGGGTCGACACGTCACCAGGCGACTACTTCTATGTGCCGCCGGGTGGCGTGCACTCGTTCGCGAACACCTCCGGCGAGCCGGCGTCGATGCTGATCCTGTTCGCGCCGGGTGGCCCGCGCGAAGGCTACTTCGAGGAGCTGGCCGACATCGCGGCCACCGGCCGGGAGCTGACCCACGACGAGTGGGTGGCGCTGTGGGCGCGGCACGACCAGTACGAGGCGCCGATCACGACAGCGTGACGGTCGCCGCCGGCACGCCCTACGATCGCGATCATGGGAGACTGGACGCTGCGACCAGCCACGGCAGCCGACGCGGACGCCATCGCCGAGTTGCGGGCGGTGGTGATGCGGCCAGACCTGGAGCGGCTCGGGCGATATGACGAGCATCGCGTACGCCAGCGGTTGCGGGACCGGTTCGTGCCCGGCCACAACCGGGTCATCGAGGTCGGCGGCGACTTCGCGGGAAGCGTCGCGCTGACCCCGGCCGAAGACGGCCACTGGCTGGAGAACTTCTACCTCCATCCGTCCCTCCAGGGTCGCGGTATCGGGTCGGCGGTGCTGGAGCAGGTGTTGTCGCAGTGCGACTCTCCCGTCCGGTTGCAGGTGCTGCAGGGCAGCCCCGCCAGACGGCTCTACGAACGGCACGGCTTCACCGCGTACGCCGAGGACGCGGTCGACGTGTGGATGGTCCGCGAGCCGCGGTGAGTCGGACCCGGCGCCGAGAAGACGCCGGGTCCTAGTCCCTCAGTGGCCGTGGCCTGCGACGTCGTTGTCCGCTCTCGCCGGCAGGAGGAACGCGGTGACGATCACGGCGATCGACAGCACCACCCCGACGATGAACGCCAGCCGCATCCCGTCGAGGTTCGCGGCCACGGCGCCGACGCCCTCCGCCTTGAGCGCATCGGCTCGCGCACTCATCACCGTGATCACGAGCGCCGTGCCGAAGGCCGCCGCGACCTGCTGCAATGTGCCCAGGATCGAGCTGCCGTGGGAGTACAAGTGCGGGGGGACCGCGCCGAGCCCCAGGGTGAAGACCGGGGTGAAGGTTGCGGCCAGACCCACCATCATCAGCGAATGCAGGCCGAGGAGCTGCCAGAACGGCATCGTCATCGAGACCTGGGTGAAACCGGCGAGCGAGACGGTGATCGCGATCGCGCCCGGGATGACCAGCACCCGGCCGCCGAACCGGTCGAACAGCCGGCCGACCGTCGGGCCCAGCAGACCCATCGCCAGCCCACCCGGCATCACCAGCAGCCCGGTCTGCAGGGCAGTGAGTTCACGGACGTTCTGCAGGTAGAGCGGCAGTAGGATCATCGAACCCAGCATCGCCATGAACGCGACCGACATCAGGGTCAGCCCGATCGTGTAGGTGCGGTGCTTCAGCGTCCGCAGGTCCATGAGCGGCGTGCCTGTCTTCTGCAGCGACAGCTGGCGCAGGACGAACACCGTGATGGCGGCCAGCCCGGCGCCCACGATCGCGGTGGCCAGGCCGACGTTGCCGCCCTGGAACCGGCTGAGCCCGTAGACGAGTCCGCCGAAGCCGAAGGCGGCCAGCCCCACGCTGACCCAGTCGATCGTGCTGACCTGCGGCTCGCCCACGTTCTTGAGCTGCCGCAAGCCGCCCCAGGTGATCAGGCCGGCGATGGGCAGCACCACGGCGAACAGCAGACGCCACGACCCGAAGTTCAGGATCACCCCGGCGATCGCCGGGCCCATGGCCGGCGCGACCGAGATGGCCAGGGTGACGTTGCCCATCACCTTTCCCCGGTTCTGCTCCGGCACCACATGCATCAGCGTCGTCATCAGCAGCGGCATCATCACCGCCGTGCCGGACGCCTGGATGATGCGGGCGCCCAGCAGCACCCCGAAGCTCGGCGCGACGATCGCGACCGCGGTGCCGAGCAGGAACAAACCCATCGCCGTCGCGTACGCGGTGCGGGTGGACACCCGCTGCAGGAACCAGCCGGTGATCGGGATGACCGCCGCCATGGTCAGCATGAACGCGGTCGACAGCCACTGGGCGGTCTGCTCGGTGATGGTCAACGCGCTCATCAACTTCGGAATCGCGTTGATCATGATCGTCTCATTCAGAATGACGACGAACGTGGCCAGCACGAGCAGCCGGATCACCGGCGGGGTGCGACCCGAAATCGCGGAAGTCGCGGACTCGACAGGCGTCTCAAGCTGCTGAACAGGCACAATACCTCGATCAAGGTCGTCGGACAGAAGATCAGTCGTGCGAACAATCGTTCCCATACCAAGACTGACTGATCCCACCGACAAAACTCATCGCTCCGGATCCACATTCCAGCAAGTTCTTCCGGAATTCACCCCGGCCGGTTCTCCGGCTAGGGTCACCGCCATGGCCCGCTACCGACCGGCGGTACGCGCAATCGTGCTGGACGAACACGACCACGTGCTGCTGTGCCGGTTGGAGTTCACCGAGTCTGGACGCCACGTGACCATATGGACGGTCCCGGGCGGCGGCGTCGAACCCGGCGAAGACAACATCACGGCGTTACGGCGGGAGCTGGCCGAGGAAGTCGGGCTCGACCTCACCACCGATCCGCCGCACGTGTGGCACCAGCAGGTCCGCTGGCCGCAGCCCGGCAACGGATTCGACGGCCTCTGCAACGACTACTTCCTCGTGCGTACCGCGAGATTCGACCCACGCGGCTCGATGACCGACGAGCAGCTCGCCGACGAGGGCCTGACGGGATTCCGGTGGTGGAATCCGGCCGAGCTACCGGAATCATCGGCAGTGTTCTGGCCGCCGGAGTTCCCGGCTCTCCTGCGGACGCTGCTCGCCGACGGTGTTCCAGCCTCACCTATCGCGATCGACGGGTGAGGCGTACCTAGCGCCAACCCCCTCTGTCCGTCTTACGCCAGATCACCGGTGGTTCGACGAACCCGGTCGCCTGACGCGGAACGGGTGGTCGGCGGCGGCCGCCGCGGAACGGCAGCGCCGCGAGCACGCCGACGAGGAAGCCGAGCACGTGCGCCAGGTACGCCACCTCTCCCCCGCCGGTGACGGCCAGCCCGGCCGAGTAGAGCCACTGCAGCACGAACCAGGTGCCGAGCACGATCCAGGCCGGCAGGCGCAGCGGAATGAAGAACAGGATCGGCACCAGACTCCACACCCGAGCCCGCGGGAACAACACCAGGTACGCCCCGAGAATGCCGGACACCGCACCCGAGGCGCCGATCAGCGGCTCGGTCGTGTCCGGGTTGGCCAGCGCGAACCCGTACGCGGCGGCGTATCCGGAGGCGACGTAGACCAGCAGATAGCCGATCCGGCCGAACCGGTCCTCGATGTTGTTGCCGAACACCCACAGGAACAGCATGTTGCCCAGCAGGTGCAGCCAGCCGCCGTGCAGGAACATCGAGGTCAGCACCGACAACGCGGGCTGCTTCGTGTAGGCGGGCGCGTCGACGACACACCCCAGCCCGTTCCCCATCCGGCCGACCGCCCCGGTCGCGACCAGCGGCAGCTGGGTGTTGCTGATCAACTCCTTCGGAATGGCGGCGTAATGCTGGAAGAACGCCGTCTGGTGGCACAGGTCCGAGACCGCTTCGCTGCCGATGCCCATGTTGGCGAAGACCGGCGTGAACAGCAGCGCCAGCACGTTCGCCACGATCAACCCGTAGGTGACCCACGGCGTACGCCGGACGGGATTCACGTCATAGATCGGGATGACCATGGATTCACTGTGCCCTATCGACGCGGTCCCGGCATCCCCCGAGCGGGCCACCACGGCGCGTCCGGACTACCGCCGCCGACGCTAGAGTCAGCGCTGTGAGCGACCGATCCCCGTTCGGTACGCGGCTGTCGCGATTGCTGGCACACCGCTTGTCTGCGGCGCCCACGAATGCAGAGGAGGTGGCTGCCGCGTTCGCCCGCGACTCCGAACTGCCGGAATCCGAGCTGGCCGGGCTTCTGGCCGGCGCTCAGCCCAGCTCCGAGATCCTGCGGCGACTAGGCACGGCGCTCGGCATACCGGCGGCTGACATGTTCGTCATCGCCTCGCTGCCCGTACCGGATGATCTCGCCTCCGCGTGGCCGACGAAGCCGTGGAACGTCGGCACACTAGTCGAGACGGCGGCCGGGATGCCGCCCGCGCAGATCGCACGCCTAGACGAACTGGTCCGATCGCTGCCCGTACAGGCCCGCACGACGCCGCCGCCCCCGGACACCTATCCCGACGGCCCCGGTGCCGTGGTGTCGCGCCTGATGACGAACCGCAACATCCCGCCGTACGACGCCAAGGCTCTGTATTTCGTCGGCGGCGGCCCGCTCGTGTCCTACTCCACCGTGGGCCAGCTCGGCACGGGGAAAGTCACCCTGACTCCGCGATACGTCACGGCATTCGCGCGCGTCCTGGGGTATGAGCCCGGCGACCTGGTCGCCATCACCGGCGTCGGTCCCGTCCCCGAAGACCAGCCAAGGCATCGGTCGGCGGCCCAGATCGCGGCCCTGGCCTGGAACGCCCGGCATCTGACCAGCGATCAGATAAGACAGGTCCTGGAGAGCACTCGGCGAATCCCGTAGAACGGCCGCGGCTTTCGCCGGCAGCGAACGGCGTCCGCTCAAAGTGAACACGTCTTCTCGACCCGGACGCCGGATCAATACCGTCGCGGCATGAGCGAGATCATCACCGAGCTGCGTCCGCACCTGTACCGAATCGTGCTGGGCCGATATCAGGCGTACCTGTGGCGTGACGACGAGACCGCAACGATCATCGACGCCGGCCCGGCCGGATCAGGCCCGCTCATCGCCGAGGCGATGCACCACATCGGCCTCGACCCGTCCTGCCTCGCCCAGGTCGTGCTCACCCATTTCCACGACGACCACGCAGGCGCCGCCGCCGAGCTGGCCGCCTGGGGTGACGTGAAGATCATCGCGCATGAAGCCGACGCGCCCTTCGTTCGGGGCGAGCGACCCGGCCCGCCGCCGAACTTCACCGACTTCGAACGCGAACTGCACGCCCAAGTCGCCGCAGGACTTCCAGCCGCTCCCCCATCACGCGTCGACCACGAGGTCAGCGACGGCGACCTGGTCGAGTTCGGCGACGGCGCACGAGTCCTGTCGATCCCCGGCCACACCGACGGCAGCATCGCACTGCACCTGCCCTCGCACGGAGTCGTCTTCACCGGCGACACGATCGCCGAACACATGGGACAGGTCATACCTGGAGTCTTCAACCTCGATGTCGCCCAGCTCGCGAACTCGGCAGCGCGCCTGGCCGGCCTGGACGTCGAGGTCGCCTGCTACGGCCACGGCGAGCCCTCGCTCAGCGACGCGTCGGCGCGCCTGCGCGAGGTCGCCGAGCAGTAGCCGGTTGACGACCGTTTCGAAGCGGGTGGCGGGAGTGCCGTCGATTATTGTGGGCCGGGCGCGCCGTCCGTCCTGCAGCTCATCCCGTCGAACTGGCCGCACAGCGTCGCGCGGCGGCCAAACAGGAGAACCACATGACTCGTCAGTCAGCTCCCCGACCTGACCGGGTGATCGCGGTGTCTGACACATCACGATGAACTTTTGAGATGACCAGACAGCGGACGGACTCCACTGGCAGCGACCGGACACCCGAACTCGCGATGTGGGAACTGCGCCGATCAATGGCAGTCGCGTTGGCCACCACAGTGGCAGGGCTAAGTGCCCTGCTGATCGGGGCGCTATGGTTCGGCGGATTTCCGTCGTTGAAACGCGACGGCACGATCACCGTTTCGACACTCTTCGAGGTGCTGAAGCTGATCTTCGCGATCGTGGCGGGCATCGGCGGTGTGTTCGCACTGGTCGTGGCGTACCGGAAACAGCGGGTCGCCGAGCACGCTCATCGGCTGGTAGAGGCCGACGCGGTTCGCAGTGACGTGCGACTGTTCAACGAGCGATTCTCCGCCGCCGGAGATCAGCTCGGATCGGAACAGGCCGCGGTAAGACTCGCCGGACTTTACTCCCTGGCCGGCCTGGCCGACGACTGGCCGCAAGGCCGGCAGACCTGCATCGATGTCCTGTGCGCCTATGTGCGACTGCCCTCACCGGACGTGACCGCCGAGCACGATTCGCCGGGTCGGCAGGAGCTTCAGGTACGCGCGTCTGCGTTCGACATAATCGCCAGGCGCCTGCGACCTGGTGCGGAGACCTCATGGCAGGGGCACCGTTTCGATTTCTCACGCAGCCGAGTGCGCGATGGAGACTTCACCGGAATTCACGTGACTGGCGAGACCGTCCTTCTGTTCACGGAATGCGCGTTCAGCGGCGATCGGCTGACCTTCCAGGACATGGTTCTCGACGGCGGAATCATCGACTTCGCTGACTCCGCGTTCGATCATGGAATGCTGACATTCGCCAACGCCCACCTGAAGGAAGGGACATTGGACTTTCGCAGGTGCGGCTTCTCTGGAGGAACGCTGGCGCTCGTCGCGGCGACGTTCGACGGAGCTGACGTGATCTTCGACGGTTCGGGCATGAGGGATGGCGTCATCACCTTTGGCGGCACGACGGACGAGGAGGGCCAACGGGCGCTGCGTGGCTCCGTCTTCGCCGCGGGCCGGGTGAGTCTGCGGCGGTTCGGTGGCCGCGGCGGCCAAATTCGCTTCGACGACACAGCATTCAGCGGCGGACTTGTGGATCTCAGCGACTCCGTTTTCGACGGTACAGAAGTCTTTCTCAACGACGCGCGCGAGTGGCGGAGACCTCCGGTGTATACACACGACGTGTACCGGAACCCGGGCTTCCACCTCCCGCCGCAGAGCAGGAGCTCACCCTCACGCGCGGATTAGGTAATTTGGCGGCGCCGAATCAGAGGCGGTAGACGCGGGCGGCGTTGTCGACGCCGATTAGGTGGGCGATGCGGGTCGCATCCGACTCCGTGAACTCGGCGAGGAACGCCGACAGCGCCTCGCGGAACAGGGTCGCGGCGAGGTAGTAGTGCTCGGGCAGCCCGAACGCGTCCGAGGAATAAAGGAGCTTTGGGAACGGGGCGAGTTCGAGCGCTTCGGCGAGCACGGCGGTGGCGCGTGAGCCGACGTTGTGCACGGCGAGGCCGATGTCGAAGTACACGTTGTCGAAGACCTGCGTCAGGTAGCCGGCCTCCCGGTGGTAGGGGTAGGTGTGCAGCAGCAGCACGGGCACGCCGGTCGGTTCGATCGCTCGCAGGAGCGGTGTGAGCAGCGCCGGGTTCGCCTGGTGGAGGTTCAGGTCGGGGTCGCCGAAGCCGGTGTGGAACTGCACCGGCAGGCCGAGGTCGACGGCCGTCCAGACCAGGAAACGGTGCAGCGTCTCGTTGGCGATCCGCGCCGGGCCGCCGCGGCCGATCGTGGCCAGTGCCAGCCCGGCCGCCGCGGTCACCTCGCTGTCCGTCGGGCGGCGAGGATTCAAATTCAAGCCCATGCGGTACGCGGCCACGCTCTTGGCCGCCACGGCGGCCTCGGCTCGGTCGGCGAGATTCTCCCGTACGCCGGACGCGAAGCCCATGGCGTCGACCCCGCTCGTGAGCAGCTGTTCGGCGAGCTGCTCCAGGCGTACCACTTCATGCGCGGCCGCGCCCGCCGCGGCGCCGAGCTCTTGCGGGGTGAGCAGGGGTTCGGGCAGGTAGCCGGTGTCGACGCAGAGTGCGCCGAGGCCGGCCGCGGCCAGGAAGCGGGCCGTGACCTCGGCGTGGCCGAGCGACGCGCGGCGGTCGAGGTAGTCGGCGGGCGGGGCGTGCGCGGGCAGGTCGAGCAGCGGGGCGCAGTGATCGCGCACGGCGAAGCCGAGCCGGGAGTCCCACGAGCCGCGCGCACCTTCGGTGAGCAGCCCGGCGAATCCGGCCGCGTCGAGGTCGCGGCGGACGACGCCGTGGCAGTGGTGGTCGGTCAGCGGCAGCGCCGCCACGGATTCCCGCACCTCACCAGCTTGCCGGAAGGCCGGGCGTTTTGCCGGTAGGTTCGCTTCTGTGACCAATCCGGACGAGATCGCCGCCGAGCTGTCCGCGCGCGACGTCGCCGTGATCGCGCTGACCTGGGTGGACAACAGCGGCATCACCCGGATGAAGGGCATCCCGGTGGCGCGGCTCGCGCATGCGGCCCAGTGGGGTGTCGGCGCGTCGCCCGTGTTCGACACGTTCCTGGTCGACGACTCGTCCGTGACCGGCCGGTACGCCGGTGGCCCAGTCGGCGATCTACGGCTCGTGCCGGATCTGCGACGGCTCATCGTGCTGGCGGGGCAACCGGGATGGGCGTGGGCGCCCGCCGACCGGTACGACCAGAATCGCGACCGGCATCCGCAGGACGCGCGCGGGATTCTCGGCACGGTCGTGACGCGCCTCGCCGATCAGGGTTTCACGGTGCGGGCGGGGTTCGAGGTCGAATGGTGCGTGTTCCCGGCTGATTCGTCACCGGCCTACGGAATGGCTCGGGTCGTCGAGCACTCGGACTATCTGCGTACGCTGATGGAGGCGTTGATCGCGGAGAACGTGCCGGTCGAGCAGCTGCATCCGGAGTACTCACCGGGGCAGTTCGAGGTGTCGTTCTCACCGCAGGACCCCGTCGGCGCGGCCGACATGCTCGTGCTCGTCCGCGAGACGATCCGCGCCGTCAGTCTGTCGCACGGCCTGCGCGCCAGCTTCGCCCCACGAGTCGTCGCCGGTGGTGTCGGCAACGGCGGTCATGTGCACCTGAGCCTGTGGCGGCACTCGGTGAACCTCATGGAGTCCGGCGTCGGCTCGTCGTTCGTCGCTGGAATCCTGGCTCGCCTACCAGCGCTGCTCGCCTTCGGCGCCCCCTCGGTGGCGAGCTATCTACGGCTCGTGCCCTCCCATTGGGCCGGTGCGTACGCGTGCTGGGGGCACGAGAACCGGGAGGCTGCGCTGCGGTTCATCACCGGTTCGGTAGGCGAACGTGAATCGGCCGCCAACGTCGAGGTGAAATGTTTCGACGCCACCGCCAACCCTTACCTTGCGCTGGCTGCGTTGTTGAGCGCCGGCTTGGACGGGGTGTCCTCCACGTTGTCGCTGCCGGAACCGGTCGAGGTCGATCCGGCTTCGCTGGCATCGCCGCCGCCTCGGCTGCCCACTTCCCTGTCGGCTGCGGCCGACGCGTTGGAGGGCGATCCCTTCTTCGCCTCCGCGCTGGGGGTTGAGCTGGTCGACACCGTTCTCGCTGTTCGGCGCGGTGAGGTTGCGGTGTTCGACGGGGCGTCCGAAGAGGAAATCGTCGCCCGTACGCTCTGGCGCTACTGAAGTTTGCGGCCCGGTAGCTTCACTTCATGATCGACTCCGTCATCTTGCGCCAGCGTCCGAGTCCCACCAAGCAGTACACAGTGATCTGGCCGTTCTCCGCCGTCTCGGTCCGCATGTACATGTAGGTCATCGCCGGATCGAGACGCGCGGACACCGTGAGGTTCTCGCGGCCGACAGCGCACTCCACCTCTGCCCTGCTGGCCACCACAGCCTCTTCGGCTGAGTCCTGCACCTGCGCGACGGCGTAGACCTGCAGGGCGTGCAGTTCAGTGCATGGCACGACCTGGAACTCGGTGACGGACAATATCCCGGGCATCTCCGGCAGACAATCACCTTGACGCAGCTCCGCCGCTGATGTCCCCCGGTCGCTCACCCAGACCGCCGCCGCTCCGAGCGACAGCGTGATCGACGCCAGGCCAAGGAGAATTCCCATAATTGCGAGGAATTGACCACGCTGGGTTCGGCGCGCGATCTGGCGCAACGCCATACCGCCCATGATCAGAGCCGCGATCCCGCCCGGCGCGGCGCATGATGCGACGACGGCTGAAGCGATCGCCAGCACATTCCAGCTTCGATCGGCGCGTTCCGGCGTGGCCGCCGGCAGTTCGGGATCGGTCACGCGGGCACGCTACAGCTCGACATGATCAGCTGTCCGTCCGCGCGAGTAACGATCTTGTAGCTCTCCTTCGTTGCCTGGATCGGGGACGGACGGAATGCTTGATCATGGTCATTTCCAGGTCGCCATGACGACGTGGAAATGACCATGATCAAGGAGTGCCGGTCACGAGCTGGCGCTGGCGAGGATCTCCGGGCCGGTCAGGCCGGTGCTCTGCGCCACCGTCAGGCCGCTCGCCTTCAGGTGTGCGTCCACGATGCGCAGGCCGACGGCGTACCCGGCCATGTCGGGGATGCCGACCGGCTCCGAGCCGAACCTGCGGGCCGTGGTGTCGCCCAGCACGTACGCCGCGGTCTTGTCGTATCCGGTGACGTCGAACGCGGCGACCGTCTTGTCGTAGGCATCGTCCAGGGAGGAGCCGGTGACCATCGTCGACCACGGTCCCATCGCGGACGGGCCGGCGAGTTCGCGTACGAACGCCTCGGCGAGTCCTTCGGAGACGACGTGCTCGCCGACCATCGGCACCCAGGGCACGTTCTGGTACCGGATCTGGTGGTGCAACTCGTGCACCGCGCAGTACGCGATCCGCCCGATGACGTCGTCGGACGGCCAGCCGATGAGGTAGAGCCAACCCGGCGCGCCGCCCATGCCGTAGTAGCCGCCGGTGACCTTCATCAGGTGCTCGTCGTCCGGGTTGCCGAGCATGAACAGGACCTTGACCTCGTCCGGCTGCTTCCAGTCCCCCAGCGCTGCCGAAGCACGATCCAAGGTGGCGGCGATCTGCCCGACGACGTCCTCGTCGACGAGCCGGGTCAGCGCAGGGACGTAGCGCTGGTCGTCGGCGTCAACGCGGAAGCCACCACCCTGGTGGTGCAGATCGACCGGGTCGCCGGGCATCGGGACGTGCTCGTACATGGGCGCGATGAGGTCGCGCAGCGCGTCGGCGCGCTCGGCCACCGGACGGGCCAGGATCTCCAGCATCGCCCGCGGTGTATCCATAACCGTGATCTTCATGGTTTCGACGGTAGGGACTCACGTCGCGTGAGGGTCAAGCGCGCACAATCGCAGTCATGGGCAGGCGGAAGGTTATGCGGGCCGTGATCGTCGTGCTGTCCGTTACCGTGCTCCTCGTGGGTGCGCTCTACTTCGGCCAGCGCAAGCTGATCTACTTCCCCAGTCAGGAGACCGGCCCGGTGCCGGCCGACATGACGGAGGTCAGCTTCGGCACCGCCGACGGTCTGACGCTTCGGGGCTGGCTCTCGACGCCGCAGGCGAGCCGAGGCACAGCGGTGCTGGTGGCCAACGGCAACGGCGGTAACCGGGCGGGACGAGTACCGCTGGCTCGGGCGCTCACCGAGCGAGGGCTGACCGTGCTGCTGTTCGACTATCGTGGCTACGGCGGCAATCCCGGGAGCCCGACGGAATCCGGGCTCTTCCTCGACATCCGCGCGGCGTTCGACTTTCTGCGCGCCTCCTTCGACAGCCGCCGAATCGTGCTGTTCGGGGAGAGCCTTGGATCGGCGGTCGTGACCGACTTGGCGACAGAGCAACCGGTGCGGGCCGTCGTCCTGCGTTCGCCGTTCACCGATCTCGCCTCCGTGGGTGCGGCGCACTACCCGTTCCTCCCCGTACGCCTTCTCCTGCGCGACCGGTTTCCCGTGCTGGACAAGGTTTCCAGCGTGCAGTCACCGATCACCGTGGTGTACGGAACCGCCGACGGCATAGTGCCGCCCGCGCAGAGCATCGCCGTCGCCGAGCGGGCCGGCGTCGCCCCGATCGCCGTGCCCGGGGCGGATCACAACGATGCGGTGCTGGCCGAGGGTCCGCTGCTGATCGACGCGATCGACGCCGCCGCCGGGTGAGCCGCGCGAGCTCGAGCAGAGGCCGACGCGGCCGGGTGAGCCGCGCGGGTCGAGTGGAGCCCGACGCCGCCGGGGTGCCGCGCGGGTCGGGCAGAGGGCCGAGGGTCAGGCGGAGCCGGGTGATCTCCGGAAGCTCACGCACGTCACCGCACCATGATCACGTTACGTGGCGCTCCGGAGATCACCCAGCCCGGATGACGTCAGCGAGCGAGCTGGACGGTCGCGATCTCGAATCCGCGCAGATCCAGCGACACCGAACCGTCCGGCGAGACGGCGAGCGAGCCGAGCCGACGCCCGCGGAGGTCGGCCAGCCAGGCCGACCGCAGTCCGGGCACGGACACGACCGCGGTCGACGGAGCAGGCTGCAGACAGACGACCCGCAATTCCAGACAACCCGGACGGGAGCGCAGCGATGTCATCGTGACGCCGTCGCCGGACACCGACAACCCGGAGGAAGATGCGGGCAGCGGAGCCGACGGCGCGGCGGCGCCGGGGAACGCGAGCAGCGAATGCCGGTAGACCTCCGCCGCCAAGGCCACTCCCGCCCGATCCCACGAGGCGCGGATCGGCATGACGGCCAGGTCGAAGGTGATCGGCCCGTGGCACTGGGCCTGCGGAGCCGGCAACTGCGGCCCGGCGGGCTCGTCGCGTAGCGCGTGGATGTTGCGCGAGAGCATGCCGATGGAGCGCAGCAGCGTGATCGCGAGATGCCCGTCGACCACCTCGTACTCGGTGGGCTGGGTGAGAAGCACGGCAGTCTCGCCCGCGACGACGAAGCCCGACGCCGGGAAAGTCGGCAGCGGGAACTCGCCGGGAGAGCCGTCCGGCGGGACCGTGGCGGGACGGGTCACGACCGCGAACTGGCCCTCGGCGTGGGACTCCACGGCGGACGCAGGTAGGTGCAGCCGCACCCGGTGATCGGAGCAGGGGTTGTCGAAGCTGATCGTCAGGCGTACGAACGGTTCACCGACGCGCAGCTCGACACGGGTCACCACGGTCACCGGGACCAGCGTCGAGGACCGGGCCGGGGCCGGTGGCGCGGCGGCGACCACGGTCGGGCTGACCGGCGTGGCCACCGAGGCGGCCACCGGCCACTCGTAGACCCGCGAGACCTCCACGATGCCGAGCAACGGCCCGGCCGCCACAACCGACGACGATGTGGAGGTCGGCTCGGAGACCAGCAGATCGGCGGCGGGTGCGGCGTAGTTGTAGCTGTCCCCCACGTCCCCGCCGTCGACGATCAGCCCGAGGTCGGCCACGTCGAACCGCAGCAGACCGTTGTCGAGAACGGAGCCGTCGACGGTCACCGGCGAGGAATGCGCGGCGGCGGAAATGGCGGGCCGGACCGACACGTGGCCCAGCGCGGGAACGGTGACCGCGGCGGCGACGACCGAACGCGGGGCGGCCACGATCCGCATCTGGACCGAGGTGTGGTCGGCGAGCGCGGCCCACACGGCTTCCAGGCTGAACGTCGGGTCGCCGTGCCGGGCCACGTGGAAGGTCAGCTCGTCGCCCTCCAGCTCCCACTTGGTGATCTCCTGCCCGTACAGCTCGATGCCGTGGATGCGCCGCAGTCCCTTGGCGATCTCGGCCAGGCCGTCGAGCCGGTCGTCGGCGAGCACGGAGGGGCCGGAGGAGAGGACCTGGGTCGAAACCGGCACACCGTCGCCGGTCACGAGGCCGGCCGACGTGTCGAGGTCCAACTCGACCAGCGAGGTCCGCTCGAACGGCGACGGGTTCCAGACGGCGTACCCGTCGTTGGGCACGGCCGCGGTCAGGCTCGCGCCGGCGAGGTCGACGACCGCGCGGGCCAGCTGGTCCGCCTCGGCCAGCCGCGCGGCCACCTGCACCGCGGTCTCGTCACAGCCGCAGCCGGTCACCGAGTCGTGGCACGACGCGTCGATCAGCCGGCTCCACGCCATGTCCAGGAAGCCCTCCACCGGCGGGCTGGTGTGCCACAAGGCCGCGAGTGGTTCGGCGTGCCGCTCGACCGCCCGCTCCGCGCGTCCCATCGCCCGCTTCAGAGGGGTACGCACAGAGATGACCCCGGGCAGGATGTTCGCGCGGGCGTGCGACCGCAGTTCGCCGGTGATCCGGGGCAACCCTTCGAACCGGGTGGACTGCGTGGCGAAGTATTCGGCGAGCGTACCGAGGCGCAGGTCGAGCCCGGTCTCCGCGGACGCGCGGGCGAGCAGGTCGGCGACGTCGGCCGCCGGGGCGGCGTGGTCGGTGCCGTACATGCCGAGCATCGGGCCGCCGGCGCCGGGCCGGGTCGCTCGATCCGGCGAGGACTCGGAGCCGGGAGGACGGCGCGGGCCGGCCAAATCGTTGGCGGGGTACCAGGCGCTCAGGTACGCCGCGAGTTCGACCGCGCGGGCGGCCACCAGCGGCGGCGACGCGGTCAGCGACGCCGCGTTGCCGTAGCCGCCCGGCAGGTATTCGGTGCGGATGACGGTGCCGTCGGGGGCTTCCCAGCCGAAGGCGTGCTGGTCCAGCGACCCCGGTACGCCCCGGAACACGCACGCGTGGGCGAGCCCGGCACCGGTCAGGATCTGCGGCATCTGCGCGATGTGGCCGAACATGTCGGGCAGGTAGCCGACCGGCAGGGCTGCGCCGAGTTCTTCGGCCCGGCGCAGTCCGCGTTCGAGGTTGCGGATGATGTTCTCGCCCGAGCACAGGAACTCGTCGAGCAGGATCTGCCACGGCCCCACCGACAGCTGCCCGTTGGCGACCAGGTCGCGTACCTGGTCGCGGCGGTCAGGGCGGACTTCGAGGTAGTCGTCGACCGCCGCCATCTGCCCGTCGAGGGTGAACCGCTGCCGCGGGTCGGCGGCCATCCGGTCGAAGACATCGTCGAGCAGGGCCACCAGGCGCAGCCGGAACCGCTGGAACGGCTCGTACCACTCGCGGTCCCAGTGGGTGTGCGGGACGACGATGATCTCCGTCGGCGTACGAGTCGGCGTCATGCGGCTATGGCCTCTCCGGAGACGGCGTGCTGGGACGCGCGGACGATGCGCTGGCTGGTGACCAGGTCGGACAGGCCGCCGGCGACGCCCGTGCGGACGGATTCTCCGGTGGTGACCAGCGAGTGGAAGGCGACCAGTTCCCGTTCGAACGCCTCGTCGACGCTGGTGAAGACCGACCGGAGCGGCCCGTCCACGATGGTCAACCGAGTCGGCGCGTTCATCAGGTACGGCGACGGGAAGACCAGTTCGAGCGAGCCGCGCTCGTGGTGGATCGTCACCGTCTCCCGGTACGCCGGATAGTCCGGCAGGTAGTGCCAGTGCAGCGTGTAGCGCCCGCCGTCGGGCAGGTCCCCGGTGACTTCGACGGACGGCTCGGGCACGCCCTTGCGCGGCCACGTGGTCGCATGATCGATCGTGGCGGGCGCCCCGGTGAACAGCCGCAGCAGGGACAGGTCGTGGCTGAGGCTGTTGACCAGGATGCGGTAGAGGCGCTGCGCGCCCGGATCGTCGCCGACGGCGGCGCGTACGAGGTCGTCGTCGCGGGCGCGCAGGGAAGCCAGCGCCGCGGCGGGAACATCGGAGAAGGATGGCAGGTGGGCGAAGGCGAGCTGCGACTCGCCGCTCGGATGCAGGACGGTGACGTCGACGTGGTGCACGGCCGACGGGCCGCCGATCCGGTCCAGCTCTTCCAGGGCCCGTTCGACGGCCGGGTCGTACTGCTTCATGTAGCCGACCATCAGCCGATCCGTCTCGGGAAGTTCGGCGATCTCGGCCCGGGTGAGCGCCAGCGGCTTCTCGCAGAACACCGGCAGCCCGGCGGCCAGCGCCTGACCGGCCAAGGCCCCGTGTGATCCCGACGTGAGCAGCAGGATCGCGTCGAAGCCACCGGCGGCGATCATGTCCGCCGCGTCGGCGTACCGGGCGACGTCGAACTCGGCCAGCGCCGACGGCGACAGGTCGCTGACGGCGACGACGGAGAACAGGTCGGACCGGCGGGCCAGCATCGGCAGGTGCGCCGTGCGGGCGATCGTGCCCAGCCCGGCTATCGCCACGCGGATCATTTCAGCCCCCATTCGGCAAGCTTGGCGCGGTTGGCGCGCTGGTCGGCGAGGATCCGGCCGAGGTCCTGGCCGGTGCCGGGCGCGTCCTGCTCCACGACGAGCCAGCCGGTGTAGCCGATCTCGGTCAGTTCGCTCAGCACGGCAGGCAGGTCGACGTCGCCTTGGCCGATCGGTGGGAAGCCGCCGGCGCGAACCATCGCCGACAGGTCCGCCCCCTCATCGCGTACACGATGATGGACGAGACGGTCCGCGTCTTTGACGTGGACCTGTTTGATGCGCGGACCCCAGCGTCGCACCGCCGCGACCGCGTCGCCGCCCGCGAGCGCCAGGTGCCCGGTGTCCAGGCAGATCGAGATGTCGGTGAGCGCGAGCAGCCGGTCGGCCTCTTCGCCGGTCTCGATGTCCGTGCCCAGGTGGTAGTGGAAGACCGGCTCGAGGCCGCGCGCCCGGCACCGGTCCGCGGCCTGCTGGACCCGGTCCGCGAACCCGGCCCAGGCCGCCTCGGGCAAGGCTGCTTCGGGATCGACGGGTACGCCGGGAGCAGCGAATCGGCGCGGATCGGCGGGGCAGGCGAGGGTGGGCCGGGGAGCGAACCGGTCGTCGTCGACCGGCGCGGCGGCGAACACGTCCAGCGCCGTGTCGAGGTTGGGCAGGTCGGCCGCAAAACCGTCCGGGTCGCCGTAGCGCAGGTCGACCCAGCCGCCGGCCAGATGCATGCCGTGCCGGGCGAGCCGGTCGGCCAGCTCCGCACCGGTGCCGAGATAGCCGATCGGGCCGGAGTCGATCCCGGTGTAGCCGGCCGCAGCCAGTTCGGCGAGCATCGTGTCCGGGTCGATGATCGGCGTGTCGAGCGAATAGACGCCGAAGTTGCAGGGGGCGTTGGCGATTCTCACCTGCACAGCGCGACCACCTCCGTCGTTGCGGTTTCCAGCAGGTGCAGGCCGTCCCCGGCCGGGATCGTCACCCGGTCGCCCCGGATGACGATCCGGGAGCCGTCCGGCCGGATCAGGACCGTGCCGTCGGCGTCCAGGGCGAGCAGTTCGTCGCCGAACCGGACCAGCAGGGCTTCGGCGGGTCCGGCGTTGATCGCGACCCGGCCCGCCTTCAGCCCGCCGAGCACGTCGCCGTCGTCGGCGAGGACCCAGGTTGTGGGGTTGCCGGGCAGCCCGTCGTTGCCCGGCCGGTGAAAGTCGCTGCCGCCGACCGGGATGACGTCGGGCCGCCAGGCGTCCGCCCAGGCCAATGGCGCGCCCCAGGTCCGGTCGAACCAGCCGGAGTGCCAGATCTCGGCGTGCCGGGGCCGGTCGGTGACCGGCTGCCGCCAGGCGCAGTCGCCGCCGAGCGGATGGTTGATCGACAGGATGCCGCCGTCGCGGTCGACCGCCGCCACCCATTCGTCGACCGGGCGCCGGAAGTCGACCCAGCCGATGGGTCCCCACGCGTTGGCGTGGCCCCGGTCGGTGGTGACCTCCTGTCCCGGAATCAGGTCGATCCCGTAGTGCCTGCCTGCGGCGGCCAGCTCCGGGTGGTGGCTGACCGTGTTGTGGTCGGTGACGGCGAGGAAGTCCAGTCCCCGTTCGACGGCCAGCGCGGCCAGCTCCGGCACGGTCAAGATCCCGTCACTGTGGACGGTGTGCGAGTGCAGGTCGCCCGCCAGCCACTTCTTTCCCTCCACGGCCGGGAGTTCTCGTCGCGGGCCTCGTGCTGTGACCGGCGGCGGTTCGCTGGCCGGTGGTTCTTGCGCTGTCTTGTCGGACGTCGTCGCGGTGACGGTGAAGTCGAGCCCCGTCGGCGGTACGCGATGCAACCGCAGCAGCACCTGCCACACCCCCGGTTCCAGGGCTCCCGGCAGGTAGCCGGGCGTGGCCCAGCCGGGCGTGATCGTGTAGCGATCCCTCGCCCCGCCGGACCAGCCGCGGAATCCGTCGGGTCCTTCGCATCCGAGATCGAGCACGCCCTGGGTCCGGTCGTACGCCAGCTCGACGGTGAGCGCGGCGGTGCCGGGCGGAACGTCGACCGGGATCGAGCGCATGATCTGCTCGGCCTGGTCCTCCATCGTCCAGCGGCCCCGCTGCACGGTCATCGGTTCGCCCCGGTGGGCTGGACCGGGATCGGCGCGGCGACCAGCTCGTCGTCGCGGTAGAGCAGCGCTCGACCGGGTCGCGGCACGACCCAGCCGCGGTCGCCGGGCGCCGGTTCGTCGCCTTCGGGCACCACGACCTGCACCGTGCCGGTGTCGCCGGGCAGGTCGAGGCTGACCAGCGACGAACTGCCGAGGTTCTCGACCACCACGACCTCGCCCGACAGCGCGTTCGCGCGTTCAGCCGGCGAAAAGTCGAGATACTCCGGGCGTACGGCGTAGGTGACGCTTTCCCCGTCGGCGGTTTGGCCTTCGGCGGCTTCCGGGATGGGCAGGATCGCGCCGGCGACCGCCACGCCTCCGTTCTGGACGGTCGCGGGCAGCAGATTCATCGGGGTCGACCCGATGAACCCGGCGACGAAGGTGTTGGCCGGGCGGCGGAACACCTCGACCGGCGTACCCACCTGACGGATGCGCCCGCCCTGCATCACCGCGATGCGGTCGGCCAGCGCCAGCGCCTCGGCCTGATCGTGGGTGACGAAGACCGTGGTGACGCCGAGGTCGCGCTGCAACCGCTTGAGGAACGTGCGCGCCTCCAGCCGCAGCCGCGCGTCCAGGTTCGACAGCGGCTCGTCCAGCAGGAACACCTGCGGCGTGTAGGCCATCGCCCGGGCCAGCGCCACCCGCTGCTGCTGCCCGCCGGACAGCTGCGCCGGTCGCCGCTCCAGCAGCTCGGCCAGGCCCAGGCCGTCGGCCGTGTCGGCCGCCTTGCCGTGCCGGGTCCGCTTGTCCACCTTCTTGATGCGCAGCGGGTACGCGATGTTGTCGCGCACGTTCATGTGCGGGAACAGGGCGTAATCCTGGAACACCATCGCGACGTCGCGCCGCCCCGGCGGCATGCCGGTCACGTCGGTGTCGCCGATGTGCACCGTGCCGCCGGAGGCCGACTCGAGCCCGGCGATGGTGCGCAGCAGCGTCGTCTTGCCGCAGCCGGACGGGCCGAGCAAGGCGAAGAACTCGCCGTCGGCGATCTGCAGGTCGAGGGCGTTCAGCGCACGTACGCCGTTGGGGTAGACCTTGGTCAGCCCGCTCATGGTGATGGCGGCCATCAGCGTTTGATCCCTCCGTGGAAGCGGAAGCCGTAGCGGGTGCTCACGAAGATGAACATGAGCACGACCGGCAGCGAGTAGAGCAGTGAGAACGTGGACAGCAGCCGCAGATCGGCCTGGCCGCCCTCGGTGTAGAGGGTGTACATGATGACCGCCGCCGGGGCCTTGTCCGGGCTGCGCAGCAGCAGGAACGGCACGAGGAAGTTGCCCCACACGTTGGCGACCGCCCACACCGCGACGGTGGCCAGACCCGGGCGGACGACGGGCACCACGATGTGCCGCACGATCTGCAGCGGGCTGGCCCCGAACACCCGCGCCGACTCCTCGTACGAGGTCGGCGTGGAGTCCATGAAGTCCTTCAGGATGAAGATCGCCGCCGGGAGCAGCCCACCCGACATGATCAGGATGACCCCGAGCCGGGAGTCGATCAGGTTCAGCCGGAACGCCAGCTCGAACAACGGCACCATCGTCGCCGTCCCCGTCACGATCGACGAGAGCAGCAGCAGACCGTAGAGCAGCGCGTCGCGGCCCGGGATGCGGACCCGGCTCAACGCGTAGGCGGCCAGCGCGGCGAACGCGACGACCAGCAGGGCCGTGCCCCCGGCGAGCCACACCGAGTTCAGCAGCGACTCCATCGCGTACGGGTTGTCCATGAGCGCCCGGAAGTTGTCCAGCGCGAAGTCCGGCATCGACGTCGTGATCCGCGGCGTGCTGTCGAACGGCGCGGTGGCCAGCCACAGCAGCGGGATCGCGAAGAACCCCAGGACCAGGCACAGGAAGACGTAGCGGCCGATCCGGCCGAGCAGGTGGCTGACGGTGGAGTTCACGCCTCCTCCTTCCGGCGTCCCAGCATCCGCAGGTAGACCAGCGCGATGACGAGGTTGATGAGCAGCATGAGGAACGAGATCGCCGACCCGAAGCCGAGCTGACCGCCGGACAAGGCCACCTTGTACACGTAGACGGCCAGGATCTCCGACTTCTGCTCGGGCCCGCCCGCCGTGATCAGATACGGTGCGAAGTCGTTGAACGTCCACAGACTGATCAGCAGCAGGTTGGTCAGGATGTGCCCGCGGATGCGCGGGAACACCACGTCCCGCAGCTGCTGCCAGGTGTTGGCCCCGGCCAGCTTCGCCGTCTCCAGATGCGACGGCGGCACGTTACCCAACGCGGCGCTGTACAGCATCATCGAGAACGCCGTGCCCCGCCACGTGTTGAACACGATGATCGACAGCATCGGGTGGTCCAGCAGCCAGGCCGCGCCCGGCGTGTGCAGGACCGCGTTCAGCGTCCCGGCGTCGCGGTCGAGCAGCGCGATCCATAGGAACGCCACCACCGAACTTGGCAGGATCCACGCCAGCAGCACGAACGCCTCGACGATGCGGCGCATCGGGCCACGGCGGTCGCGCAGCGTCCACGCGATCGCGAAGCCCAGACCGGCCTGCCCGATCACCGCCGACCCGAGCACGAACTGCAACGTCAGACCCAGCGACGTCAGGAAACGGTCGTCGCCCAGCGCCGTCGTGTAGTTGTCCAGCCCGACGATCTCCGGATGCGCGGCGGCGAGCCCGGTCAGCCGGTAGTTGGTGATGCCGAGATAGATCGTCCAGGCCGCCGGCAGGACGAGGAACAGCACGATGAGCACCATGCTGGGCACCACGAACGCGGCCGCCCGGGCGCGGCCGAGCCCGGCGGCGTCCGGGGACGCGCCGTCGCGGCGCGCCCCCGGCTCTTGCTGCGTGCTGGTGTCCTCGGTGGTGTCAGGACTGGACGTTGCCTGCACCACCGACGATCCCCTCCACCTTCTTCTGATACTCGGCGGCCGCGTCCGCCGCGCTCTTGCCGGACACGACCGCGGCGGTCGCCTCCTGCAACGCCACCGACACCTGCGGATACACGGCCAGCGGCGGCCGGTACGCGGTCAGTGGCAGCACCTTCTGCGACACGAAACTGAGCATCGGGTCGGCGGAGAGGACGTCCTTGTTGACGTCCATCCGGGCAGTGATCCGGGCCGCCCCGGCCAACTCGGACTTGACCGCCTCGGCCGAGCTCATGAACGACAGCAGCTCCCAGGCCTGCGCCGGGTACTTGCTGTTGGGGTTCACGACGCGTACGCCGCCGCCGGACATGCTGACGAAGTCCTGGCCCCGGATGCCGCCCCCGGGCTGCTTGGCCGGGATCAACGCGTACCCGACGGTGGTGTCCCGGTCGGCCATCTTCGCGATGCCCGACTTCGGTTCCACGACGCTACGCCAGAAGTAGTCGCCCTCGCCGAGGATGCCGATCTTGCCCGCGGCGAACATCTCGAAGGACTTGTCCCGGCCCTTGGCCTCCTGCTGCAGCTTCGGATCGCCGAGGCCGCCGCCGTACACCTTGGAGTAGAAGTCGAGCATGTCCTTGACCGGCTGGTTGGCGCCGGCCCACTTGCCGTCCTTCCAGATCTCGCCGCCCGCGCCCACCAGCAGCGGCAGCGCGCCCTGCATGGAGGTCGCCTCGCCCATCGCGGTGCCGGCGTTGATCTGGATCGGCGTGACGCCGGGGAGGGTCTTGAGCTTGGCCCCCGCGTCGAGGATGTCCTGCCAGGACTTGGGCTGCCAGTCGGCCGGCAGGCCCGCCTGGGCGAACAGCTTCTTGTTGAAGTAGAGGACGCGACCGTCGGTGCCCTGCGGCACGCCGTACTTCTTGCCCTCGAACGTGCCGAGGCCCTGGACGGACTGCGGGATCTGGCTCCAGCCCTCCCACGAGTCCACTCCGGCGCCGGCGACGTCCGCGAGCGGCTTGATGTAACCGGCCTGGGCGAACTCGCCGACCCAGATGCCGTCGATGGCGATGACGTCGGGGCCGGCCTTGCTGCGCAGGTCCAACGCCAGCTTCGTCTTGTACTGCTCGTCGTCGACGCCGCTCGGCACGAACGTCACCTTGGCGGTGACGCCCTTGGCCTTCTGCGCCTCGATGAACTTGGGGATGACCCAGTCCTGGATCCACTGGGCCCCGGCTGAGTTCTTGCCGCCGACGATGGAGTTGGCGGCGATGGTGAGGGTGATGTTCTTCGCGTCCGCGCCGGACGGCTCGTCGGAGCCGCAACCGGCCATGGTGAGAGCGAGAGCGGTGAGCGCGGCGACCGCGCCCGTAGTCGTTCTACGCTGAACTGACATGGTGCTTCCCTTCGGCGACTGGGGTGACTCGAAAGGCTGGCGTTGCTCAGAATGTCATGACAACCTGCCGACGTAAATGACTGCCGGGAAATCTTCACGTAACAGATCGGACGCCGGTTGTTGTTAGGACATCCAGACGTTCAGATGATCAATCTCTTGACGCATAATGACGGCGTGGACGGCCTCGCGCAACTCATCCGGATCGACCGGTCCAGCCCGGTCCCGCTCTATTACCAGGTCGCGCAGCGGATGCAGGAACTCATCGAGTCCGCACAGCTGCCGCCGGGATCCCGGCTGGACAACGAGATCACCCTCGCCGACCAGCTCGGCCTGTCCCGGCCGACCATGCGGCAGGCGATCGGCCACCTCGTCGACAAGGGACTGCTCGTCCGCAAACGCGGTGTCGGCACCCAGGTCGCCCAGCGCCGCGTCAGCCGGCAGGTCGAACTCACCAGCCTCTACGACGACCTCGACCGCGCCCGCCGCCGGCCGCGTACCGAAGTCCTCGCGTTCGAGGTGATCACCGCCCCGGCCGCCGCCGCAGCCGCCCTGCACCTGCCGGCCGGAGCCGACGTGCTCCACGTCGAACGACTCCGGTACGCCGAAGACGAACCCCTCGCCGTCCTGCGCAACTACCTGCCCGCCGGGCTCGCCGACATCAGCCGCGACGCCCTCGCCGACCGCGGCCTCTACCAAGTCCTGCGCGACAGCGGCATCCAGATGCGCATCGCGGATCAGACCATCGGCGCCCGCAAAGCCAGCACCGCCGAGGCCAGGCTGCTCGGCGAAGTCCGCGGCGCTCCCCTGCTCACCATGTCGCGGACGGCATACGACCCGGCCGGGCACGCCGTCGAGTACGGCGACCACGTGTACCGGGCCTCGCACTACTCGTTCGAACTCACCCTGCTCTCCCGCTGACCCGTCTGATCAGGTCACCAGCCCCCGGCGGTACGCGTAGATCACCGCTTGGACGCGGTCCCGCAGGTCGAGTTTGGTGAGGATGCGTGAGACGTAGGTCTTGACCGTCTCCTGGCTGATCACCAGCGCCGCGGCGATCTCGCCGTTGGACAGGCCGTCGGCGATCAAACGCAGCACCTCCAGCTCGCGCGGCGTCAGCGGGCCGTCGTCGGGAACGTTCTCGGCGGGACGGATTCGCGCCGCGTACCGGCCGACCAGTTGCCGGGTCACCTCGGGCGCCAGCAACGCCGCCCCGCTCGCGACCGTCCGGATGCCGGTCAGCAACTGTCCCGGCGGGGCGTCCTTGAGCAGGAAGCCACTCGCCCCCGCCCGCAGCGCCGCGTAGACGTATTCGTCCAGGTTGAACGTCGTCACCACGAGCACCTTCACGGGGTGCGCCACGCCGATGCCGGCCAGTTGGCGGGTCGCCTCGATGCCGTCGAGCACCGGCATCCGGACGTCCATCACCACGACATCGGGGTGCAACCGCCGGGCCAGGTCGACCGCGGCACGCCCGTCACCGCAGTCGCCCACCACCTCCAGATCCGGCTGGGCGTCGATGATGGTTGTCAGGCCGGTCCGGATCAGTATCTGGTCGTCACAGACGAGCACCCGGATCGGAGCGCTCACGACGCGCCTCCGGCGGGAATCCGGGCGCGGACGACGAAACCGCCACCGGCCCGCTGCCCCGCGCTGAACTCCCCGCCGAGCACACCGACGCGTTCACGCAGCCCGGCGAGGCCACGGCCGCTCCCACCCGGAGACGAGGTGACCGTCTCCCGGCCGTCTGTGCTGACCTCCACGATGATCTCCTGGGGTGCGTGGTGCACACGGACCGCCGTACGGCTGCCGTGGGCGTACTTGAGGGCGTTGGTCAGGGCCTCCTGCACAACGCGGTAGGTCGCGACTTCGGCGCTGCCGGCTGTCTGCTGTGGACTGCCTTCCTCGACGAACTCCACCGGCTGGCCCGCGCGGCGAGTCTGCTCCACGAGGTCGCGCAGTTCGCCGATGACGACCGGCCCGAGCGCGCCTAGGCCGGGCAACCCGGCTGCCATGGCCGGCTCCGCGTCGTGGTCGGGGTTGAGCAGGTCGAGCAGGTGCCGCAGATCGGTGATGGCCCGGCGGCCGGTGCCGCTGACCGCAGCCAGGGTCTGATCAAGGCGTTCCGGTGCGGCAGTCAGGTACCTCGCCGCTTCCGCCTGCACGACCATCGCGGTCACATGATGGGTCACGACGTCGTGCAGTTCCCGGGCGATGCGGGTCCGTTCGGCCGCTCGGGTGGCCTCGGCGAGGTGGCGGCGGCTTTCGGCCTCAGCCGCCCGGGACAGGCGCAGCCACGCCCCGATCCCCCAGGCGATGGCCAGCGCCAGGTAGAACGTGGTGAAGCCGGACACGCCCTCGCCCGAACCACGCCGGTCCAGTTCCACCGCCAGCAACGCGTACGCCACCGTGCCCACGACCACCGTTTCGCGCCAACGACGTCCCAAGTGCAACGCGGTGCTCAACAGGGCGATGGGAAGCGCGGTGCCCGCCACGGTGTGGAAGCGGAGGAGTTGATCGGCGGCGAAGCCGAGCGACACCAACGCGAGAGACAGTCCCGGCCAGCGGCGGCGCAGGGCAAGCGGAAGGCTTTCGAGAGCGATCACGACGACGGCCAACGCGCTGAACGGCCGATCGGGGAGGTTGCCCATCTGCGTGCCGTTGCTGTGCAGAGCCGGGATGACCGAGCCTACGGCGAGCGCCAACGCCAACGGGAGATCCCGGACCGTGACAGGCCACCGCCGCCATCGGTCCAGGATCCGCTGGTGGTCGATCACCGGGAAAGAGTAGCGGTCGCCGCCACCCCGGCGGCACGCCGCCGGAACGGCACCAGGTGACCGCGGCGTCGGGCCAGCACCAGGAACGCTCCCGTCATCACGAGCCCGGCGACCAGTGCGAAGAGGCTCGCCTCCGGACCGAACTCGCCACCACTGATCGCGGTCGGGCCAGACAGTACGCCGTGCAGCAGCCCGTCCGGCGCGCCCTGACCGGAGACGCCCGTTCCGAAGATCCCGCCCTCGGCGAAGTTCCAGGCGAAATGCAGCCCGATCGGCACCCACAGGGTACGGGTGGCTGCGTAGGCCGCGCCGAGCATGCCGCCCGCCTCGACCGCGATGGCAAGCGTGCTCCACAAACTGGCGTGGGGGTTGAACATGTGCGCCATGCCGAACAGCAGAGCGGTGAGGACCAGCGCCGGCCAGGTGCCGATGCGCTCCTCGACGAACCGGAACAGCACACCGCGGAACATCAGCTCCTCGGTCACAGCGGCAGCGGCGGTGAACCCCGCCAACGCGATCGCACCGCCGACGGAGCCCCAGCCGTCGACCCGGTAGCCGCCAGACAACGCGATCGCCGCGATGACAGCCGCGAACATCGCGAAGCCGAAAAGCGCGCCCCGGCCGAACGCGGCGAGTGCGCCGTTCCGCCCCACCTCGGCCGGCTCACGGCGTTCGGTCCGGCGCACCACCCAGGCGTACGCCACCAGCGCGAGCACCGCAGTGGCCACGCCGAGCACCAACGTGAGCGGCACGTTCCACTGCACGGCGCCGACCGCGCCACTACCCGCGATCGCGACCACCGCAACGGCCACGAGCTGCGCCAACAGTCGCAAAAACAGTCGCATGACGAACCTTCCCCCAGATCCCGCGGCCGGAGCGCCGCGGCTACCCCGAACGCTATGGATTCGCAGGCCCGGAATCGTCACCGCGCAGCGGACAGTTGCCGGTAGCTCTCCCGGGGGACAAGCCACCCGGCCGGCCGATCCGCTACGCGCCGCTCGTCGGCAGCGACGGGATGTCTCCTGGCACCGCCCGAAGCCGACCTCGCCCGGCCTCGACGGCTGGGCGAGGTGGCGCTGCTCGCCCACGCTCGCCGCGCCGACCCGGACGACGCCTCGCGAGATCGAGGCATTGACCGCCTTTCCGTCGGGCAATAGCCTGCTGCCGATGACCTTGGGCGACGGAGCCCGGGCGTCCACGTTCTGGGGAGGACGACATGCGTCTCGGTAGACGGTTGGCGATAGTGGTCGGACTGGTGCTCGGAGTGCTGACCCTGGTGGGGCAGCCGGCCAACGCCGCCTACTACAACACGTACACGACCATCGCCGGCTTGCCGAACACGAGCTGCTGCACCGGCGTACAGGGGTTCGCCGCCGGATCCACCTATCTGTACTCGGTGAAGAACCACACCAACTACGACGACCTCGCCGTCATCTACCGGGTCAACAAGTCCACCGGTGACCGGGTGCTGATGACCAACGGCACCAACGGCGGCACCACCAACACCTGGCTCGGCCACGCGAACGACATGACGATCGTCGACATCGACAGCCAGCACCACCTCTTCGTCGTCACCATGGAGTCAACCGGCGCGCAGCTGGTGAAGCTGCGCTACGACGGGACCACCTACTACTACGCCGGGTCGTTCCAGATCCGTCTCAACGGTGCGGTGGCGGCGCCGTCCGGGGTCAGCCGCGTCTCCCAGGACAGCACGACGATCAGGTTCATGTTCAAGAGCGGCCGGACCGTCTACAACGGCAGCATTCCGCTGCGCGCCAACACCGGGACCATCGACTTGACCAAGGCATTCGACCTGCAGGTCGAGGGCGCCCTCGTCAACGGCGCCCCGGTCTCGGACATCACGACCTTCCTCAATCAGGGATTCTTCTACGACGCGACGAAGAAGGTCCTCTACTACCCGCTGACGAAGGAGAACCGCAGCATCGTGCTCGTCTACCGGAACATCTCGCCGACGACGACGGGCACCGCGCCCGCGGCCAGCGATCTTTCGTTCCGGATCACGTCCTCGGCGTACACGACGTTCGAGATCGAGGGCGTGGGGCTCAGCGGCGGCATCCTGTACTTCAACACGAACCGGTCGAACGCCGACGGTTCCGCCGACGGGGTTCACTCGTTCAACGCCTACGTCGCCTAGTGCATTCGGACTCGCTGCGGCTCGGTGGTCGAGCCGCAGCGGGTCCGTCCGATCAGCGGACGATGACGAGGTTGGCCATGTCGACGACCGCGCGGTAGCCCAGCGCCGCGTAGATCTTGTTCGAGGTCGGGTTCGCCTGGTCGGTGAACAGGCACGCGCGGGCGCCGTCGGCGACGATGCGGCGGGACACCTCCGCGACGGCCGCGCTGGCCCAGCCGCGTCCGCGCTGCTCCGGCGGAGTGTAGACCGGGCCGACCCGGGCCACGCCGTACGACGGCGGGTTCGCTCCGGTCAGATGCACGGGTACGCCGTCCTCGTCGACCCAGAACCAGATGTTCTTCGTGACCAGGTTCTGCAGCGTCTCCTCCCGGTCGGGCACCTGGTGGAAGCTGGTGCCCCGGGCGCGACCGGCTTGCTCGTCGGCGTCCGCGCCGAAGGCTTCGTACCAGGCTTGGACGAGGTCGACGTCGGCTTCGGTCGCACGGCGTAGTTCGCCGGGGACGGGCGTCGGGGGGATCAGGTCGCCGAGTTCGTGGAGCCGGGTGTGCTGGCCGACTTCGACCGTGCCGCCCTGGTGGCGTACGAGTTCGGCGGCGCACAGCTGGACGGCGGGCAGTGCTCCGTTGATCGCCGTGATGTCTTCCCCACGTTCCTGCAGCGCTCGGCCGAGGGCGACAGCGGCTTCATCCGGCATGGGCAGCAGGAACGGCGGATAGGGCTCGAAGGGAGCCGTACGCATTCCAGCGCCGACCACCGCGCCGGACTCGTCGCGCACGACGAGCCACCAGTTACGTTCCGGCTGTTCCTTGCCCTGGGCGAGCTGCGCCGCCGTACGCTCGGCGAGCGTGGCCACGACGGTGCTCACCACCGGATTCGCCGCGAGATGGTCACCGGCGGCGGCGAGGAACTCGACAGGATCGGTCAGGAACTCCAGCTGCATCCGCACACGCTACCGAGCGTGCAACGCCGACCGCAGCCCATTTGCCGCCGGTCGGTGGAACGCCGTATACCTCACCGATCGGCGGTGAGGTGCGTGACGTTCCACCGAGGCCAGAGCAGGTGGCGGCCATAACGCTGCCCCGCCGGCTCGGCAGCGTCGACCGGTGCCCCGGCGCGTCAGGCGAAGCCGTAGACCGGAATGATCGCCCCGTTGATCGGCCAGGCCTCCTCCGAACACAGGAACGCGATCACCTTCGCCACATCCTCGACCGGGACGGCCTTGGCCATGGCACCGTCCGGGATCACCGCCCGGTTCGCCGGGGTGTCCAGCAACGCCGGCATCACCGCGTTCACCCGCACGCGCGAAGACTTGAGCTGCTCGGCGACCAGACTCGTCAGGCGTACCACCGCGCTCTTGGACAAGGAGTAGGCGACTGGATCGAGCCCGGTGACCGCGGAGCGCGACCCGACGTTGACGATCGAGCCGCCGTGCTTCGCGAGCCGGGGCGCGGCCGCCTGGCTGGACCACAGCGCGGTCGCGACATTGATCTCCGTCGCCGCCGCCAGGTCCTCCTCCGTGACGTCGGCCAGCGCGCCGGGAAAATAGCCGCCCGCGATGTTGACCAGCGACCGAGTGTCCCCGAGTTCGTCGATGCGACCCCACGCCTCGTGCACCGCCCGGCGATCGGTCAGGTCGACCTGCAACGCGTGTACGCCATCCGGCGTCTGCTGCGGCTTGGCCCGGTCCAGCGCCACCACGTCCTTCGTACGCCGCGCGAACTCGGCCACGACAGCCCGCCCCAACGCGCCCTGCGCACCCGTCACGACAACCAGATCAGCCATCCGCCCATTGTCGCCTACGCCCAGTGCCCGCGTCAGGGCTGTCGGCGACGCCGATCAGGGCTCCTCGTCGAGCAGGCCCAACATCGAACGGCCCGCCGCTTCGTGCGCTCCACCGGCCGGAGGTCTGGCGGCGGATGACTCGCCGGACCCGTTCGCGTCCCCCGCCGTCACGACGCTCACCGACGGCGACGAGGCGCCCGACGAGAGGGCTGAAGCGCCGACCGGGACCGCTGCCGCGGTCGGCACGAGCGGGCGCGGCATCGACAGCCGCACCACCTCCCGGGCGTGCACCGCCGTCGGGCAGGGCGACGGCCGCCCACACCGCCCGCACGGCTCAGCCGCCCCGGCGGGCACATGCGCCTTCGCCAACGCCAGCGCAGTCGTCGCCACGATGCTCATACGCAGGAACAACGGTCCGTCCTGCGGCTGCTCGGGGGAAATCTCGCCCGATCCGGGCCGGTCCTGCCGGTGCTCCACACCCGCCTCCTTCGGTCGGCATCGCCGCTGGAACTAACCGCTGGGAGGGGCCGTAGGACTTGCGTACCGTGCAAATTCCATCTTGCGTGTGTCCGTGGCAGGACTGGCGGTCAGCTTCTCGGGCAGATGTAGAACAAGATCACGTTGTGGACGTGCTGGCCCTTGTTCACGCCACGGAAGTCCATCTCGTAGGTGTGCGTGCCGACGTTGATGGCGATGGACGAGCTCGAATAGAACGAGCCGGCCCACGACTTGTTGCTGACGACGCTGACGCTGGTGATCCGCGAGTACGGGATGCTCGTCAGCGCGACTTTCTTGCCGACGAAGGACTTGTCCTGGATGATCACCCGCCGGTCGGTGAGTCCGAGGAAGCCCGTGCCGACCCCCGTCGCGTCGTAGACGGCGAGGATCTTCTCGCCCTCCATCAGACCACTTTGGATCTGGCGTAGCTGATCCTCCCGGTCGAACGGCACTGAGGCGGTTTGCTGCTGGGCCATGGCTCGAACCTCCTTGAGTCGATCAAGCCCAGGGTAGGGCCACCGGCCAAATCAGCCGTCCACGTCGGTCGGTTCAGAAGCAGTGCCACGAGCCGCCGCCGGAGTCGGACACCGTGGACCCGTCGGGCAGCGTCACTGTGATGCTCCATGAATAGTTGCCGAACACGGATACTCCGCCACCGCCTCCGCCGTAGAACGAGGCGTCGCCGGTGAACGACGTGGTCCCGCTGCCTGCGTACGAGATGCTGCGCAGGGAGTCGGCCTGGCCTGCGCTGCCCCGGGGATTCGTGCCGTACGGCGCTCCGGAGAGCGTGGCGTACACGTCGATCGTGACGGTGCCGCCGCTGCAGCTCGACGAGGAGGAGCCGGCCAGCGACGCGGTGCGATAGTCCGGTGGCGCGGCTTTCGTCGTGGCCGGTGCGGCCGTCGTCCGCCGAGCCGACGGCTTGCCCGAGGGAACGGAACGCCGCGTGGTCGGGCTCGCCGCCGGGGACGTCGGCAAGGCGCTCGAACCCGTCGCCGAAGGCGCCACCGGGGATGCGATCACCGACGGGGACACCACCGGCGTGACCGGCTGATCGGCTTGCGGCGGCGAATCCCGTGGCCACAGTGCCACGATCGCGACCGTGACGATCAGAAGTCCGAGCGCGATCACCGTCAGGCGTCGCGACTCCGGACGCCGACGATCCTCGACCGGAGGCGACAGCGGCTGCTCCCGCTCCCCCATCGGCTCCGGTGTGTCGGGCCGAGGCAGGAGAGCCCCGCACCCCGGCTCTAGACAATATGGACTCTCGTCGTCGGCGGCGGCGCCGCACGCCGGACACTCCAGGCTCACGCGCAGCAGTATCCATCATGGACCGTCCCACCACCGGGACATCGTTGATCATGGAGTTTCCCGCCCCGACACACCGGTGACACCACAGTTAACTCCATGATCAACGGGGAGAGTGGGGGCGGGAGGCGTTGGGGGCTGAGCGGTAGCATCCGGCCGTGGTCTACGCCGAGATCCCCTACACGGCCGCCGTTCGAGAGGCGGTGGGCGCGGCTTTCGGCGTACCCGACGAGCCGGCGGTGAGGCTGCACGGCGGCGAGGAGTCCGCGGCCTATCGGGTCGCGGATCTCGTGGTCCGGCTCGGGCCGTCGTGGCGCTCCGACGCCGAGATGGCCTGGTTCGCGCGGCTCGCGGCGCACGCGAGCGCCGCGGTGCCCGAGGTGATCGCGCCGCTGCCGGCTCGGTCGGGCGATTATGTGATACGCGCAGCGCAGCGACCGGTGACCGTGTGGCCGTTCGCCGCGGGGACCTGGCCCGGCAAGTATGACGCCGGGGTGCGACAGCAGGCGGCCGAGCTGCTCGTGCGGGTGCATGCGGCGTTGGCCGACGCGCCGGGGCCGGTCGAGCCGGTCACCGCGATGCCGCAGGGGCTGGGCGAGGATCTGGCCGATCCGTGGCTGGACGCGTGGCTCGCCGAACGGGCGCAGGGCAAGGTGCAGCCGCTGCACGGTGACTTCTATCGGGGGAACACGCTGGCCGTCGGCGGCCGGATCACGGCCCTGCTGGACTGGGACGACGCGGTCGTCGGCCCGGTCGAGCGGGAGGCGGCCGAGGGGGCGTGGGAGTGGGGCGGGTGCCTGGACACCGGCGTCGTTGACGGCGCCCAGGAATTCCTGGCGGCCTATGCCGCGGCCGGCGGGCCGATCGTCGACGACCTGACCTTCCGGCAGTACGCCCGGGCGCGGATGCGGGGCGAGATCCTGCTCGCCCGTACGCGCTGGAACGAGCTGGACGCGGACGACCGCTCCTACCACGAACGGCAGGTCGCGGCGTATCACGCCCTCAAATCTCAGCCTACCCCGGGCGGTCGCTGATCGCCGCCGACCGCTCGTCGACGGTGCTTCGTGGTACCGTCGTCTCATGGGACTGGAGTCCCATGAAGGAGGGGCAGGCATGGACGACCCGACCGTCACCGATCCCGGCCTCTACCGGGTGGTGTTCGAGAACGACCGCGTACGCGTCCTGGAGTATCGGGACGAGCCCGGTGCGCAGACCCATCCGCACGACCATCCCGACAGCGTCATGATCACGCTGAGCTCGTTCCGCCGTCGCGTGTCGCTCGGCGACGAGGAGCGGGAGCTCGAGCTGCCGGCCGGGCAGGCGCGCTGGCTCGGCGCGCAGCGGCACTCCGGGCACAACACCGGCGACAGCCCGACGCACGTCTTCTTCGTGGAACTGAAGGAACCGGCCCAGAACTCTTCTGGCACAACGGTTCTGGGTCCCGTTTAAGCGGACCTCGCGAGCCACTCCAGAGCTTCTTCGGCGTGGCGCAGCACCGAGACGTGCCCCTCGTCGGCCCAATGCCGGTATTGAGCACCGGGGATGTGCCCGGCGAGCCAGGCGCTGTGCGTACTGGGGACCATCCGGTCGCGGTCGCCGTGCATCAGCAGCACGGGGACGGTGATGCTGGCCGGGTCGAATCCCCAGGCTCCGGCGTTGGCCAGGTCGTCGTCGATCTGGGCGGCCGGCCCGGCGGCGATGGCGGGCCCGACGACCTTGCCGAACCAGCCCCACTCCCCTTCCAGCGCCGCCCAGTCGACGTCGGCGAACCCGATGTCGGTCTCCCCCTCGGCCGCCAGGTGACTCGCCAGGGCGGTACGGCCGGCGGCCGACGCGCGCAGGGTGGCCTCCGAGCCGGAGGCCATGCCGGCGAACCAGTCGAGGCTTTCGGCGCTGATCGGGGCGAGCCCGGAGACGCTGACCGCCGCGAAGACCCGCTCGGGCAGCAGCGCGGCACAGGCCAGCGCGTGCGGTCCGCCACCGGAGTGGCCGAAGACGGCGAACCGGCCGAGCCCGAGGTGGTCGGCGACCGCCGCGGTGTAGCGGGCGGCGGAGGCGAAGTCCCGGCCGGGTGCGGGCGTGGAACCGCCGTAGCCGGGGCGGTCGTAGGAGACCCAGCGCAGCCCGAGGCGTTCGGCCGCGGCGAACAGCGGTTCCGGCGGCGCGCCGAGGTTGGGGGTGCCGTGGTGCCAGACGACCGGCACCCCGTCCCCACCCGTGTCGTACGCGTGCAGCCGCCCGCCGGTCACGGGCACGTCGAATTCGATCACCACACGGGCTATTACACCGTGGTGATCAGCTCCACGTCCACGTTGCCCCGGGTGGCGTTGGAGTACGGGCAGGTCTGGTGCGCCTGGGCGACGAGGTTCCGGGCGGCCGCCTCGTCGAGGCCGGGCAGGTGGACGGCGAGGGCGACGGTCAGGCCGTAGCCGCCGGTGTCGAGCTTGCCGAGGCCGACGCGGGCGGTCACCGAGGTCTCGGGCAGCTGGACCTTGCCCAGTCGCGCGACGGTCTTCAGCGCGCTGTGGAAGCAGGCGGCGTATCCGGCGGCGAACAGCTGCTCGGGGTTGGTCGCGCCACCGGCGCCGCCGAGTTCCTTCGGCACGGCCAGGGTCAGGTCGAGCTGCCCGTCGTCGGTACGCGCCCGGCCGTTGCGGCCTTCCCCGGTCGCGACGGCTTCGGCGGTGTAGAGCGTGGTCATCATGGTGTCAGCGTACCCAATTTGATTGTGTGCAACCATATGGTGAAGGCAACACGAAAAGCGCCCCGGCACCGGGCCGGGGCGCTTGGCGTACAAGCTGGGCTCAGGACTTCGCGCGGACGGCGTGGAGGAAGTCCTTGTTGAGCCGCGAGATGGTGGACAGCGGGATGCCCTTGGGGCAGACCGCGGTGCACTCGCCGCTGTTCGTGCAGCCGCCGAAGCCCTCCTCGTCGTGCGCGTGCACCATGTTCAGCACGCGCGAGTCGCGCTCCGGCTGGCCCTGCGGCATCAGCCCGAGGTGGGTGATCTTCGCCGCGGTGAACAGCATGCCCGAGCCGTTCGGGCAGGCCGCCACGCACGCGCCGCAGCCGATGCAGGTGGCCGCCTCGAACGCGGCGTCGGCGTCCGGCTTGGGCACCGGGACCGCGTGCGCCTCGGGCGCGGACCCGGTCGGCGCGGTGATGTAGCCGCCGGCCTGAATGATCCGGTCGAACGCCGTCCGGTCCACCACCAGGTCCTTGATGACCGGGAAGGCCCGGGCCCGCCACGGTTCCACGTCGATGGTGTCGCCGTCGGAGAACGTGCGCATGTGCAGCTGGCAGGTGGTGGTGGCCTTCTGCGGGCCGTGCGGGGTGCCGTTGATGACCAGCGAGCACGCGCCGCAGATGCCCTCGCGGCAGTCGTGATCGAAGGCGATCGGCTCCTCGCCGCCCAGGATCAGCTTCTCGTTGAGAACGTCGAGCAGCTCCAGGAACGACATGTCCGGCGACACGTCGTCCACCTCGTAGGTGACCATCCGGCCGGCGTCGTCCGGCCCGGTCTGGCGCCAGACGCGCAACTTCAGGCGCATGGTGTCGCTCACTTGTAGCTCCGGGTGCTCGGGTGGACGTATTCGAAGACCAGGTCTTCCTTGTGCAGGACCGGCTGGGCGTCCTCGCCGCCCCACTCCCACGCCGCGACGTAGGAGAAGTGCTCGTCGTCGCGCTTGGCCTCGCCGTCGGCGTCCTGGCTCTCGGCCCGGAAGTGGCCGCCGCAGGACTCGGTGCGGTGCAGCGCATCGATGCACATCAGCTCGGCCAGCTCGAAGAAGTCGGCGACCCGGCCGGCCTTCTCCAGGGACTGGTTGAGGCCTTCGCCGTCGCCCGGCACGCGTACGCGCTGCCAGAACTCGGCCTTGAGGTCCCGGATGAGCGAGATCGCCTTGCGCAGCCCCTCGTCGGTGCGCTCCATCCCGCAGTACTCCCACATGATGCGGCCGAGTTCGCGGTGGAACGAGTCGACGGTACGGTCGCCGTTGATCGCGAGCAGCCGCGTGATGCGGTCCTCGACCTGCCGGCGAGCCGCCGCGACCTGTTCGTTGTCGGCGGTCAGCTGCTCGAACGGACCGGCGGCCAGGTAGTCGCCGATCGTGTTGGGCAGCACGAAGTAGCCGTCGGCCAGGCCCTGCATGAGGGCCGACGCGCCGAGCCGGTTGGCGCCGTGGTCGGAGAAGTTCGCCTCGCCGATCACGAACAGGCCCGGGATGGTCGACTGCAGGTCGTAGTCGACCCACAGGCCGCCCATCGTGTAGTGCACCGCCGGGTAGATCCGCATCGGGACCTCGTACGGGTCCTCACCGGTGATCCGCTGGTACATCTCGAACAGGTTGCCGTACTTGGCCTCGACCGCCGCGCGGCCCAGCCGCTGGATCGCGTCGGCGAAGTCGAGGTAGACGCCCAGGCCGCCCGGCCCGACGCCGCGGCCCTCGTCGCAGACGTTCTTCGCCGCGCGCGAGGCGATGTCGCGCGGGACGAGGTTGCCGAACGCCGGGTAGATCCGCTCGAGGTAGTAGTCGCGCTCGTCCTCTGGGATCGCGCCCGGCGCCCGCTGGTCGCCCTTGGCCTTGGGCACCCAGACCCGGCCGTCGTTGCGCAGCGACTCCGACATCAGGGTCAGCTTCGACTGGTGGTCGCCGGAGACCGGGATGCAGGTCGGGTGGATCTGCGTGTAGCACGGGTTCGCGAACAGCGCGCCCTTGCGGTGCGCCCGCCAGGACGCGGTCACGTTGCAGCCCTTGGCGTTCGTCGACAGGTAGAACACGTTGCCGTAGCCGCCGGAGGCCAGCACGACCGCGTCGGCGAACTCGGTCGTGATCTCGCCGGTCACCAGGTCACGCACGACGATGCCGCGCGCCCGCCCGTCCACGGCGATCAGCTCGAGCATCTCGTGGCGCGCGTTCATCTCCACGTTGCCCGCGGCGACCTGCCGCTCCAGCGCCTGGTACGCGCCCAGCAGCAGCTGCTGCCCTGTCTGCCCCCGGGCGTAGAAGGTACGCGACACCTGCGCCCCGCCGAACGACCGCGTGTCGAGCAGCCCGCCGTACTCGCGGGCGAACGGCACGCCCTGGGCGACGCACTGGTCGATGATCTCGACGGAGATCTCGGCCAGCCGGCGTACGTTGGACTCCCGGGACCGGAAGTCGCCGCCCTTGACCGTGTCGTAGAACAGCCGGTGGATCGAGTCGCCGTCGCCGCGGTAGTTCTTCGCCGCGTTGATGCCACCCTGGGCCGCGATCGAGTGCGCCCGGCGCGGCGAGTCCTGGTAGCAGTAGCTCTTGACGTGGTAGCCCAGCTCGGCGAGGGTCGCCGCGGCCGAGCCACCGGCCAGCCCGGTGCCGACCACGATGACGGTCAGCTTCCGCTTGTTCGCCGGGTTGACCAGCTTGGCCCCGAACCGGCGGCGCTCCCAGCGGGTCTCGATGGGACCGTCCGGCGCCTTGGCGTCGGCGATGGGGTCACCGTCTACGTAGAACTCGGTCATTGCTCAGCCCACCAATCCGAAGGTCACAGCGAGCGGGACGATCAGGAAGCCGGCACTCAGGCCGACCGAGACCACCAGGGCGGCGGCCTTGAGGACGCGCTGGCGCTTGGCGTTGCTGACGCCGAGGGTCTGCAACGCCGACCACAGGCCGTGGCGGAGGTGGAACCCGATCATCACCAGGGCCACGACGTAGAAGATGGTCACCCACCAGCGCTCGGGGGCGAAGTCCTGCACGACCGCGTCGTACGCCTTGCTCCGGTCGCCGACCGGGTTCACGGTGCGGGTGGTCAGGTCGAGGATGTGCCAGATGATGAAGGCGAGGACGATGACGCCGCCCCAGCGCATCGTCCGGGCGGCGTAGCTGCCCTGCACCGGCGGGCGGTGGGCGTACTTGACCGGGCGGGCCTGCTTGGCCCGGATCGTCAGCACCGTCGCCGACCAGATGTGCGCCACCACCGCCAGCAGCAGCACCGCCCGCTGGATCCAGAGGAAGCCCTCGTACGGCACGACCGGCGTGAGGATCGTGCGCAGCCAGTGCGCGTAGTGGTCGAACGCCTCGGCGCCGACGAAGATCTTCAGGTTGCCGATCATGTGCACGACGAGGAAGGCGACCAGCAGCGCGCCGGTCGATGCCATGATCGCCTTGAGCGCCACCGAGCTGCGCCGGCGGACCGGCCGGACCGGAGCGCGCTTGGTGCTCACGGCCCCGGAACTCACACTGCGGGGAGGAGAAGCTACTGCCACGCCCCGACGCTAGGAACGAGCTGAACCCCGCGTCCAATGCATGCGTGCCCGTTTTCCGATAGCCGTAAACTATCGTCGTGCAGCTCCAACAGCTCCGGTACTTCGTCGCGGTCGCCGAAACCCGGCATTTCACCCAGGCGGCCGAGCAGGTCGGTGTGACCCAACCCTCACTGAGTAAGCAGATTCACGCCCTGGAAACCGACCTCGGCGCCGAACTGTTCACGCGTACGCGGGGAGCCATCGCGCTGACCCCCGCCGGTGAGGCCCTGCTGCCGCTGGCGCGCCGGATCATCGCCGACGCCGACACCGCCCGCGTCGAGGTCCAGGAGCTGGTCGGGCTCCGCCGGGGACGCCTGCGCCTGGGTGCCACCCCCAGCCTCTGCGTCAGCCTCGTCGCCCCCATTCTGCGCCGCTACGCCGACGCCTATCCCCGCGTACGCCTGCAGGTGGAGGAGAGCGGCTCCCAGGATCTCGTTCGGCACCTCGTCCAGGGCAGCCTCGACATGGCGATCATCGTGCTGCCGGACGCCGGCACCGACCCGTCGCTGCGTACCGAGCCGATCCTGCGCGAGAGCCTGGTCGTGGTCTCCTCGCTGACCATGCCCCCGCCCACGGAGAAGCCGCCGCTGCGCATCACCGAACTGCGCGACCAGCCGCTGGTCATGTTCCGCACCGGCTACGACCTCCGCGACGCCACCGTCGCGGCCTGCGAACGGGCCGGGTTCACCCCGTCGTTCGCCGTCGAGGGCGGCGAACTCGACGCCGTCCTCGGCTTCGTCGAGGCCGGACTCGGCGTGGCGCTGGTGCCGTCCATGGCGGTGGCCGGGCGCGACCGGCTCCGCATCACCACCCTGGCCAAGCCCGGCGTGCAACGAACCGTCGCCCTGGCCCACCGCCGCGACGTCACACCGACCCACGCCGCCCGGGCGCTGCGCGACACGCTGCTGGCGTACCTGACCGAAGCGTCGGCGTGGAGCACCCTCCCGCCGGGCGTCGACCCGCTCTGAACGCGGTTGCGCCCAGTACGCACACTGTCGGCATGCGCGCGCCGTTTCTGCTCGTCCTCCTGATCCCGTTCGTGCTCGCCGGTCTCATCATCCTCATCGCGCTCGTCCAGGTGGCCCGCCGCCGTAACGCCGTCTACACCGGCCCGCGGCCCAGCCCGGAGGAGGTCGCCTACCTCGCGGGCGGCCGGCCCCGGGCGGTCCAGTCGGCGCTGGCCTCGCTCTGGGTCGCCGGGCAGGTCCACCTCCGCCCGATGCACCAGATCCCCGGCGCCACCTCCCTGCAACGGGCGGTCGCCGCCGAACTGGCCCGGCGGCGCAAAGGGCGGGCCATCGTCGCGAGCCCGGCCGTCGGCAGCGCGCTCGACGAAATCCGGCACTCGCTCCAGCTCAAAGGCGTGCTGAGCGCCTCCAACCGGCGTACGCCCACCGGCAACGCGCTGCTGCGCCAGCACCGTCAGGAGTACGCCTACCTCGCACCCGCCCAGAATCCCGCCTGGCTGACGTACGGACCGGCCGCGGCCGGGCTCGGCGTCGGCCTCTACGGCACCGCCGCGTTCACCGCCGTCAGTCCCGAACTGCTCGGCTTCTTCCCGCTGCGGACCGCCGCCGCGACCAGCAGCACCGCCGGGGGCAGCACCTACAGCTGCGGCGGCTCCACAGCGTCCTGCGGCAGCCCGCCGGACACGGGCGGCTCCTCCGACAGCGGAGGCACCTGCGGCAGCGGAAGCTCGTGCGGCAGCAGCGGATCGAGCTGTGGCGGCGGAAGCTCCTGCGGCGGCGGGTCCAGCTGCGGCGGGGGCGGCGGCTGCGGTGGTGGTTCGTGACCTCCCCACTGGCCGGCGTCGGCATCGGCTGGCGGCCGGAGATCTCCGGCTACGTCACCGGCCTGGCCGCCCTGTCCTTCGCGGAGGTCATCGCGGAATCCGTGCCGCATCACGGTCCCCTGCCGGACGGGCTCGCCCGCCTTCGTGACCGCGGCGTGCCAGTCGTCCCGCACGGCGTCAAGCTGTCCCTCGGCGGGGCCGAACCCGTCGAACCGCACCGCGTCGAGCACTTCGCCGCGGTCGCCCGGCTCACCGAGGCTCCCCTGGTCAGCGAGCACATCGCATTCGTACGGGCGGGCGGGCACGAGGCCGGTCACCTGCTGCCCGTCCCGCGTACGCGGGAAGCCGTGGACGCGATCACCGCCAACGCCGCCGTCGTGCAGTCCACACTGGACGTGCCGTTGGCGCTGGAACCGATCGCCACCCTCGTCGACTGGCCCGACGACGAGCTGACCGAGGCCCAGTTCCTCACCGAGATCCTCGACCGGACCGGTGCGCTGCTGCTGCTCGACGTCGCCAATGTGTACGCCAACGCCGTCAACCGGGGCGAGGACGCGTACGCCCTGCTCGACGCGCTGCCGTGGGAGCGGGTCGCCTACTGCCACGTCGCCGGGGGCGCCGAGATCGACGGGCTCTACCAGGACACGCACACTGATCGCGTACCCGATGACGTGCTGCGGCTGCTCGCTCACCTGGCCGGGCGGCTGCCCGCGGTGATGCTGGAACGCGACGGCCGGTATCCCCCGGCGGCCGAGCTGTCGGCGGAGCTGGACGCCATCGCCGACGCCGCGGGCCTGGACCGGGTGACGGCGTGAGCCTCGCCGACCGGCAGGCCGCGCTGGTCGCCGCGCTCGTGGCCGGCGGCGCTCCCCCGCCGGACTTCGACGCCACGCGGGTCGACGCCGTCCGCGAACAGCTGCTGCGCAAACGCGCCGGGGAGGTCGCCCGGGCCTGGCCCGCGGTGGCCGCCTCGCTCGGCCCGTCCTGGTACGCCGCCTTCCGCGCCTGGGCCGACGGGCGACCGCCCCAGGGATCGCTTCGGGACGGGTGGGACTTCGCCCGCTCGCAGTCCACACTGGATCCGTCGGCCGCCGCTGAGCTGCGTCTTCGCGACATTCACTGGTCCTACGACGGCCGTACGCCACCGCGGCGGCGATCGCGCCCCGCCCGCCTCGCCCGCACGCTGACCATGCGCTTCGGGAAACGATCAGGACGCCAGGGACACGACACACCGGCCGAGCACGACCGTTAGTTCATGATCGGGCGAACGGAGCGCCTAAGGTGAACCCCGTGACCGCCGCCGCCGAACCCGAGACCGAGACCCGGCCCTGCCTGCACTGCGGCAAACCGGTGCCGCAGCGCGCCGGAGCCGGACGACCGTTTCGCTACTGCCGCGACAACGACGGCGAGTGCCAGCGAGCCGCCCGCAACGTCCGGATGCGTCACCGCACCTCGCCCGGGCTGGCCGGTCAGGTCGCCAAGGCGTACGAGGTCGTCGATCGGCTCGACCAGGTCGTGGAGACGCTGACCGAGGCGCTGCACGCCGAACTCTCCCCCGCCGGGGTGGAGCGGCAGCTCGCCGAAGTGCGGGCGCAGGCCGCCGCCGACGTCGCGGCCGCCCGCAGCGAGGTCACCGCGTCGGACGCGCACGCCGCGCAGGTCCAGGCCGCGATGCGCCGCCTGGAAGAGGAGACCGCGGCCACCCTTCAGCGAGTACGCGAAGAAGCAGCGGCCACATTGGAGGCCGCGAACGCGGCCGTCGCGGCGGCCGAGGCGACCGCGACCGCCGCCCGCGAGGAGGCGGCGACCGCCGTCGAACAGGCGCACGCCGAGGCTCAGGCCGTCCAAGAGCAGGCCGCAGCCGACATCGCCGCCGCGGTCGCCGCGAAGGAGCAGGCCGACGCCCGGGCTGCCGACGCCGCCGGACAGGCCGACGCCGCCCGCGCCGAACGCGACCGCATCGCCAAGGAGGCCGACAACGCCGTCGCCGCCGCCGGGGCGCTGCGCGACGAGGCGTACCAGCAACGAGACCAGGCACGGACCGCGCTCGCCGAAACCCAGAGCGCCCTGGCCACGGCCGAAGGCGAGCAGCGCCGCCTGACCGCCGACCTGGACCGGGCCACGGCCCGGCTGTCGGCCCTCGACACCCAGGTGACCGGCCTGACCGCAGACCTCGCCGCCGCCATCGCAGACCTGAGCACCGCGACCCGGGAACGGGACGCCGCGCGGCGGGACGCCGACGAGGCCCAGCGCGCCGCCGACACGGCCCGCCGCGACCTGGAGATCGCCCACCGCGACCTCGACGCCGCCCGCCGGGACGCGCAGGCCGCCCAGGCGCAGGCGGCGCAGCTCGCCGAACAGGTCAGCCAGCTCATCGCCGCAGTCGCCCGGCTCGGCGCGCCCGCTCCGGCACCCGCCGCCTCCTGAGGCGATTGCGCGGGTATCCTTCTCCCGAGTACGCCAGCCGCGCTCGCGCAGCGCCCAGTCCAAGGAGGTGAGTCCGATCTTCGTTCACAGTCGGGTGCTCACCCCCGTACGCCGGAGCCGCTAGCGCCGCACCGTCGACGGTCGCCGGGCACCCGCATCTCGGATGCCCGGAAAGGGACCACGACATGTCACAAGCGCACGAATCAACCTCCGTACGCCCGCAGCCGGCTCAGGTCCTAGCCCTGGTTCTCGGTGCGGGCGGAGCCGCCGGGCAGGCCTGGCAGATCGGTGTCATCGCCGGCCTGGCCGAAGCCGGTCTCGATCTCACCCGAGCCGCCGACCTGGTGATCGGCACCTCGTCCGGGTCCACCACCGCCGCGTGGGTTCGCAGCGGCACCACGCTGGCCGACCTGCTGGACTCTGTGCTGTCCCAGCCGGTTCGACCGGCCGGGCAGCACCGTGAACAGCCGCCGTCGTCACTGTCCCAACCGGTTCGACCCGCCGGGCAGCAGGGCGAACGGCCGTCGTCGTCGATGACGGCGCTGTTCGACCGGATGAGGGCCATCGGCGCCGCCGCCACCTCCGCCGCCGATCTCCAGCGGGCGATGGGCGCGTTCGGGCTCGAGAGCGACGCCGCCTTCGGGCCCGACGTGGTGGAGCAGCGACGGGCGATGATCGCCGCGCGGATGCCCCGGCCCGAGTGGCCGGACCGGCCGATGATCGTGGTCGCCCTCAACGCGCACACCGGAGAGCTGGCCCCGTTCGACAAAGATTCCGGCGTCGAGCTGGTGGACGCGCTCACCGCGGCCGTCGCCCTGCCCGGTGGTGCTCCCACGCACGAGGTCAACGGCGTCCGCTACATCAACGGCGGCGTACGCTCCCCCGACAACGCCGACCTCGCCGCGGGCTACGCCAAAGTCCTTGTGCTTTCGCCGTTCAGCGAGCGCAGCGGGCCACTGCCGGAGGGCCAGTTCGAAGGCCTGCGCCGCTTCCCCGGCGCCGACCTGCCCAGCCAGGTCGAAGCCCTCCGCGAGCAGGGCAGCCAGGTCCAGGTGATCACCCCGGACGCCGACTCCCGTGCCGCCATGGGCGTCAACCAGATGGATCCGGCGACCCGCGCCCCGTCCGCGCGCGCCGGATTCGCCCAAGGCCACCGGGAAGCGGCTCGCGTGACGTTCCGCTGACCGTGATAGCGCTGGATCAGGGTTCGCGGTCGAATCTTGGGGCAAGATTCGACCCAGAACCCTGATCCAGCGCGCTGCGACCACAGCTGGAATGGCGGCGACGGGAACCCGTTCGCGACCGCGCGCGTCTTAGGCGCCATGAGACTGAAGCTGCTGGGCGCGGCCGCGTCCGCCCTCATCGCGTTGAGCGCCTGCACCGAGGAGTCGCCGACGCCCGCCCCCAGCCAAGTGGCCGCGCCTGCGCTGCAGCTCGTCTCCTACGACTCCTGCGACCGGCTGCTCGCCGACGTCCGCGCCGCGGCCAAGGCCAGCGTCCAGCCCTGGGGCTTCGGCAACCAGATGCTGTGGCGCGACTTCGCCAGCGGCGTCGAACGGGCTACCGGCGGGAAGACAGCCGTCCCCGACGCCGCCGGGCCGGCGTACTCGGGAACGAACACGCACGAGGCCGGCGTGGACGAACCCGACCTGGTCAAGACCGACGGCAAACGCATCGTGACGGTCAGCCGGGGCGTGCTGCGCATCGTCGACGCCGCCCAGCACAAGCTGACCGGGACCGTTCAGCTTTCTCAGGCCGGGGATCAACTGCTGCTGTCCGGCGACCACGTCCTGGTCATGGGCGGCCGCGACTACTATCCCGCAGCCCGTGGCGGACCGATGGTCACCGCCCAGAACACCACGATCACGCTGGTCGACCTGACGACCGCCAAGGTGATCTCGACCTACACCATCGACGCCACGTTCACCGACGCGCGCCAGACCGGCTCCGTCGCCCGGGTCGTCGTGCGCTCCGCACCGCGAATCGTGTTCAAGCCGGACGCACGCGGCGATCAGAAGACACTCATCGCCAACAACCGGAAGATCATCGACAAGACGCCGATCGACGCGTGGCTGCCGAAGTTCACCAGCGACGGCACGCCCGGCACCGTCGACTGCGGCGACGTCCGCCACCCCGCGACGTTCAGCGGCTCGGAACTGGTCACCGTGCTCAGCTTCGACCTGTCCGCCGGCCGCCTCGCCGACGGCGTGCCGGCGTCGGTCTTCGCCGACGCGGAGACCGTCTACGGCTCCGGCACCCATCTCTACCTCGCCAACGACGAACGCTGGCGCGGCGTCGGCACCACCGGCAAGACCGAGCTGTACATGTTCGACATCACCGGCCGCCAGCCCCGCTACGTCGCCGCGGGCACCGTCTCCGGCTGGCTGCTCAACCAGTACTCCATGTCCGAGAACGACGGGGTGCTGCGGGTCGCGACGACCACCGGTCACCCGTGGTCCCAGACCTCCAAAAGCACTTCCAGCGTGTACGCCTTGCGCACCGACGGAGGCACGTTACGGGTCGTCGGCAGCGTCGGCGGACTCGGCAAAGGCGAGCAGATCTACGCCGTACGCTTCGTCGGTGCGACGGCGTACGTGGTGACGTTCCGGCGGACGGATCCGCTGTACGTGGTCGACCTGCGTGACCCGGCCAAGCCCGTCGTCGCCGGTCAGCTGAAGATCCCCGGCTACAGCGCGTACCTGCATCCGCTCACCGGCGATCGGCTGCTCGGCGTCGGCCAGGCCGCCGACGACAACGGCCGAGTGCAGGGCACCCAGATCTCCCTGTTCGCCGTCGGCGACCCGACGAATCCGAAGCGCCTGGCCAACCACGAGGTCGGCGACCACGGCTACAGCGAGGCCGAGTTCGACCCGCACGCGTTCCTCTACTGGCCCGACACGAATCTGCTGGTCGTACCGGTCCAGAAGTGGAACTCCGACAAGGGCGACGGGGGCGCGCTGCTGATCAAGGTCGGCGGCGCCACACTGACCGAGGCGGGCTGGATCAGCCACCCGGTCCAGGCCAAGGACAGCTACTACCCGGCGGCGATCCGGCGCAGCCTGGTCATCGGCGACGAGCTGTGGACGGTCTCCGACTCCGGCCTCATGGCCAGCACGCTGGCGGGCGGCAAACGGGTCAGCTGGCTGCCCTACTGAGGTGCTTGCCTCCGGCGTCGCAGACGATCGGAGATGTCAATGAACGTACGCCGGGCCGCAACGATCGTGGCGGCGGGTGTCCTGCTCACCGTGGGGTTCACCGCCACATCGGCGTACGCGGAAGTCGTCGACCCCGAGGCGCTCCCGGCATCGGCCTCGGGAGCCGCCGGGCAGACCGTCGCCGTGACGATCGCCTTCGAGGCGTCGGCCGCGATCCCGGCGTCGGGGCCTGCAGTTCAGGTGGGAGGTCGCCTTCCCGGCCGGGGTGCTGATCAAGGAGTACGCACCCGGCTGCGTGTACTGGGGCACCTTCAAGGCACGCTGCCAGATGGACTCCGTGTCGGCCGGCCGGCACGAGCTCCGGTTCCAGGTGATCATGTCGACGGCCTCCGTCGCGACCGGCAGCTTCACGCTGACCATGAAGGCAGCCGGGTACTCCGAACCGACCTACACCAACAACAAGGCGTCTATCACACTGAAGCGGGCCGCCGTCACCTCCGGCTCGCCATCCGCGCGCCCAGGTTGAACGGTTTGCCCGACGGCACAGTAACCTTGCGCCGGTGACCTCCGCCTCGCGTACCCTCATCGATCTGCTGCCGCCGCCCGCCGAGGGTGGCGGACCCAGCGAGCCGGAGGAAGTTCTGCTCGCCTTCGAGGAGTGGGCCGCGAGCCGCGGGCTGAGCCTCTACCCCGCGCAGTCGGAGGCCCTGCTGGAGGTCGTGACCGGCTCCAACGTGATCTTGGCGACGCCGACCGGGTCGGGCAAGAGCCTGGTCGCCGCGGGCGCGCACTTCTCCGCGCTGGCCTCCGGCGAGCGGACCTTCTACACCGCGCCGATCAAGGCCCTGGTCAGTGAGAAATTCTTCGCGCTGTGCGAGCAGTTCGGGGCGAAGAACGTCGGCATGCTGACCGGCGACGCGGCGGTCAACGAGTCGGCGCAGATCATCTGCTGCACCGCCGAGATCCTGGCCAACCTGGCCCTGCGCGAGGGCGCGAAGGCCGACGCGGGCCAGGTCGTCATGGACGAGTTCCACTTCTACGCCGAGCCGGATCGGGGCTGGGCCTGGCAGGTGCCGCTGCTGGAGCTGCCGAACACCCAGTTCGTCCTGATGTCGGCGACCCTCGGTGACGTCACGCGGTTCCAGGAGGACCTGACCCGGCGGACCGGGCGGAACACCGCGGTGGTCACGTCAGCGACCCGGCCGGTGCCGCTGGTGCACGCGTTCTCGCTGACGCCGCTGCAGGAGACGGTCGAGGAGCTGCTCCAGACCCATCAGGCGCCGATCTACATCGTGCACTTCACCCAGGCCGCGGCGATGGAGCAGGCCCAGGCCCTGATGAGCGTCAACATGTGCACACGGGCCGAGAAGGACGCGATCGCCGAGATGATCGGCAACTTCCGGTTCGCCGCCGGGTTCGGCAAGCAGCTGTCCCGCCTGGTGAAGCACGGCATCGGCGTGCACCACGCTGGGATGCTGCCCAAGTACCGCCGGCTGGTGGAGTTGCTGGCCCAGGCGGGTCTGCTGAAGGTCATCTGCGGCACCGACACGCTGGGCGTCGGGATCAACGTGCCGATCCGCACGGTGTTGTTCACTGCCCTGTCGAAGTTCGACGGGACGCGGATGCGGCATCTGAAGGCCCGCGAGTTCCACCAGATCGCCGGGCGGGCCGGCCGGGCCGGGTTCGATACTCTCGGCCGGGTCATCGTCCAGGCCCCCGAGCACGTCATCGCCAACGAGAAGGCGATCGCCAAGTTCGCCGGGGACCAGCGCAAACTCAAGAGCTACGTGAAGAAGAAGCCGCCCGAGGGGATGGTCTCCTGGGGCCAGCCCACCTTCGACAAGCTGGTCGCCGCCGACCCCGAGCCGCTGACCTCCAGCTTCACGGTCACCCACTCGATGATCCTCAACGTCATCGAGCGCGGCGGCGACGTCTTCGCCGACCTGCGCAAGCTGCTGACCGACAACCATGAGCCACGGTCCGCCCAGCTCAAGCTCGTACGCCGAGCCTTCGCTATCTATCGCGCGCTGCTGGCCGCCGGAGTCGTCGAGCGCGTGTCCGGGCCGGGTGAGCCGCTGCGCCTGCGCGTGGTGGAGGATCTGCAGCTCAACTTCGCCCTCAACCAGCCGCTGTCGCCGTTCGCGTTGGCCGCCCTGGAACTGCTCGACCGCGCCTCACCGACGTACGCCCTCGACGCGTTGTCGATCATGGAGTCGACCCTGGAGAACCCGCGCCAGGTGCTGTCGGCCCAGCAGTTCAAGGCCCGCGGCGAGGCCGTGGCCCAGATGAAGGCCGACGGACTCGAATACGACGAGCGCATGGCGCTGCTCGACGAGGTGACCTATCCCAAGCCGCTCGCCGAACTGCTGGAGGGGGCGTACGAGATGTATCGGCGCGGCCACCCGTGGGTCAGCGAACACGAGGTCGCCCCCAAATCCGTGGTACGCGACATGTACGAGCGCGCCATGACGTTCACCGAGTACGTCGCCTTCTACGGGCTGGCCCGCTCGGAGGGCATCGTCCTGCGTTACCTCGCCGACGCCTACCGGGCGCTGCGGCAGACCATCCCGCCGGACGCGCGTACCGAGGACCTCGAAGACCTCATCGAATGGCTCGGCGAACTGGTCCGCCAGGTCGACTCCAGTCTGCTCGACGAATGGGAGCAGCTGCGGAACCCCGTTTCCGACGGCGCACCGGTCGTGCTGGAAGAGAAGACTCGGGGCGTCACCGCGAACGTCCGGGCTTTCCGCGTACTGGTGCGCAACGCCTTGTTCCGCCGGGTGGAGCTGGCCGCCTTCGAGCGCTACGACACCCTCGCCGAACTCGACCCCGACTTCGACTGGCGTACGGCGCTGGACGCGTACTTCGAAGATCACGACGAGATCGGCGTGGACGGCGACGCGCGCAGCGCCGGGCTGCTGCTGATCACCGAGACGAAGGACCGCTGGCAGTGCCGGCAGATCCTCGACGACCCCGACTCCGACCACGACTGGGCCATCACCGCCGAGGTCGACTTGGCCGCGTCGGACGAGGCGGGCACGGCCGTCGTCACCGTCCTCGACGTCGCCCGCCTCGACTAGCCCCGCTTCCGCCCCCGCTTTCCGCGCGATCATGAACTATCGGTCATGATCGCGCGGCGTGTCGTGTCCCTACGAGCCTGATCGTTCCCCAACTCCATGATCGGCTTCGCGGGGCGGGGCATCAGGTGCAGCTCGGGACCTCCACCAGACGGCGTACCTGGCCGAGCGGGATCCAGTTCTCCGCGGCCACGACCGAGCCCGGACTCACCACATATGGCGCTGTCACCACGACGTAGCCGTCATGCTCGAAGCTGACCGGCCCACAGTCCGTGCCGCCCTCGTGATCCACCTTCATGAGCGGACGCGTCGTCTCGGCCACCGGGGACAGCCAGCCGACGAGCAACGCCATCACGATCAGCGACAGTCCTGCGACGGTCCATCGCCTCGCCGAGCCGAGGCCCAGACCGGCCCGGTCGCCCGGCTCCCCGCCCGCCGCACGGGCAGCGAGGAACACTGCCCGGATCAGCGCCACGAACGCCACGACCAGCAGGAGCGCGATCCACCATTGCAGCCACCAGACAAGGTCGGTGACGTCGTCTCGCCCTCGGACGATGACCGCCGCGCCGAGCAGGGCCGTCACACCCGCGACGCCGTTACGCCACGCCTCGGCCTGCCGCCGGCCGGCGGCCACGTCGTCGAATACCCGCTCGTCAGCGGCCCCGTCAGTTTCCACGCCGCACACAATAAAGCGACACCGGGGCGAAAACTGCCCCGATGTCGCTGAGCTGACCGAACTGTGTCAGGCGTTGATGGAGACCACGTCCACCACGAAGACGAGCGTCTCGTTCGGGCCGATCACGCCGCCCGCGCCCTGAGCGCCGTAGCCCAGGTTCGGCGGGATGACGATCAGTCGCCGGCCGCCGACCTTGGCGCCGACGAGGCCCTGGTTCCAGCCGTCGATGACCCGGGCCTGGCCCAGCGGGGCGACGGTGAACGGCTGTGCGCCCCGGTCCCACGACGAGTCGAACTGCTTCTGCGTCGACCAGGAGATCCCGACGTACTGCACCGCCACCGAGTCGCCGATCTTGGCCGCGTCGCCGGAGCCCTCGACGATGTCGGTCACCTGGAGACCGGAGGGCTTCTCCGCGTCGCCGGTGAAGGTGACCGTGGGCTTGTTCTTGGTATCGGTGCTGACGTTCACGCCACCGTTGCCTTTCGTCTCGGAGCCGCTGTCGCCGCCACAACCGGCCGCCCCCGCGGCCAGCAGCCCGCCGAGGGCGAGGACGGTCACGACTCGCTGAATGATTCGCACCCGCGCAGGCTACCCGAGAGATCGCCGTTCGCCGGTACAACCGCGCGGACCAGCAGATGCGCCTAGACTTGGTAGATCTAGTACGAGGTTTACGGCGTTCTACGAATGCCGGCACTTCGGGCGCTCGCAATGACTAATCAGATCTCGCCCGACGGCAGATTCCGATGGAACGGCACACGGTGGGAACCGCTGTCGCCAGACGGGCGCGCCGTGTGGAACGGCTCCCACTGGCAGCCGATCACATCAGCACCGTCGAGACGCCCGTTCTTCTCAACGACGACAGCGGTGGTGCTCGTAGCCAGCGGTCTGACAGCGCTTTGCTGTGTCGGCGTCATCGTTTCGGGCGGGGGCCAGGATCCCGCGCCCCGACCGTCGATCACGGCGACCACGACGAGCCCGACATCGCTGCCCAGCTCCGCCTCCTCGCGGCCCGCCTCGTCCACACCGGGCTCACCCAAGTCAGCGAGTCCGACACGACCTCCGGCTGGCACTCCGCCACCGGCAAGCCCACCCCCTGCCTCACCACCCGCCGTGGCGCCACCTGAACCGAGCTGCCACCCCAACTACTCGGGATGTGTGCCGATCGCCCCGGACGTCGACTGCGCCGGAGGCAGCGGAAATGGACCGGCCTATGTTCAGGGGCCGGTGCGGGTCTACGGCGATGATCCGTACGACCTGGACCGCGACGACGACGGCGTCGGTTGCGAAGACGGCTAAGCCATCCTGCGAATCAGGGGTACGCAGGCTACGACGGCCCATGATCACCTGCGTAACCGTGATCTGGCGCTAACGAGCTGACGGCCCGGCGGGGGTCACGCTGAGCGCGGTCGCCGCGTCGTAGGGCGTACGGCCGGCGAAGAGGCCGACGAGATAGGCGATCACCACGAGCCAGGCCGCGCCGGTAAAGATCGTGCCGACGGTGTCGTCGCCGGCCTTGAGGAAGGAGAAGACGCCCGTGTGGGCGAGTTCCCACGGCAGCGCCACCTTGAGCAGGTTGCGCCCGAGCGCCCGACCGAAACCGGGCAGGCCCTGGACACCCGCCGGAGCCGGCGAGGAGGCGCGGGACACTCGAAGGCGGAGGAGACGCTTGCCCGGTGAAGCGCCCCGGGCCTCCCAGAACGCCAGCCAGAGGGTCACCGGCACGATCAGGATCACGAACGACAGCCCGTTCCAGGCTGCCGTCGAGATGTCCAGGGACCGGCCGAACAGCAGACCGAGCGGGATCAGCGCGATGGCGTACAAGCTGATGACGCACCAGTCGACGAGCCAGGCGGCGAGCCGGCGCAGCGCGGAAGCCTTCACCCGGCGGATGGTAGCGCCCGCGCGCGAGTCAGTGGATGCCGCGCATCAGTGTGCGGATGTGCTTGGTGAACATGAACGCCGCGAGGCCGATGAGCACGGAGGCGATGCCGAGGATCAGGAAGTAGCTGGGCCCGCCGTCGGACGTCTTGGCGATCTGGCCGCCGATCGCGTCGCCGACCGCGGTGGACAGGAACCAGACGCCGAGCATCTGGCTGGCGTACCAGGCGGGGGCGAGTTTGGTGGTCATGGACAGGCCGACCGGCGACAGCGAGAGTTCACCGGCGACCTGCAGCGCGTAGACCGCGACCAGCCAGAGCGGCGAGATTTTGTGGGTGAGGGCCTGCTGGGCGGCGGCGGCCATGAGCATGAAGGACAGACCATTGAGGATCAGCGCGACGGCGAACTTCCATGGCGTGGAGACGCGGGTGCCGAGTTTGACCCACAGCGCGGCGGCCAGCGGCGCGCCGATGATGATCAGGATCGGGTTGACCGACTGGAGCCAGGCAGCCGGGAAGGTGAAGTTGCCGATCGTACGGTCGGTGTTGTCGTCGGCGAACGTGTTGAGCACCGAACCGGCCTGGTCGTAGATCATCCAGAAGCAGGCGGCGAAGACGAACAGCCACACGTACGCGTGCATCCGGCTGCGCTCGTCGTCGGTGAGCCGCTTGTCGAGGAAGATCCGGCTGAAGTAGACGACGGCGACCGCCACGGTGAACCAGGCCAGCAGGTCGACCACGCTGCTGACGCTGAGCCAGCCGACCAGCGCCAGGAAACCGATGAGCACGGCGGCGACCACGGCGCTGAGAACGACCCAGCGGAGCGTCCGCGTACGCTCCGGGCCGATCAGCGGGTGCGTGGGGGCGGCGCCGTTCTCCTTGAGCCGCTTGCTGCCGACGATGTACTGGATGACGGCGAAGGTCATGCCGACCGCGGCGACGCTGAAGCCGACGTGGTAGTTGACGTGATCGGCGAGCCAGCCGGTGATCAGCGGCGCGATGAAGGCGCCGAGGTTGATGCCCATGTAGAAGATCGAGAAGCCGGCGTCGCGCCGTGGTGAGTCCTTCTCGTAGAGGTTGCCGACCATCTGGGAGATGTTCGGCTTGAGCAGGCCGGTGCCGAGCACGATCAGGATCAGGCCGGGGAAGATGCTCCAGTCGGTCGGGACCGCCATCGTGTAGTGCCCGAGGGCGATGACGATGCCGCCGTAGAGCACGGAACGCCGCGCGCCGAGCAGCCGGTCGGCGACCCAGCCACCCGGCAGCGCCGCCAGGTAGACCATGCCGACGTAGACTCCGTAGAGGGCGTTGGCCTGGCCGTCGGCCATCCCGAGGCCGCCCTCGGCGGCGGTCGCGGTCAGGAAGAGGACCAGGATGGCCCGCATGCCGTAGTAGCTGAAGCGCTCCCACATCTCGGTGAGGAACAGCGTCGACAGAGCCCGGGGATGTCCGAAGAAGGATCGGTCCACGTCTTCTGCGGGGATCGGTTCAGTGATCGACATCCCAGACCTCCGATTTCACCATCAAACAGTCCCAAAATGGACCATAACGGATCTCCAGGCCCGGGTGAGGCCAGTCGCGTGATTCGCGGGCCAGGTACCCTTGAGGGAATCTCTGACACAGTCGCGGTCGTTGCACCGTGTGACCGGGACTGAGCAGGGACCTTGCAAACTTTTCTCGAGGGGTGAGCCGAATATGGGCGAGCGCATGCTGCGCGGAAGCCGACTGGGCGCCGTCAGCTACGAGTCGGACCGCAACACCGAACTGGCTCCGCGTCAGACCCGTGAGTACTTGTGCGCCAACGGCCACCAGTTCGAGGTGCCGTTCGCCGTCGACGCCGAGGTGCCCATCACCTGGGAGTGCAAGTTCGACGGCACGGTGGCCCGCCTGGTCGACGGCTCCGAGCCGGAGCAGAAGAAGGTCAAGCCGCCGCGTACCCACTGGGACATGCTGCTGGAGCGCCGGTCGCTCGAGGAGCTCGAGGAGATCCTCAACGAGCGCCTCGACGAAGTCCGGACGCGTCGGGGACGTTAATCGCCTCAAGCACACGACCCGTCAGGTCAAGCCTGGCGGGTCGTTTCATGTTTCTTCTCGTCCCGGCTCCGCGCTGGTGCCGACCGTCGCTCCCGCCGGGCACCGGTCGGGCCGTCAGACGGCCCTCCCTGCCAGCTCCGCGCCGGCTCAGCTCGGCGCGGCTTGCTCCAGCTCGGCCGCCAGCCGGGCCAAATGCTGGTCGACCTGCTCGCGGTCGTAGCCACGGAGCACGACGAGCCCCTTGGTCCGAAACTCGGCAATCGACCGCCCGACCGTCGCTGCGGCCGCTGGATCCTGATAGGCCAGCGCGTCCTGGGCCGCCTGGATCACCTTGTGGACCTGTTCGCGGTCGTAGCCGCGCAGCACGATCGTGAAGGGCGTCTCGGTCGGGGTGCTCTGGTCCGCGAGCGCCGGCTCGCTGCGCTTGGGAAGCGTCATGACGACGATGAAGACCGCGGCGATAGCGGCGGCGACTAGGAACGGCAGCACTGGATGCCCCTCTCCGGACGAGTGGGGTCAGCGTAGCCGGGTCAATCGACGATTTCGCCTTCGATGACTTCGTCGGTCTCCGTGGGCTGGGCTGCCTTGGGTGTGCGCTGCACACGCACCTGGCGCGGGCCGAACAGGTCGCCCGCCACGTTGGATGGAACGCGCTTCTCGGTCATGCCTTGGGCACGCCGGGCGGCGAACTTGCGGATCGGCGGGATCAACAGCAGCGCGCCGATCAGGCCGGTGAAGAATCCGGGCACGAACAGCAGCAACGCGCCGACCGCTCCGGCGATGCCGTCAGCGGCTTGGGGTCCGACCGGGCTGTTGCTGCGGGCTGCGTCGCGTACTCGCCGCCAGCCGCGCTTGCCTTCGCGCGCGAGGGCGAACATGCCGGCCGCGCTCAGCAGTAGCACCGCGAACAGCGCCCAGCCGAAGCCGATGAGCTGAGCCACCCCTACGAAGACGGCGATCTCGACGATCGCCAGGATCAGCACCGCCAGCGGCACGAAACGCCACCGAGACCGCACTGCCACCTCCAGACCCGCGCCAACCTTCGTTTGTCGGCGCTACAAGCCTACCCGCGCGACCGACGGCGAACGACGACAGCTCCGGCCAGCACGGCGATCGCGATCACACTCAGCACCAGCTCGGGCCAGTACGCCAGCCGCGTGGCCAAGGTCGTCCCGGTGCCCTCGTGGAGCTGACGGACCTGGACGTCCCGGGTGAAGAAGCCGGTGGACTGGTGCACGTCCCCCGAGGCGTCGACGAAGCCGGAGATCCCGACGGTCGACGACATCAGCGATTCCCGGCCGTGCTCGACGGCGCGCAGCCGGACCATGGCCAGCTGCTGCCGGGCCTCGTCGACGTTGAAGGTGGCGTTGTTGGTCTGCACCACCAGCAGGCCCGCGCCGTCGGTCACCGTGTCGCGCACCAGCCCGTCGTACGCGATCTCGAAGCAGATGACGTCGCCGATGGTGGCCGGCCCCATGGTCAGTACGCCGGAGGTGTCCCCGGGCTGGAAGTCCGACCGGAGCAGACCGGCCTTGTCGGTGACGATCTTCGCGATCGGTTCGATCCACTTCCGCAGCGGCATGTACTCCGCGAACGGCACCGGATGCTGCTTGGTGTACCGGGCGGTGACGCCCTGGCCGGACTCCCAGACCAGGCCTACGTTGTAGACCTGACCCTCCTGCCGGCCGTTGAGCACCGAGCCCACCAGGATCGGTACGCCGACCGCCCGCGCGGCCCGGTCGATGGCGTCGGCGGCGTCGGCGTTGCGCAGCGGGTCGATGTCGGAGGAGTTCTCCGGCCAGATGACCAGATCCGGCTTGGCCTGCTTGCCGGCGGCGACGTCGGCGGCGAGCTGCTCGGTCGCGGTGACGTGGTTGTCGAGGACCGCCCGGCGCTGGGCGTTGAAGTCCAGGCCCATCCGCGGCACGTTGCCCTGCACGATCGCGACCGTGACCGTCGGGCCGTCCGGGGTGGACAGCGGAACGGCGTACCCGACGACGGTCAGCGCGGCCGCACCGAGGATCAGGCTCGCCGCTACCAGCCACCGCTTCGGCTTCCCCTGGCGCGCCGGCTCGGGCGTCGCCGCCGGGATGGGCGCTGGATCAGGGTTCTGGGTCGAATCTTGATCGAAGATTCGACCGTCATCCCTGATCCAGCCCGAGCCGAGCGGGTCGGACGAGACATCCGCCGTGGTCGGGGGCGCAGCAAGCAGGCGGGAGAAGGCGCGAGTCACGGCGAGCAGGAGAAGGCCGCCGGTGACGGCGACGACGAAGGTGACCAGCGGCGCGCCGCCGAGCACGGCGAGGCGCAGCGTCGGAGCGTCGGCCTGGCTGAACGCCAGCCGTCCCCAGGGGAACCCGCCGAACGGGGTCCGGCCCCGCAGCGCCTCCTGCCCGACCCAGAGCACGCCGATGATCAGCGGCCAGCTCCACCGCCGGCGGTCGACGACCGGGCTCACCAAGGCCAGGGCCAGCCCCTGCAGGGCGAAGTACGCCGCCTGCAGGCCGACCAGCAGCAGCCACGGCCACGGGCCGACGTGCGTACTGGTCCAGGACAGCAGCGGCGCGAAGAACACGACACCGGTGATGAAGCCGAACAAAGCCCCCGTACGCGGTCGCCGCCGGTGCACAGCGAGCGCCGACGCGGCCACCCCGAACGGGGCGAGCCACCACACGCTGTAGGACGGGAACGACAGCAGCAGCGCCGCTCCGGCGACCACGGACAGCAGCAGCCCGGCCCAGTACGGCACCGGCTTGCCGGCGGGCGTCGGCTCGGGCGCGGCCACCTCGGTCGGCGGGGCGTCAGGCGGGGCAACGGCTGCGGTCACGGCGCAAACCCTACCGCGCAGCGCTGCGTTCCCTACGGGGAAGCGGGCTTCTCCGCCTCCAGCATGACCGCCCCGTCGACGTCGTCGACCGAGAACAGGGTGCCGGGCGGGTAGCTGGCCAGCATCGCCGGGGGAAGCTGCACCGTGCCGTCCCCGGCGACGACCGCGAACTCCCGCCCGCCGCGGCCCTCCGCGCCGACCCGGCCGTCGCGGATCGTGACGACCCGCCCGAACGCCTCGCCGACCGCCATGTCGTGGGTGACCGCGACGATCGTGGTGCCGCGTTCGGCGTTGACCCGGTCGAGCGCCGCCAGCACCTCGTCCCGGGCCGCCGGGTCGAGACGGCTGGTGGGTTCGTCCACCAGCAGCAGGCCCGGTGACGCGGCCAGGCCGACCGCCAGCGCCGCCCGCTGCTGCGCTCCCGGCGGCAACTGGTCGATCCGGCGGTCGCCGTAGCCGAGGAGCCCGACCAGGGCCGCGACCGACTCGGCCGGTTCGACGTCGGCGGGGCGTACCTTGCGGACGCGGCGCTGGGCGAGCCAGATGTTGTCCTCCAGCGTCGCGTACGGCAGCAGGTTGCGCGTCGCGCCCTGCAGCACCACCCCGAGGTCGGTGCCCCGCAGCCGGGCCAGCTCGCCGTCGGTGAGCTTGCCGATGTCGGTCTGTCCCAGGTGGACGCGGCCGGCGCTGGGCCGCATCAGCCCGGCCAGCAGCGCGATCAGCGTCGACTTGCCCGATCCGCTCGGGCCGACCAGGGCGACCTTCTCGCCCGGCGCGATCTCCAGGTCCACCCCGGCCAGGGCGACGACGTCGCCACCCTCGGCCCGATAGATCTGCACGACCCGACGGCAGATCACGGCCATTCCGTTCACCGGGACTCCCCTTCCACCGCCCGCCGCAGCACGGTGGCCACGACGAGGCTCGTCAGCAACAGAATCACGACCTGGCCGAGCAGGGCCGCCGCGAGCAGTCCGGGCCGCACCGGCAGCAGCGGGGTGGCCGGCGCGAAACCCCCGTCGGCCACCATCGGCACCACCGCCCGGGCCGTACGCCACGCCAGCCCCGCAACGAGGGCGCCGATCAGCGCGGCCACCACCACGAGGACGGCGTACCCGCCGGCGACCTGGCGCGGCACCGATCGCGACCGCATGCCCTGGATACGCAGCGCCCGCATGACCCGGCCGATCTCGTCGTGCTCCGCCGCGCCGACCACCAGTACGCCGGTCACCCCGAGCACCACCGCCGCCAGACACGCCACGAGGTAGAACCGCAACGCCAGCGCCGGGCCGGACGAGTCGAGCCGGTCGGCCGCCCGATCCGCGGTCATCGTCGCCACCGGCGTCAGCCCTTGCACCCGCAGTCCCGACCGGATCAGCTCCGGCGTGCCCTCGGCGAGCCAGACCTGCGCCTGGCGTACCGGGGTGGCGGCGGGCAGACCCGCGAGGTCGATCAGACCGCCCGAGGTCCCGAGCCGGGGCAGCACCGCAACCTGGGCGACCTCGGTCACCGCCACCGAGTCCGCGCCCGCGGCGACCCGATCCGGCGGCGGCTGCGTCACGATGATCGGCAGCGGACCGGAGCCGGACGCCGTCAGCGAAGCACACGCCTGATCCTGGGACACCTGCGCGTCGGCGCTCCAGTAGCCGACGTGGCAGAACCGTCCGGCGTCGACGGCCAGCACCCGGAACCGTTTGTCCGGCAGCATCGCCGCCGCCATCGCGTACCGGCCGGACGGGTCGGCGTCGTGGACGGCGTTACGCAGGTCTCCCGCGGTCGTGGTGGGCAGGCTCCAGACCTCGGCCGCGCCGAGGTCCAGCTGGGCGCGTTCGGCTCGCGCCCACGCCCCGGCGGTGGTGGCCGCGACGGCGAACCCGCCGGTGCCGAACAGCACCACTAGCAGGGCCAGCAGCCGCGAATGCGTCGGGCGCCGGGCGATGACGAACGCGGCCATGGCCCGGTTGACCCGGCCGCGCCGCAAGCCCCAGCGGCCCAGGCGTTCGGCGACCGGCCCGGTCACGCGGCGGGCCACCAGTCCGGCGGCGACCGCGATCAGCAGTGGAGCCAGCAGCGCCAGTCCGCCCGGCTGGTCCTCGGCGGTGATCTGGTACCCGGCCGCGACCGCTGCCAGGACCGCGCATACCTCGGCCAGTCCGATCAGGACCGTGTGCGCACGGGCGGGCGTACCGCGCAACTGGGCCGCGATCGGTCCCCGGCTGGCCTGCGCCACGGCCGTCCCGGCGAGCGCGGCCACCGTCACGATCGCCGCCCCCACCGTCGCGGCGACTCCCCAGGTCAGGCGCGGGCCGTCACCGCCCGGCAGCGTCCACGCCCCGAGGAGGCGTACGCCGAACCACCCGGCGGCCAGCCCGATCGGCGCCGCGGCCAGCGCCGGCAGCAGCGTCTCGGCCGCCGACAGCCACCATCGCGTCAACCCCGGTACGCCCCGCAGCCCGGCCAGTCCGCTCTCCGTACGCCGTCGCACCGTGCTGGAGCTCACCGCCAGATACAGCACCACCATGGTCAGCAGCAGCAACGGAACCGCCGCGACCTGCACCGACCGGTCGAGTCCGGCGCGTTCGGCGGCGATGCGGTCCAGCAGGTCCGGCAGCGCGGTGCTGGCGTCGTAGCCGTTCTCCTCGGCCAGCGTCTCCTCTTCGGCCGCCAGCGCCCGCAGCCCGGCGTCGTCGGTGAAGTCCACTCCGTCGGCGATCAGGTCGGTGGTCTGGAACGCGGTGCCGAACGGGGTCGCGCCGACGGTTTCCAGCGTCGCGAAGACGGCCGGCACGTTCTCCTCGGGCTCCTCGTCCGGCTGCGGCACGCCGGTGAACGACCGCCCCGCCCCGTACGCACCGGTCAGGTCGCCGATGGCGTACACGCCGACGACGGTCAGCCGGATCGGGTCGCCGTCGGCCCGGAAGCCGCCCTGCGACAGGGTTCCAGCGGCGAACTCGGTCTCCGAGCCCGGCCGCAGCCCGGCCGACTGGGGCACGATCGCCTCGCCGGCTCCGGCGATGCAGCGGCCCGACAGCATGCGCACGTGCGCGCACACCCCCGACCGGTACGCCAGCCACACCGACTTGCCCGGGGAAGTGTCCGAGCCGCCCAGTTGGCCGCCCACGAGCAGGCCGCCGACGGTGGTGAAGCCGGGCTGATACGGCAGTTGCGGGGCGAGCTTGTCGGCCGCGGGCGGGGCCGGACGGCCCGGGAAGCCGCCCGGCGTCAGCAGGATCGTGCGGGCGATCGACAACTCCTGCGGCGCGGCGTCGGCGACCTGCGCCGCGGTCACCGCCCGCGCCGCCGCCCCCGCGTACAACGGCACCGCGGCCGCCGCCGCCGAAGCGATCACCGACAGGGCCAGCACCAGCAGCGCGGTGCCACGCCGACGGCGCAGCATCACCCGGACGATCCGGATCATCGGTCCTCCTTCCCGGCCCCACCAGCCGACACCCCAGCACCGCCGGACCCCACGTCATCGCCGGACACCGCGTCACCGCCAGACACCCAGCCGCCGTCGGACACCGAGCCGCCGTCCGACGCCACGTCACCGCCGGGCACGGCGTCACCGCCAGACACCCAGCCGCCGTCCGACACCGAGCCGCCGTCCGACACCGAGCCGCCGTCCGACGCCGAGCCGCCGTCCGACGCCACGTCACCGCCGGGCACGGCGTCACCGCCCGACACGGCGTCACCGCCCGACACCCCAGCACCGCCGGACACGGCGTGGCCGCCAGACACCGAGCCGAGGCTCTGGGCCGCGCCCGGACTCGTGGGCTTCGGCCCGCCGGCCGACGCCCCGCCGCCACCTGGCACTGAGCCGCCGTCGGCCAGCACCACGCGGGTCAGCCGCCGCGCACCGAGCCAGCCGGCTGCCGCGATCGGCATTGTCGCCACGAGCACGCCGACACCGATGGCCGGCGCGGACACGGACGGGATGCCGGTGGCCGTCCAGTCGTCGGTGAACACCGCCAGGCCGCTACCGCGCCAGCCGACCGCGGCGGCGATGGCGAGCACGGCTCCGAGCAGCACCCCGACCGCGACCAGCAGCCACGCCGACCAGGCGATGGTGCGTACCGCCGTGCGGGCCGTCAGGCCCTGGCGCCGCAGGTCGACCAGTTCGGCTCGGCGTTGGGCGTACTCGCCGGTGGTGATCACGGCCAGCCCGGCCGCGCCGAGGAACACCCCGAGCAGCGCCGCGCCGAGCTGGAAGCGGGCCGCCTGCCCGGGTCCCGTACGCGCCATCCGGTCGACGCGATCGTCCACCGTCTCCTCACCCGCGATGAGCAGCCGCTTGCGCAGATCGGTGAGCACGGCCGACGGCGTGTCCGCCCGCGCCCACACCTCGGCCTGGACGACTCCGCCGTCGTCGGCGAGCCGGTCGGCGTACTCGTGGTCGATCAGGAAACCGTCCGCGCCCGCACCGGGCAGGACGTTCGCGCCGTCCACCACGCGTACCGGCCGGGAGACCCCGTCGAGCACGGGCAGTTCGCGGACTTCGTCGGTCTGAGCCAGCCGGGGACGTCCGGCGGCCACCACGGGCAGCGGCACCGGGGCGTCTGCCACCAGCACGCGCAGGTCGGTCGAGACGTGCATCGGATCGCTGGGCCGGTATTCGGCGCTGAGCCAGGCGTCGCCGTGCAGCACGGTGAGATCGCCCGCGGTGGTGGTGAAGCCGGGTCGCCAGCGACCGGCTGCGGCCATCCAGGCCGCGTCGACCAGCGTCTTGTCCGGGGACTGCTGCCGGATCGCGGTCAGCCGCAGGCTTTCCGGCGACGAGGTGAAGCCGAGCCAGGCCAGCCGGCAGCCGTCGGCGCACTGCGGCACGTCGACGCCGTACGAGCCGGCGCCGGCCTGGTGGGCGACCGTGACCGCCACGGTGAACCGCTGCCCGGCCGTCGTGACCAGCGCCGCGCGGATCGCGCCTCCGGCGTCGGCGGACATCGCCGTCACGTCGAGCACCAGGCGGGTGCCGGTCAGCCGCACCGGCTCGTTCACCTTCGGCCGAATGTCCGCGGCGATCCGCCGGGCGAGCGCGCCCGAGGTCTCCGCCACGCGCGCCAGCCGGTCGCTCTCGACCGCGACGACACTGCTCGCCGCGCGTTGCTGCCGGGCCGCGGCCAGCAGCCACCGGCCGTCCGGGTCGGCGGCGTGCACGGCCACGCGTACCGCGGTGTGATCCGAGCCGACCACCGTGATGACCCGCGCCGCGCCCATCTCGGCCAGCGCGCGGTCGCGCAGCGCCGTCGACGTGGTCTGCAGTCCCGAGGCGGCCAGCGCCGGCGTCGCCACCGCGACCGCTACCAGCGCCAGCGCCCGTGCCGTGTGCGGGCGCCGCGCCAGCTGCGTCGCCGCCAGGCCGAGCCCCAGGTCACCACGACGCAGCCGGCCCACGCCCAGGTGGGCCAGCCCCCAGGCCACGGTCCGCCCGGCCAGCAGGGCCACCGCGAGCACGCTCACCATCGGGGCCAGCGGCGCCAGGCCCGCGTCCCGGCTGGCCGTCACATTCTGGTACGCCAGCAGCAGCGCCACGACGACGGCCAGTGCCTCCAGCGGCGCAAAGCGGAGCCGCCGCGCGGCCCGCCGCGCGCGCCGCACGGCGTCCAGCACCGGCGTACGCAGCACGCGCGTCTCGGTCGCCGCGACCAGCGCCAGCACCGCCACCAGCACGGCACCGGCCGCCACACCATCCGTCGCCGACATCGGAGACCCGCCGCTGAGCAGTCCGGCGGCCGTGCCCAGCACTGCCCCGGTCAGGACGGCGATCGCCGATGGGCCGACCGCGAACAGCCAGCGCGTCCGCACCGGCGCCCCGCGCAGGACGCCCAAAGCGGTCTGCGGTGCCCGCCGGTCGGCCGCCGCGGCCGCCGCCAGCAGCAGGACGAACACCCCCACCAGCAGCAACGCGCCCGCCGCGGCCAGTACGCCGGCCGCGAGCGCCCGCCGTCCGGCGGTGATCCGGTCGAACAGCTCCGGCAGCAGCCCGGTGGCGAAGAACGAGTCGGGCGGCGTCTGCCGCAACGCGTCCAGGGTCGAGCGGGCGGGGCCGAGGTCGGCGGGCAACGCCGCCGGATCGGTGACCGTCGCGTCCATTACGACGGTGACGCTGACGCCGTTGATCGCGTCGGCGGCGAGCGGCGTACGCAGCAGCGAAGCGTCGCTGGTGGCGATCGCGCGCACGGTGTCCGCCCCGGTCAGCACCGGGGTGTCGGTGCGCCGGGGGTCGGCGGTCACATCCGACCGGCCCGCCCAGTACGCCGCGTCGCCGCCCGGCTGGTAGATCCCGGCGACGGTCAGCCGGTAGCCGAGCACGGCCGAGGTCGTCGGCACGTCGGCGGTCAGTTCGTCGCCCACCCGTACGCCGAGTTTCTCGGCTGCCGCCGCACCGAGCAGCACCTGACCGGGCTGAGCCGGGCAGTTTCCGGTGATCGTCAGGTGGTCGCAGGCGCCGTCGCGGCTGACCACCGGAGCGGCGAGTTGCCCGGTTCCGGTCGTGATCCGGGCCGGGACCTGCAACGTCGTGTAGACGGCCAGGCCGCTGCCGGCCGCGGCCCGCTCGGCGGCCGACCGGGCGGCGTCGACCTTGCCCCGGTCACCGTCGGCGTCGAAGACGACTTCGCCGCGCAGGCTGAGCGTACGCTCCAGCGGCCCGGCCGCCGCCACGTGCGCGACCAGCAGCCGCCCGGCCGCCGTGCGGGCGTACGCGGGCGCCGCCGTGGCCACTGCGGCGAGCAGGAATCCCAGCGTGGCCAGGATCGCCGCCTGACCGGCGTGGGCGCGTAATCCGCGCCGGAGCATCCGCCACATGTCCACCCTCTCGCCACCCGAGCCGCTCGCCACCCGTGCCCGGGAGCGCTCCCACACTCAGCGAAGGACACTAGCGGATCAAGGCCGAACGCGACGTCCCCCGATCAGCGCCAAGTGCGCCGAGCGATCCGCGCCGGATCAGGGATCTGGGTCGTATTCCGCCCAAGATTCGACCCGGATCCCTGATCCAGCCCCGAAAAGCGAGCGCCGAAGGGGTCGGTCAGCGCAGCGAACCGAGCAGCGCGAGGGCTGCGCCCGGATGGTCGTCGGCGAGCAGCCCGGCCGCCGCCAGCACGTACGCCGAATCGATCACCACCGTGGGATCACGGGGCAACGCCCAGCCGCCGGCTGTGTCGGCCAGTGCCGACCGCAGGATGTCCCGGCCGAACGACGGCGAGTTGTGCCGCAGCACCCCGCCGGAGCCGATCACCAGGCGTACGTCCCGCAGATCCGGGCCGCTGCGCGCGTGGCGGCGCACTGCGACGGTCGCCGCGAGGGCCGCGATGCGGCCGTCGAGCGGATCGTCCGGACCCGCCACCAGCCCAGGCTCCGACGCCCGCAGCGAGGCGCCGGCGGACAACTCTTCAGCATCGGGGATCAACCGTTCGGAGACTGCGGCCGAGACGACGCCCGGAGCGCTCCAGCGCATCCCGAGGTCGCCCTCGACCGTCCGGCTGCGCCACAGCGTCCCAGCCGCCTCCGCGCGTACGTGCGCGCGTTCGGCGTCCGGGGTCAGCACCGAGTACACGTCGCAAGTCGCCCCGCCGACGTCCACCACCAGCAGATCCTGGCCCAGTTCGTCGCCGAGCAGCTCGACGCCGCGCAGCACGGCGTCCGGGGTCGCCGCCCGCACCAGCGACGCGAACCGGGGGCCTTTCGACAGCCGCTTGCCCCCGATCACGTGCTGCAGGAACACCTCGCGGATCGCCGCCCGGGCCGGCCCCGGCTCGAGAACCCCGATCCTCGGGAGCACGTTCTCCGTCGCGGTGACCGGCGTCCCCGCCTCCGCCAGCAACGTCCGCAGCTCTGTGCGTACATCTTGATTGCCCGCCAGGACCACCGGCACGCGATGCCCGCCCGCGGACAGCCGCGACCGCGCGAGCCTGGTGGCGTTGTGGGTCAAGACCTCCGCGTCGCCGCCGTCGGTCCCGCCCACCAGCAGGATCACATCCGGGTACGCCGAGCGCAGCGCCGCGAGCCCGGCGGTGTCGAGCGGACCCGCCGCGACGTGCACGACCTTCGCGCCCGCCGAGAGGCCGACGCGGTGCCCGGCCTGAGCGGTGACCAGGGCCTCGTAGCCGACGACGGCCAGGCGCAGCCCACCGCCGGCCGACGAGCACACGCGGACCTCGTCGCAGGCGATCCCGGTGGCCGCGACCGCCGCGTCCAGCCCGTGCAGCACGTCTGACTCAACGGTCGTCGGATGCGACGCGGTCGCCAGCAGCGCGCCCGTGTCCGTGTCGACCACGGCGGCCTTGGTGAACGTGGACCCGACGTCCACGCAGGCGATCTTCACTGACAGCAGATCACTTGGCCGGGACGACCACCGTGCCGGTCGCCGTCACCGCGACGATCGGCGGGTCCAGCACCTCGGCGGCCGACTCGCTCCGGTCCGGGCGGCCCCGGCAGACCACCCGCGCCTCGAAGTCGATCGTGCGGCTGCGGTTGCCCATGCGGGTCACCGTCGCCGCGACCTCCAGCACGTCACCGGCCCGCATCGGGGCCTTGAACTGCACGTCGGAGTAGGACGCGAACAGTCCCTCGTCACCGTCGAGCTGGATGCACACCTCGGTCGCCACGTCGCCGAACGCGGCCAGCGCGTAGGCGCCGTCGACGAGGTTGCCCGCGTAGTGCGCGTGGCTGTACGGGACGTACTTGCGGTGGGTGACGGTGAAGCCGACGCTCATTTGACTGCCTTCTCCTGCGCGGCTGTGGCCGCCTTCTGGGTGATGAGACGGTGGACGAGGTAGGAGGCGACCTCGCTGGGCGTGGTGCCTCGGCCGAAGACCCGGTCGACGCCGAGGTCGCCGGCCATCAGCTCGTCGAACCGCGGCCCGCCGACGATGAGCAGCGGCCGTTTCGCCGCCGGCATCGCCTCCCGGAACGCCGCCGACATCTCCCGGGTGTTGTGCAGGTGCGCGTCGCGCTGGGTGACGACCTGCGAGACCAGTACGGCGTCGGCTTTCTCCTTACGCGCGGCCTCCACCAGGTCGGGCACGGTCACCTGGGCGCCGAGGTTGACCACCTTCAGCTCCCGGTAGTACTCCAGGCCCTTCTCCCCCGCGATGCCCTTGACGTTGAGGATCGCGTCGATGCCGACGGTGTGCGCGTCCGTGCCGATGGTCGCACCGACGACCGACAGCTTGCGCCGCATCTTCTGCTTGACCGCCGTGTTGACCTCCTTGGCGCTCAGCAGCGGGAAGTCGCGCTCGACGACCTGCACCTTGTCCAGCTCGACCAGATGGTTGACCCGCCCGTAGACGACGAAGAAGGTGAACCCGTCGCCCATCTGCTTGGCGTGCACCAGCATCGCCGGGTCCAGGCCCATCTTCGCCGCGAGCTGCAGCGCCGCGCCTTCGGCCTTCTTGTCGTGCGCGATCGGGAGGGTGAACGACACCTGCACCATGCCGTCACCGGTGGTGTCGCCGTACGGCCGGATAACGGAACTCATGCGATCACCGTCCTGCGGCCGGCGACCGCCTGAGTGGAACTGTACTTGCCGATGATCATCCTGCGGATGCTCACTGGGCCGCCTCCAGCAGCTCGGTCGCGGGGTTGTAGTAGCCGTCCTCGTGCCGGGCGACGCCGTCGAGGCCCTTGCCCCGGTCGGCGGGCCGCTTCATGATCCCGAAGGTGCCCTCGCCGATCGCGGTGAGCAGCCCCTTCTTCTCGATCACTTCGAGCAGCTCCACGGCCTCGTCGAGGACCTGGTGGGCGCGGCGCTGGATGAAGCCGCCCTCGGCCGGGACGAAGTCCTCGTGCAGGCCGCCGCAGGCGTTGAGCACATAGCGGACGTTCTGCAGGGCGATGTCCCGGTCGGACAGCCACGGCGTGACGACCGCCTCGGTCATCATGCCGACGAGCAGGATGCCCTGGCCGGTCATGGTGCCGACGAGGTTGAAGAAGCCGTCGAGCAGGTTGCCGCGGAACACGTCGCCGGTCATGTGCTTGGTCGGCGGCATCCACTTCAGCGGCGCGTCCGGGAACAGCTCCCGGGCCAGCAGCGCGTGGGCGAGTTCCAGGCGGAAGGACTCGGGCAGGTCCGGGTTGATCTCGAAGGCGTGCCCCAGCCCGAGCTGCCAGTCGGCGAGCCCGGCCTCGTGCGCGAAGTACTCGTTGAGAAGCTGCGACACCGTGACCGTGTGCGCCTCGTCGACCGCGTCGGCGGTGGTGAGGTAGTTGTCCTCGCCGGTGTTGATGATGATCCCCGCGCGGGCGTGGATCTGCCGGGAGAACCGCTGGTCGACGAAGGTGCGGATGGGGTTGATGTCGCGGAACAGGATGCCGTACATCGAGTCGTTGAGCATCATGTCCAGCCGCTGCAGGCCGGCCAGCGTCGCGATCTCCGGCATGCACAGGCCCGACGCGTAGTTCGTCAGGCGTACGTAGCGGCCCAGTTCCTTCGACGACTCGTCCAGAGCCGCCCGCATCAGGCGGAAGTTCTCCTGGGTGGCGTACGTGCCGGCGAAGCCCTCCCGGGTCGCGCCCTCGGGCACGTAGTCCAGCAGGGACTGGCCGGTCGACCGGATCACCGCGATCACGTCCGCCCCGGCGCGGGCGGCCGCCTGCGCCTGCGGAATGTCCTCGTAGATGTCGCCCGTGGCGACGATGAGGTAGATCCAGGGACGCTGCTTCGGGTCACCCAGCTTCTTGATCATCCGATCGCGGTCGGCGCGGTTGCGGTCGATCGTCTTGATCCCGGCCTTCACCGCCCGGTCGGCGGCCTTGCGAGCCGCCGTGCGCGCCTTGCCCTCCGGTACGCGGAACCGCACTGATCCGGCCGCGGCCTTCTGCGCCAGCACGGTGATGTCGGTTTCACCCTCGGACAGCATCGCGTCGAAGACGGGCAGCGCGACTCCGTGGCCGAGCCCGGCGTCGGCGCGTACGGCGTCCACCAGGCGGTTGGCCCAGGGGATGCCCTCCGCGTCGGCTCCGGTGATCCCGGCCAGCCGGAGCACGGCCCGTTCCACCGAGACGGTGGTGTGGCTGCGCGCCAGGTCCACCACCGGCGCACCGGCCCTGCGGGCCAGCTCCCGGGCCTTCGCCACGACGTCGTCGTCGAGGTGCAACTTACCCATAGATCTTCTCTCCACGAAGGATGGTCAACCGGCAGTCCGGCAGGTCGGGCAGCGGCTCGTCGGGCAGGGCGGGCAGCAGCGCGGGCAGGGTGCCGACCAGCCCGGCCGGTGCCTGCCACACGGCGAAGGTGGCCGGCTTGCCCGGGGCCAGCACGCCCTCGTCGTCGCGGTGGGCGGCCCGCCAGCCGCCCCGGGTGTGCGCGGCGAACGCCGACTTCACGCTCATCCGCAGCGTCGGGTTGAAGTGGTTGGCGGCGGCGCGTACGGAGCCCCACGGGTCCAGCGGAGTCACCGGCGAGTCCGAGCCGAACGCCAGCGTCACGCCGACGGCGTGCAACTGCCCCATCGGGTTGCTCGCCAACGACCGGGCGACCCCGAGCCGCTGGGCGTACATCTGGTGCTCGCCGCCCCACAGCCGGTCGAACGCCGGCTGCATGCTCGCCACGATGCCGTACTCGACGGACCGGGCGATCAGCGCCTTGTCCACGATCTCCACGTGCTCGATGCGGTGCCGGGACTCCCGTAGCACCTCCGCACCGGACACCCCGTTGCCGCCGAGCTTGGCCGCCGCCATCGCGAACCCGTCCAGCACCGTGCCGATGGCGGCGTCGCCGATCGCGTGGAACCCGCCCTGCACGAACCGGGCTGACTGCACTCCTGGCTCTTCACGCGAGCGCTCATCACGCGAGGAATGCCGGTGGCAGTCCAGCAGATGGTCGCGTACCTGCTCGGCGGTGACGTAGCCGAACCCGCAGCCGTCCCCATCGAGATAGTCGCTGGTCAGATGCGCCGTACGCGACCCCAAAGCTCCGTCGGCGTACAGGTCGCCGCCTGCGCCGACCGCACCCAGGTCGACCGCCTTGGCGGCGCCCATCAGCTCGCCCCAGTACCCGTACACCTCCGGCAACTCAGGCAACCGCCCGAGGGCCAAGACGTCGGTGAAGTCGTCCTCTGAGGACGTGCCCGGACCGCCGCACTCGTGGATCGCGGCGATTCCCAGCGAGGCGGCGTGCTCCAGCGCCCGCCGTTGCGCGGCCCGTCGCTGCTCGGCCGTGATCCCGGCGAACGCGGCCTCCCGCACCACGTGGTGCGCGTCGCGGCGTACCCAGCCGGACGGGTCGTAGCCGGGCACCGCCTCGGCCAGCTTCAGCAGCCCCGTGCTGACCAGCGCCGAGTGGATCGACGCCTGCGACAGGTAGACCGCCCGCCCACCGGCCGCCCGGTCCAGCTCGGCCGCGGTCGGCGGCACCTGCGCCTCCCTCGGCCAGGCGGACTCGTCGAATCCGTGACCCAGCAGCACCGCGCCCTCGGGCAGGGTCGCCGCGAACGCCGCGACGGCGTCCAGCACGTCCCGGGCGCTGCGGGCGGCCGACAGGTCCAGCCCGGACAGGGCCAGGCCGGTGTCGGTTGCGTGCACGTGCGCGTCCACGAACGCCGGCGTGATCAGGGCGTTCTCCCCCGCCAGCGCCCGGACGTCCACGACGGTGTCAGCGGCCGGGGCCTCGTCCACCGGACCCAGCCAGGTGACGATTCCGTCCTCCACGAGCAGGGCGGACAGACCTGCGTGCACCGGCAGGGCGGGGGTCCGGATGACGGCGTTCGTGTACAGAGAGGTCGACATGAGATCAGTCTGCCGCTAACCGCGCCTCGAAGAGCCGTCGCACGCCAGGAACCTCGCGCAGCAGGTCCAGCGCCAGCTCCGCGTGCCCCGGGGCGTACCCGTTGCCGATCAGCATGGTCACGTCCGCGGCCAGGCCCTCCGCGCCCAGCGCGGCCGCCGCGAAGCTCGTGGCCATCGAGAAGAAGATCACCGTGCCGCCGTCCGCGGTGGACAGGATCGCGCCGTGCTCGCAGCCCGGCACGTCCACGCACACCACCGTGACGTCCGCGCGGCGCCCGAGCGCCGCCTCCACCGCCGCCGACAGCGCCACCGGATCGCGCGCGTCGGCCAGGGCCACGACGTCCGCGAGCCCCGCGGCCACGAGCCGCTCCCGCTCGGCCTCCACCGGCACGATCCCAGTGGTACGCACAGCGCCGGCCCGTCGCGCGGCGGCCAGTGCCAGCGAACCGGACTTGCCCGCGCCCCCGATGACGGCGACGGTCGGCTGCTCGTACTTCCGCACGACGCGCTCGGTCAGCGCCGGAGCGCCGCAGACGTCGAAGACCGCCAGGGCCAGCTCGGGATCGAGGTCGCCGGGCAGCTTGGCGGCGATCGACCGGCCGAACAGGATCGCGTAGCCGACGGCGGGCACCTGTTCCGACAGCCCGTCCCACCGGTCGAGACCATCGATGATGTTCAGTGGGGTGAGGGTTAGGCTGACGAGCGTAGCCACCCGATCCCCCGGCTTCAGGCCCAGCGGCGAGTCCGGCCCGACCGCCTCGACCGTGCCGATCAGCATCCCCCCGGAGCCGGTGACCGGATTGTGCATCTTTCCGCGGGTTTCGATGATGTCGAGAACTTCCGCGCGCACCTTGTCGCCGTCGCCACCGTGCTTGGTCAACAGCTGCCGGAAGCTCGCCGCGTCGAGATTCAGCTTCTCGACCGCGATCCGCACCTCGTCCGCGCCGATCGCCGGATCGGTGGACAGCCGCTGGGCCGCCTGCGGCAGCACCCCGTTCGGCTCGAGAACCCGGTGCAGACCTACGGGCGACGTCATCGTCAGATCTCCTTGCATGCCCTTGATACGTACAACAGCCGGTGCTTGGCGAGCGCTGGCGGAAATTCTCCGGCAGAATAGTTCCTACACGAAAAATAATCCAGTAGTGTGACGCCGTCACCCCCACCGCTCGAGGAGGAGCCAGATGTCCAGCGAAGCAGAATCCGCCGTTGAGGCCGCCTCACCGTCCTCCCGGCTGACGCTGACGCCGGATCGAGCGGGAGGCGCCCAGCCCTACGAGTACCGCCGAGTGGAACTCGTCGAACCCGACTGGACCCGCTTCCCCGGCTGGCGCCACATCACCGCCACCCAGTGGGAGAACGCCCAGTGGCAGCGGGTGAACTGCGTCAAGAACGTCAAGCAGCTGCGCGCCGTCATGGGCGACCTGCTCGACGAGCGCTTCTACGCCGACCTCGAAGCCGACATGCAGCACACCGCCACCATGTCGATGCTGCTGCCGCCGCAGATGCTCAACACCATGGTCCCGGCCGGCGCTCCGGGCGGTGCGGCGTACACCGAGGCGTTCTACGCCGACCCGGTCCGCCGCTACATGCTCCCGGTCGCCTCCGACCGGCTGCCCGAGTGGACGTCGCACCCGCACGCCACCCGGGACTCGCTGCACGAGCACGACATGTGGGTCGCCGAAGGACTCACGCACCGCTACCCCACCAAGGTGCTCGCCGAGCTGCTGTCGACCTGCCCCCAGTACTGCGGCCACTGCACCCGCATGGACCTCGTCGGCAACTCCACCCCGGCCGTCGCCAAGCTCAAGCTGGAACTGAAGCCGGTCGACCGCTACGACGCGCACATCGCGTACCTGAAGAACCACCCCGGCGTCCGCGACGTCGTGGTCTCCGGCGGCGACGTCGCCAACGTCCCGTGGAAGCAGCTCGAGGCGTACCTCATGCGGCTGCTCGAGATCGAGACGATCCGCGACATCCGGCTGGCCACCAAGGCGCTCATGGGCCTGCCCCAGCACTGGCTGCAGGCCGACGTCGTCGAAGGCGTCGAGCGGGTCGCCCGCACCGCCCGCCGCCGTGGCGTCAACCTCGCGATCCACACCCACGTCAACCACGTGAACTCGATCACGCCCATCGTGGCGCGTGCGGCGAGGACGATGCTGGAAGTCGGCGTACGCGACGTCCGCAACCAGGGCGTGCTCATGCGCGGCGTCAACGCCCACAGCCACGACCTGCTCGACCTGTGCTTCGCCCTCCAGGGCGAGGCCAACATCCTGCCGTACTACTTCTACATGTGCGACATGATCCCCAACGCCGAGCACTGGCGCGTCGCCGTCTGGCAGGCCCAGCAGCTCCAGCACGACATCATGGGCTACCTGCCCGGCTACGCCACCCCGCGCATCGTCTGCGACGTGCCGTTCGTCGGCAAGCGCTGGGTCCACATGGTCACCGAGTACGACCGCGACCACGGCATCTCGTACTGGACCAAGAACTACCGCACCTCGATCGAGGCGACCGAGGCCGACGCGCTCACCAAGCGCTACGCCTACTACGACCCGATCGACACCCTCCCGGAGTCCGGCCGCCGCTGGTGGGCCAAGCAGGAGGACTGACCAAGCCTCCGCGACGGGCGGCGCATATGCGGTGCGGGCAGCACCGCCCGTCGCGGATCTTCCATTGCCGGCGGCCGGACCGGGTCAGTCGGCCACCGGCCAGTGACCGGAATCGCGCGGGGGGACGCTTTTCGGAGTCCACTTCGATCGGTCCGCGGTGGGGCTCCAGTCCGGGACCTCGCCGAAGTAGATCGCCAGCGCCCAGTAGTGCTCGTCCTCGTGGAGGATGATCTCGTTCTCCCCGGACAGATCGTGACGGTGCCACTGCTGGTTGATCCGCGCGACGGCCTCGGCCCGGGTGATCCCGAACTGGCCCACCATTTCATCGGCGATCGCGTCCAGGAGTTCGCGAACGTCGGGCGAGACCGGCATGTGAAAGGTGGTCATCGGTCTCCCCTCACTGCAACGACCGGTCGAGCATCGGGCCGGTGCCGCCGAAGAAGACGACCTGGTTGCCGAACCACTGGGGCGCCGCACCCCGCAGGAAGGGACCAGGGTTGCGCAGCATCGGGCCCTCCACCAGGTCATAAGGCGTTCCGGTGCCGCCACTCCGATAATACCGGACAAAGGCCGTCAGATCAGGACTGCCTTCGGCGAACGTCCGAGCATTGAGCTCCTCGAGCCGGGCGTTCGGCACTCGGAAATGAAGGACGGCCCCAGCGTCCCCGTGACGCTTCGACGCCCATTCCGCGGCCTGCGCCGGGTCTCGGGTGGTGTAGAAGCCGCTTCCGAAGTCCATCGGACGCGACGAGTATCCGGTGTCGACACCGTTCGCCCGGATGCTGGCCGCGGCCTGGGCACTCGTCCCGTGGTAAAGGTCGGTGAAATCGTCGCCGCCGCAGTTGTGCACGAGGACCGGGGCGGCCCCGGCGATGACGTAATAGGTGTGTACCTCGGCGACCGTCAGGTCGCGCATATCGGCCAGGCCCGTCCAGGTCTTGACCGCGACGACGATCTGAGTGGTACGCCCGGCGACGTCCCGGAGGCGGTCGCCCGGCTTCAGGGCCGACGCGTCGACCCAGTCCTTCGCGGCGACGCTCCAGAACGGGTGGTGCTGCGTCGTATGCACAGTGGACGACTTGCCGGTCTTCGTGTCCCGGACGGTCACGTCGGCCAGATCCGTGTCCGCGTTCTTGTGCAGCACCGTCACCGGCTTCGCCGTGGTCTTGCCGGACGCCGGGTCGGTGGCGAGCACCTCGTCGCCGACCTTGACGTCCTTGATCGCCTTCGTCGACCCGTCGGCCATCACGACCCGCGTACCGGGCTGGAAGCTGTGACAACTCGGACCGTTGCGACTGCCCCGGGTGCCCGTGACCGCTCCGATGCCGCCGGAGATCGCGACGCCGCTCCAATTGACCCGGCCGGTGGTGGCCAGCTGTGAGGCGGTGTCGCTGACCGCGCCGCCGGCGAACCCGGCGACCATCCGGCCGCCGACCTTGGCCGCGAAGCCGCCCATGGCCCCGGCGACCTTGCCCGCGACCAGGCCGCCGACGCCACCGGTGACGACGCCGATGCCGCCTTGCACCGCGCCTTGGCCCAGTGAGCCGAGCGCGTCCTTGAAGCCGTGGATGTTGCCCTGGGCCGCGTCCTTGCCGAGGTTGATCAACGCGGCCGCGCCCACGGCGCACGCCACCGCACCGGCTCCGGCGGTGACGGCCATGCAGGCCAGCCCGGCCGCCACCCCGGCCACGATCGCGCCGATCTGGATCAGGGTGTCCTTGTGCTCCTTCACCCAGGTGGCGGTGGCGTGATAGGCGTCCTTGACCTTGTTGGCCACCTGTTTGACGGTCTTCGTGACCTTGTGCACGACCCGCTGGCCGGCCTGCTTGATCCGGTGGTAGGTCGTCTTGACCTTGTGCTTGACGTGGTTGATCGCCTTGGCCACCGAGTGTTTGACTCTGTGGACGGTCCGCTTGACCGCGTGAACTGCCTTCTTGTACTTCTTCTTGACGTAGTGGACCGCCCGGCTGACGGTGTGTTTGACCGCCCGCGTAACCCGGTGGACCGCTTTGCGTACGGTGTGCGCAACCTTCTTGACCGTATGCACGACGGTCCGGGCGACGCTCGTCACCGCGTGCCACGAGGACGTGGCGTAGTACGACGCGTAGTTGTAGGCAGACGTGGCGTAGCTCGTGACGGTGTGCACCACCGTGGAGACGGCCTTCTTGACCGCCTTGATCGGGTTCCAGCCCCAGTGGCCGGTCGAGTCCGTCGTCTGCAGCGGGTTGCCGTCGCCGTACTGGTAATGGTTGGCGTCGATGGAATCCGGGATCGGGTCGTTGTCGGCGGTGTCCCGGTTGTCGAACTGCCCGGTCGCCGGGTTGTACCAGCGCGCGTGCATGTTCACCCGGTTGGCGACGCTGTCGGTCCACTCCGACTGGTAGCCCAGGTTGCCGACCTTGCCCACGTTCGCCGTCACCGTGCCGAACGGGTCATACGTCGCCGACCCGGACAACGTCGCCCCGGTCGAGGTGAACTGCCCGACCAGATCCGTGTGCAGATCAGCCCACGCGAACACCCCGGTCCCACTCGTGGGTTTGACGCCCACGACGTCGCCGTCGGGATCACGGCTGTAGGTCGCCGTACCGTCCCCAGCCACATCATTGGCCAACCCGGAGTACGACAGGATGGTGGATCCGGCGGTCAGCACCCGGCCCAGACTGTCGTAGGTGTACGCCTCGGCGCCGATCGAGACCTGCTGCCCGTAGGCGTCGCTGGCCAGGTTCTGCGTCGACGACCCGGTGACCGTCGACTTCAACGTGCCCCGAGCGGTGTAGGTGTAGGTCGTCGACCCGTCCCCGACCAGCTG